>NZ_JAODNK010000164.1 GCF_025465275.1 Nocardia sp. | reverse complement strand
CGCAATACCTACAAGATGAAGTTCGGCCACCGCGGCATCAATGTCCCGGTCATCGAACACCACACGGGCCGCATCTCGATCACCGCCCAGAACCACGGCTTCGCCCTCGAAGGCGAGCGCGGCGAGGTCTTCGACACCCCGTTCGGCAAGGCCGAAGTCAGCCACATCTGCGCCAATGACGGTGTTGTCGAAGGTGTTCAGCTGGTCAGCGGGCGCGCCTTCTCGGTGCAGTACCATCCCGAGGCCGCCGCCGGACCGCACGACGCCGCCTACCTGTTCGATCGCTTTGCCACGCTGATGGAAGGAGCCTGATGCCACGCCGCACCGACCTCAATCACATCCTGGTGATCGGCTCGGGCCCGATCGTCATCGGCCAGGCTTGCGAGTTCGACTACTCCGGCACCCAGGCATGCCGTGTCCTCAAGGCCGAGGGCCTGCGCGTCTCGCTGGTGAACTCGAACCCGGCGACCATCATGACCGACCCGGAGTACGCGGACGCCACCTATGTGGAGCCGATCACCTGGGAGTACGTCGAGAAGGTCATCGCCAAGGAGCGCCCCGACGCGATCCTCGCGACCCTGGGCGGCCAGACCGCGCTCAATTGCGCTGTCGACCTGCACGAGAACGGCATTCTGGAGAAGTACAACGTCGAGCTGATCGGCGCGGACTTCGAAGCCATCCAGCGCGGTGAGGATCGGCAGAAGTTCAAGGACATCGTCGCCAAGGTCGGCGGCGAGAGCGCTCGCTCCAAGGTCTGCTACACCATGGACGAAGTCCGCGAAACCGTTGCGGAACTGGGCTTCCCGGTGGTCGTGCGCCCGTCCTTCACCATGGGCGGCCTGGGCTCCGGCATGGCCTACAACCACACGGATCTCGATCGCATCGCCGGTGGCGGCCTCGCGGCCTCGCCGACCGCGAACGTGCTCATCGAGGAATCCATTCTGGGCTGGAAGGAATTCGAGCTCGAGCTCATGCGCGACCGCCGCGACAATGTGGTGATCGTCTGCTCGATCGAGAACGTCGACCCGATGGGCGTGCACACCGGTGACTCGATGACCGTCGCCCCGGCCATGACCCTCACCGACCGCGAGTACCAGAAGATGCGCGATCTCGGCATCGATATTCTGCGCGAGGTCGGCGTGGACACCGGCGGCTGCAATATCCAGTTCGCGGTGGACCCGGCCGACGGCCGTCTCATCGTCATCGAGATGAACCCGCGGGTGTCGCGCTCGTCGGCGCTGGCCTCCAAGGCGACCGGCTTCCCGATCGCGAAGATCGCCGCCAAGCTGGCCATCGGCTACACCCTGGACGAGATCGTCAACGACATCACCAAGGAAACCCCGGCCTGCTTCGAGCCCACGCTCGACTATGTGGTTGTCAAGGCTCCGCGATTCGCGTTCGAGAAGTTCCCGGGCGCCGACCCGACGCTGACTACCACCATGAAGTCGGTCGGCGAGGCAATGTCGCTGGGCCGCAACTTCTCCGAGGCGCTGGGCAAGGTGCTGCGGTCGCTCGAGACCAAGGCCACCGGCTTCTGGACGCAGCCGGACGGCGAGTGGGCCGATGTCGCCGCCATCCTCGAGGATCTGCGGACTCCGACCGAGGGCCGCATCTACCAGGTGGAGCGGGCACTGCGCCTGGGCGCGAGCATCGAGGAGACCGCCAAGGCCTCGGGCATCGACCCGTGGTTCGTGGCCGAGGTCGCCGCACTGGTCGAGCTGCGCCAGGAGATCATCGACGCCCCTGTACTCGACGAGGCGCTGCTGCGCCGCGCCAAGCACTACGGCCTGTCCGATCGCCAGATCTCTGCGCTGCGACCGGAACTCGCGGGTGAGGACGGCGTGCGCACGCTGCGGCACCGCCTGCACATTCGCCCGGTGTTCAAGACCGTCGACACCTGCGCCGCCGAGTTCGAGGCCAAGACGCCGTACCACTATTCGGCCTACGAGCTCGATCCCGCCGCCGAGTCCGAGGTCGCCCCGCAGCGTGAGCGCGGCAAGGTGCTCATCCTGGGTTCGGGCCCGAACCGCATCGGTCAGGGCATCGAATTCGACTACAGCTGTGTGCATGCCGCGCAGACGCTGTCGGAGGCCGGGTACGAGACCGTCATGGTCAACTGCAACCCGGAGACCGTCTCCACCGACTACGACACCGCCGACCGCCTGTACTTCGAGCCGCTGACCTTCGAAGACGTGCTCGAGGTGTACCACGCGGAGACCGAATCCGGCACCGTCGTGGGCGTCATCTGCCAGCTCGGCGGCCAGACCCCGCTGGGTCTGGCGCAGAAGCTGACCGATGCGGGCGTGCCCGTGGTCGGCACCTCCGCGGCCGCCATCGACCTGGCCGAGGACCGCGCCGAATTCGGTGATGTGCTTGTCGCAGCGGGTCTTCCGGCCCCGAAGTACGGCACCGCCACCACATTCCCGCAGGCCAAGAAGATCGCCGCCGAGATCGGCTACCCCGTGCTGGTGCGCCCGTCCTACGTGCTGGGCGGCCGCGGCATGGAGATCGTCTACGACGAGGCCACCCTCGAGGGCTACATCTCCCGCGCCACCGACATCAGCCCGAACCGCCCGGTGCTCATCGACCGGTTCCTGGAAGATGCCATCGAAATCGACGTCGACGCCCTGTGTGACGGCGAAGAGGTCTACCTGGGCGGCGTCATGGAACACATCGAGGAGGCCGGCATCCACTCCGGTGACTCGGCGTGCGCCCTGCCCCCGATCACCCTGGGCCGCAGCGATATCGAGGCAGTGCGCCGCTCCACCACCGCGCTCGCGCACGGTATCGGCGTCAAGGGCCTGCTGAACGTGCAGTACGCGCTCAAGGACGATGTGCTCTACGTCCTCGAGGCCAACCCGCGCGCCAGCCGCACCGTGCCGTTCGTCTCCAAGGCCACCGCGGTGCCGCTGGCCAAGGCCGCGGCGCGGATCGCGCTGGGCGCCACCATTGCCGAACTCCGCAAGGAGGGCCTGCTCCCGGCCGAGGGCGACGGTGGCACCGTGCCGATGGACGCTCCGGTCGCGGTCAAGGAGGCCGTGCTGCCGTTCCACCGCTTCAAGCGGCCCGACGGCAGCGGCATCGATTCGCTGCTCTCGCCGGAGATGAAGTCCACCGGTGAGGTCATGGGCATCGACGACGACATCGGTACGGCATACGCCAAGTCGCAGACCGCTTCCTACGGTTCGCTGCCGACCGAGGGCGCTGCCTTCGTCTCGATCGCCAACCGCGACAAGCGGGCCATGGTGTTCCCGGTCAAGCGCCTGCACGACCTCGGGTTCCGCATCCTGGCCACCGAGGGCACCGCGGAAATGCTGCGGCGCAACGGTATTCCGTGCGAAGAGGTGCGTAAGCACTCGGACGAGAAGACCGATCAGCCCAGCATTGTGGACATGATCAAGGACGGCGACGTCGATATCGTCTTCAACACCCCGTACGGCAATAACGGTCCGCGCGTGGACGGTTACGAGATCCGCACCGCCGCGGTGAGCGCGAATATCCCGTGCATCACCACGGTGCAGGGTGCGGCCGCGGCCGTACAGGGCATCGAGGCCACCATCAACGGCGGCATCGGCGTGCGGTCCCTGCAGGAGCTCCACGCCACCCTCCGGGGCTGATCCGATGACGACATTCGGTGTGCGGCTGCGGGATGCGATGCACAAGCACGGACCGGTGTGTGTGGGCATCGACCCGCACCCGCCGCTGCTGCGGGCCTGGGGCCTGACCGAGGACACCGACGGCCTGGCGAAGTTCACCGACGCGTGCGTCGAGGCCTTCGCCGGCCGGGTGGCCCTGGTCAAACCGCAGGTGGCGTTCTTCGAAACCTACGGTTCCGGCGGAATCGCGGTCCTGGAGAACGCGATTGCCGCCCTCCGCGCGGCGGGCACCATGGTGCTCGCCGATGCCAAGCGCGGCGATATCGGTTCGACAATGGACGCGTACGCGCACGCCTGGCTCGGTGACGGACCGCTCGGCACCGATGCGGTGACGGTATCGCCGTACCTCGGATTCGGTTCCCTCGCACCGGCGCTGGAGCTGGCGAAGGCGAACGATCGCGGTGTGTTCGTGCTCGCTGCCACCTCCAATCCGGAAGGTGCGGAGCTGCAGCGCATCACCGGCCCCGACGGTCGCACCATCGCCCAGCGCATGGTCGACGATGCGGCCGCCGCCAATGTGGGCGCGGAATTCGGTTCCGTCGGTGTGGTCATCGGCGCCACCCTCACCGAGGCCCCGGACCTGTCCGCCCTCAACGGCCCCATCCTCATGCCGGGTGTGGGTGCGCAGGGCGGGGGAGCGGACTCCATCCGCAATCTGGTCCCCGCAGGTGATCTCGGCGCGGTACTGCCGAACGTCTCCCGCGAGGTCCTCAAGTCCGGCCCGTCGGTCACCGCACTGCAAGCGCGCGTGGCCGAACTGGCCGACGAATTCGCCTTCCTGCAGCGCTGATCGACCGGCGGGCCCGGTACGGCACGGATTCCCTCCGTGCCGTACCGGGCCGCTTCGGTACAGTGGGGACATGCCTGACGCAGTGTCGCCCAATGGAATTCGCCATGCACTCGTACTGGGAGGTGGCGGCGCTGTCGGCATCTTCTGGATGGTCGGTCTGGCAGCGGGTTTGCGTGCGGCGGGCATAGATCTGGCGCTGGCCGATCGGTTCGTCGGCACCTCGGCCGGTGCGGTGGTGGGCGCCATGCTCGCGGGCGGTGCTGAGCTGCCGAGCCTGGACAATCGGCCACGGCCGGATACGACACAGGCGCAGCCGAATCTGGACGCTTTCACCGAGATCATGACGCTTGCGGCGACCCCGGGACTCAGTCGGGCCGAAGTGATCCAGCGCATCGGCGCCCGTGCGCTGGAGTTGCAGGTGGGGGATCCGGCCGACCACATTGCCAGGATCAGTGACCTCGCGGGTGTGTCCGACTGGCCCGACGCCGATTTGATCGTCACGGCCCTCGACACCACCACCGGTGAGCTCCAGACCTGGACCCGTACCGGCGCGGCCTCGCTCCCCGAGGCGCTGGGCTCCAGCACCGCGGTTCCCGGTGTCTTCCCTCCGGTCCCGGTCGGCGGCCACCACTACATCGACGGCGGCCTGCGCTCACCCATCAATGCTGATCTGGCCGCCGGCGCTGAGCTGATCGTCATCATCGAACCGCTCGCGCATCTGTTCCCGCATTCCCCGTCCGACAGCGAATTGGGCGGTGCCACAACGCTGTCCATCATTCCCGATGCCGACGCCATCACCGCCTTCGGCTCGGATCTGTTCAATATCGCGGCGCTGGTGCCCGCGTACGAAGCGGGCGTCCGGCAAGCCTCCGAAGCCGCCCTACGGCTGAAGGCCGTCTGGCCGACCCGCTGAATTCGCTGCCTTTCACTACAGTTTTCGAGAATCACTCGTAGTGAAAGGTGGATTCTTCATGTCCGGTGCCGACCTGGGCCTGCTCTCCTACGGTCAAACCCGTGTGCTGGTAGACGATTTCGCGGAAAGCTATCGCTTCTACCGCGACATTCTCGGCTTGCTGCTCAAACACCACGAGCCGGGCGCCCCGGAACCGGAGGCCGGTCCCTACGCCTGCTTTGTCGCAGGTGATGCCGATCTGGCCTTGTTCACTCGCGCCTACATGGACGCTGCTGTCGGTGCCGAGCACCGGCCGCGCGACGGCGTCGACACCGTGGTGGTGGTGCTGCGCGTCACCGACGTCGACGCCGCCGCGAAGGTCGCCGAGTCTCGTGGCGCGCGACTCACCACCGCGCCGGCCGATCAGCCCGCGTGGGGCACGCGCGTGGCGCATCTGCGCGCCCCGGAAGGCACGCTGATCGAGCTCTGCCAGTACGACGATTGACCGAGCGCTTGCCTGATCGCCCGCCTGGCTGGACGCGGTGGGTGAAACGCCCGGGAAGTCACATCGGTGAGGTTTAACCCGTCTGCGGCCGCGCCAGGGGGCAGGACATGTCATCGGGGCGGCATCCGGGGTCTGGACCTGCGGCGGAATCGAGTCTTCGAACGGTGTTCGAATGTGTCGGGTGATGCGCGACACGCGGTGCGGAATCGTGCGACACGCCGGGAAAATCGAGAAAGTTCCAGGTCGGATGATTACAGCTCGGTCACGGTCTGAATCGGACATTCGGTACCGGGTTCGCGGGTCCTTCCGGGGGCCGAAAAACCGCTGATGACAAGGGGATTCGCCAACCCGGCCATCGGGGTGTGGCAGCCGGTGCACGAGGGCCCACGCCGATGTGCATTCCACCCGGTCGTGCTCGGAATCACGCGCTGACCTGGGGGGTGGGTTCGCAATCGCCAAGCGTCGTGGGTACGGTCGCTGAGACCGCCGGTTCGAACGGCGGGAGTACAAGCAATGAACGACGAGACGGAGGAACCGTGGCCCTTCCCCAGCTGACTGACGAGCAGCGCGCCGCTGCTTTGGAGAAGGCGGCTGCCGCCCGGCGCATTCGGGCGGAGCTCAAGGAGCGCCTGAAGCGTGGCGGTACCGATCTGAAGACGGTCCTTGCTGATGCCGAGAAGGACGAAGTTCTCGGCAAGATGAAGGTTTCAGCGCTGCTCGAGGCCCTGCCGAAGGTTGGCAAGGTCAAGGCTGCCGAGATCATGAGCGAACTGGAAATTGCTCCTACCCGCCGACTGCGCGGACTGGGCGATCGGCAGCGTAAGGCGCTGCTGGCCCGGTTCGACTTCACCGCGGAATAATCCGAGGGTGGTCGAACACACTCGGAAGGGTCGGCTGGTAGTCCTGGTCGGCCCCTCGGCCGTCGGTAAGTCCACTGTCGTGCGCTGCGTGCGCGAACGACTGCCCGAATTGGTATTCAGTGTGTCGGCCACCACCCGGGCCCCCAGGCCCGGAGAGGTCGACGGTCGCGACTACCGATTCGTCTCCCATGAGGAATTCGACCTGCTGATCGCGGCGGACGAACTCCTCGAATGGGCCGATATCCACGGTGGACTGCAGCGGTCGGGAACCCCGGCCGCACCTGTGCGCGAAGCGCTCGCGACCGGACACCCGGTGCTGATCGAGGTGGACCTCGAGGGGGCGCGCTCGATCCGCACGGCGATGCCGGAGGCCAATCTGGTCTTCCTGGCACCGCCCAGCTGGGAGGAACTGGTCTCCCGGCTCACCTCGCGAGGCACTGAATCGCCCGAGGTCATAGAGCGAAGGCTGCAAACCGCCAGGACAGAATTGGCGGCCTGTGACGAGTTCGACACCGTCATAGTGAACGACGAGGTGACGACTGCCTGTGAGCAGTTGGTATCCTTGTTCGTTAGCACAATTTCGAGGTAGTCCTCGTATATCGACCGGCTCATCTTCGAAGTGAGCCGGCTCCACCTCTCGAACAACCCCGCAGGAGCCTTCCTAGTGAGTACTGAAATGAAGACCGCGGCCATCTACGACACTCCGATCGGCCTCACCAACCCGCCGATCGATGAACTGCTGGAGCGGACCTCGTCGAAGTACGCGCTGGTCATCTACGCAGCCAAGCGGGCCCGGCAGATCAACGACTACTACAACCAGCTCGGCGACGGCATTCTCGAATACGTCGGCCCGCTGGTCGAGCCGGGTCTGCAGGAGAAGCCGCTGTCGGTGGCCATGCGCGAGATCCACGCCGACCTGCTGGAGCACACCGAGGGCGAATAAGCCCCCGGCGTAGCGGCAAAAAAGCAGGCATCTCTACTACGGCGCTGGAGGCGTAGTGACGACAGAATTCACCCGGGGCATGCGGTGACCCGGGTCATCGTCGGTGTCGGCGGCGGTATCGCCGCATACAAGAGTTGCGCCCTCGTGCGCCGGTTCACCGAAACCGGGCACGAGGTTCGCGTAATTCCCACCGAGTCGGCATTGAACTTCATCGGCAAGGCCACGTTCGAGGCGCTGTCCGGTCATCCCGTGCACACCGGTGTTTTCGCCGATGTGCCCGAGGTGCCGCATGTGCGACTCGGCCAGGAGGCCGAGCTGATGGTCATCGCTCCCGCGACAGCGGATCTCATGGCGCGTGCCGCTGCCGGCCGCGCGGACGATCTACTGACCGCCACACTTCTCACCGCCCGATGTCCCATCCTCTTCGCGCCCGCGATGCACACAGAAATGTGGGAGCACCCCGCGACGATCGCGAATGTGGCGACACTGCGCGCCCGCGGCGCGATGGTCATGGAGCCGGCACACGGGCGGCTCACCGGATCCGATACCGGCGCAGGCCGTTTGCCGGAGCCGGAGGAGATCTTCAGTTTCGCCTCGCTGCTGCTCGAGCGCACCGACGCGATCCCGCGGGATCTCGAAGGCCGTCGCGTCATCGTTTCGGCGGGCGGCACGCGTGAGCCCCTGGATCCGGTGCGGTTCCTCGGCAATCGCAGTTCCGGCAAGCAGGGCTACGCGATCGCCCGGGTTGCCGCTCAGCGCGGCGCGCATGTGACGCTCATCGCGGGCAACACCATCGGCCTGGCACCCCCGGCTTCGGTCGAGGTTGTGCACGTGACCACCGCCGAGCAGTTGAAGGTGGCGGTCGACAAGCACGCCATCGGCGCGGACGCGGTGATCATGGCTGCCGCGGTGGCCGATTTCCGGCCCGTGAACGTTGCTGCCGCGAAGATCAAAAAGGGTGCGGACGAACCGAATTCGATCGAATTGACCAAGACCCCGGACATTCTCGCGGGTCTGGTGCAGTCCCGTCGCGACGGGCTGCTGGCGGGCACCGCGATCGTCGGCTTCGCCGCCGAGACCGGTGACGAGCACGCCGACGTGCTCACCCACGCCCGGGCCAAACTGGTTCGCAAGGGCTGTGATCTGTTGGTGGTCAATGCGGTCGGCGAGGGCAAGGCCTTCGAGGTCGACCACAACGACGGCTGGCTACTCGGCGCCGACGGCACCGAGATCGCACTGGACCACGGGTCCAAGGCGTTGCTGGCGAGCCGGGTGCTCGATTCGCTCGGTCCGCTGCTGCGCTGAGCGCCGCGCTGCGCAACATCGAAGGCGACACACCGACAGGGCGGGCTGCGGGCTCCGGCGGGCAACTGTCTGAGCCACAATATTGGCCATCTGGGGACGTCGTTCCCCGGCAGTCGGTGGTTTGGAATAACCTGAGACAAAGGGTTGTGCGGTAGCGGGGACGCGCTACTGTCGCAGGCCGATACGAGAAACCCGTTGAGGGAGAGGGAACAACTGTGCGCACGACTGGCAGCCGCCTATTCACCAGTGAGTCCGTGACGGAGGGTCACCCGGACAAGATCTGTGATGCCATCAGCGATTCCATCCTCGACGCGTTGCTCGCGGCCGATCCGCGGAGCCGGGTGGCGGTGGAGACGCTGGTGACCACCGGTCAGGTGCACGTGGCCGGTGAGGTCAGCACCACCGCATACGTGGACATCCCGACGATCGTCCGCGAAAAGATCCTGGAGATCGGATACGACTCCTCCGCAAAGGGTTTCGACGGCTCCTCCTGTGGCGTGAACGTCGCCATCGGTGCGCAGTCGCCGGATATCGCACAGGGCGTGGACACCTCGCACGAGGCCCGCGTCGGCGGCGAGGACGATGCGATCGCGCGCCAGGGTGCGGGCGATCAGGGTCTGATGTTCGGCTACGCCACCATCGAGACCCCGGAGCTCATGCCGCTGCCGATCTCGCTGGCGCACAAGCTTTCGCGTCGCCTGACCGAGGTCCGCAAGTCCGGCGTGCTGCCGTACCTGCGTCCCGACGGCAAGACCCAGGTCACCATCGAGTACGAGGGTGATATCCCCAAGCGCCTGGACACGGTCGTCATCTCGACCCAGCACGCCGCCGATATCGATCTCGACAACCTGCTCACCCCGGACATTCGCGAGAAGGTCGTCGACTCGGTGCTCGCCGAGCTGAAGCTGCCGAATCCGTTGGACACCTCCAACATTCGGCTGCTGGTCAACCCCACCGGCAAGTTCGTGCTCGGTGGCCCCATGGGTGACGCCGGCCTGACCGGTCGCAAGATCATCGTCGACACCTACGGCGGCATGGCCCGCCACGGTGGCGGCGCCTTCTCCGGTAAGGATCCGTCGAAGGTCGACCGCTCGGCCGCCTACGCCATGCGCTGGGTTGCCAAGAATGTCGTCGCCGCCGGTCTGTCCGAGCGTGTCGAGGTTCAGGTCGCCTATGCCATCGGCAAGGCCGCCCCCGTCGGCCTGTTCGTCGAGACCTTCGGCACCGAGCAGATCGACCCCGAAAAGATCTCGGCCGCCATCGCCGAGGTCTTCGACCTGCGTCCGGGCGCCATCATTCGCGACCTGGACCTGCTGCGCCCGATCTATGCTGCCACCGCCGCGTACGGCCACTTCGGCCGCACCGACGTGGACCTGCCCTGGGAGCGCACCGACCGCGCGGAGAAGTTGCGCGCCGCCGCCGGGCTGTAATTGACACACACCGGACCAGCGGCGGGGCACCCCATCGCGCGGGTGCTCCCGCTGCTGGAACCGGCCCATCTCGATAGGGATTTCGACTACCTCGTTCCCGCCGAGCTGGATGAGATCGCCCAGCCGGGCGTTCGGGTTCGAGTGCGATTCTCCGGCCGTCTGATCGACGGCTATATCCTCGAACGTCTCGAAAAGTCCGACCACACAGGCAGACTCGTGCGCCTGGAACGTGTTGTGTCCAGTGAACGTGTCCTCACCCCGGAAATCCTGCGCCTGGTCACCGCCGTGGCCGCGCGCTACGCGGGCACCCGTGCCGATGTGCTGCGGCTGGCGATCCCGCCTCGCCACGCGAAGATCGAAGCCGAGGGCGAGAACGGCTCGAAGAAGGCCACCAAGGCCACCAAGCCGCGCAAGGCCGCCGCACGGCGCGCATCGGACTCGGCGCCGGAATCGGTGAGCAATGCGCCCGTCATGCTCGATGAGCCTGACGCAGACGATGTTTCGCCGATGTCTGATGCGTCACATGAGCGACCGGCGGCCGCTCCTGTCTCGGACGGACCGATTGTCGGTTCGCCGCACCATTCGTACGGGCCTCGTGGTCTGGTAGAGCTGATCGACACTCCGGCGGCGGATGGTGCCTCCGCGGTAGCTGCCCCGCCGGCCGCAGACTCCAACGGTCATGGTTCGGCTGAGGTCGAGTCCGACGACGATGCAGATTCGGAGCAGCTTGCCGAGGCCGACTCGTCGGCTGATCCGGATGCCTCGAAGCCTGTTCCGGCGCAGGCGATCCCGTCCGACTTCCCGGTGTGGAGCCAATACGAGCACGGTCAGTCGTTTCTGGGCGCGCTGGCTGCGGGGCAGGGCCCCCGCGCAGCATGGCAGGCATTGCCGGGGGAGGACTGGCCGCGTCGGCTGGCCGAACTCGCGGCGGTGGTCGTGAGCAGCGGCCGCAGCGCTGTCCTGATGGTCCCCGACCAGCGGGACCTGGATCGCGTACTGTCCGAATGTATTGCCTTGGTGGGAGATTCGGCCGTAGGTCTGGCCGCCGGACTGGGGCCGTCGGCGCGGTACCGCCGCTGGCTGGCGGCGTTGCGAGGGACTGCGCGCATTGTGGTCGGCACTCGCGCCGCGGTCTTCACTCCCATGCAGAATCTGGGTCTCATCGCCATCTGGGACGACGGCGACGGCACCTACGCCGAACCGCGCTCGCCGTATCCGCATGCTCGGGAGGTGGCGATGCTGCGCGCGCACGAGACCGGCGCGGCCTTCGTCGCCGGTGGTTTCGCACGGACCGCCGAGATCCAGGCCATTGTCGAATCCGGTTGGGCCCACGACCTTCTCGCCGATCGCGGGGTCCTCCGGCAGGTGATGCCGCGCATCAGCGCCCCGGGTGACAGCGACGCCGCGCTGGAGCGCGACCCGATCGCGCGGGCCATTCGTATTCCGGGCATCGCGTTCCTGGCGGCACGCAAGGCGCTCGCGGCGGGGGAGCCCGTGCTGGTGCAGGTACCCAGGCGTGGCTACATTCCCGCGCTGGCCTGCGCGAAATGCCGTACCCCCGCGCGTTGTCGGCACTGCAACGGCCCATTGGCTTTGCCGGACACGACATCCGAGGCCTCGCGCGCCAACACCACCGCGGGGAGCACCCCGGGCCGAGCGGCGCGTGTCGGCGCGGCAGCGGGGAACACGCCCGGGCGAGCGCCGCACGATGGCGCGGCAGCGGGGAGCGCGGGGGGGCGAGCGGCGTACGACGGTGCGGCAGCGGGGAGCGCTCCGGGGCGAGCAGGGTACGACGGTTCTACACAACAGAGCGCCTGGGTTGACGGGGCGCGTGGCCGGCCCCCGGTCACGGGGGCGGCTCGTCCCCCCTTCGTGGATCGCGGTGTGGCAATGGGCGTGAGCGTTCCGCGTGGCGGTGCGGAGATGGCGCACAGTCCGGCCTGCCGGTGGTGCGGCATTACCGAGGCGGCATTCCGCTGTGGCGCTTGTGGTTCGCGTGCGCTGCGGGCCGTGGTGATCGGCGCGGTTCGGACGGCTGAGGAATTGGGGCGCGCGTTCCCGGGAGTGCCGGTGCGCGGGTCCGGTGGTGCGGCGGTACTGGATTCGGTGCCGGAGGGGCCGCAGGTGGTGGTGTCCACGATCGGCGCCGAGCCTGTGGTGCCCGGTGGATACGCGGTGGCGTTGCTGCTGGACGGCTGGGCCCTGCTGGGCCGCGCGGATCTGCGGGCGGCGGAGGATGCGTTGCGGCGGTGGATGTCCGCGGCGGCACTGGTGCGGACCGGTGGTCAGGTGCTTGTCATGGCCGATCCCGCCATCTCGACCGTGCAGGCGCTGCTGCGCTGGGATCCGGTGGGGCACGCGCAATTCGAATTGGACGAGCGCACCGAGGTGCGGTTCCCGCCTTCGGTGCGGCTGGCGGCGGTCGACGGCACTACCGATTCGATTGCCGAATTGCTCACGGAGGCAAAGCTTCCCGATATGGTCGAGGTACTCGGCCCGGTGCCGCTGCCGCCCGGCGCTCGCAAGCCCTTCTCCTCGGGCGACAATCCCCCCGAAGTGGAGCGCATGATCCTGCGTGTCGATCGCTCGGCGGGCGCGGCGCTCGCGCGTGCGCTGACCGCGGCGCTGGCCGTCCGGAGCACCCACAAGTCGGACGCGCCGCTACGTGTCCAGATCGATCCCGTCGATATCGGCTGACCGCGGCGCAACCTGGACGCTGTGATTCTTCACGACATCGTGAATTCAGCTGTACTGCAGCAAAATTCCTGTCGGTCGCCGTATCAGTCGCCCGTGATCTCCTGGCGCGGCAGGGCGGCCAGGGTGATCAAGGCATTGAGGAATCCTTGCCGGTCGGCCTTGGGCAGTCTGTCCAGGAGCCGGTTCTCCCGGGCTTGAATATCGGCCTGGGTGGCGTCCCGGAGCCGCCGCCCCGCCGGAGTCAAGGTCAGCACCCGGGCGCGGCGGTCGGCGGGGTCGGGGTCGCGTTCGATCAGGCCGCGCTCCTGAAGATCATCCAGCACCGCGATGATGCGGGTCTTGTCCGCGCCGATCTCCTGCGCGAGCACACCCTGTCCGCGTGCGGGCCCCTCGTCCAGGTGCAGCAGCACGATGTACGCCCACATGCTCAGACCGTGCCCGTCGAGGACCGGCTGCTCGGCCGCCATCAGGGCACGGGCGAGCGGCGCGATCATCGCTGCCAGATCCGGGCGGTGTGTCGTCATGCGGACAAGATTATGCGGCCTTCCGGTGTGGTTGTTCGATGGTGTCGCCCGCGCGGGTGAGTACTTCGTCGGGATCGAAGCGCCCGGCCTGCCACGAGTCGGTGCCGATGCCGACCCGTCCGCGCCAGGTCCGCACGATCTCGGTGTGCACGGGCCAGTGCACGAAGCGCCGCATATCTTGCTCCGACTCCCACACCGAGATGGATCCGCCGCGTCGCTCGGCGGGTCTGCCCCACAGCCAGAGTCCGACCGCTCCCTGCATGACCGGCCAGGTGCGGCCCAGTTCGAAGCCTGTTTCGTAGATAGTGCGGGCCTCGTCGTCCGATTCCGCCAAGAAGTCTGTCACGCTGACGAAGACCTCCCCGGAAAAGTCGTGGTGCGGACCGGGACTCCACGGCATCAGCACGGTGCCGTCGGAGAAGGGTGCAGATTTAATACGCATATAAAGACGATAAGCGCATGCGTATTAAATCTGCAACGGTCGTTTTCATACTCAGCGGAAGGCTCCGACGACGTACTTCGCCCAGTCGGCATAGCTGGTCGCCGGTCGGCCGAGCACTCGTTCGACATCGGGGCTGATCAACGGCTCCTCCGGAGTCGGCTCGCCGAGGATCGAAAGCGTGTGATCCGCAACCGATTCCGGCATGAAGCGGAGCATATTGACCCGTGCCTGGTCACGTGTCAGCTCGACGAATCGCAGCGGTTCGCCGAGTGCTGCGGCAAGCGCTGCGGCCTGCTCGCGCGGAGTCACCACCGCCGGCCCGGTGACCGTATACGCCTGCCCGTGGTGGCCGTCCTCGCGAAGCGTGGCCGCCACTACCGCGGCGATATCGAACGGGGCCACCACCGGCAGCCCGATGTCGCCGAAGGGTGCCGGAACCATCCGCTCGGTGCGAATCGGTTCGATCCAGGCGAAGGTATTGCTGGCGAATCCGCCGGGGCGCACCGCGGTCCACTCCAGATCGGAGGCGGCCAGGGCCTTTTCGAAGGCGATCGTCCGGGCGTAGCCGTTGCCCTCGGGCCGGGTCACCGCGCCCTGGGACGAGAGGAATACCACTCGCCGGACCCCCTGTGCGGCAACGGTTTCGAGCAGTTCCTTCGGGTCGGGCCCGCTGACCAGCTGGTCGCCGGTAATGAGCAGGAACAGCGTATCCGCCCCCGCCACCGCCTCGGCGAGGCTGTCGAGATCGCCCACATCGCCGCGGCGGTGTTCCACGCCCTCCGGCAGTTCGACCGGCTTCTCACCCCGTGATACGGCGACAACCTTCTCGCCCGCTTCGGCGAGGAGCCGCACCACAACACTGCCGACATTGCCTGTTGCGCCGGTAACCACGATCATCTGCACTCCTGAGTTAGTTGACTGACTAACCCGAACCATAAACCATCTTCCGGCCGGTTGTCTATAGTTAGTTGTATGACTAACTCAGTGGCTCGCGGAGCGGGGAAGCGGGAGCGGCTGGCCGATGCGGCCGCCAAGGTCTTCCACGAGCAGGGCGTGGAGAAGACCACCATCGCCGATATCGCCCGGGTCGCGGAGGTTCCCGTCGGGAACGTCTACTACTACTTCAAGACCAAGGATCAGCTGGTCCAGGCGGCGATCGGCGCGCACGCGCGCAGCCTGCACGAGATCCTCCCGGCGCTGGAACAGGTGGCCACGCCGGCCGAGCGCCTCAGGGCTTTGGTCGAGGGGTGGGTCGGGCAACGCGACCTGGCCGCCCGATTCGGCTGCCCGTCGGGCACTCTCGCGACCGAGCTGGACAAGCGCACCGACGGCCTCGATCGGGAAATGGCGGCGGTGATGGGGGAGTTGCTCACCTGGATCGAGCAGCAGTTCGCGGCCATGGGGCGTGCGGATGCCCGGGAGCTGGCGGTCGCACTACTGGCCTCATATCAGGGAATCTCCCTGCTCACCAATACCTTCCGTGATCCGGACATGATGGCGACGGAAGGGCTGCGACTGCAGCGCTGGATCGATTCGCTGGCCTGAGCGCCGCTCAGTGGTGCGCCGGCTGAGCCGCGCGCACACTCCAGCGGCCGTCGTCACGCACGATCCGCACCGGGTGATCGAAGGCCGCGCTGATGTGTTCGGTGGTCACCACCTCATCGACGGTTCCGCTCACCAGCGCTTGTCCGTCGCGGAGCAGCATGGCGTGTGTGGTGCCCGGGGGCAGCTCCTCGAGATGGTGTGTCACCAGCACCGACGCCCGGCCCGGATGCGCACGCTGCAGCACGTCCAGGCGTTCCAGAAGTTGTTCGCGCCCAGCGAGATCCAGGCCGGTCGCCGGTTCGTCGAGCAGTAGCAGGCGCGGATTGGGCATGAGCGCGCGGGCAATGAGCGCGCGCCCGCGCTGACCCTGCGACAGGATCGGCCACGGCGCATCGTGGCGATGCGACAACCCGAGCAGGTCGATCAATCGCCCGGCCTCGGCGAGCTGATCGGCGGTGGGCTGCCAGCGTGGCACCAGCTCGGCGGTATTGGTGATCCCGGTGAGCACGACCTCGTGCACCGTGAGCGGGCTGCGCGGCGTATGGCGTGGGTCGACATGCCCGATGGCGGTGCGCAATTCGCGCATATCGACGCGACCGAGTCGTTTGCCCAGCACCTCGACCGTGCCGTGGGTGGGATGTTCGAAGGCCCCGAGCATGCGCAGCAGGGTGGTCTTGCCCGCGCCGTTCGGCCCCAGTAGCGCCCAGTGCTCGCCCGCCCGGACCGTGAGCGAAACCGCTTGCAGGATAGGGTTTCCGTCCCGTACGACATCGACCGCATCAACCTGGAGCACCGGGGAGTCGTTCATACGCCCACGATAGCAACTCCTCAGACAAGCTGAGGAGTGGTTTTCGGCACAAAAGTAGCTGGAAATACGCTGTGTAGTCTGGCGATATGGCGATCGAGGCGGTTCTCTTCGACTTCTCCGGCACGGTTTTCCGATTGGAGGAATCGGAACTCTGGGCAATAGATCTGACCGACGCGGACGGCAGGCCGCTCGACGCCCACGAGGTCGCCGCGATCATGCGCGCCATGACGGCACCGGTGGAGCAGTTCGTCGACTTCGACGAGTCGGGTCAATATGCCTGGGACCGAAGGGATCTCGATCCGGACCTGCACCGCATCGCGTACCTGCAGGTGCTCGAGCGCTCCGGCGTGCCCGAGGCGCCGGCCAAACAACTCTACGAGCGCATGCTCGACTCGCAGGCGTGGACGCCGTACCCCGACGCGGGCGAGGTATTCCAGGCGCTGCACGAACGCGGTGTGCCGGTGGCCGTGGTCAGCAATATCGCCTGGGACATCCGCCCGGCCTTCGCGAGCCGCGGCTGGGATCGATATATCGGCGATTTCGCCCTCTCCTTCGAAATCGGCGCCATGAAGCCCGATCCGCGCATCTTCGAATCCGCGCTCGCGGCGCTCGACGTGGCGGCCGAGAACGCCCTGATGATCGGCGACAGTGTCGAGGCGGACGGCGGCGCGACAGCGCTCGGCTGTGAATTCGCCCTGGTCGAGCCGATTTCCACGGCGGATCGCCGGACGGCCCTGCGTGACATCCTCGTCGAGCGCGGATTGACCTCCCTACCCTCCTAAAGATCCCGACTGGCAGGTTTGTGTCTCACGACACACTTGCTCTAGATGGATCGCCGATATATCGTCGATAATGTCAAGTACAACGACGAACCTTTAGGAGCACACCATGGAAAACATGGAGAACTTTGACAACAGGGGCCGCGGGCCCTGGCGGCGACTGCGCTCGGAAGAGCAGCAAGGCCCCGAACATCCGCGGATGCGACGTGGTGGCGGCGGCCCGTTCGGTGAACGCGGTCCCCGGGGCGAGCACGGCCCGCACCGGCACGGCCACGGTCGTGGCTTCGGTCCGGACTTCGGTCCCGGCGGCTTCGGCGGCCCGGGTGGCTTCGGTCCCGGCGGTTTCGGCCGCGGACGTGGTCGCGGTGGCCGCGGACGTCGTGGCGATGTGCGCGCGGCCATCCTCCTGCTACTGGAGGACCGGCCGATGCACGGCTACGAGCTGATCCAGCAGATCCGCGAGCGTAGCCAGGACGTCTGGCGTCCCAGCCCGGGCTCCATCTACCCCGCGCTGTCGCAGCTCGAGGACGAGGGTCTGGTCATTATCGAGAAGGTGGCCGGTCGCAAGACCGCCAAGCTCACCGAGGCAGGCACTGCCTACCTCGAAGAGAACCGCACCGAACTGGGCGATCCCTGGCAGGACGTCAAGGACGGCGTCGGCGATCAGGCACTCGATCTCCGGGGACTGATCGGTCAGCTGATGGGTGCGGTCGCGCAGGTCGCTTCCGTCGGCACGCCCGAGCAGGCGGCCAAGGCCGCCGAGATTCTCACCGAGGCACGCCGGTCTCTCTACCGGATCCTCGCCGAAGACGACACACCCGAAAAGTAGTGGGTGCGCAACACCGCGACTTGGTGTGCGTTGTGACTCTTCACAAGAGATCATTCCTCTATGGGAATACGGTCGAGTCGGATGCGAAAGCCGCTGTTGCGCAGCGTCGCACCGGTCGGGGTCATGATGCTGGGGATTATCGCGGGTGTCGGCGCGACACCGTGGGAAACCGGGGTGGCCGCCGCCGCGCCCGCGCTACGACCGATCGAGGTACCCAGCGAAGCCGGGCCGCCGCAGACCGAACATCTGGGAGCGGCCCGGTATCTCAAAGACCATCCGGACGCGGCGCCGGCCGGGTCGAATGACTTCGGCTGCAAGCCGAATGCCGACCACCCGCGTCCGATCGTGCTCGCGCACGGCACCGACTCCTCGGCCTATTCCGACTGGTCAGCCCTGAGTCCTGTGCTCGCGCAGGCTGGTTTCTGCGTTTTCGCGGTGAACTACGGCGGCAAGGTCGGCGGTGACAGCTTCGGCACCGAGGACGTCTGGGAAAGTTCCGCGCAAATCGGCGATTTCGTCGATCAGGTGCTCGCCGCGACCGGCGCCGCACAGGTCGATATGGTCGGTTTCTCGCAGGGCGCCAGCGTCACGCGCTACTACATCAACAAGCTCGGCGGTGCGCCCAAGGTCGGCCAGTGGGTCGGCATGGCCTCGCCCAGTTACGGCGGCATCATGTACGGGCTCGTGCCGGTGGCCGATAGAGCCCCGGTGCTCTATGAGGTCGTGCAGCAGGCCACCTCGCTCGCCGCGATCCAGCAGGCGGCCGGCTCGCCGTTCATCAAGGATCTCAATGCGGGCGGTGACACCGTCCCCGGTGTGCGATACACGACAATCGGCAGCCGCGTGGACGAGATGATCCAGCCGTTCGCGAATATCGCGCTACATGGCGAGGGCGCCACCAATCTGGTGCTGCAGGATATGTGCTCGACCGATCTGACCGGGCACTTCCACATGGTCTACGACCCATATGTGCAGCAGATGGTGCTCAATGTCCTCGATCCCGCGCATGCCGTGCAGCCCACCTGCACCGCCGTCGCGCTGGGTACCGGCATCAGTGATGTGGTGCTGGCTGCACATTCGTAAGCCTCGTCAGCCCGGTGCGTGGCGTGGCGGCTTCGTCTTATCCGTAAAATGAGACGACCGCATTCATTCGCACCGGGAGTTGCCCGTGACCATCCAGCCTGTCCGCCTGTTCGGCGATCCGATCCTGCGCGCTCGCGCGGCGGAGGTCGAGACGTTCGATCGGGAGGTACGCCAGCTGGTGACCGACCTTATCGACACCATGTACGAAAGCGGGGGCGTCGGTATGGCGGCCCCGCAGATCGGGGTCGGGTTACGCGTCTTCGTCTACGACACCGGTGCGGCCGAGGGGCATTTGATCAACCCCTCCTTCGAGGTGATCGGTGAGCAGACGCAAGTCGGGCCCGAAGGCTGCCTATCCATTCCCGGTGTGCGTGAGGATGTCGTCCGCGCGCATACGCTGATCGTGCGTGGCGTCGATATGCATGGCGCCCCAGTCGAATTCCGCGCCGAAGGCCTGCTGGCCCGCTGCGTGCAGCATGAGACCGACCACTTGGACGGCGTGCTGTTCCTGCAGCGGCTGGCGCCCGAGGTTCGTAAGGAAGCGATGCGCACGCTGCGTGAATCGTCCTGGTTCTCCCGGGGCATCACCGTGCTGCCCGCGTCGGACATCGGTGGCGGTCGTCGCGCCCGGGAACGGAGCAAGTGATGCGCCTGGTTTTTGCCGGCACCCCCGAACCGGCGGTGCCGTCGCTGCGCCGGCTCATCGAATCCGCGAACCACGAGGTGGTGGCGGTGGTGACCCGGCCCGATGCGGTGGCCGGGCGTGGCCGCAAGGTCACCCGTTCGCCCATCGGGCTGCTCGCGGACGAACACGGCATTCCGGTGTTCACGCCGAAGCGGCCGTCGGAGCCCGAATTCATCGAGCAGCTGACCGAATTGGCCCCGGACTGCTGTCCGGTTGTCGCCTACGGCGCACTGCTGCCCGAGCGGGTGCTCGAAATTCCCCGGCACGGCTGGATCAATCTGCACTTCTCGCTGCTGCCCGCCTGGCGTGGTGCGGCGCCGGTGCAGGCGGCCGTCCTCGCCGGTGACGAGATCACCGGCGCCTCGACCTTCCTGATCGAGAAGGGTCTCGATACCGGTCCGGTCTTCGGCACCGTCACCGAGGCCGTGCGTCCCACCGACACCTCCGGCATCCTGCTGGCGCGCCTCGCCGAAAGCGGTGCGCACCTGCTGGAATCCACCCTCGACGGGGTGGAAGCCGGTGCCCTGCACGCGGTTCCGCAGCCACTGGAGGGCATCTCGTACGCCTCCAAGGTGGAGGCGGAAGCGGGCCACATCCGCTGGGATCAGCCCGCCCTGGCCATCTCTCGCCGAATCCGCGCGGTCACCCCGAATCCGGGCGCGTGGACGGAAGTCGACGGTAAACGTCTCAAGCTCGGCCCGATCGAATTGGTGGAGGAGACCCTCCCCGAACGCGAGATCGAGGTCCGCAAGTCGGGCGTCTTCATCGGCACCGCCACCACAGCCGTCCGCCTCATCGAGGTGCAACCCCAAGGAAAACGCATGATGCCAGCCCTGGACTGGGCCCGCGGTGCCCGCCTCCAACCCGGCGCGGTGGTCGAATGACCCGCCCCGATCGGGGAGAAGCCACCGGTGACGACCGCCGCGACAAGCCCGCCACCGGGCAGTCGCGCGGCCCGCGAAAAGACACCGCGCGCACCGGGAACGACCGGTCCCGCAATAACACCGGAGCCCGCCCCGCCACCGGCGACCGCCGCCGCGGCGACAGCGCCGACTCGGGCCGCCCGCGCAAGGCTGCGGACAGCGGCGATTCGCGCACCGGCAGTAGTGCCGGCCGTCCCGCCGGCAGCGACCGCCGTGACGCCAAGCCTGCCGCAAAACTGCCGCGTCGCGACTGGCGCCCGAAGTCGGACACCGCTCGCACGGCAAACGCGGACTCCCGCAAGAACACCAGTGGTCGTGACGACTCCGGCCGGCCGCGCTCCAGCGTGGACGGCCGCGAATCGCGCCCGGCCCGCACCGGCAGTACCGGGGCGCCTACCACTGGCGGCCGCGCTGCCGACGCGCGCGGACCTCGGACCAGCGCCGGTCGGAGTGCTCCCGTTGGTCAGCGTTCGACCGGCCGGGACCGCTCCGAGGCCGCTCACACTGGCTCCGTTCGCAGCGAAGACGCACGCGGCGCAGGCAAGGGTGGCACCGCAGGGGCCGACCAGCGCGAATCGGCTGCGCCACAAGGTGATCAGCGCCGATCGGAGTCGGCGGACTCCGCCGCGCAGCGCGCGGGTCGGAGTACTTCCGCTGTTGGTCAGCGATCGTCGAGTGGGGACCGCTCGGAGCCTGCTCGGAATGATTCCGCCCGCAAGAACGACGTCCGCGGCCCGGGTAAGGGCGGCCCGGGGTCTGACAGCGCCGATCAGCGCGAATCGGCTGGGGCGCAGAGTGATCAGCGGCGGAGCTCCGGTTCGGCCGGGCGTGGCAACGACTCTCGGGGTCGTGGCGCGGCGGCCAAGGGCGACTCGAAGCGGACTACCGCTGCTGGTAAGCATGGGGATCGCGGGGATCGGGGTGCGGAGGCCGCGCAGGGGTTGGATGCGGTGCGGGTCGTTGCTCGGGATGTGTTGCGGGCGGTGCGGGAGCGGGACGCCTATGCGAACCTTGTGCTGCCGGGGCTGTTGCGGGAGCGGAAGATCAGTGGGCGTGATGCGGCGCTGGCTACCGAGCTGACGTATGGGTCCGCGCGGTCGCTGGGGTTGCTCGATGCGGTGATCGCCGCGGGCGCCGGGCGACCGGTCGACGAGATCGACGGGCCGTTGCTGGATGCGCTGCGGTTGGGCGCCTACCAGTTGCTGCGTACTCGGATCGGGGCGCATGCCGCGGTGGATACCTCGGTGGCGCTGGTGCGGGCCGAATTCGGCATCGGGCGAGCCGGTTTCGTGAATGCGGTGCTGCGGCGGGTGGCGGAGAGGTCGGCCGAGCAGTGGGTCGAGGCGCTGGCGCCGAAGGATCCGCTGGGGCATATGGCCTTCGAGTTCGCGCATCCGGTGTGGATCGCGCAGGCGTTCGCGGATGCGCTGGGCGAGCGGGCCGGTGAGTTGCGCGAGGTGCTTGCGGCCGACGATGCCCGTCCGATCGTGCATCTGGTGGCGCGTCCCGGCGAAATGAGCGCCGAGGAACTGGCTTTGGTGACCGGCGGCGAAGAAGGTCGCTGGTCACCGTATGCCGTCTACCTGGACAGCGGTGACCCGGGCAAGCTGGAGCCGGTCCGCGACGGACTGGCCGGGGTGCAGGACGAGGGCAGTCAGCTTGTCGCCCTGGCCCTCACCCGCGCGCCGCTGGATGGCCCGGACGGCGGTCGCTGGCTGGACCTGTGCGCCGGACCGGGCGGCAAGGCCGCGCTGCTGGGTGCGATCGCCGATATCGACGGCCACCGCATCGATGCGGTGGAACCGGCCGAGCATCGGGCCGAACTGGTTCGCCAGTCGACCCGTGGTCTGCCGGTCGATATTCATATCGCCGACGGCCGCGACAGCGGTCTGACTCCGGGTTACGACCGCGTCCTGGTCGATGCTCCCTGCACGGGCCTGGGCGCGCTGCGCCGGCGCCCGGAGGCGCGCTGGCGTCGCCAGCCGTCCGATGTGGGCGACCTCGTCAAACTGCAGCGTGAACTGCTTTCTGCCGCATGGGATTTGGTGCGCCCGGGTGGCGTGGTCGTGTACTCGACCTGCTCCCCGCATCTGGCGGAGACGGTATCCGTGGTCTCCGATATGGTCCGCCGCACCGGTGCGGAGCAGCTCGATTCTCGTGAGCTGCTGCCCGGCGTCCCGGATCTCGGTGACGGCCTCGCCGCGCAGCTGTGGCCGCACCGGCACGGCACCGACGCCATGTTCGTCGCCGCCCTGCGCAAGCCCCTCGAATAAACGCGGCATAAGGCTCGAGGTCCGCACCGCTCGGTGCGGACCTCACCCGTCAGGGCGTCGGCCGCCAGGACACCCACACGCCCGCGCGCGGCGCCTGGCGGCAGTGGATGGCCATCCACTGCGGTCGCGCGCTGCTGTCCGGTCCGCGATCGGTGCGGCCGAGCATGCAGGTGCCGTCGGCATCGGGCACCAGTTCGACTGTCTCACCATTGATCTGGAGAAATCGCTGGGGCGATCCGCCACCGCGCACCACCACGGAGCTGATGGTCAGGTCGGCAATGTGGAAACAGCACCACCACTGCGCTTCCGCCCGAATCCGTTGCACGGTCCGCGATACCGATACCGACTGCCGCAGCTGGGCCAGCGCACGGAATTTGTCGGCGGGCGTGAAATCGCCGGCGTCCTCGGAACCCGGGCAGAGCACCGCCGAGGTATCGTCCGGATACCGATAACCTGGATCCACCTCACCACGCCAGCGCATTTCGGCCATCCGCGTGGTGATCGGCAGTCCGTGCCACTCCTCATCGCACCAGGGATGCGGGCAGCGCGGAAAATCCGGATCGCCGTAGTCGTAGCCGGTGTGTGGCTCTCCGTCGGCCAGCTGCTCGTTCACGAGCTGGTCGATCTGGTTCACAATGTGCTGATCGCGGTGCTGCGTCATGTGTCCCGCCCGATTGCGGTACGTGCCGAGAGACGTTGATCGTCGCACCGGTGCGAGTGCCTGGCAAGCCCATAACCGGCCGGGCGGTCGAACTACTCGCGTGTCGTC
Source organism: Nocardia sp. (assembly GCF_025465275.1). Classification (GTDB taxonomy): domain Bacteria; phylum Actinomycetota; class Actinomycetes; order Mycobacteriales; family Mycobacteriaceae; genus Nocardia. Next base: position 8,028 of record NZ_JAODNK010000164.1, on the reverse strand, counting down.
TGCTCCCGCAGTCGGGCAAGGGTTTTCGCCAGAATCCGGGAGACGTGCATCTGCGAGATCCCCATCTGCTGGGCGATCTGCGTCTGCGTCATGGATTCGAAGAACCGCATGGTGAGAATGCGCCGCTCCCGCTCGGGCAGCCCGGCCAGCAGCGGCCGGATCGCGACGTACTCCTCGACCCGATCGAATTGCGACTCCTCCTCACCGAGGGTGTCCAGCAGCGAGGCCTCGGTATCGCGGCCCACGGACACCGCGTCGATCGAGGCGGGCTGATAGGCGTTTCCGGCAATGACGGCCTGGGTCACCTCGTCCGCGTCGATGCCCAGCTGGGCGGCGATCTCCTTGGCGGTGGGGGAGCGGCCCAGCTGCTGCGAGAGCGCGTCGATGGCCGAGCCGATGCGTAGATGAGTTTCCTTGACCCGTCGCGGAACTCGCATGGCCCAGGTGTTGTCGCGGAAGTACCGGCGGACCTCACCCATGATGGTCGGCACCGCGAAGGACAGGAAGTTGGAGCCCCGGCTGACATCGAACCGATCCACCGCGTGCACCAGGCCGACGCGCGCCACCTGGGTGAGATCGTCGAACGGCTCGCCGCGTCCGGAGAATTTGCGAGCGATGTGGTCCGCCAGCGGGATACAGCGGTTGATCAGCTCGCCGCGCAAGGCGGTGCGCCGCGGAGATTTCGGATCGGTGGCCGCCAGCTGCTCGAACAGTGCTGATACATCGTCGTATCCGGATCCGCTGCGCGCGACCTCCTCGGCGACCTCTTCGGCTTCCTCGGGATCGACTGCCTCATCGGCAGCGTCCTCGGTAACGGTCTCGTTCTCGATGGCCGTGCCGTTCTCGGTTGTCTCGGCGGCAGTGCCGTTTTCGGGCGAGTCGGGCTGCTTTTCTTCAGGAGCTGCGAACACGATGTCCTCGTCGGCCACTACGCCTTCCCCCGGACCCGCCGGAACTCAACCGTCGTCGGGTATCCGGAGATTGCGGGGTCGAACTCGCCCTGTGCGGCGGTTACCTCATCGGAGAGGGTGCGCAGTACATGCCAGCCGAAGCTGCGCTGATCCGGCAGCCCCTCGGCCTTGGCGACGCCGCTGACCCGCACCACCAAATCCGTATCGCCCACGGTGAACACACACTGCAGCGTCGTACCGGGTGCCGCCAGCGCGATGACGGTGGACGCCGCCTCGTCGACGGCGAGGCGGATATCGGCTACCTCGTCGAGGGTGAATTCGCTGAGCAACACCAGGGTTTCGGCGAGTCCGCGCACGATGGGCAACTGGGAGACGGAGGCGGCGACACCGATCTCGACCGGTGTGGCCCGCAGCCCTTGGTCCGCCGAAATGTTGATCACCTGCACTAGGCTACCCATTCCACCGCGTGGCAATCAGCGCATTGGTCGCGATCGCCGGCTCGTGGGTAGCTCGCGACCGGATCGAGACCAGGCATCGCCGGTGTCGTCGATCGGCGACGGTGGTGCCGTTAGACTGCCGCGTGTGTGCACTCCTTCCTCCCCCTTTGTGCGGCCCGCGCCCATGATCGCGCCGTCCATCCTGTCCGCCGATTTCGCGCGACTCGGTGAAGAGGTGAAGGCCATCGAGGGCGCCGACTGGGTGCACGTGGATGTCATGGACAACCACTTCGTGCCGAACCTGACCCTGGGTCTGCCGGTGGTGGAAAGTCTGTTGCGGGCCACCGACATTCCGCTGGACTGCCACCTCATGATCGACAATCCGGAGCGCTGGGCGCCGGGCTATGCGGAGGCGGGCGCGTACAACGTCACCTTCCACGCCGAGGCCACCGACAATCCGATCGCCGTGGCACGCGATATCCGTGCGGCGGGTGCGAAGGCCGGGCTCTCGGTCAAGCCCGGCACTCCGATCGAGCCGTATCTGGAGATCCTGCGCGAGTTCGACACCCTGCTGGTCATGAGCGTCGAGCCCGGCTTCGGCGGTCAGTCCTTCATTGCCGGTGTGCTCGAGAAGGCGCGCACGGTGCGTCGCCTGGTCGATGCCGGTGAACTGCGTCTGGTGGTGGAGATCGACGGCGGCATCAATATGGACACCATCGAACAGGCCGCCGAGGCCGGTATCGATTGCTTCGTCGCCGGTTCCGCCGTGTACGGCACCGCCGACCCCGCTGCCACCGTGGAAGCCTTGCGGCAGCGGGTCATCGCGGTGGCAGCCTCAGCGGCGAAGTAGCGCTTCGACCACCGATTCCAGCGGCGGCACCGAGCTGACCGTTTCCGGCGGCTGAATCCAGGTGCGGTATCCCGTTCGTTCGTCATCGGCGGACGGGAGTACGACCTGAGCGCCCGCGCAGGCGACGGTGGCGTATTCCCGGAACAGCGCAGCGCCGACGGAGGTGCCGAGCGTCTCCGGCCGGACCGGACCGGTAATGAAGGTCCAGCGTCGCGCGCGGGGGTGGTGGACAACCGGCCCGGCCAGATCGGCCTGCGCGAGTCTCTGTTGCACTCTTTCGCCTAGTTCCGCGGGCATGGTGATGGCTCCGTAACGGCTGCCTATCTCGAGTAATATGTGTCGTGACGTCGGATCGATCGATGCCGGCAGATGAAATTCGCGCCGGTACTGCACGCAGCGAACTTCGAGCGTGGTATCGAGAAGCGTGGTCACGCTGCACTCCCAATTGTGTTGTAGTACACCTGGACACCTTGTTCTGCGCTGCACTGCTCGCGGAGAAGTTGAACGGTAGGAATCAGCTGCATAACAATATTGCGTCCATTTCTGTAGATGCGCAAGATTCTGGTGTGAGCGAGTCGTGAATTGGGTAAGGCAGGCTGATTGCGCCCCGGTGGACAATTTGCAGAACTGGGAAATTCCGAATTTTCAATTGGAGATCCCGCGTAATTCGGCGAATTCACGCACTCCGGGTCGGCTTCTACCCTCTCGCAGCGTCCAGCGGTACCGAACCCACCAGTGAAGTAGGCCGCATGTCGCCTACGACCCGGCGTCGTTAGGCTGGTGGTGGACACTCGCCCATCGGGAATACCGCCGGTGGTCCGGGCTGTTGGCGCAAGCGAGGGGCCCGGACGTGGCCCTAGGTGACAGGGAGAGGCAGGGCATGTTCACAGGCATCGTCGAGGAGCTGGGCGAGATCGTCGCCACCGAGCAACTGGCCGATGCGGCCCGCCTCACCATTCGCGGCCCGCTGGTGACCTCCGATGCCGGACACGGTGATTCGATCGCGGTCAACGGCGTCTGTCTCACCGTGGTGGACCAGCAGGTCGCCGGCGACGTCTTCACCGTGGATGTCATGGCCGAGACACTCGATCGCTCCAGCATCGGCGCCCTCGCGGTCGGTTCCCGGGTGAATCTGGAACGCGCCGCCGCCGTGAACAGCCGCCTCGGCGGCCATATCGTGCAGGGCCATGTGGACGGCACCGGCACCGTGCTCTCGCGCACCCCCTCGGAGAACTGGGAGGTGGTGCGAATCTCGTTGCCCGACAGCATCGCCCGCTATGTCGTCGAGAAGGGCTCCATCACCGTCGACGGCATTTCGCTGACCGTCTCCGGCCTCGGCATCGCCGCCGAGGCGGCCGCCGACGGCAGCAAGGACTGGTTCGAGGTCTCGCTCATTCCCACCACGCGTGCTCTCACCACGCTCGGGTCCGCGCCCGCCGGTACGACCGTGAACCTGGAGGTGGATGTGATCGCCAAGTACGTCGAACGACTCGTCCAGCGCGGGTGACCACAGTGACGCCGGAGGCGGAGCAAATTGGACGCTGGCTTACTGTAGGTAGGCACCTAATTCGAGATGGAGCACAACAGACGTGACCAGGTTCGACACCATCGAGCGCGCAGTCGCCGACATCGCCGCCGGTAAGGCCGTTGTCGTCGTCGACGACGAGAGCCGGGAGAACGAGGGCGACCTCATCTTCGCAGCGGAGAAGGCGACACCCGAGCTGGTGGCCTTCATGATCCGCTACACCTCCGGCTACATCTGTGTGCCGCTCACCGGCGACGACTGCGACCGTCTGGGCCTGCCGCCGATGTACGCGGTCAATCAGGACAAGCACGGCACCGCCTACACCGTCTCCGTGGATGCCCGCGAGAACATCTCCACCGGTATCTCCGCCGCTGATCGCGCCACCACCATGCGGGTGCTCGCCGATCGCGCCTCCAAGTCCGATGATCTGACCCGTCCGGGTCATGTGGTCCCGTTGCGCGCCAAGGACGGTGGCGTGCTGCGCCGCGCCGGGCACACCGAGGCCGCCGTCGATCTGGCGCGCATGGCCGGGCTCACCCCCGCCGGCGTCATCTGCGAGATCGTCAGCCAGAAGAACGAAGGCGATATGGCGCGCACCGAGGAGCTGCGCGTCTTCGCCGACGAACACGATCTGGCGCTCATCTGCATTGCCGACATGATCTCCTGGCGCCGCAAGAACGAAAAGCATGTCCGCCGCGTCGCCGAGGCCCGCATCCCCACCGAATTCGGTGACTTCAAGGCCATCGGCTTCGAGAGCGAATACGACGATTCCGAGCATGTCGCGCTGGTCCTGGGCGATATCGTCGGCGCCGATGGCAAGGGTGAGGACGTGCTGGTGCGCGTGCACTCCGAATGCCTGACCGGTGATGTGTTCGGCTCGCTGCGCTGCGATTGCGGCCCGCAGCTGAACGCCGCGTTGAAGCTGGTGTCCGATGAGGGCCGCGGCGTAGTGCTGTACATGCGCGGCCACGAGGGCCGCGGTATCGGTCTCATGCACAAGCTGCAGGCCTACCAGGTGCAGGACGAGCAGCAGCTCGACACCTACGACGCGAATATCGCCATCGGCCAGCCCGCCGATGCCCGCGATTACGGCACCGGCGCACAGATTCTGGTCGATCTGGGCATCACCTCCATGCGGCTGCTGACCAACAATCCGGATAAGCGCGCGGGTATCGAGGGCTACGGTCTGAGCATTACCGAGCGGGTGCAGATGCCGGTTCGCGCCAACTCGCACAATCTGCACTACCTGCGCACCAAGCGGGATCGTATGGGCCACGATCTGGTCGGCCTGGACGATCTGGATCTCGGCGAAACCGCGAACTGAACCGATGATCGAGAAGGGCGGAAACCGATGAGCGGCACGGGCGTACCCACGTTCGAGCTCGCCGATGCCAAGAACCTCAAACTTGGCATTGTCGCGTCACGCTGGCACACCACCATCTGCGACGCTCTGGTGGCGAACGCCGAGAAGACGGCGCGCGAGGCCGGGGTCGGCGATATCACCGTGGTCCGCGTCGCGGGCGCCATGGAGCTGCCGGTGGTGGCGCAGGCGCTGGCCCGCACGCATGATGCGGTGGTCGCGCTGGGTGTTGTGATCCGTGGTGGCACACCGCATTTCGAGTATGTGTGCGATTCCGTTACCGCCGGTCTGACTCGGGTGTCGCTGGACGAGGGCACCCCGGTCACCAATGGCGTGCTCACCGTCAATACCGAGCAGGAGGCCCTCGACCGTGCGGGTCTGCCCGGTTCGGTGGAGAACAAGGGTGAGCAGGCATCCGCCGCCGCCCTGGATGCCGCGCTGACACTGCGCGACCTGCGTCAGACCGTCTAGTCATGCCTGTCGTCCGGATCTGGAAACGGGATGGTGGGGCGGAGGAACCGCCCCGCAAGCCCGATGCGTCTGCGGCGTCCGCCCAATCGAAGGCCGGTGAATCCGAAGTGTCTGGCACCGAAGTGTCTGGGGTGCAATCGAAGTCGACTCCCGAGAGCGAGGAGACCGACGGCCCCGCGCCATCCGGTGCGCAGTGGGATCTCGAGGTGAAGCCGCAGCACGCGATCATGACCTCCCGGATTATCGCGGCGGTCCTGTTTCTGGCGTTCGCGGTCGGCGGGATCTTCATGCGGACGGGTTCGACCGGTGTGAATTTCCGGCTGGCCGATCAGCTCGCGCTCATCCTGTTCGGCCTGCTGCTCGCCGGTTCGGTGCTGATGCTCACCCGGCCCCGGGTGCGGGTCGGGAAGCAGGGCGTCGTGGTCCGGAACATCCTCGGCGACAATGAATTCGGCTGGCAGGATATTCGCGGCATTTCCTTCGCGGACAAGAAGTCCTGGGCGCGACTGGAATTGGTGCACGACGAATACGTGCCCATGATGGCCATCCGTACCAATGACAAGCTGCGTGCCGCTGCCGCCATGGATCGCTTCCGCGAACTGGGCGCCAAATACACCGCCAAATACACCGCCTGAGCATTCCTCGTCATCCAGGCAAGGCACCTCGTCATCCAGGCAAGGCAACGTCGTCATCCCGGCATGCTTTTGGCCGGGATCCACACTGGCTGCGCCCCAGCCGGTTTCGGTGGATCCCGGCCAATAGCGCGCCGGGACGACGGGTAGTGCGCCGGGACGACGGGTATGCGCCGGGACGACGGGTAGCGCGCCGGGACGACGGGTAGCGCGCCGGGATGACGGGTATGCGCCGGGACGACGAGATCAGTTGTGCGTATCGCCCAATACAACGCCCTCGCGGCGTGGATCTGCTCCGCCCGTCCAGCCGTTTCCATCTCGAACCAGCGCGGACAGACCACTCGATTGCGGGTCCACCGAAACCTGGTGTCCCAGTTGGCGTAGCTGCTGCACGAGCGGGTCGTGATCGCCGTGATCCCTGACATCGATCGCCGGGTGTTCACCACCCAGACCTGTGACCGGGGAATTGGCGGCTCCGAAATCGACCATCGACACCGCCTGTTGCGGGTTCAAACCCCAATCCAGCATGGCCACCAGGGTTTTCACCACGAACTGGATGATGACCGCGCCGCCGGGCGAACCGGTGACATAGGTGAGCGGCCCGCGCGAACCGTCGGCGGCGCGATCGAAGACCAGCGTCGGGGCCATCGAGCTGCGCGGCCGCTTACCCGGATCGATGCGATTGGCAACGGGCACACCGGTTTTGTCCAGCGGCTCGGCCGAGAAGTCGGTCAGCTGATTGTTCAGCACGATGCCGTCGACCATATGGAAGGCGCCGAAGGCGGACTCCACGGTGGTCGTCATGGATGCGGCATTGCCGTACTTGTCGACGATCGAAATATGGCTGGTGCCGTGCTCGGGCGGCTGCGGGCCATTGCCCAGCGGTACCGGTCCGAAATCACCGGGCTGGGCGGTGCCCATGCTGTGATTCGGATCGATCAGGCTCGCCCGCTGCTTCAGGTAGTCCGGATTCAGCAGCGCCTGCGGTGAATTGCCCGGCAGCGGAATGAAATCCGAGTCGGCGATGTACTTGTCGCGATCGGTGTAGGCGAGCCGCTCGGCCTCGGAGATGAGATGCACGGCCTCGGCGGTGGGCTTCCCACCATTACGGGCAGCAGTACCGTCGCCGGTGCTGTCGGTCGGCTTCATGGTGGACAGGTCGAAGTTCGACAGAATGCCCATGGTGGCTTCGACCGTCAGACCGCCCGAGGACGGATTCGGCATACCGCAGATCTCGTGTGTGCGATACGGCGAGCACACCACCGTGCGTTTCTTCGCTTGGTACGCAGCAAGATCCGCGAGCGAGGTCAGTCCCGGAGTGCGCCCGCCGGAGGTGGTGGCAATGGTGTCGACGATATCCGCGGCGACGGAGCCCTTGTAGAAGGCGTCCGGGCCGTCGGTGGCTATTGCCGACAGCACCTTGCCGATGGCCGGGTTGGTCAGTGTGGTTCCGGCGGGCTTGGCGGTCCCGTCGGCAAGCAGGAAGTAATTGCGCGAGTTCTCGTCCCGCGCGAGATCGGCTGCGGAGTCGGCGATTTGGCTCGACATACGCGGACCGATCTTGAACCCCTGATCGGCCATGGAGATGGCCGGATCGAAAAGATCGCGCCAGGGTTGCTTGCCGTGATCGTTGTGCGCGAGTTCGAGTAGCCGCAGAACGCCGGGAGTTCCGATGGATCGGCCGCTGGCGCGCGCATTGGGTTGCGGCACGGTGTGGTCGGTGGCGCTGATCCAGTGCAGATAGTCCGGCGTGGCGGCGGCCGGCGCGGTTTCGCGGCCGTCATAGGCGTCGATCTGCTTGGTCGTGGCGTCGTAGTAGAGCATGAACGCGCCGCCGCCGAT
>NZ_JAODNK010000155.1 GCF_025465275.1 Nocardia sp. | reverse complement strand
GGAGATGCCGGAGGACCCGGTCGGCTGGCTGGACGGCCTCGGCTGGGAGGCGGAGACCTTCACCCTGCGTGAGCGCGCCGAGGCCTACGGGCGTCCGGTGCTCACCCCGTCGCAGCAGGACGAGGGCGCCGGCGGACTGATCTCGGCGGTGCGCGCCGCGCACTGAGCACGACGAAGGCCGGCCCCCGCGTGTGACGGGGGCCGGCCTTCGACCTGCGGTCCGCTAGGGCGTGTATCGAAAGTGCCTGGTGAGGATGACGGAGAGCCCATTTGTGACCCAGAATGATTGAATGGTCACGCTTCAGACTCCCCGTTTGATCCTGCGTCGCTGGCGCGAGGAAGACGTTGCGCCCATGGCTGCCGTCAATGCCGACCCCGAGGTCATGCGGTGGATCCGTGACGCCAGCGTCCTTGACGAACAGCAGACTCGCGGCCGGGTCCAGGCATGGGAGCGCGAGTGGGAGTCACAGGGCTTCGGCCTGTTCGCCGTGGAGATCCGGTCCACTGGCGAGCTGGCCGGGTTCACCGGCCTTTCGGTGCCCGACTTCTTGCCGGAGGTACTGCCGGCGGTTGAGGTCGGCTGGCGGCTGGGACGTTCCCAGTGGGGGCAGGGCTTGGCCACCGAGGCCGCTGCGGCCGCTGTACGGTTCGGGTTCGAAGAGCGAGGGCTGGAGCGGATCGTCAGCATTACTCAAGTGGGCAACGACGTCTCCGAACGGATCATGACCAAACTGGGGATGCATCCGGTCCACGAGACCGTCAATCCCACCGGCGGTCGGCGAGTACGGGTGTTCGAGTTGTCGTCGGACCGGTACGTCACAACCAGATGCCTGACGCCAGTGCACCTGAGCGGCACGGAACAGGGGTCCCGTACTGGTGAGCTCGCGTAATCAACTGTCGCCAGTTCCCCGTGGTGACCAGCCCGATGGGGACCGTAGGTGATCCCCGGAGGCGTCCGGCTCCAGGTCCCTCCGGCCTCAGCGGCGAGCCCTGGTGGTCGCGATGGGGGGGTATCCAAGGGCGTCGGCGACGCCCGCCCCGGGCATACGCAGCCGTCAGCACCAGGTTGACGAAGCGTTCACAGGCCGAACCGCCGTGCTGGTCGGGATACTCCGTTACGATGGCTGGGTTGAGGGCTCAAGGGCGTTGTGGGGCTACTTCGAAGACAACGACTACTGAGAGGCCGACTCGCTCATCGGCGTGACTTGTAGCTGGATCGTCACGGTCCGGTGGCAGTCAGGGTGATCGCCTGACCGGACGGCATGGCGTGGGGAAGATGCCCCCCATGGTGGGATCTCGTACACGCCGCGCGGGGCCTCGTTGGGATGATGGTCATGAGCCTGGCGCTGGCGCTGTGGCTGTCCAAGCAGTTCGGGGGCGAGACTGGTCCTGATGGCGTTGATCGACTTTTGAGGATCTTGTTTGTTTGGGGAACCATCGCCCGCCAGCAGGAGCACCTGGTCGAACAGCACGCCACCGGCGAGCACACCATCGCCGACCTCGCCGAACTGTTCAGCGTCTCACGGGCGACCGTCTACCGAGTCCTGGAACGCCACGGCCGTACCACCTGAGTCTCGACGCGGACCGCGCTCACCAGGCACAGCGCCATCTTTTGCGGCTGGCGACCTCCATATTAGAAGGTTAGGTTTGCAAAGCAAGCCTAACCTTCTAATATGGCTTCGCGAGCATCGGACGACCGCACCGAAACCCTTGAGTCGAACCCCGCGCTGATCGGGGTTGCCACGCGGTTGCGGATCAGCATCAGCGCGTTCAGGCGCCGCAGTCACGAAGCGCTGAGCGAGGGAGATTTGACGGGCCCGCAGCTGACGGCCCTCTCGCGGCTCGAACGGCTGGGTCCGATCACCACTGCAGAACTGGCCAGGCGTGAGCAGATCACCCCCCAGGCGATGGGCGCCACCGTCGCGGTTCTGGGAGACCGTAGGCTGGTGGCCCGTACCGCTGATCCCGCTGACGGGCGTCGCTGGCTGCTCACGGTCACCGATGCCGGCCGGGCCGTGCTGAGTTCCGAGCGCAGCGCCGTCGCCGACAGGACGGCCGCGGCGATGGCGGCGTCCTTCACTTCCGAAGAGATCGCGACTCTCGACGCGGCGGCGCCGCTGATCGAGCGGCTGGCCGACCTGTTCGACCAGCGACCGTGATCATCGAGTCTCACCCCAAGGAGCGGAGGCAGTGCCATGCCTGAGCCGGAGTCCGACGTCGTCGCAAGCGCCCGGAGCGAGGCGGGTGGTGCTGCGCGTCCATTCTCTTGGCGATTCACTGTGCCGTTGTTGATCGGCTCTGCGCTGAACCCGATCAACAGCTCACTGATCGCTACCGCGCTGGTACCGATCGCCGCTGGCCTGCACGTCCGAGTCGGGCAGACCGCAGCCCTGGTGACCGGACTGTATCTGGCTAGCGCCATCGCCCAGCCCACGGCTGGCAAGGCCGCCCAGGTGTTCGGTCCGCGACGGGTCTTTTCGACCGGAATCGCGCTGGTGGCAGTCGGCGGCACTGTGGGCGGCCTCGCGCAGGACCTGATCACCCTGCTCATCAGCAGAGTCCTGATCGGTCTCGGCACCTCCTGCGCCTACCCGACAGCGATGCTGCTGATCCGCGGCCGAGCCCACGACGCCGGCCTCGACGAACCACCCGGCAACGTCCTCGGCGGACTACAGATAGCTGGCACCGCCACGGCGTCGCTGGGACTACCCGTCGGCGGCGTCCTGGTCGGTGCCTTGACCTGGCGATCGGTGTTCTTTCTCAACGTGCCGGTAGCACTGATCGCCCTTGCCGCGACACTGGCCTGGATCCCCCGTGACAACCTCGTCGGCCGCGACCACACCCTGCGTGGCATCGCCTCCGCCCTCGACGTGACGGGCATCCTCGGTTTCGGCGCGACGATGATCGCACTGCTGGTGTTCCTCTACGACCTGCCCGTCGTGCACTGGTACCTGCTGGGCATCGCGGTGGCAGCGGGAGCGGCGCTCGCGATCTGGGAGTTGCGTGCCGCCACCCCATTCCTCGACGTGCGCCTGCTCGCGGCCAACCGGGCTCTGACCCGAACGTATCTGCGTTTTGGCCTGGCGATGCTGTGCGTCTACATCGTGCTCTACGGGCTCACGCAATGGGCTGAGGCCGTACGTGGCCTGTCCGAGAGCGAATCCGGGCTGCTACTGCTGCCCATGACCCTGGTGTCCGCGGTGGTCATCTCGCCAGTGTCGCGACGCAATCTCATACGAGGACCGCTGATCGCCGCCGCGCTGATGTGCGCGGCGGGGTCGGCGGGCGTTCTCCTGTTGACCTCATCGACCTGGGTCGGCCTAGTCGTTGCCATCACCATTGTGTTCGGCATCTCGATGGGCGCCGCTTCAGCCGGCAACCAGACCGCCCTGTACGACCAAGCTCCCCATCAACAACTCGGCAGCGCCTCGGGTTTGCTGCGCACCTTCGCCTACATGGGCTCGATCGCCTCCTCGGCCATCACCGGCATCGTGTTCCACACGCACGTCACCGACCACGGCCTCCACTTGATCGCCTGGATCATGGTCGGCATCAGCGCCGCCCTGATCGTCATCACTATCACCGATCGCTCGCTGTACCCGCGACCCCGACGCTGACACCGGCCTGTAGGGTGCCAGAAGTCACGCACAGCCCTTGATCAGGAACTTTGCAGTTCCAGGCGATCATGGCAGCCTCGGGCTGCATGGCGCTGCGCATGATCTACCTGGCCCTCCTCCGGCTCCTCGGA
>NZ_JAODNK010000160.1 GCF_025465275.1 Nocardia sp. | reverse complement strand
TTTCGGGGTCGTGGCGGCCCACCGGGTAGAGGACGTCGGCGCCGGCTTCGGCGGCGAGACGCAAACGGGTGAGGGCGCTTTCGAGGCGCTCGGCGGGGGTGCCGGTGTCCTGGCGCAGGAAGACGTCCGTGCGGGCGTTGATCACGAAGTGGACGCCGGCGGTGTCGGCGGACTGGCGGAGTTCCGCGACTAGGTCGGCGTGCTCCTGCGGAGTGCGCAGGCGGCCGCCCTCGCTGTGTACAGAGTCTTCGATATTGAGGCCGACCGCGCCCGCGTCGAGCAGACCGTTGATCAGATCGCCGGGCTTCTGGGCATAGCCGGATTCGATATCCACCGAGACGGGGATGGTCACGGCGGCGGTGATCTCGCGAATGCGGGAGGTCACCTCGGTGAACGTCATCCCCTCCTTGTCCTCTTTACCGAGGGAATTCGCGAGCGGGTGGCTACCGACGGTCAATGCCGAGAAACCGGCCTCCTGCACCAGTTTCGCCGACCAGGCATCCCACACCGTCGGCAGAATCACCGGATTGCCGGGCTGGTGGAGTCCGAGGAATGTGACTGCTTGCTCCTTCAGGGTCATGACCACGATCCTGCCCCTGTCCCCGGGCAGCCGAAAGGGGGGTTACCTCACCGGCCCTCGAAGCAGCCGATACCGGCGATCCCGGCGAGGCCGTGCGCTGCGCGATTCAGTCGAAACCGCCGGGACCGCCGCGTCCTTCAGTGTCCAGAAGTCGAAGATCGCACGACTTCGATTGCCGCTGTGGCTTCGGGGCCGAGGGCTGATACCTCCAGCTGATGGCCGGACAGCAGGCCGAGAGTCAGCACTCGGGTCAGGCTGTCCGCTGGGACCGGACCGGCACCGGTGGTCGCATTGCGGAGTTCGACATCGGCATCGATATCGCGCAGGGCAGCGACCAATTCGGCGGCGGGGCGGGCATGGAGGCCGTGCTCGTTCGTCACCTCGATAAGGGCAAGGGTGCGCGGCGCGCTTGTGGTCGGCGGCGCGATCGGGTCGGTGGGTGTGGGGGATTCGCCCAGTTGTACGCGCTTGGCGGCCAGCGCGCTCTCGGCTTCCTGCGCCACTTTCTCCAGGTCTGCGCCGCCTCCGGCCGCTGCCAGAGCGGCCACCAAGCCCTCCACGAACGGGGCGGCGCACAGTCGCACCTGAACAGGAGTCTCCAGGAGATCGACGGCTGTTTCGGCGGAGAGCACCGCGCTGCCGAGATCCATGAGCACCAGGACGCCGTCACCGCTGTCGGCCGCGGTGACGGCCTCGGCCACGGCGACCGCATCGGTGCCGAGGGTGTTGTCGTAGGAGCCTGCGGCGATTTCGATGCGCACCGCCTGGGTGGGCAGCAGTTCGGTGGCCAGTGCGACCGCCGCTCTGGCCAGCGGGCGGCTGTGTGAGACGACGACCAGGCCGATCATCGGAGGGCCTGCCGGGCGGCTAGCACCAGCAGTGCGGCGCTGGTGGCGCCCGGATCCTGGTGTCCGACACTGCGTTCGCCGAGATAGGAGGCGCGGCCCTTGCGGGCGAGCAGGGATGTTGTTGCGTCACGGCCGGATTCGGCGGCGGCGACCGCGGCATCGAGCGCGTCGGACGGGGTGGCGCCTGCGGCGACCTGCTTGTCGAGTGCATCGGCGGCGGGGGAGAGGGCATCGATCATGGTCTTGTCGCCGAGTTCGGCTTTGCCTCGGGCGATCACGCCGTCGACTCCGGCCCGGAAGGCGCGGGCGAAATCGGCTGTCTCCGAACCGGATTGGATGGCTCCGGCAAACCGCAGGAAGAACGTGCCGTACAGCGGACCGCTCGCGCCGCCGATGGTGCGAATGAGCACCATGGCGGTCTGCTTGCACACCTCGGCATCGGTCTCCAGCGTGGCCGAATCATTCAGCGCCGCAACGGCTGCCGACATTCCGCGCTGCATGTTCGTGCCGTGATCGGCATCACCGATGGCGGCGTCGAGCGCCGTCAGCTCCTCCGCGTGCGCATCGATCAAGGCCGCGAACCCGCGTACCCAGGCTGCCGCATCCACCGTCATCAGATCCCCCATCGCAGTGCCGGAGTGCGGACCGGTGCGTCCCACAGCGCGGTGAGCTCCTCGTCGAGCCGGGTCAGCGTCACCGAGCAGCCCGCCATATCCAGCGAGGTGATGTACGAACCCACCAGCGAGCGCATGACCTCCACACCGTGACCGCGCAGCAGGCGGGACACCTCGTCGAACATGAGATACAGCTCGATGAGCGGGGTGCCGCCCATGCCGTTGACGAAGCAGAGCACCCGATCGCCCTGGGCGAACGGCAGATCCGCGAGTATCGGCTCGACGAGCATGGCGGCGATCTCGCGGGCCGGGGCCAGCGGCACCCGCCGACGCCCGGGCTCACCGTGAATGCCGACGCCGATCTCCATCTCGGTATCGCCCAGTTCGAAGGTGGGGTGGCCGACGGCCGGGACGGTGCCGGAGGTGAGGGCCATGCCCATGCTGCGCGATTCGCTGTTCACCCGATCGGCGATGCGTGCCAGCTCGGTCAGCGGGCGGCCCTGTTCGGCGGCGGCGCCTGCCATCTTCTCCAGGATCACGGTGGCGCCGACGCCGCGCCGACCGGCCGTGTACAGGCTGTCCTGCACGGCCACATCGTCGTTCACCACCACCGACAACACCTGCGTGCCGGTCTCGGCCGCGGCGAGTTCGGCGGCCATCTCGAAATTGAGCACATCGCCCGTGTAGTTCTTCACGATGTGCAGCACCCCGGCCCCGGCGTCCACGGCGGCGGTGGCCGCCAGAATCTGGTCCGGCACCGGGGAGGTGAAGATTTCCCCCGCGCAGGCGGCGTCCAGCATGCCGTGGCCGACGAACCCGGCGTGCAGCGGTTCGTGCCCGGACCCGCCGCCGGAGACCAGGCCCACCTTGCCCGCGACCGGTGCGTCGGCGCGCACCACGACCCGTTGTTTCGCATCGACCCGCAGCTCGGGATGGGCGGCGGCCATACCCGCGAGGGCAGCGTCGACCAGCTCGGTCGGATCATTGATCAGCTTCTTCACCGAATTCTCCTCTCGGAAGGCCCGGTTCGCACGGCTGCAGCCAGCCTCGCACCCCGCCGCGCCGACAGTGCCGGATTCGGGCTATTCGGGAGTGGCGTCCCTATTCGGCAGTTGTTCTATTCGGAAACCTCGTGCTCCAGCGTGCGAGCCAGTTCGATATCGGTGACCAGCTGCACCATGAGATCGCGTAGTTCGCAGTCCGGCAGGTGATGGGCGGCGAATTCGAACGGCTCGGAGACATCGAGTCCGCCGCGGGTGGCCTCGAGAATCACCCACGGGATGCCGACATCGGCCACCCCCAGCTGATCTCGCACCAGATCCGCGGTGTCGTCGACCAATCCGGTACGGGCCGATACCGCCGCCGTCATCTGCTCGTCGAGTTCGACGCGCCGGGCCTCCAGCGCGCCCATATCCGCGCCGATCTCCTGCGCCACGGTGGTGCGGACGGACCCGTCGTCGAACACCTGGAAACCTTCATTGACTGCTGTTGTGCCCAGCGTGATCTCGGCCTCGGCAAGGTCGGGCAGGGAGCGCAGGCAATCGAGCACCGCGTCCAGCGCCACCACCAGGCGGTCCCGAATCTCGCGACGGTGCAGCAATTCCCGCTCGGCCTTTTCCCGCTCGGTGAGCACCTGTTCGACCGCGCGGCCGATCTGGAAGGCCATGGCGGTCGATTCCGGCGCCCAGCCGCCCTGCGGTACGAATTCGCCTTCACCGGGAGTAATGGTGTCGAGGAAGCCATTTACCGCATCGAGCAGATCCTCCAACTGGGCTCTGGACACGGCGGGGTGCCGGAAGGCGCGCAGATACTGTTCATGCCCTTCCGCCGGCTCGACGTCACCGCTACTCACGCGTTCGATCCTGCCATGGGCAGGCGGCGGACTGGCGTAATGTCAGCAAACTTTTAGCGTGCCCTGACTGGTGTAGGCGCTCAGTCGATCTGCGGCCGCACCGGATAGTCAGCAAATTCGCGGCATCAATGGTTTGGTTGCTATTCTGGAAGGAACGCGAATAACGATTTGTGCAGATCGCTGCCGTGGGCATAATTCTTGCCCGGAACATTATCGCTCCCAACGAGATTCATCGGATTCGGAAATGGCCCTCATCGCAGACTCCCAGCTTCTTCATCAAGACGCCCAGGTGCCCGGCGCTCCCGCCGGCACCGTGCGGCTCCACGGCCGCACCGGCTCGGCAGCCGAACGTATCGCGCCAGCTCAGCGCGGTTTCAAGTTCAGCCTGCACATTCCCCCAGGCAGTCGTGAGCGACTGCGCATCGACCACCACCGGGTCGGCGATTTCTCGTAGAGTGGCTTGGTCAGCACCGACGAGCGAAGGGTCGACCTTGTCCGCAGCATTGGTGAAGGGCCAGAATGGTCCTTTGAATGTCAACGATGTGGTGATCAGTGTGCAGATCGCCGCGCCCGCGGATCTGTCCGCGCTCCTGGTCACCGAGCACGGCAAGGTTCGGTCAGATGCCGACTTCGTGTTCTTCAATCAGCCGAACGGGCCCGGGGTGAAGTTGCAACCCGGGGCGTCCGGTCAGCCCGCCGCCCTGGAGATTTCGCTGGCCGCGGTGCCCGCCGATATCGAGCAGATTCGCGCGGTCATCACCCTCGATGAAGCCGGGAACAACTTCGGCCGCATCGCCCCGCCCGTCGCCAGGGTCGCCGATCTCGGCGGAAATACCCTGTTCGAATACCGGGTCGAGGGACTGCAGGCCGAATCCATCGTCATTGCGCTGGAAGTGTATCGGCGGCAGGGCAGTTGGAAGGTGCGCGCGGTCGGCCAGGGCTATGCGGGCGGATTCGGCGCACTGGTCACCGATCACGGTGTGCAGGTGAGCGAGTCGCAGTCCGCTGCTCCCGCCGCCGCACCGGTGCCGCAGTACGCGCCCGCGCCGGGCTATCCGCCGCCTCCGCCCAATCAGCAGTTCGCGTCGGCCGGTGGTTATCCGCCGCCCGCCCCGGCCGAGTTCTCGCCCGCTGTCGGTTATCCGTCGGCCGACCCGAACGAGGGCTATTCGGCGCCCGGCTCCTATCCGCCGCAGGGATCGGGCTATCCGCCTCCGCCGCAGGGCCATCCGCAGCAGGGTTTTCCGCCGCCGCCCGGATACGGGCCCGGCCAGGGTCCGGGGCAGGCCGCCGAGTCCGCCGATCGCGATCTGCCGCACAACCACACCGTCAGCCTGGTCAAGGGTCAGCGCATCAACCTGCGCAAAGAGGGCGGTGCGGCCCTCACCTATGTGAAGATGGGGCTCGGCTGGGACCCGGTCAAGCGCGGCGGCATGTTCGGAAACCGCGCCCCCGACGTCGATCTCGACGCCTCGGTGGTGATGTTCGCCGATATGAGTCCGGTGGATGTCGTCTACTACGGCAGCCTCGCCTCCAAGGACGGCTCGGTACGCCATCAGGGCGACAATCTCACCGGTGAGGGCGACGGCGACGACGAGGTGATCCTGGTCGACCTCACCCGCCTTCCCGCACACGTCACCACCCTGGTGTTCATCGTGACCTCCTACAAGGGGCACACCTTCGAGCAACTGGCGAATGCCTTCTGCCGCTTGGTCGACGGCACCAACAATGCCGAACTGGCGCGCTTCACCCTCCCCGGCGGCGCGAACTTCACCGGCATGGCCATGGCCAAGGTCTACCGCCCGAGCGGTAGTCAGGACTGGAAACTCCAAGCGATCGGTGAAGGCTTCCAGGCCAAGCATCCGGGCGAGGCGGTCCCCCAGCTCGGCCGGTTCCTGAAAATCTAGGTCCGGCACCCAACGAACAACTCGGCCTCGCATCCGAATGGATGCGGGGCCGAGTCCTGCTGGGGCTGTTGCGCTAAGTCGCGGTGGCGAGCCTGCGCGGGCGCAGCAGCGGCGGGAGCCAGGGATGCTCCGGATCGGGTGTGCGATCCAGGAGTCCACCACCGGGGTCGTCCGCGCCGTCCCGGCGCACCGGGTCGTGTTCGGGGCGGTAGATCTGTCGAATCACCAAGAAGCACAGGGCGATCACCGCGAGATCGCGCAATGCGACCGTGGTGGTGAACCACTGCTCGGGCAAGCCCTTACGGTAGGTGCCCAGGTAGTAGTACATACGCGGCACCCACACCAGCGCGTCGACAGCCATCCACGCCAAGAGAATTCGCCGCTGCGGTAGCGCGAGCACCGCAATCGGCACCAGCCACAGCGAATACTGCGGGCTCCACACTTTGTTCGTCAGCAGGAAGGCCGCGATCACCAGAAAAGCCAACTGCGCCAGGCGTGGTCGCCGGGCCGCGGTCAAACCGATCCAGCCGATGCCCGCGCACGCGATGACGAACAGCAGCAGTGACACCAGATTCAGAATGGTCGGCGTATCCGTGGATTTGAGTACGCCGTCGAAGCCCTGCCAGCCGGTAAACGAGCTGATCACGTTGTAGACCGAATCCGGGTCGGCATGGCGTTCGGTATTGAGCCGGAAGAACTCTCGCCAGCCCTCGTTGTACAGATAGGCAATGGGCGCGTTCACCGCCAGCCAGGTGATCACCGCCGCAGCGGCCGCCGCGCCGCCGACCCGCAGCGGCCGGAGACCGCCCCAGCGTGGGTCGTCCTCGCCCAGGCGCTCGGCCCGCAGGCACAGAATGAGAATCGGGCCCAGCAGCAGCAGCGGATAGAGCTTCGTCGCACCGCCGAGTCCGAGCAGTATGCCCGCCAGCACCGGTCTGCGCCGCGCCCACGCCAGCAGTCCGGCGGCCGCGAAAGCCGTTGCGAGCGTGTCGAAATTGGTGAACGCGTGCACCAGCACCAGGGGTGAGAGCGCTACCAGCGCGGCATCCCACACCCGCCGCCCCGCCAATTGTGCTGACGCCCATACCGTCACCAGCCAGGCCAGGGCCAGGCCGACCGCGACCACATTGAAGTAGATGACCACCTCGAGCCCGCCCGGCAGCGGAGATTGCTTCCACGCCTTGGCGATTCCCATGGCCGCGTACTGGTAGAGACCCGACAGCACCGGATACTCCATGTACCGGATCTGTGGCTTCCCGTCCGCGCTGAAATCGGTCCACTGCTTCTTGTACGGGAACGCACCCTCGTTCAAATGCTCTGCGCCGTAGAGCGGCACCGTGTCCGAATAGCACATGGCCACGTACTGGCGGCCGTTGTTCCAATCCAGTCCCATGACGCCGTCGGCGTCGGGACGCTGCTGAATACAGCCCGCCTTCCCGAACCAGCTCAGCGCGAGGAACAGCACCGCGAAAGCCATGAGCACCCGCATGGGCGTCCAGAACCGGACTCGGCCGATCACCGCGTGATCACCGACCGGGCCACCGATCAGATCGCACAGCTGCGCGGTCAGGGTATCGGTCCGGCTCGGCTTGTCCCGGTCCTCCACCGACCGCAGGTCCGCGGCGAGGGGTGCGGGGGAGACGTATCGCCTCGGATCAGGCCACTGCTGCGTAGCAGCATCAGGCGACTGCTGCGATGCGCCACCGGCCGACTCATCACTGGCAGTCGACCGGTGCTCCACTTCCTCGATCACGGCTCGAGGCTACCGACTACGCGGGGACCCGTTGCCGTTGCCGTTCCCATTTCCGTTGCCATAACCGCCGTTCCCGTAACCGTTCGCATTGGGCGTGGTGGTCACCGCGGCGCCGCCGTCTGCCGGTGCGACGGGCTGTCCGGGCAGCGGACCCGCGCCGGGGTCCTGTGACTGTTGCGGCTGCGGCTGTGATCGCTGCTGGTTCTGCGGATTCGGCGCCAGACCGGGCACCGGAATCGTGATGCCGGGCAGGATCTCCACCTGACTCTGGGTGATCACCGGCGGCAGCACGGGCGCATCCGTCGTGGAGGGCGCGGTGTACGGCGCGGACCACGAGGGCACACCCGCCTGTCCGTTGATCGGGGCGGGCTTGGGGAACTTGCTGATCGGCACGCCCTTCAGCGCACCGTCCATGGTGCCCTTCCAGATATCGGCGGGCAGACCGGAACCGTAGATCTGGCCGCCGTTGGCATTGCGCAACTTCACACCCTGTTCGGTGCCGACCCATACGGCTGTCGACAGCTCCGGGGTGTAGCCGACCATCCAGGCGTCGCGATTCTCATCGGTGTCGCCGAGCTGGTTGGTACCGGTCTTGGTCGCGGATTCGCGGCTGTTGGCCAGGTTGTGACTGCGGGAGTACGCCGCGATGGGCTTCATGGCGTCCGTGACATTGTCGGCGATAGCGGCCGCGACGCGCTGCTCACCCGCGACATCGCCACGATCCAGCAGCACTGTGCCGTCGGAGGTCACCACCTTCTGCACCAGGTGCGGTGCGTGATAGACGCCCGAGGCCGCGAAGGTGGCGTACGCGGACGCCATATCGAGGGCCCGCACCTGGTACTGCCCCAGCACGATGCCGTTATTGGGGCCGTTGCCGTCCGATTCGGTAAGCGATTTGCCCACGCCCGGAATGGTTTCCGGGATGCCAACCTTGTGCGCCATATCGGCGATCTTCTGCGGGCCGTTGCCCGGCATATCCAGCTCCATGCGGTAGAAGCTGGTGTTCAGCGACCGCTTGAGCGCCTCGGCGATGGTGCAGGTGCCGCAGGTTTCATTCGCGACGTTGCTGATCTTGATGCCGTTCACGGTGACGGCCGAGGAGTCGTACATCGTCGAGAGCGGCTTGCCCATCTCCAGGTTCTCGGCCAGGCCGAACACCTTGAACGAAGAGCCCGGCGGCAGACCGGCATTCGCGAAATCGAAGCCCTGACCGTCGGAGCCACCGTAGTAGGCGCGCACCGCGCCGGTCTTCGGATCCACCGAAACCACCGCCGTGCGGAGGATGTCGGGTTCACCGTCCATGGTCTTGTTGACCGAATCGATGGCCGCCTGCTGCGCCTTCGCATCGATGGTCGTGGTGACCTGCAGGCCCTCGGTGTTCAGCTCACGCGAGCTGATACCCGCGGCCTCGAGCTCCTTGAGGACCTGCGTCTTGATCAAGCCCTCCGGACCGCTGTCGAGGGTGTTGTCACCCGCGGCCTTGGCACCCGAAATCACCTGCGGATACTGCATACCCGCGCGATCGGAGGCCGAGAGATTGCCGCCGGACACCATGCCGTCCAGCACATAGCCCCAGCGCTGCTGCGCACCCTTCGGATTCTTCTCCGGATCCAGATTGGACGGCTGCTGAATCGTGGCGGCCAGCATCGCGCCCTCGGCGACGTCCAGGTCCGAGACCTTCTTGTCGAAGTACGCCTTGGCCGCCGCATTGATGCCGTACGCACCGCGACCGAAATAGATGGTGTTCAGGTACGCGGTGAGAATGTCGTCCTTGGACCACTGCCGCGCCATCTTGGCCGAGATCACCAGCTCATGCATCTTTCGGGTCAGTGAGTGTTCGTCACCGACCATCGAGTTCTTCACATACTGCTGGGTAATCGTGGAACCACCGCCGGCACTGGCCTTGCCCATCACATTGTCGCGTGCGGCCCGGACGAAGCCGGAGATGGAGAAGCCCGGGTTGGTGTAGAAGTCGCGATCCTCGGCCGCGATCACCGCATTGCGCAGGGTCGGCGGAATCTGGTCGATGCTCACATCGGACCGGTTGCCGTCCGGCGGAACGACTTTGGACAGCACGGTGGTGCCGTCGGCATTGAATATGGTGGCCACCTGATTGGTCTTCAGGTCACCGGGCTTCGGCACGTCCACGGTCGAATAGGCCACCAGGAACGCGGTACTCGGCAGCACGATGCCCAGCGCCATGCAGATGTAGAGGACGCGCCGGACGATCTTCCACGTCGAACGCTTCTTCGGCCGGCGACTACCGCCACCGCCACCGGGACCCTCACCACCGGGACGCCGCGGCGGCGGACCGGACGGCGGGCCGCCCTGGACGCGCCGCGAAGCGCCGGAGTCGGAACCCGGCAGTTGGCGGGTGCGGTCGTCGGTCGGACGCGTTCCGGCGGCGCCGACTCCCGCTGCTCGATTGGCCACCCGCGGATTGCGATCGGCGGCGCGCTCGGCGCGATCGGACGTGGCGGCGCGCTGAAGATGTTCCGGCACAGCCTGCCTGGAGCCGGTGTTCACCACCTGCGTGGCATCGGCGCCGGTGCGCGGCGGCGGCGGACCGGGACGGCGCGGCTGCCCGCCCTGCGGCGGCACGGGTGCGCGTGGCGGCTGTCCGCCCGGGCCGCGGGGCGGTTGCCCGCCCGCACCGGGGACCGGTCCACGACCGGGTACGGGACCCTGTCCCGGACGCGGCTGTCGTGCCCCTGGCGGCGGGCCGGCCGGTCGAGGCGGCGGGTAGCCGCCGGGGCCGGGTTGCGAACCGCCACGCTGGGGGCGGCCGCCTTGCGGTCCGTCGTCATAGGGCGATGTCACAGCCTGGCTCTCCAATAACTACTCGGTACGGTCCTTGCTCGATGCGGCCGGAAGGGCCGCGCGGGCACACGTGTGCCCGCCAAGTCAGCAGTCGTCGTGGTCCTTCACTCGGCCGCGCGGCGGCGGTTGCCGGTACGGCGGCGCCCCGGCTCCGGGGTCTGGCCCACCACATAGGACTGCACCAGATGGTTCCAGCTGCAGGTCCGGCATACCTCGACCACATGCACCGAGAACTCCTCACGAGACTCGGCCAGCCGGATCAACTCTTCCGGCGTGCGGGCGGAGCCGGCGACCGGGCCCAGCCCGTCACCGTAGACCCACGATACGAGAGTCAACTGCTCTTTCCGGCAGATAGGGCATGTGACCTCGCTCCCGCGTCCGTGGAACTTCGCCGCACGCAGGAGATACGGATTCGCGTCACACACCTCGGAGACGTCCACGCGCCCGGCATAGACGTCGGCCAGCAGCGACCGGCGCCGAAGCGCATAGTCCACTACCTGCCGCTGTATTCGCACGCGTCCCAGAGTACTTGCGGGGTAGCGGCCGACGCACGCCCCAGCGTGACTCTCAGGGTTCCGTCAGGCGCTGCCTGGTCCGGGAGTGCGCGAAAAGTATATCGGCGCGATATAGTTTGGAACTGCATCCATCGGTTAGGTCTGGAAAGAACAGTCAGGAGGGGGTGAGGCCCGGTGCTCGAGTTGGCAATCCTCGGGCTGCTCCTCGAATCGCCCATGCACGGCTATGAGCTGCGCAAGCGATTGACCGGTCTGCTCGGCCCTTTCCGGGCTTTCTCCTACGGGTCGCTCTATCCGGCCCTGCGGCGCATGCAGGCTGACGGGCTCATCGCGGAGGAGAGTCCGCAGGGGTTGGCTACACGCCGTGCGCGGCGGGTCTACCAGCTGACTGACACCGGCCGGGAGCGGTTCGCCGAGCTCCTGGCCGACACGGGACCACAGAACTACACCGACGACGGCTTCGGCGTTCATCTGGCTTTCTTCAGCCGCACCCCCGCGGAAGCGCGGATGCGGATCCTGGAGGGGCGGCGGAGGCAAGTCGAGGAGCGCCGAGAAGGACTGCGGGAGGCGATCAAACGAGCCAGCGGGCAACTGGATCGCTACACCCGTCAGCTTCATCAACTCGGTCTCGAATCAAGCGAGCGCGAAGTGCGCTGGCTCAATGAGTTGATTGCTGCGGAGCAATCGACGAAGGCGGCACCACAGAAAGAGGGAAATATCGGCCATGAGTGAAATCAACACGGGAAGCGCGGGCCGACGGAGCGAGGGCGCCAACGACGTTCGCGTGGCCATCGTAGGTGTGGGTAACTGCGCGTCGTCCCTGGTTCAGGGCGTGCAGTACTACAAGGACGCGGATGAGACCGCGACTGTGCCCGGCCTGATGCATGTCACGTTCGGTCGCTACCACGTTCGCGATGTGAAGTTCGTCGCCGCGTTCGATGTCGACGCCAAGAAGGTCGGCTTCGACCTCTCCGACGCCATCTTCGCCAGCGAGAACAACACCATCAAGATCTCCGATGTGCCGCCGTCCGATGTGACCGTGCTGCGTGGCCCGACCCTCGACGGCATCGGCAAGTACTACGCCGAGACCATCGAGCTCTCCGAGGCCGAGCCGGTCGATGTGGTCGCCGCGCTGAAGGCCGCCAAGGTCGACGTCGTGGTTTCCTACCTGCCGGTGGGTTCCGAGGAGGCCGACAAGTTCTACGCGCAGTGCGCCATCGACGCGGGTGCTGCCTTCGTCAATGCGCTGCCGGTGTTCATCGCCTCGGATCCGGTGTGGGCCAAGAAGTTCACCGACGCGGGCATCCCGATCGTCGGCGACGACATCAAGTCCCAGGTCGGCGCGACCATTACGCACCGCGTGATGGCCAAGCTGTTCGAGGACCGCGGTGTGCAGCTGGACCGCACCATGCAGCTGAACGTCGGCGGCAATATGGACTTCAAGAACATGCTCGAGCGGGAGCGCCTGGAGTCCAAAAAGATCTCCAAGACCCAGTCGGTGACCAGCCAGATCGACCGGGACATGGGCCAGGGCAACGTGCACATCGGTCCCTCGGACCACGTGCCGTGGCTCTCCGACCGCAAGTGGGCCTACGTCCGGCTCGAGGGCCGTGCGTTCGGCGACGTCCCGCTGAACCTCGAGTACAAGCTCGAGGTCTGGGACTCCCCCAACTCGGCCGGCATCATCATCGACGCGATCCGCGCCGCGAAGATCGCGCTCGACCGGGGGATCGGCGGCCCGCTGCTGTCGGCGTCGTCCTACTTCATGAAGAGCCCTCCGGAGCAGTACAGCGACAGCGAGGCGCGCGACGCCGTCGAGGCGTTCATCCGTGGAGACGTCGAGCGCTGACCTCCTGGATCCGGACTGCCGGAGACCGGACGGGCCCGTCCCCCTCGGGGGGCGGGCCCGTCCGTCGTTGCGCGCGGTTCAGGGGCCTGCCAGAGCGCCTGCCTACCCTGGCGGCATGCCGCGTGGTTCCCGCCGTCTCCTGCTGCCCGCACTCGGGCTGGTCGTGGCGCTGCTGACCGGCTGCTCGGGCTCGGCCGGCGCCGCGCCGCGCACGCCCGGGGACCACGTCACCACGGCCGAGGCCGCGGTCCTGGCCGGCCTCCTGCACGGGAACTTCCGGTCCGGCGGCGCCGACTTCGAGGAGACGGCGCCCTACGCCGAGGGCAGCGTGCTGACGCTCACCGGCAGCGTCGACTTCGTCCGCTCCGTGGGGAGCGCCCGGGCGACGACCACGTACCGCAACGGCCAGCCGCCGGACAGCCGCACGATCTTCTTCACGACGAAGGACATCTGGTTCGGCGACGTCCCGAACCTCGCGCAGGAGCTGGCCGCCGCCGGACTCCCCGCCGCCACCTACGTGCGCCGGCCGCTGGCCCCGGTCGCCGCCGACGGGCAGGGCCAGCTGATCGACGTCCTGGCGCAACTGGTCCTCAACCTGTCGGCCCGCTCGTCGGACGACCCGCAGTCGTTCGAGAAGGGCAACTACACCTGGCAGGGGAGCCGCTCGATCAACGGCCGGCCGGCGTCGGTGTACTCACTCGCGGGCGGCGCGCGGGTGGCGGTCGGGGCGGACAAACAGCTGCTGCAGTACGTCACGCCGCTGCCGGACCAGACGTTCCAGGTCACCATGACGCTGCCGCAGCACGGTCGGCGCTCGATCGACCTGCCCGGCGACACCCGGACCGTGAGCGCGACCGACCACCCGGACATCGCGGCGAAGGTCGGCGTCTGATCGGCTCCGCCGTCACCGGCTCAGCGCCGAGGACCGGGACCTGGGCATGAAGGAGGGGGCGGCCTCTTCCCCAGACCGCCCCCTCCCCGACCTTCCTACCAGACAGGGCCCGATCCCGCTGCCCCCCGCGGGCCGCTAGTTGGCGGAGGGGTCCGCCGGCGCGGTGGAGAGCACGCCGAGCCGGCCGTTCTGCCGGCCCATCACCCGGCGCCACAACGCGGGCCCGGCCGCGGCGCTGAGGACGTCCTCCGCCGTGCCGGGAACGCAGGCCCAGGCACCCTCGGCGATCTCCCCGGCGAGCTGACCGGGAGACCAGCCCGCGTATCCCGCGAACACGCGCAGGCCGGTCAGCGCGCTGTCGGCGGCCGTGGAGTCGCTGTCGAGGTCGACCAGGAACACGTCACCGGCCACACGGCGCAGCCCGTCGTCGTCGGCGGCGACCGGATCCGGGGAGATGCCCAGGCACAGCGCGGTGTCGGTCTCGCACGGCCCGCCGACGTGGAACACGGCGGGTTCGACCGCGAGATCGCTCCAGCCCGGCAGGACGTCGCGGATCTCGACCTGGCTCGGCCGCCCGAGGACAACGCCCAAGGTGCCGCTGTCGGAGTGGTCGAGCACGTAGACGACGGTGCCCGCGAACGTCGGGTCGGTCTGAGCGGGCATGGCCACCAGCAGGCACCCCGGGCAGACGTCGTCCAGGCAACCCACGGACAGCGGCGGGACCGCCCCGGCGCGTCGCCGCCCGGTCGCGGGCCGCAGCGGCGGCCCGGACTCCGGGTCGGGAGGCACGGACGGGGTCATCGATTGTCAGTGTGCCCCACCTTCCCCGCGCAGGTAGGTCGAGGTTCCGTCCTCGACGGGTTCGTTGTCCCGGCCGGCCCGGACCGCCGCGCGCAGAGGCCCGAACGCCGCTACGGGACCACGGCCGGCAGGCCCGCGCCCCGTAGGGTGAGGACCGTGCACGCCGGAACCGCCGCGCGGCACCCTCCCGTGCGGCACGTCCTGCGGCGCGCCGATTTTCGCAGGCTGCTGGGCACGCGGCTGCTCTCCCAGTTCGGGGACGGCGTCTTCCAGGCCGCGGTGGCCGGAACGGTGTTGTTCGACCCGCAGCGTGCGGCCGATCCGCTCGCCGTCGCCGCCGGCTTCGCCGTCCTCCTGCTGCCGTATTCCGCCATCGGCCCCTTCGCCGGCGTCTGGCTGGACCGCTGGAGCCGCCGGTCGGTACTGCTGCGCGCGAACGTCGTCCGCGCGGCCCTCGTCGCGCTGGTGGCCGCACTGGTCGCCGGGGGGATCGCGGGTGTCCCGTTCTACCTCGCCGGGCTGGCCGTCTTCTCGGTGACCCGGTTCGTCCTCGCGGCGCTGTCCGCGGCGCTGCCGCACACCACCGACGCGCCGCTGCTCGTGTCGGCGAACGCCCTGTCCACGACGTCGGGAGCGCTGGCCGGCGTCGTCGGGGGTGGCATGGCGCTGAGCCTGGTCCGGCTCGTCGGGGAGGGAGACAGCGGGTACGCCGCCCTCGCCCTGGCCGCGGCGGTCCCGTACGTCCTCGCGGCGGCCGTCGTCGCCCGGTTCCCGCGGGCCGCGCTGGGGCCGGACTCCCCAGCGGGGTCGGAACGGCTGACCGCGCGCCAGGTCGTCACCGGGATGCGGGCCGGTGCGGGGCACGTCTGGGCGCGGCGACCCGCCGCGGTGGCGCTGGGCGTCATCTGCGTGCACCGGGTCTGCTTCGGCGTCCTGACGCTCATGACCCTGCTGCTCTACCGCAACACCTTCACGGGGCACGGCGGACTCTTCCCCGGCCGCCTGGCGGGGCTCAGCGAGATCCTCGCGGGCGGGGCGCTCGGGACCCTCCTGGCCGCGGCGGTGACGCCCAGGGTGGTCCGCCGCATCGGCAAGGCACGCTGGATCAGCGTCGCGCTGGCGGGTGCCGGCGCCGTCGAACTCGGCCTCGGCCTGCCGTTCCTGCCGTCGACGAC
>NZ_JAODNK010000090.1 GCF_025465275.1 Nocardia sp. | reverse complement strand
CCGCACCAGAGCTCAGATTATGAGCAAGCTCGAGGAAGAACAGCTGACAGTGCTGGTGGAAGGCACCACAGGGGTGACCTGGTTCCTCGGTGTCGTCGAGGGAACCGTTCACGGGTCACCATTCGCGGCCAGGATGCGCTATACCCGTGCATGGGCACATGACGACTCTCGTGGATGGCGGGTCGTTGCCGCTCATGCTTCGACTGTCGAGTAACCAGCCCTAGGAACGTGGCCCGTATCGGAGCGACGTGTGCGCACCGCCTCGGGCGCCGGAGTTCAGAACGCGAACACGTACTTGCTGGCGTTCTTCTCCATGCAGCTGTTCGGGAAGGTGCGGCGATAAGACACCGCAGCACCGTTCCACACACCGTCGGCGGCAACAGTAACCGGCTTGTAAAGGAACTCACAGAACCGCATCGGTGCATCCCGCAATTGACCGAAGTCTCCACCTCCCGCAGCGAGTTCATCGCAGGCCGGACCCGGCTGCGGATGAGCGCCCAGCACGGTCGGCGAACAGACCAACAGCACCGTGCGTTGATTGGTGGCCGCATCCAGTGACTCGCCGTCACCCACAGTCAACGTCAGCGCCGACGGCCCCACTCCGACATCCGCGTGCGCCTGCACGACAGCTGCGGACACCACCGCAAGAGCCGCTACCGATGCTCCGATCATTCGAATACCAAAGGGCATGACCCGATACCTCCACAGTCGCCAGCTCCTGCCATGACAATCACCACGACCGCTGAACGACTCGCAGCCACCGCACTAGTCCGCGGCTGTCGCCCCGAGAATGCGGACCGCGGGGCCATCGACGCCGTATCGCGGACCAAGCAGTCGACCACGTCGGTAACCGACGAGTGAAGAACATTTTTGTTCGCTAACATCCGTGGCGGCCGAACAGATGTACCTACCGTCGAATTAGTTCGCCGATCGTTGTGCGATGCAACAAGATGCGGTGAGCACGAGGGAAGGATCGGATCATGAACCGGAATACCGCGAGTGCGGCACTGTTGGTGGCCTGTGCGTTCGTGGCGGCGACCGCCGGCTGCTCTGCGAATGGAAGCGGAACGCTGACGGTGACCCCCGGACCGGGGGCGCCGGCCACCGTGTCGAGCGCGGTTCCGACGGGCAACCCGTCGGATTCGGGTGCGACGCCGGGGCCGGGCAGCGCGCCTGTTTCGCCGGGTTCAGGCGGTTCGCCGGACGCCGGCGGCTCCCAGGCATCCGGCGCAGATGCCCCGGGTGCTGGCGGCGGATCGGCCGCACCCGCGGCATCGGCGCCGGCGGTGGCACCGATCGCCGAGTGCACGAACGGTCAGATCCGCGTCCGCGTCGAAAGTATGCCACCGAACAAGAACCACATCGGCAGTGCGCTGATCTTCGAAACCACCGGCGACACCTCGTGCTGGGTGATCGGCTTCCCGGGCGTCGACATGTGGGCTCCGAACAACAACTGGGTGCACGCCGAACGCTCTATGAAAGGCTTTCTCGGCGGCACCAACCCCGACTTCAGCTACTCGGCCCCGCAGCAGGTGACGATCAAACCCGGCCAGCCTGCCCGCGCCGTCGTCGAAGGAACCACCACAACCGACGCCGGCCTGCCCTGCCCGGTATCGCACACCCTCAATGTCACCCCACCCGATATGACCGCCACCCAACCGGTGGAAACCGGTAACATGTTCCCCTGCAACGTTCTCGTTCACCCCATCACCTCATAGATCGGGCGAGAGCCCGGAAATTCTTCGGGGTAGTTACGATTCGTGCCGAGCCCGATTCGGCAGGTCATTCACTGCTCGGTGGCCTGCTGCCGCTTAGTCGTCCTCCCGTACGGCGCCAATCTCTTTGGTTCAGACTCGGGGCTCGTGGCCTGCAGCTCTGCGTCGGCGGGATTGGGCACAGCGTTGGTAGTAGGCGTGCAGGCCAGCTTCTGCCAGTCACTCGTAATGGTCCTCGGTTTCGTCGGACACCTACCACCGGCGATGTTGAAGTAGCGTCCCGGTTCGACAGAGTTCGGGGAGAAAAGTGGTGGCGGGCGGGTTGAGGGGAGCTCGATTGCGCCCGGATCGCCCGACGGGTGGGCTGACCTACGCCGACCATCGCCCGTGAATTGGCGCGCAACGGAGGACCGGGCGGCTACCGGGCCGACATTGACGTGCCACTCGACGACGAGCCCGCCGGCGCATAGTGACTACACCACAGCGGCTTTCAGAGGTTTCTCCGTCGATCGATCGCAGCGATTCTTGTCGCTGTGTCGGAAGACGTTGACCGATTGTAGGGTTCATCCGCACGTCACAGGTGCAGGCATCGCTGCCCCCAGGGACCGGCGACGACGTCCATGGTCCAGTGCTTGCGCCAGCCGAACGGCAGGCTCTGTACTAGGAGTTCCGGTTCCCGCTCGCCGAGGCGGAACGCGAAGTGGCGCAGGATCTCTTGTGAATGCTCTGCAGGCGCGGGGATCTTCGCGAGGGTGGCGAACCCATTGATCACCACCTGCTCGGCGCCGGTAGCGCCGAGCACTTTTCGGATCGCCCGGGCAGCTCGGGTCACCTGTTTCGCGCCGTCGTGGGGTTCCACCGACGTCAGGAGATATAGGCAGTTCTTGAAGGAATGCCTCTGGCCGACCGACTCCAGATCTACGTCCACGGCGAGGTCGGTCGGCGATTCCATCGAATATTCGAACAACTGGCAGTGCAACGAAAAGATCAACATGGGTTTCGATTCACATTAGTCAGATGGCCATTGCAGCGATTGTGCGGCATCTAACACCCCACCCTCTTCCCGCCAGTGGGAAATGGCCTCCGCGAAACGTAGGGGTCCCGGACCGGCGAGCTCGACTTTTTGGAGAGATTGTGGATATTGTTCTCCGGCACTGGGTTACAGCCTCGGAAGCCGAGCGGTATCCAACCCTGCCCGGTCGATACGGCACCGCGCCGGTAGGAGTCTGCGTGGGCGTAGACGCTGTTCAATCCGACACGCGGATTGCTGGTGGAGTTCAAGCCGGAGCGATGCAGCAGTCGCGTATCGAACAGCAACGCCTCACCGGCTGTTGTTGATACCGTGGTGAATTCGCATGGCTGGGCCAGCGAATTTTGACAGCATCTATCGGTGAGTCTTGACCACACGCCGCGGTCGAGCTGTTCAAGGACATCCCTTTGCGAGAGGGAGCAACGTTGCAGACGCTCCCTTTGTGATGAGATCGATCAGCTGGGGTGCTGGGCCTTTCCAGGCATCATTGCCGAGGCGATCATCATGATCACCGCCACGATGGCCACGCCGATGAACACCCAGTGCACCGCCGAGGCCAGCGCGGCGGGAGCGGGACTTGCACTGTATCCGGTGCGAGCGTTCACGATCGCGCCGAAAACGGCCACACCCACCGCGCTGCCGATACTGCGGGCGAACACGTTCGTGGAAGTCACCACCCCACGCTCGGACCATTCGGTGCTGGTTTGGGCTGCAATCAGGGTGGGTGTGGCGATCAGGCCCAAACCTAGGCCGACAACGAAACAACCTGCCGCCAGCTGGGGCAGTGTCGCAGCGCTGTTCACCAGGATCAGTGACGCCGCGCCGAGCACGGCCAGCGAGCTGCCGATGAGTGCCGTCATGCGGAATCCTATGCGCAGGTACACCTTTCCGGCCTGTGACGCGGCCACCGGCCAGCCGAGTGTCACAGTCGCCGCCGTGAAGCCGGCGATGAGTGCGCCTTTCCCCAGTACACCTTGAACGAAGGTCGCGACGTATGTGGTGAGCCCAAGCAGCATGGCGCCGACCAGCAATGACACCAGGCTGCTAGCGACAACGACGCGGCGCGTGAAGATCCACGGTGGCAGAATCGGATTCGTCGCCCGCTGCTCGCATCTGCCGAAGGCCGCCAGCGTGATCGCCCCCGCTCCGAGGAGCGCGATGCTGGTCGATGAGATCCATGGCCAAGCTTGCCCGCCTTCGAGCAGCGCGAGGATCACCGAGCCGGTACCGGCGCCGAGCAGCACAGCACCGAGGTAGTCGATCCGCTGCTTCTGGCGGGGCACGCGTTCGGCGAAATGCTGCTGCATCATCCATGCGGCGATCCCCGCAAGCGGTAGATTGATCAGGAAAATCCACCGCCAGCTGACGTATTGCGAGAACACCCCACCCAACAGCGGACCCATCACCGAGGCGAAGGCCCACACGCCCGCGAGATAGCCTTGCACACGGGCGCGCTCGCGCAGGGTGTACGTGTCACCAGCAATGGTCATCGACATAGCGCTCACTGCACCCGCACCGATTCCCTGAACAGCACGAAAAACAATGAGTGCTGCCATGTCGGTCGCCACACCACACAGCAGTGATCCGAGCGCGAAGACCGCGATGCCGAACAGCATGACGGGCTTGCGGCCCAGCGAGTCGGCCAGGCTGCCGTAGATCGGCACCGTCACCGCCTGCGCCAGCAGGTAGATGCTGAACAACCAAGGGAACTGGGCAAATCCGCCCAGTTGTCTCGTGATCGTCAAAACCGACGTGGCAATGATGGTCGCATCCAAGGCCACCAGGACGTTCGACAGCACGATGGCGACCAGGATCGGGCGGCGTTGCGAGTTCAGACCGATCGACACCGTCTGTTCTATTCGATCAATCGAGCGCACGGTGCAGGAATCTCAGAGTGCGCTGCCAGGACAGGTCGGCCTGAACCCTGTCGTAGTTGCCCGCGTGGTTTACCTCGTTGGCGAAGGCATGGCCGGCGGGGTAGAAGTACAACTCCATAGTCGCGCCGGTATTTTCGTGCACGGCGACGGCCATGTGCCGGGCCTGATCGGGTGTCACCGCCTTGTCGTAGGTGCCGAAATGCCCCATAACGGCTGCTCGCAGCGTTGAGTAGTCGATGTCGTCGCCAGTATTCGCACCGTAGTAGGGAATGGCTGCGGCGATCTTGTCTCCGACTGCGGCGGCCAGCGCGACAACGAACCCACCGCCCATGCAGAAGCCAACCGCGCCGAGGGCGTCACCGGTCACGGCATCGTGGGAGAGCAGGTATTCGACAGAACTGGACAATTGCGCAACGCCGCGTTCGATCGGTAGTTCGCTCATCCACTTCTGTCCATCGGCGGCATCGTGGGTTACTTTGCCGCCGAACAGGTCCGGTGCCAACGCCACGAACCCTTCAGCGGCCAGCCGGTCGGCCACACCGGCGATCTGATCGGTGAGTCCCCACCATTCCTGGATCACGATCACTCCTGGGCCCCGCCCAGCATCCGGTACGGCCAGGTAGCCGTAGCCGTGACCGTTCGGCGTGAGGAACGTCGTGTTCTGCCGAAATTTAGCGTTGCTCATCGATTTGGAGCCCTCACTGCAGCGAATTGATATTGATTCATGGAGTTACGGCACGAGGACGAGTTTTCCTCTGACGTGGCGGCTTTCGCTCAGCTCGTGCGCCGTGGCCGCCTCGGTCAGCGGCAGGATGGTGTGCACGCTCGGGCGCAGTCGACCCTGGTCGGCAAGCTCTGCCAGTCGCGCGAGGTCTTTCGCATTGGGTTCGACATAGAACTCCACGAACCGCAGCCCGTTCGCGCCGGCCCGTTTCTTCACCGCTGTCCGGTCGATGCCGAGCCCGACGACATCGATAAGGAGGCCCCCGGGCACCAGCACATCCAGCGACCGAAGCCCGTAGTCATGGCTGATGGTGTCCAGCACGACATCGATGTCACGCAGGGTCGCAAAATCGGTTGTCGTGTAATCGATCAACTCGTCGGCACCGAGTTCGGCCAAGAACGGGTGATTGATCGCGCGTGCCGTGCCGACGACAGAGGCTCCGAGCGACTTGGCGATCTGCACGCACAGGTGACCGACGCCACCGGCAGCGCCGTGCACCAAAACACGCTGCCCGGCGCGGATGCCCGCCACCGTCGTCAACGCCTGCAACGCTGCCGAACCGGCGATCGGCAGGGCCGCGGCGTGAACGTGATCGAGGCTGTGCGGCTTGGCCGCCAGCGAGGTCGCGGGCACCAGGACGTACTCGGCATGGCTGCCGTGCGGCGGTGAGGCAGAGCCGAATACCTCGTCACCGGGACGGAACTCCCCCGCGTCGACGCCGACGTCGGCTACCACTCCACTGAACTCCAGGCCCAGGGTGAAAGGCGGAGGGCCGAACAGTTGAATTTGTCCGGCGCGCACCTGGCAGTCGAATGGATTGACCCCGGCGGCGCGGACCTGAACGAGAATTTCGCCGCGGCCGGGGTTGCGCTGGGGGACGTCAGCGACCGCGAGTACCTGCGGGCCACCGACGGATTGTTGCGTGATCGTTCGCATGAACCGATCCTGCGCACTCTGCGCACTATTGTATAGTAGGCACCTAATCGTAAGGTAGGTACCTGATGGATACTATGGTCAGTGGTCACGACGTCCCAGCCTTACCGGCGGTGAATTGCCCCAAACGGGCGGTCGTCGAGGTCTTGGCCAACAAATGGGCGCTATTGGTGCTCGGCACGCTCAACGAGAACACGGCACCTATGCGTTTCAACCAGCTCGGCCGCAGCATCGAGGGCATCACGCAGAAGATGCTCACCCAAACCCTGCGGACTCTCGAACGGGACGGTCTGGTTCGGCGTGAGGTCTACCCGACCAGACCGCTACGCGTCGAATACGACCTGACCCCACTCGGCACACAAATCGCGGAGCTCGTAGAGGTCATCAGCCAATGGGCGTTTACCCATATCAACGAGATCTACGCCGCACGAGAGGCTTTCGACATACAGGAGCGCACTCCGCCAATCGCTCGTTGAGAGGCCTCAGACCGGTGGTGTTCTTCCAGATCCTCGGCGCTACCGGCGCCGAGCGGGTGGTTATCAATGGGTTCGGCACCACAGCTTCCACCACCCGCACGAGTTCAACCGGTCAGGACTACCGCTCAAGGGAGATCACGGTGTCAGGTGCAATCAGGCCGACCAGCGCACCGACGACCTGTCGCAGCGTCGATTCGCCGACCACACCGATGCGTTCTTGCAGCCACGGCCGGTACATCGGCGTAATCCGATAGACGACCGCGGACAGGCCCGGCAATGGGTCGGTGTCGGAGAACGGAACCGCCAGCCCGGGCATTCTCGGGGCAAGTTCCACCGGGACCGCGAGCACAGTTGGCAGGATCGCGTTCGCGGCGGTTCGCGACAGGATCAGCACGCGATCGCTGCTGAGAGAAGACGGCTTCTCACGGCCGGAGATGGTGGGC
Source organism: Nocardia sp. (assembly GCF_025465275.1). Taxonomy (GTDB): domain Bacteria; phylum Actinomycetota; class Actinomycetes; order Mycobacteriales; family Mycobacteriaceae; genus Nocardia. The sequence continues at coordinate 32,641 of NZ_JAODNK010000090.1, read as the reverse complement.
AGGTAGTGCCAAACCTCCCCGTGTGCGGGTGTGGCGGCAGTTACCACTGGGCGCCATCGGCGCGGATCGCCTCGACCATGGCAACACGTTCGGCCTCCAGTTCGGCGAAGTGCTCGACGCTGTCGCGGCCCTGGGCGCGTTCGTAGTCGGCGGCGACGTGCGCCGAAGCGGTGAGGAGCTTGTCCCGCAACGCCTCTTCGGCGAACGCCGAGAAGGTGATGCCGAGCGCCGCGGCGACTGCTCTGGACTGCTCCAACACGGTGCCGTCCAAGCTAAGTGACGTATTAGCTTTCATAATACGAATCTTAGCAAGGATTGGGTTGCGCTTGAGGGCGAGACACATGGTCGCGGACGAATAGGCATGTGAACCTCCGATCGGCGGCGGAGATATCGGTGATGAGGTCCACACTCAGCTGGATCGTCCCGAATCATTGCGGCCCTCGCTGTTGTGCGTGGATCGATTTGACCAGGACATACTTGCCCTTGCCGACGCCGTTTATCCAGAACGGATCGCTGCGGTTCTCAACAGCTTCACACGCGCGGCATGGCCCAACCCCGTCGCTATTGGATGATGGGTTGGGCCGCGCGCGGACCGGGCGAGGGCGGGACCAGTGCGGAGGCCAGGCCTGTGGGCTTCGGGGAATTGGGATTTCGGGGCGGCGGATTGAGAAATAGCGGAGGTAGCGCCGGTGACGGGGTGGCGCCTCCGGTTGGCTTGGGCGGGCAGGGTTGCGTACCGCTGCAGGTGCCGACTGGCACCACCGGGTCGGCTTGGGCAACGGTAACCCAGCACGCGGAGATCACCAGTGCCACCGCGATCGAATAGAAATACTTTATCCGCATCGGTGTCACAGCCATATCGGGTCGCCGTATACCGCGATGGAGTTGTCGGCGTCAGCGGTCGAGGTGGAGACGATCGCGTACGAGCGCAGGCTCACCGGCCCCATGCAGGAGTCGATTTTGATCTGCACCTGATCAGCGGTGATCGAGCCGTGCGCGCCGCTGAGCTGCTTGGTCCCGAACGGCACGGTGGTGATCGTGCCCGGCTTGGGCGAGAAGGAGACGGTCGGGATCGCCAGTGCGCTCGCACCGGCGTTCACACCGCCCACCGAGATGCCGATGTTCGGTCCGATCGCCGCGGACAGCCCGACAGTCAGGCCGTTGGAAACATCGACCTGGCAACCGATCTGGTAACCCAATGTCATGTTGCCCGAGTCAACCGGCACCCGACCATGTCCGCTGATGTCGGCGACTGCCTCCAACCCGACGAATCCCTCACGGGTGAACGGTGAGGCGGCCAGGTTGGGAACACGGTCCAGATTCTCCGCGACCTTGGTGATTCGCACCTGCCAACCGTCGTCGGTGATGACCTCGCGCGACTTGTCCGCTACCGGATCCGCGGACGCGGTCCCGAACGTGCCGATAATGAGCGTCGCTGCCACCAAGCACGGCATCGCGACGATAGAGCGTCTCATTCGAACATGTCCTTATCGCTAGATTTGTTTCTCGCACTCAGCAGTTCAGCGCCGATTCGCACGCAATGTGTTCCTGCAGACCGACGCCGTGGTCGCCGAGTGCGAAGCCAACCTGAACCACCTGCGTACCCGGAAAGGCATAGCCGAGGCCCGCGCCCAGGGCCGGCTCGAGGACAAATAACCGAAACCGCCTCTCGCAGCGCGGATGGAGAACAATCCCCCGCCGCTACCGCGACCCGACGATGCCGGCCACTCCGCCATCGACCACTCGCCGAGCGGGTGCTGGACTTGTCCCGACCGGACGCGGACATACGTTGCCAATGCGGTCTTTTCCGCCGCAATGATCACTTCACCAACACAACGGTCGGCCTGTTGCAGGCCGTCTCATCCGTTGAGTGCGAGCGATTTATACAGCGGCACAAGCGGATCCGAGGTTGATGCCGGTGCCGACATCGACCGGCTGCCTGATCTGAGCCGTCGCGTTCGGCTGGACGGCATAGATGTAGGTGATCTTCGTCGAGGACGGTATCCACGTCGCCGTGGCGACACCACCGGAAGGCATGGTCTCAGCGAAACCGCTGGGGCCCTGACCTTCCTCGAAGAAGAAGACCGGCTGGGTATTATCGTCCACGTTCACGGTCACGGTGTAGGAGCAGGTCGTTCCGTAATGGTGAGTGCCCAGGGTGGCCCCCGGCGCGATCGCGATGCTGGTGACGGTCGCTGAGGCGGCCGGCGCGATCACTGCGGTCACGCTGGCGAGGACCCCCAGCGCGGCCGTGCCCGCAGCGATGCGAATCGCTTTGATCGAGTTGAGAGTTCGCGTCATTGTGCAAGAATCCCTCCGGTATGGATCCGGAACCTCTTGTCCCGGAAACTGGTTCGAAACTCGGCTTCTTTGCGACGGTCATTGGAGCCTCCGGCGGTCAGAGCCGGAAGATACGCCCGACCACACCTCACCCGGCGCTGAACCAGTTGGAGCCGACGCAAGCGGTGCCCGTCCGACAGGCCCTCGCGCGTTGTGTACTGATCCAGGATCTGCGGGTTGGCGGTGAAATCATATCCGACACAATCGATCTCGACTCGGTAGTGACCGTCAATTACATGGGAGGTATTCGAAGCTGCATGGCAAGTCGTTACAAAGTCGAGCCCGCCGCGAATCGGACAACTACATTTCACTGATACGGGATGCACCGACTTGTGCTGTTCACGCCTTGCACTGGGGAGGGTACTCCGTGCAGCTGACCTTCCACAGCTAATTTTTAAAACGATTCACTCTGAAGCTCCGACGGTTCGCTCCCCTGCCGAGAGATGATCGGGACGAGTGCGTACCGCGGTGAACACCCGGTTGACGTGTTGCTTTCTGACACCCACATAGGGAATACACCTGGGGCATGGCCCAATCCCGTAGCGGCGCGGACGAAGCCCGTGAGAGTCGTCGCGGCTGCGGCCCGGTTGCCGCGGCATGGACGCGATCGTTGCCCAGGGTCGCAAAACCGGTTAGTCTCTCAAAAATTGATACGTTTCACTCCTATCTGAGGACCGTATTCCCGAGCGAGGTTGCCATGGTCGACGGCTCCGTACACGAGTCAACAGGGCGGTCGAGTTATCGGCGCGCATCGAAAACCCGACTGCGACGGCTTCTGATAATCGCGACCTGCGCATTCGTCGCCTCCGCATCTTCCTCGGCTGCTGCTGCGCCGGCGGATTGGCGCGACTATGTCGAAGGCCCGGCCGACCCGGTGGTCGCCCCTGTACGGGTGGTAGCCGCATCGGGGGATGTCGTCAACGCTGATGGGTTGATCGATAGCAGTGCGGGACCGGCCACGTTGACGATGACAGTCGGTGGGCCGGCACCTGTGGTGTTGCTCGACTACGGCAGGGAGGTCGGGGGTGTCCCGCAGTTCGACGTCATCGCGGCGACGGGTGCGCCGGTGTTGCACGCTGCCTACAGCGAGTCGGCGACGTATGCGACGGCGGCCGGTGACGGCGCGAGCATGTTCCCGCATTCGGGTGTCGATCCCAGGCGGGTCGACGATTATCTCGTCACCGGTGCGGGACCGATCGACAACCGGCTCGTCCAGGGCGGCCAGCGATACCAGTACCTCACGCTGACCACACCCGGCAGCATCACGTTGCGGAACACGAACATCCGGTTCACCGCCTATCGGGCAACACCTGAGCAGTACCAGGGCTGGTTCCTGTCGAGCGACGATCAGCTCAACAAGATCTGGTACTCCGGCGCGTACACCGCCCAACTCGGCATGGTCCCGACCGACGCCCCGGACGGCGGACCTCAACCGGTCATCCTCGACGGCGGCAAACGCGATCGCATGGTGTGGATCGGAGACCTACTGCAAACGATCCCCACTATCCTCGACTCGCTCGGCACGAACGGGCAGCCCTACGTCAAAGGCTCGCTGGCCGCGTTCTCCGCCGGCCAGTACCCGCTGGTCGGGATGATTCCCGGCTTCGGTGCGCCGAACGGGCCGCTCCTGCCGTACTCGGCGTCCTACTCGATCTATTACGTCCTCGATCTCGCCGCCTACTACCTACGCAGCGGCGACACAGCCTTCGTTCGCGACCAATACTCTGCCGTCGCACGCGAACTGGCATTCAACCGGGCGATGATCAACCCCGCCACCGGCTTGCTCGTCGTCCCGCCGCTGCTCGGAGCGGACTGGGACGTCTACGACCTCGTCAAAACCGGAGCGGTCACCGAAGTCAACACGCTCTACTTCAAGGCGTTGCTCGACGGGGCCGATCTCGCGGACGCCGCTGGCCATGCCGATGATGCGAGCGCCTACCGAACCCAAGCAGCGCAACTGCGCGAGGCCATCAACGCCCAACTGTTCAACCCGGCGACCGGGGCATACGACATCTCCGACACCACACGCGGCCCGATCGCTCAGGACGCCAACGCCATCGCCGTTCTGTTCGGCGTCGCACCGCCCGACCACGCCAGCACCGCACTGGCGGCGCTACGAACGACGTTGTGGACTCCGCACGGTACAAGCCCGTTCTCTCCGGACGCTCGCTTCGATGCGAGGATCAGCCCGTTCATCGGCGGCTATGAAGTGCAAGCCCGCCTGGCCGCAGGCGACACCGACGCGGCGCTCACGCTGATGCGCACCGAATGGGGGCAGATGGTCGCTCCCGGACCGCAATACACCGGCACGAACTGGGAGAGCCTCAACCCGGACGGAACCGTCGCCGACGGCACGATCAGCCTCGCTCATGGCTGGTCTACCGGACCCACCCCCGCGCTGACCGAATACGTCCTCGGCATCGCGCCTGCCTCGCCCGGATACCAGACCTGGACTCTCACCCCGCACCCTGGTGACCTGACCTGGGCGCGCGGGCAGGTGCCGACACCCCACGGCCCGATCACAGTGTCGTGGACCCGCGACGGCGACCAGCTCACCATTGCCGTCACCGCACCCGACGACACCACCGGCACCATCCGAATCCCCGGCACGACAAGGGATTTGAACAACGTGCACACCGGCACCTACACGATTGCTTGCTGAGGCCTGTTTCCTAAGTCGGAACACCGGATGGAACTTAATGAACATGCCCTAACCGGATCGGGGCTTGCCGAGTTGCGAGAGGCCCATGCTGGAGGTGCGCACCACCAGTTCCGGGGGGAGCACGACATGACGGTGCTGGTGAGGTTCGGCATCGTCACCGCTCTCTTCGAGCAGCAGTTCGGCGGCCATAGAACCCATGGTGAGGGCGGGTTGGCGAACCGAGGTTAGCGGCACCGCGGCGGCGGCGGCGAATTCGATGTCGTCGTACCCGACGATGGCCATCTCTGCGGGAACCTCGACTCCGGCGGCGAACATGGTCTGCAGCACTCCCAGGGCGAGGAGATCGTTGGCGCAAAACACCGAGGTGGGGCGGGGCGAGAGCCCGAGGAGCCGAGCGCCCGCGTCGCGCCCCGCGGCGACGTCGAGTCGGTCGGCGGCGCACTCGACCAACGAATCCGGTGCCAGCCCGGCCTCGGCCAGCGCCAGCAACGCGCCGGTGTGCCGGTCGCGGATCTGTTGCAGGTCGGGACCTGCGCCGACGAATGCGATCCGGCGATGACCTGCCGACAACAGGTGCCGCACCGCCATGGCTCCGCCGGACACATTGTCCACCGACACCGAACACAGCGTGCTGTCGTCCGCCGCGACACGATCCACCAGGACGTAGGGAATATTGTTGCGGCGCAGCACATCCAGATTCCGGCCGGTGGAGTCCGCAGGGGTCAATAGGACACCACGCACTCGCTGCTCGGCGAACAGGGAAAGGTAGTCCGCCTCTGCGTCCAGGCTTTGTCCGCTGTTGCAGACCATGACGCCCGCACCGGCCGCGCGTGCGGTCTCCTCGGCACCTTTGGCGACGTTGACGAAGAACGGGTTTCCCATATCCAGAACCAACATGCCGATGATCCGGCTGCGTCCGGCACGCAGTTGACGGGCGAACTCGCTGCGCACGTAGCCGAGACGTTCGATCTCTGCCTGCACCCGGCTCCTCGTCTCGTCGGAGACGCTGCCGGGTCGGTTGATCACGTTGGAGACAGTGCCCACGGACACGCCTGCCGCCGCCGCCACATCCTTGATTCCTGCGGTTCGCTGCATTGTACCGATTCAATCTCCTCTATCCGGAAACCGGGAGCCTCCCGCACAGACATCCGCGCCCCAACCCATATTAGAACCAATTATCCCAGTTCGATCCCACCGAGACCCGTGACGTGGCCAGAACCGACAACTGTCAGGTTCGCGAATGAACCGTTTCACTTCCGTGGCTGAGGTGCCAGCAAGTTCGCGGGCTATGCTGCCGGATGGAGCCACCGATCAACTCCAATATCGTCCAGGAAGACGATGACCGGTTGGGCAGTGCAGTTCCCCATGCGCCGTGTCGAGCAGCTGGTTTAAAGATCCGCGGTACCCGGCACACCGTCCTGCGACCGGATGTGTTCCACGAGAACTTCAGCGACAACGCCCCTGACACAAGGTGTTTCGCTTCCCACGCGGGCTTGGCGTCGGCCTGCGGCAGCACATGTAACGCTCTCCGGCTACCTCGATATCCAATAGCGAGTTCGGCCGAGCTCGGATCGGTGGCAGACCTGCAGCGATCGCATCCAGCGCACACTTTTCAGCCGTTGACTTAGTCACATCACCGCCTTAAAGTGATGACACTCACGTATTGAAACGTTTCATTCACTGGAGGTGTCAATGCCAGACACCCGTAAACCTGTCGGCTTCCCCTCATGGATGCGACTGGCCAGGTGGTCGAACTACTCGCCGTACCTGCGTCCCGAGAACGGACCGGTTGTCGGACATCCGAGTCCGACAATTTCGAGCAGGCGGTCGCAGTGATGGCCTCGACCGAGCTGAACGCCCGCCGGCATACCTCGATGCGGCACCCGACCCAGTACTTCCACGACCCCCAATTCTCTACTGCGCTAACGCTCGCTCTTGATCGATGAGGAAAACCAATGAAGGTAGGCGCACGATCCACCACCGGGTGGAAAGCGACGATCTCGGTCGCCATGTCCAACTACATCGAGGCCGGTTCGATCATCGCCATCGCGACCAGCCTGACCTTCTGGCAGGGTGACTTCGGAATCAGCGACTTTGCCGTCGGGCTGCTGGCGGCGTTGAGCGCCAACGCATTCGGCGCCGCGGTCGGAGCCGGGATCGGCGGTCCACTGTGTGATCGCTTCGGCCGCAAAGCGATTTACACCTACGACCTGCTCGTCTACATGGCCGGTGTCCTGCTGGCCGCTTTCGCGGTCAGCTTCCCGATGCTGCTGGCCGCGTTCGTGATCACCGGCCTGGCGGTCGGCGCGGGCATTCCCGCGTCGTGGACCTACATCGCCGAACAGGCCCCGACGACCGAACGGGCCCGCCACGTCGGTACCGCCCAATTGGCCTGGTCGATCGGCCCGCTGATCGGATTCGCCTTGGCCGCAGTGCTCGCACCCTTGGGGTTGGCCGGCTCACGGCTGATCTTCCTGCACCTGTTCCTCGTGGCGACGGTGGTGTGGTGGATCCGCCAAGGGCTCGAAGAATCCCAGATCTGGAAAGACGAATCAGTCACCACAGCGGCCACTTCCAGCGGGGGCTCGGGCTTGAGAGGTCTGTTCTCGCGGCGGATCAACATCACCGCTTTGCTGGTGCTGATGGGCATCTACGGCTTCTGGAACACCGTCGCCGGGCAGGCGGGCATCTTCATGCCACGCGTGTACGACAGCGCCGGCGTGCACAGCGCCGTTCAGCAGGATCTGCTGCAGGTACTGGTATGGATGTGCACGGTTATCGTCACCTACTTCGGATTCATGGCGTACGCGGACCGCATCTCCCAACGTCTGCTGTACGTGATCGGTGCCGCGCTCGGTGTCTTGGCGTGGGGTGTGCTGGTGTCCTTCACCGACGCCGGAATGCCGACCCTGCTGGTATTCGCGGTGCTATGGGGAGTGTCCAGCGGGATCGGCGCCCAAGCCTTCTACAGCCTGTGGACCAGCGAGCTGTTCGCCACCTCCTATCGCGCCAGCGCCCAGGGATTCATGTTCCTGGTGGTGCGCTCGGCGACAGGGCTGCTCAGCTACTTCTTCCCCACCATGCTCGCCGCGACCGGCCTGACCGCAATCGGGTCGCTGCTGGTCGGGCTGTTGACCGTCGCCCTGATCATCGGTGCGGTGTTCGCGCCACGAACACAAGGAAAGACGTTGCAGGAGATCGAAATCGAACGCTACGGCCACCTCCTGTCCCCGGACGAAGACACGGTCGTACCCGACGAGCAACTGGGAGTGCACCGATGAGCGACCTCGACACGGTGATGAACAACCTCAGGATCGAATTGCCCTCGTGGGCCTTCGGTAACTCCGGCACCAGATTCAAGGTGTTCGGCACGCCCGGCACCCCACGCACCATCGAGGAGAAGATCGCCGACGCGGCGACCGTGCACCGCCTGACCGGACTGGCACCGACTGTGGCACTGCACATTCCATGGGACACGGTCGCTGACTACCGCACCCTTCGCGCGTACGCGCGGGACCTCGGAGTCGAGTTGGGCACCATCAACTCCAACACCTTCCAGGACGAGGACTATAAATTCGGCAGCCTCACCCATCTGGACAAGAAGGTGCGTCAGAAGGCGATCGACCACCACCTCGCCTGTATCGAGGTGATGAATGAAACCGGCTCCTCGGATCTGAAGATCTGGCTCGCCGATGGCACAAATTATCCTGGCCAGGGCGATATTCGGGGCCGTCAGGACCGGCTCGCGGAGTCGCTGGCGAGCATCTATCAGCACGTCGGTCAGGCTCAGCGGCTGGTGCTGGAATACAAGTTCTTCGAGCCTGCCACCTATATGACCGATGTCCCGGACTGGGGCACCTCCTACGCGCACACCAGCGTGCTGGGCGAGCGCGCGATGGTGTGCCTGGACACCGGCCATCACGCACCGGGCACCAATATCGAGTTCATCGTCGCGCAGTTGCTGCGGCTGCGGAAACTCGGCTCGTTCGACTTCAATTCGCGCTTCTACGCCGACGACGACCTCATCGTCGGGGCCGCTGATCCGTTCCAGCTGTTCCGGATCCTGTTCGAAGTGTTCCGCGGCGGCGGACTCGACGCCGACTCGGGGGTGGCTTTGATGCTGGATCAATGCCACAACGTCGAAGCGAAGATCCCCGGCCAGATCCGCTCGGTCCTGAACGTGCAGGAGATGACCGCCCGCGCCGCACTGGTCGATATCGACGCACTCACCCACGCGCAGGACGCCGGTGACGTCCTGGGGGCCAACACCGTGTTCATGGACGCCTTCTACACCGACGTACGCCCACGGCTGGCCCAGTGGCGAACCGAGCACAACCTGCCCGAAGACCCGATGGGCGCGTTCACGCAATCGGGATACCAGCAGCAGATCGAAACCCAACGTACCGAAGGCCACCAATCGGGTTGGGGCGCTTGAGAACCTGATCCCCCGCACCCGACCGCTACGTGAAACGAGGAAGGAACCCCTCATGCCGCACCCCACGATCAGTGAATTGATCGCCCGTTCGAACCGACTCGGAGCCAACCCCGAGAACACCAACTACGCGGGCGGCAACACCTCCGCCAAGGGGACCGACATCGACCCGGTCACCGGCGCCGTGGTGGACCTGATGTGGGTCAAGGGTTCCGGCGGGGACCTGGGCACCCTGAACGAGCAGGGTCTGGCGGTGCTGCGCCTGGATCGCCTGCGTGCGCTGACACAGGTGTATCCGGGACTGGAGCGCGAAGACGAGATGGTCGCTGCCCTGGACTACACCCTGCACGGGCGCGGCGGTGCTGCGCCGTCGATCGACACCGCGATGCACGCCCTGGTGGAGGCCGCCCATGTGGATCATCTACACCCCGATTCCGGGATCGCGCTGGCCACCGCCGTCGACGGCGAAGAACTGACCCGCAAGATCTTCGGTGATCGGGTGAAGTGGATTCCGTGGCGCCGCCCAGGTTTTCAGCTCGGCCTCGATATCGCGGCGATCCACCGGCGGAACCCGCAGGCGATCGGCACCATTCTCGGCGGCCACGGGATCACCGCGTGGGGCGAGACCTCCGACGAAGCCGAGGCCCATTCCCTCGAGATCATCGGCACCATCGAGCGATTCATCCAAAGAAACGGCCGCACAGCACCTTTCGGAACCCCGATACCAGGCTACGAGCCCCTGCCTGTCGAACAGCGCCGGGCCAAGGCAACCGCGCTGGCACCGTTCCTGCGAGGCCTGGCCTCCACCGACAACACACAGGTCGGGCACTTCACCGACAGCGACGCGGTGCTGGAATTCCTGTCCTACAGCGAACATCCGCGGTTGGCGGCGCTGGGCACCAGTTGCCCGGACCATTTTCTGCGCACCAAGGTCAAACCCCTGGTGCTGGATCTGCCCGCGGACGCTGGCATCGAACAATGCCAGGCCAGGCTCACCGAGCTGCACAAGTCCTACCGCTCGCACTACACGTCCTACTACCAGCGCCACGCCACTACTTCCTCACCCGCGATGCGCGGCGCGGACCCGGCGATCGTGCTGATCCCGGGTGTGGGCATGTTCAGCTACGGCAAGGACAAGCAGACCGCCCGAGTGGCGGGCGAGTTCTACTCGAACGCGATCAACGTGATGCGCGGCGCGCAGGCTATCTCCCGGTATGCCCCGATCGAGGAGTCCGAGAAATTTCGGATCGAGTACTGGCTGCTCGAGGAAGCGAAGCTGGCCCGCATGCCCGCCCCCAAACCCCTGACCACCCGCATCGCGCTGGTTACCGGCGCGGCCTCGGGCATCGGGAAAGCTATCGCGCAACGCCTGGCCGCTGAAGGCGCGTGTGTAGTCCTCGCAGATCTGGACGGCGACAAGGCCACCGCGGTGGCCGCTGAGATCGGATCCGCCGATGTCGCGATCGGGATGCGTGCCGACGTCACCGACGAAACACAGGTTCAGGCCGCGGTAGATGCGTGTGTGCTCGCGTTCGGCGGTATCGACCTCGTGGTCAACAATGCCGGTCTGTCCTTGTCGAAATCGCTGCTGGACACGACCGCCGCGGACTGGGATCTGCAGCACAAGGTGATGGCGCGCGGCTCGTTCCTGGTGTCCAAGGCCGTGGCGAGAGCGTTGATCGCTCAGCGTCTCGGCGGTGACATCCTCTATATCTCCTCGAAGAACTCTGTGGTGGCCGGCCCCAACAACATCGCCTATTCCGCCACGAAAGCCGATCAGGCACACCAGGTTCGGTTGCTCGCCGCCGAACTCGGCGAGCACGGCATCAAGGTCAACGGCATCAATCCCGACGGTGTCGTACGCGGATCGGGGATCTTCGCCGGAGGCTGGGGCGCGCAACGCGCTGCGGTCTACGGAGTCGAGGAAGCTGACCTGGGAAACTTCTACGCGCAGCGCACCCTGCTCAAACGCGAAGTACTGCCCGAACACATCGCCAACGCCGCCTTCGCGCTGTGCAGCGCCGACTTCTCCCACACCACCGGCCTGCACGTGCCCGTGGACGCGGGCGTGGCCGCGGCGTTCCTGCGATGAGCCCGGCGCGTACCGGACAGGTCGCGGCCGTGGACCTCGGGGCGACCAGCGGACGCGTCATGCTCGGCACCGTCGGTTCCGGCCACCTCGATATCCGGCAGGTCGCGCGGTTCGCCAACGACCCGGTCCAACTCTGGAACGGACGCCGGGCAGCACTGCACTGGGATATCACGCGCCTGTACACACAGGTAGGCGCCGGGCTGGCCGACGCCGCGCGCCAAGCCCCCGACCTGCTCGGTGTCGGGATCGATTCCTGGGCGGTGGATTACGGGCTGCTGCGCGGTGGCCGGCTCCTGGGGCTCCCCTACCACTACCGCGACACCCGTACCGGTGCCGGTGTCGCCGCGGTCCACGCGGCGATCGAGCCGTCGGAACTGTACGCGCGCAACGGGTTACAGTTCTTGCCGTTCACCACCCTTTACCAGTTGATGGCCGAACAGCTCGAGGAGAGCATCGACCTCGCCGAGCACGCCCTGCTGATCCCGGACCTGATCGGCTACTGGCTCACCGGCACAGTCGCGACCGAACGCACCAACGCCTCCACCACCGGATTGCTGGAACCGACTGGGAACTGGGACACCGCGCTGCACGCTCGACTCGGACTGCGCCCGGACTTGTTCCCCGACCTCGTGGATCCGGGCACCTCCATGGGTCCGGTACTACCGGCGGTGGCCGCGTCCTGGGGGCTGGACCGTTCGTTGCAACTCACCACGGTCGCCTCCCACGACACGGCCTCCGCGGTCGCGGCGGTGCCGATGGCCCCGGAGTCGGCGGCCTACATTTCTTGCGGCACATGGGGACTCGTCGGCGTAGAGCTGATCGACCCGGTGATCAACGCGGCGAGCTGGGCGGCGAACTTCACCAACGAAGCCGGTGCCGACGGTCGAATCCGGTTCCTGCACAACGTGATGGGGCTGTGGCTGCTGAGCGAATCGGTCCGCCGATGGCAGCGCTGCGACGTCGGTGTCAGTCTGCCCCGACTGCTCGGGCACGCCGCCGCCCGACCGGCCCCCGTGGCGGTCTTCGATGTCGGGGATCCTCGATTCCTGACACCCGGAGACATCCCCGCCCGCATCGTGAACTGGTATACCGAACACGACCTACCGGCCCCGGACAGCCGTGCGGATATGGTGCGCGCGATCGTGGAAAGTCTCGCCGCCGCCTTCGCGTCCGGGGTGCATGCCGCCGCGATGCTGTCGGGAACCGATGTGCAGGCCGTGCACATGGTCGGCGGTGGTGCGCGGAACCGGCTGCTGTGCCAGCTGACCGCCGACCACACGGGCCTGCCGGTGATCGCAGGTCCGGTGGAAGCGACCGCGATCGGAAACATACTGATCCAAGCGCGAGCCCATGGGCTGCTGGCCGGTGATCTGGAGGCGTTGCGGGCAGTCGTGGCAAGCGCCTTCGCTCCCCGCGGCTACACCCCGCGACGCGACATTTCGAGCAGGAAGGCCGGCTGATGAAACGGCAACTCCCCAAACCCCGCGACCTCGCCCCGCTGATGCAATTCAAGAAACCGCAACTCAACGCCAAGAAACGGCGCCTCGAGAGCGCACTGACCATCGAGGACCTGCGGGCGATCGCCAAACGTCGCACCCCCAAAGCCGCGTTCGACTACACCGACGGCTCAGCCGAGGCAGAATTGTCGATCACCCGCGCCCGGCAAGCGTTCCTCGATATCGAATTCCATCCCGCGATCCTGCGTGACGTATCCAAGGTCCGCACCGGCTGGCAGGTGCTGGGCGCCCCGGTCTCGCTACCGTTCGGCATCGCACCGACCGGCTTCACCCGCATGATGCACGCCGAGGGCGAATACGCCGGTGCCCGGGCGGCCGCACGGGCCGGGATCCCGTTCTCCCTCTCCACCATGGGAACCGCGTCCATCGAGGACGTCGCGGCAGCGAACCCTCACGGCCGCAACTGGTTTCAGCTCTATATGTGGAAGGACCGAGACCGGTCGATGGCACTGGTGGAGCGGGCGGCCACAGCCGGATACGACACACTGCTGGTCACCGTGGACGTGCCCGTCGCCGGCGCGCGCCTGCGGGACAAGCGCAACGGTATGTCGATCCCACCGGCACTGACACCGGCGACCGTGCTGGACGCGCTCGCGCGCCCGCGATGGTGGTTCGACTTCCTCACCACCGAACCGCTGGCTTTCGCATCACTGGATCGCTGGTCGGGCACGGTCGCCGAGTTGCTGGACACCATGTTCGACCCGACGGTGAACTTCGCAGACCTCGCGTGGATCCGCGAACAGTGGCCGGGCAAGCTGGTCGTCAAGGGTGTGCAAACGCTCGCTGACGCACGCGCGGTGGTCGATGCCGGGGCGGACGGCATCGTGCTGTCCAACCATGGTGGGCGGCAACTGGATCGGGCACCGATCCCGTTCCACCTACTGCCCTCGGTCGCCGCGGAACTGGGCCGAGGCACCGAGATCATGCTCGATACCGGCATCATGTCCGGCGCCGATATCGTGGCCTCGATCGCCCTGGGCGCGCGCTTCACCCTCGTCGGACGCGCCTACCTGTACGGGCTGATGGCCGGCGGTGAAGCCGGAGTGGACCGCGCGATCGCGATCTTGTCCGAACAAATCGAACGCACCATGCGCCTACTCGGAGTCACCGGTCTGGACGAGCTGACACCACAACACCTCACCCAGCTGACCAGACTTGCTCCCCGACCCCTCCACGGACAGGGTCGAAGCTGAGTCCACTCGACAGCCCGGAAGATTGACGACGAGCTGCCGCTCGATTGCCGAGCGATCATCCGGATCGTCGCAGAGTGCGATGTCGGCATTGTTCACCAGAACATCGAGAGAACCGACAGCGCTTGCGGCACTGCGGATTCGGTCGCCGTTGGCGATATCCAGACTAGGGGTGTCACTCGCGCACGGCGAACGTGCCGAACACATCTCTGAACCAAACGTGTTTGCCTACAAAGGACGGGGCGACAGAGCGCGTTCACGGCTGCGGTGATCAGCGAGGGCACGAGCGGCGATGGCCTCGGCCTCGTGGTCAACGGGTTCAGCTATCCACGGCGTGAGGGTTCGTGCCATCAACTCCACGAATCTTGTGCCCATCGGTGTCAGCGAATCGGCGGTGAGCAATTGTTCTACACCAGCGGCGGTCAGAGTACGCGACCGCGCGAACTGCTGCTCCGCTTCCGCGTTCTCGCTACCGGTGGTCAGGGACCGGTAGGTGCGCCAGAAGTCGCAGACCCCCAGGTAGGCATAAGTACTCTGCAGCAGTCCTTCGATCGGGCGCGGATGCACGAAGCATGGTGGTGCATATCGTGGTTGGGTGTCGGAAAGATCGAATAGCTCGAACATGTCGAGCATCGCGCCCAACTTCACGTGCTGAAATTCGTGGATGAGCAACAGCCCCAACGGCGCTGGCGCGAGGTGGTGCGATGCGAGACCGACCGCGCCGAAGGCCAGCCGAGCCGAGGCGCTGCGATCATTGGTGCCGTTGGACCGCAAGGGTGTCACCGCCCTCAGACCCGCCCGCAACCCTGGCCCGTACCCGGGCAGGTGGAGATCGATGAACTCGATCGCCCCGACGAACGCGCTCCGCCAGGCCCACACCTGATCCCTGCTCACACGATCGGTCGGATGGATCCCGGTGTTCGTGTAGGGGCGAGTCCGGTAGGGGTCGGTATCCTCGAGTGTGACCGTCAGCCCCGTTGCGGTCATTCGACGTAGCGGCTGCACAAGGTCGAGGTCCTCGGGCGAACCGGTATCAATTTGCACCCGGTCGTCAGTGCCGACTCGCAGCATGCCGAAGGTGGGCAGCGGTGCCACGCCGGAGCGAACCGGTACCGGGACCCGCAGATCCACCCCCGCGTGCACTGCCGCGCCGGCAACGACCGCTTCCAAATGGTAGACATCCGCGGTCGGAAACGCGCCCGTGTACAGATCGTTCAGCAGACCAACTGCCCATACCCGGGTGTAAGGGTGGGCCAGCACGGTCCCGACTGCGTCGGGTGTGGTCTCATCCAGAGCGGTGAGCAGTTCCCATGCCGCGGCGAAACGTCGATCGTATTGTGGTCCGAACTGGCCGACGGCGGCCAATAGCTCGCGCTGGATCGACGATTGGGCCACGACGAGCCGCTGCACAGCCTGTGTGCTGCCGAAACCGCTTGCCAATTCGGCAAATTCGTTCGCGGTCAGGCTGTGCGCGCCCTCAGTCGGGGTCATCGTTGACCCGCTGCCACGCGTGCTTCCCACACGGCGCGATGCTTTTCCGCAGCGCACCGTGCCGCCGCTTCGATATCTGGCGGGATGTATTCGGTCAGCCAAGGCTCGACCGTGTCGCCCATCGCCCGCACAAACCGTTCGCCCAAGGGTGTCAGCGATCCGCTATCGAGCACCCGCCTGATCGCCTCGGCGGTCATAATGCGCCAGCGGGCGAATTGCCTTTCAGCCTCCTCGCGTTCGTCGCCGGTGCGCACCGTCCGCAGCGCGCGCCACACATCGGTGACACCGATGTGTGCATAGCTGCCCTGCAGAAGTCCCTCGAGGGGGCGCGGGTCCGGCCGCCACGGCGCGTACAGCCGCTCCTGGGTATCGGAAAGGTCGAACAGTTCGAACAGGTCGAGGGTCGCGCCCATTTTCACATGCTGAAATTCGTGCACCAGCGACATCGCGGTCAACGCCGGATCCGTCCGCATTCCCACACCCACCGCGCCGAACGCCAGCCGGACCGAGGCGCTGCGGCCGTGCCCGTCGGCCACCATCGGCATCACAGTGCGCAGTCCCGCCCGCATACCGGATGCGTAGACGGGCAGATGCTCGTCGATGAAGTCGATCGCCGCGCCGAAGATGCGCTGCCATTCCTCCGCCGCGGCGTCAGTGAGCCTGTCGCTCACGAATTCGTGGCCGAAGCGGTAGGGATCGGTGTCCTCGAGGGTGACCGTCAGCCCAGTCGCAGTCATTCGGCGCAGTGGCTGCACCAGATCGATGTCCTCGGGTGAACCGGTATCTATCCACACCCGGTCCTGGGTGTCGGCTCGCAGAGCTCCGAAAGTAGGCAGTGGCGCCACCCCGCCACGAACCGGGACCGGCAATACGGAGCGTTTGCCCGCGCGCAGTGCGACAGCGGCCGCTACCGCTTCCATGTGACGAGTATCGGCTGCCACGGCCTCGCCTCGGCCGATGTCCTCGAGCAGCCCGCCCGCCCACACCCGTGTGTAAGGATGCGCCAATACTTGTTCGACCGCTTCGGGGGCCGTCGCATCCAGTGATACCAGCAGATCCCATGCCGCGGTGAAATGCTCGTCATGCTGCGGCCCGAATCGTCCCACCGCGGCCAGCAGTTCACGGCGAATCGAGATTTGAGCTTGGACGAGCCAATCCACGGTGGAGGCGTCGCCGAAACCCGCAGCAAGTTGGGCGAATTGATCCGCGGACAGGGTGTGGGCGGATTCGGTGGCGGGTAGGGCGGACTGCGCGCCACCCCGGCCCGCCGCGGTTTCGCTGTCCATGATGTGTTCGACCATCTCTTTGAGATCCGCGCAGAACACGGAGGGGTTGTCGAAACCGTGATCAGGGTGGTAGCGATCGGGGTAGAAGCCTCCGCCGCATGCCTGTACTACCGGGCACGACCGGCAGACGGCACTCACACCGTCAGCGCCGATCTGGCGAACGGTGATGGCGGGAAATACCGCCGCCTCGTCGAGACTGTTGCGCCACACATCCATTCCGGTAGCCGCCGCCCCCGGATAGGCGGTCTTCAGGGAGTCGACCTGCTCGAGAGTTCCCTCGGTCTCGATGACCAGCAGATCGACGGGATCGAGTCCGAAAGACTCTGCACTGCTGGGTCGCCCGTACATCGCGGCCAGGAGAGAATCGAATGTTCGAATCGGCACCGGTCGCCCGTCGGAGTTCCACGCGTCGAAGACGGCGGTGAACCAATCGGAGTATTCACCATCACCGAGACTCGGATGTCGCAGATCGCGCGGACGGCGCAGACCAGGGGGCTGCGTTTGCCAATTGGAGTGCGGCATAAGCAGATCCATCTGCGGCGGCTCTTGGGCGAGCAGCCCGCGATACACCTGCACCGGATCGTTGCCGATATCCACGACGCACAGCAGACCAGCCCAGAGCGGTCGATGCCGAGGTTCACGGAGCAGGGCCAGACCGGCAAGGACCCGATCGTAACTGCTGCGACCGTCACGGTATCGGCGGTGCCGGTCATTTGCCGCACGATCGCCGTCGATCGATACACCCACTCGCACATCGTATTCGGCGAACAGTTCGAGATAACTCTCGGTGAGCAGAGCGCCGTTGGTGTGAATCGCAAACCGCACCTTGGTGTTCCGGGAAATGGCGTCACGCAGCAACCCGAGAGTCTCCCGCATGCGGTCGACCCCCAGCAGCAACGGCTCACCGCCGTGCAGAACCACGACAACGTCCGAAAGATCGTGTGCGGCAGCATGCTCCGCTATTCGGAAACCGACCTGAGCCGTTGTTTCCCGGGACATCTCCACTGGGCGACCGCGCCAGGACTGGTCTGCATGTTCGTACACGTAGCAGTAGTCGCACGCCAGGTTGCACCGACTGTGCACCTTGAGGACGAATTGCCGAAAGGGAATGATTGCGTGGTTCATGGGACAGCCGGTGCCACTTGGATTTATGTCGCTATGTCACAGAGCTGAACGAGACCTTGGTCGCCGAGGAATTGGCGAGGCTCGCCAGCAAGCCCGGCAGGCTCTGTGATGGAATCTGCCCCAGGGGGGCCTGTCGACGATCGAGCACGGTGGAAACCAAGTCGAGTCCAGCGGGTGTGGGCATTGCCTTCTCCATTCGGATGCGTACGCCACGAATCTTTTGAGAGGCCAGCGATTAGCCTCGACGACGCGAACCAAGTATCGCGGGAAGTGTTTCGGCGCACGAACTCTCGGCCTTCCCAGTTGCAGGAACAGTTGTAATATTGCGAAGTTCTTCGCAATACAGATGTTTCGGAACACTCAACACACGGGGCTGCCTGCTCGTTCATCGCGATACCGCTGTGGCACACGGCTGTTCGAGTATACGGACCTGCCGGCTGAGCAGAGCCAGGACGGTCGGCACCAGGATCAACACGACGCACCACCACAGCGAGGCATCGATACCGAGATGCCCGACCACCGTGCCGCCGACCAGGTACCCGACCGGTATCAGCATCTGCGATCCCAGTAGATCGTAGGAAGAGACACGGCTCAGTAGCTGCTCGGGCACATGCTGACACAGTGCCGTTGCCCAGGCGACACCGTATTGCTCATTCAGCACCCCGGACATCAGATCGGCCGCCAGCAGGACCGGCAGCGGGCTCGACAGGGCCATAGCGATCCCGGGCAGCGCGACTCCCGCGGCACAGCCGACGCCTGCACGTAACAGGCGGCGAGGCTTGAACCAGATCGATACCACGCCGCCCAGCAGATATCCGATGCCTTGCACGGACACCAACAGCCCCCACGTCGCCGCGCCCCCATAGAGACGTTGGGCGACGACCGGGCCCAGCAGGCGGAACGCTGTCGAGTCACCGACGTTTGTCACAGCAGATTGCAGCACGACTACCCACAGCCAGGTATGGGACCAGAATTCGGTCCAACCGCCCCGCAGCAATCCGATCACGCCGGTTGCCAGCACCTGCCGAGGAGGGAGTCGCAAGAACGACAACAATGGAATCGCCGCGACGAAGCTCAGTGCATCGACCAGTATGGCCAACTCGGGCCGATGCGTGGCACCGATGAGGGCTCCTGCCACCGCCGGGCCGAGGACCACACAAGCGTTGGTGCAGATACGAAATTGCACATTCGCCTGGCGGATCAGGCCCGGCGGTACCAGCAACGGCAGGATACCCTCGGCAGCCGGTTTGAAGAACGCACTGGCCGCGCCCGTGACCGCGACCAAGGCGATCAGAACCCAGATCTGTTGCACCGCTGTCGATATCAGCAACACGACCAAGCCCTGAGCCAGTGCGCTGAGCGCGCTGGCAGCGATCATGACATGGGTGCGGGAGTATCGATCGGCGACCGCACCGGCGACCGGCAGCAGAATCAGGCGGGGAGTTATTCCCGCGGCCAAGACACATCCCAGATATGTGGTGGATCCAGTAATGCCGATGACTGCGAACGAAACTCCGACAGGCGAGAACGCCGACCCCAGTGTGGAAGTCAGGTTGGCCGCATACGCAAGGCGAAACTTCTTATAGGCCCATACATTTGCCGACACGCGAGCAGTGTTTCACGGCTGTCTTGCACCCTGTTTCCCAGCATTGGACGGATTGTCCGTGGCACCAAGTTCGGCGAGCTGGATGCCGCCGCGGCGGTGTTGGCCGGGCTCGCTGCCCACACTGGTGCGGCCGAGGGCTGGGAGCACGCGATGACGCTCACGGGGGGTGGGCGCTGGTTCTGTGTGTGCACCCGAACACTCATGTGGTGTCGCCTCGGTGACTGGCCGGCCCTCACGTCTTCCGTGGCGTGGTTCGGTCACGACTCTTGGGCGCACCCCAGAGTGCTCGGGAGTGGTGTTCACCAATCCTGAGAGGACCCGTGGATGGGTGGCAGGATCTCGGGCACTGGATGGTGACGAGTATGCCTTGCCGTTGCCCAGGAAGTCGAAGGAGCCGGACATGCGCATACGTTCACGCGGCCGGGTTTGGGTGCCTACCAGTCAGACCTGTTATGACAGCCTGAAAGCTGCGGTGGCGAATGTGATCGGAATTTCCTGGCAGCGGGTGGAGACCGAACGATGGACCGCGTTCCGGTCGGCGTTCGATATCGATGCGCTATGTTGCCGGACAGGAGCATCGGGAAGCAGGAACGAAGGGTTAGCACGCGAACGGACAACCAGCTGTGGAGCGTCGGGAACCTATCGCTGTCCTCCGGACGCATCGCGTCGTGCACATACACAGTTGAACTTTACGTGATGCGCCCCGAAATTCGACACTTGACATATTTTCTCGCAGCTGCGGAGGATCTGAATTTCACGCGAGCTGCGCGGCGGTTACATATTGTTCCTCAGGCTCTCAGCAGCGCCATCGCTCAGCTTGAAGGAATTCTCGACGCTCGATTATTCGAACGAAGCACCCGTCGGGTCGAACTCACTCCGGCGGGCATGGCATACCTGCCTTACGCGGGATCCTCGATGCTGCGATCTAAATCGTAAACCGCTTAGCGTTAGCGATATCGGCCGCATGCAAAGTTCCGCCTGTCCCCAACGCTGTCTGCCCAGCGGCTCTCACTTTTGCCAGGTGCTCCTGAACGTTCTGGATCTTTTGGTTCAGAGCACGGTGGTGTTCGGAGTACGCCGCTGCGGTTTGACCGCTGAATGTATTCATAAGTTGATCGTTGGTCGACCCCAGCGCGTCAACCGACGTCTGCACACCATTAGCGATACCGTTCAACCGATCCATGTGACCATCCATATGGCCAAAATCTGGTTGAATATTGCCACTCATGATTATTCCTCTCAGAAATTGAGATCTATTTTCGGAAAAGCAGACTCGTCGGCATGTTCGAATTGCACGGCAGAACCTCCGAGGTGGTTGCCGACCTCGTTTGTGTGACCGACCAGGCCCTGAAGGCTGACAGACAGCTCGCTCAAAGCACTGGACAGTGCGGTCGACGACGCTCCGGCACTCGAAGTCAGCACGCCCTGGTGCACATCGTTCACGTGCGTCACATGAGCGCCCAGTTCATCGGCATGGTTACCGATCTGCTGTCGCGCTGCCTGCACCGCAGGTAACTCGGTATTGAACACGACCCACTCCTTGTCGTAAACGGCGCTTTGGTTGTTCACCTCCTGGGACGGAGGTTCGCAGATAGCCGTCGACTGGCCTTTTGGCTGTATTGTCCTCCGTCAATCCACAATCGCTACGCTAGCGGAGTTTCGCCGTGCACGGAAGCGCAGAATAATGGAGGGAGTATCAACCGCCAGTTGCTAATCTGCCGAATCGGAGCTCTCCCCGGCCGTGAGCGTCGTAAACAGCTGACTGCTGCCCAGACCGCGATACAGGACGGTTTGACGCCTCGTCGGTGAAATAACATCCTGGATCTATTATCCACTACGGGTGATCGCCCGGAACGATTTGCCACAAGGATCTACGGGTGAGTTCGGCCCATTTGGCATCGTCGGCGCAGACCAGCCCGTGCCGAGGATCTTCCCGCCAGCCTCAGCCCAGGAGCCAGCCCCGCACGGATAGGGGAGCTGGCCGAGTTCGATCCGTCGGGTTTAGGTCCCCTGCCACCAGTGCTGCCGTTGGCCGGAGCGCGGCTCCGGATTGCAGGCCGAAGAACGCGACCGTTTCAGGAACGAAGCCAACATGGATTGGCGTGCTGGCCCGTACTACACAGCGGTTGGGAGGAGTATCAGACGGTTCGCTAGATTGAGCGCCGGTCGGCGCCCAGCAAAGTGAGGATGCTGGGCCGGAGCAATTCGGTGAGTTTCTCGACTGGGGTATGCGCTAAGTCTCCGAAATCGACCAGGCGCGCGATTGCGACACCGACGTAGATCGCGCCGATCAGGTCGGCACGCAGTGCGGCATCGTCGATGTCGAGCGATTCCACCAGTGGTGACAGATAGGCGGCCGATCCGGTTCGGAAGGTCTTCGCGGCGTCGGGGTGGGTGAGCATCGACCTGAACAGCGCCTGGGTGGCAGTCGGTTCCTGCTGCAGGATCGTCGTCAGCCCGGCGAGCACGATGTCGGCCTGCTCCTCGACGGTCGATCCGGTGGCCATGGCTTCCGGCGCATCGCCTGTGCATTGCATGAACAGCCGCTGCTTGTTGCCGAAGTAGTGCATGACCAGGCCCGGGTCGACCTTGGCGGCGGCGCCGATGCCTCGGATCGTGGTCCGGTCGTATCCGTTGTCGGCGAACATCTGCCGTGCTACGGCAAGGATGCGCGCTTCCGTTTGCTTGCGTTGCTCTGCGCGGGACGCCATACCTCTCCATTCTACAACCGTTGACTGAAAGCCGGGATTCGTTCTACGCTTGTAGAATCAACACTCGTTGAACGAACGGACTCGATCATGCCCGAAACCCCCACCACCTCCGGATTCGTATGGCGGCCCGCCCACACCATCACCCTCATCGTGTTGTGTCTCACGCAGCTACTCGAGACCCTCGACATCACCGTCGTCAACGTCGCACTCCCGACACTGCGCACCGCTCTGAACTTCTCCCCCGCTGGGCTGCAGTGGGTTGTCAACGCCTACACCGTCTTCTTCGGAGGATTTCTGCTCCTCGGCGGCCGGGCGGGCGATCTCCTGGGCCGCCGCCGGGTATTCGTCACCGGCACAGTTGTTTTCGCGAGCGCCTCTCTCATATCTGCCCTCGCCAGCAACGCGACCACGCTCATCGCGGGCCGGGGCCTGCAGGGAATCGCAGCCGGCTTCGTCTCACCGATGACGCTCGCGATCATCGCCGCGACCTTCCCGGAGGGCAAGGCCCGCACGCGAGCGGTGACCGCGTGGGGTGCTGTCAGCGCTGTCAGCGCCTCGATCGGACTGGTGCTAGGCGGAGTGCTGGTCGACGGACCGGGCTGGCGGTGGATCTTCCTGATCAATCTGCCGCTGTGCGCGCTGGTGCTGGTAGCGGCGATTCGCTACCTCCCGGCAGATCGTCCCCAGCGCCGCCACCACAAGTTCGACGCGTTCGGCGCAGTGGCAGCAACCGCAGGCGTCGGATTATTCGCCTATGCCGTCGCCCAGACCGCTGATCATGCGTGGGGCTCAGCATCGACGCTCAGCCTGCTTGGTGCCGCGGCGATCGCATTGATCCTGTTCGCGATTCGCGAAACGCGAACCACCGAGCCGCTGATCCCACCGTCGTTGTTCGCCAACCGATCGGTGACCGGAGCGAATCTGGTGCAATTCCTCAGCGCCGCCGCCATGTACGCATTGTTCTATTTCATGTCACTGGATCTGCAGGAGGTGCTCGGATTCTCCGCGCTGGGAACCGCCGCGGTGTTCATGCCGCTGTCGGCAGTGCTGCTGATGTGCGCGGGCCTGGGCCCGTGGCTGGTCCGCATGGCAGGGCAGCGAATCACACTGGGCTGCGGTGCACTGATCGTCGCGACGGGTATGACGCTCTACGCGGGGTTGTCACCCTGGCATGGAACCCTCGGCACGATCATTGTGCCGTCGATGGTCGTTGCCTTCGGATTCGCGCTCATTCTCGTACCCCTCACGATCGCCGCAGTCTCAGGAGTCGCGCCCAGCGAACAAGGTGTCGCGTCGGGCTTGCTGAATGTCAGCCGAACCGTCGGCGGCGCACTGGGATTGGCCGTGATCGCGACGGTCGCGACCAGCCGGACGACCAGGCTCGGTCAAACAGGACATACCGCGCACCAGGCACTTACCGGTGGATTCCATTTGGGCTACGGCGTCGCGGCAGGCGTCGCGGCAGCCGCGGCGGTAGCCGCCATGATCGTCTTCGGCACCGAGGGTCGCGGCGAACGGGTCGACATGCTGGCGCTGGCCGTCGCCGGTGCCGGCCGCGACGACGACAGCGGTGACACGATCGCAGTCGACCATCCGGTCAGCGAGGTACACACCCAACAGACCGAATAGTGTTCCCGCTGTCCTTCGCCAGTTGAGATGGCGGAGCTTGCGGACCGTGATCAGCAGCGCCGTGTAAAGAGCACCAACCGGATTCAGCGTTTGGTCATCGCGCGGAGTTTCACCATGGGTCACAGCTCACCAGCGGGACGTATTCGACGGCGGTGTCAAGAATCTCGCCAAGCCCGGAGTGGGACCGGGCCATGCCGTGAGAGCACGCCGCCACTCGATTGTCGAGCAGCTGGGGGCAGACGCGACTGGCGGTGATGGGCACTGGCCTGATCGCTATCGGGAGCGCCGGACTGCTGATCCCCGACCTGTTCGGGTCTTGGCGGGCAACGCGATTCGCGGGGCCGGGAACTCGTGGATGGTGGTCGGTCATCACCCTGATGCAGCTGCGGACGCCATCGCAGGCCATTGGGCGAGTGGCATCGGCGCTGTACTTGCTGGTGTTCTTCCCCACGGCGGTGTCAGCGCTGCTCGGCGCCGGGCTGATTCAGCTGCTGGGGTTCCGCGCCCTGATTGCGGTGGCCTCGGTGGCGGCCGGGGGGCGCGTTCGCTTACGCGCTGGCTCGCGGCGGGAGCGGGCCACCCTCGACTGCTGACCATGCATCCGGGAGCGCTTAGAGGTTCTGGGGGGGTGTTCGGACAGGGCGCGACGAGATCCGGGAGCGATCCGGGAGTACGTGATGAGTTCCGGGACCGTGCAGATGACACGCGGCCGGGCCTGTCACAAGGAAAACGCAAGTCCCGCTGCATCATCGATGATGCACCACAGTCGAACTCCCTCCCCATGTCACCGAACCAATAGAGGATCGGTGACATGGCAAAGTACTTGGAAGCATGGCTGCCGGGTTGCTCCACCTGCGGTGGCAAGTTCCGCGACGTCAAAGTCAGTATTCGCATATACACCGTCAGGGACGAGACGGCAGCCGACAACGCTGCCACAACGGCCCTGCGCGCCATGGCGCACGCCGAAGGCTGGTTCGTCCCGGCCGATTACGACCTGGACGACGAATCCGAGACGCGGTGCCCCGACTGTGCTCGCCACCACCGGGCCAACGAGCCAACCATGCTGTACCTAGTCTGCTCCGAACGCCGCCGTGCGCTCAAAGTCGGTGTGGCTGGGGCAATGTCGGCCCGCTTGAAGTCTCATCGCCGCCGCGGGTGGCGATTGGTCGAGATGAACGGCAGACAGTGCCTATATCTTCTGCCCCGAACCGATGCGCTCGCCGTCGAGCGAACCGTCGTCGAGCGATGGCGAAGCGCAGGCGTACAGATAGCGTCGGCGTGCAACATCACCGCCGAGAACGGCTATACCGAGACAGCGAGTCTTGACACGGCATCGGTGGAAGCGACCGTCGGATGGCTCGATGAACTCACCCTGGGAAAAGCCGGTGGACCAGGTTGGCCACGAGGTGATCGGATCTAGCCCTGGTAAGCGCACGTCCACCCACACCCGCCGCTCACTCGCGCAAGTGCCTTGCTCGTTCGGCATCGCACATGCTCTATGGTTAGCGGTGTCATCATTCACGGAATGTGTTTGAGGTCAAGAGAATCGGGGTTCCCGGCCCTGACAAGGATCTCATCGTCCTCGAGTGGGGTACCGATACCGTCACGTGGTGAATGACGACTACCTCGACCAGGTTCGCAAAGCGGTCGACTCGGACATTCAGCTTGCGATCGAATTCTTCGCCCCTGCGGATGAGATCGATTTCGGGTTGAACCGGGCCTCTCTCAAGTGGGTCGAGGACCGAATCGAACAACTGCGTACAGTGCGAGGCTGGAATCCCGAACCCGTTGTTGCGGAACTGATCTCACTGGTCGGGTCGTTTCTGGGTGCCTGCATCGCTGCTGATACCGAGGGCGAGTGGCAGATCCACGCGACCGGTTCGCTAGGGGTACGGCTGCCGAACGGCGTGTTTATCGATCCGTTCCACAAGGCAGAAAAGGCGATCCTCCAAGGTGTTGATGGAGGCGAATCGATCTTCCGTTTTCACCAAGTAACGGTTGATCACATTGCGACACGCGAGATTTGATCCCGGTTGCGCGCGGTGGGTGTACCTACTTTTTCGAGGCGAGTTGGTGATCCGCCTGCAGAGACACAGCAGCCGAAGCGGATCGGTCGTTCAGGAACATGACTGACAAGACGTTCGAACCCGACGCCACACCGTCGGAGCTGTCGAGACCCATCGTGGTGTCTGGCGAAACATCGGCCGTACACCATCTTCATGGATGTAACCTCCGCCAATGCACTAGGAACACAGGGGAAATAGGGCCATCAGCGATCGCAAGTACGATGTCTGGGCGGGCAGTCATTACCGCCGAGAGGAAGCTGCCCCGACCAAGGGGCCGGGTTCCCGAACCGTGGCGAATAGTAGGGATAGCCGGGGTAGTCCTCGTAGCCTGGTTGTTGATTCAGCTTGCCGACCCACGGCGACGGAGGAACAGGCCACCCCGACAGAACCTGAGGCTGGCCGGCCTTACCAGGAGTAGTGCGGGCGTCCGAGTTGTTGGGGACAGCGTGGGCATGCGTGCCCTGACCTGCCGACCCACCCGCGACCTGCCCCCCACCTGAGGTTCCGCCACCGGCGGATCCTCGACCACCTGCGGCGCCTTGAGCACGCTCAGATGTGACGTGGCCGCTGCTCACGGTGTACCCACGTGCCTGCACATTTGTGCCGGTCTGGGGCGAGCTGAAACTATGCCCTGAAGACTGAAGAGCCGGTTCGGCGGCCGCAATCCCGGAGAAGGCGCTGCCGGCGGATATTCCGGCGACCATCACACCGAGTGAGATCAGGCTTCTACCGACGGTAGTCATCCTCAAACCAGACACGAGCTTGTCCTTCCTGTGTTCGCCAACGTGTCCGCTGACGCGCGACTTATGTGACACTGATTATTGTACCGTCATATAGGTGTACATCAATTGACCAGTTCAGGGCTGGGAACAGCGCCTCCTCACACACCCCACTCGCTGCCACCAAGGGAAACCCGCTGCGGCTCAAGTCTTTTCCAATGCGCAGTGACGCGAGGAGATCAGCCCAGGCGATCCGCGAACATCGATGCCCGTCAGCACTTTTCGAACATCCGAAGAGCGCTATAGCTGATAGTCGTCTGCAAATCCTGGCCGGTATGGGGCATCACCGTGGTCATTGCGGCGTCTGACAATTGCCGCACAGGACTCGCGCAGTGCGACACCCCACAATAATGCATAGATGCGCATATTTCAGTATACTTATGTAGGTGCAGTCCGGGTGGCGCTAGAAACGCACCGTACGGATCCACTTCTGATATATACCGGTCCCACTTCGACCTCACCGTGAATTACCCAGCAGGGGGAAGGGATTCGGTCGAAACCCAGTGACTCGGGCGTTAGGCTTCGTCGCCATGTTCGAGTGGTGGCCTGTCGTGCCCGAGAGTGATCGTCAGCAGTGGTCATTGGATCCTTTCGCAAGCGTGGGCCCACTACGATTCGGCATGACACCAGACGAAGTAGCCGAGACGCTCGACGACGTTGCAAACAGCTCCCAGCGGTTCTTGAACACAAAACCTCTTACGCAGAATCACTACAGCAGGACGCGGGGCGTGTATCGAAGCTTCGGCCTGACGCTCTACTACGGCCTGGAAAAGCGACTGTGTAGCGTCGTGGTCGATGCCCTCTGCGGGCCACAAGTGCGTGCGGAAGGCATCGCATTTACTGGCTGTGTTCCGTCGGAGCTGGAGCAGTGGATGGTCGATCGCGCCGAAGCCTACGAGCCGCACCCAGAGCTGAACTACTTCAGCGGCGGCGTACCAGGATCCGAAAGTCTGGGGCTTGTCATCGGCGTTCAGCGAGCGGGCGACCATCTGCTCACCCAACCGGTCTTCCTAAGCCGCGAGGTGTGGGACGGACCAACCGAAGGTCTTCCCGAGGAGGTGTCGGTCATTCACTGAACGATTTCAGAGCTTCCAGGGACGTCGGTCGACGATCGATCAGCTGACGACCTTCATCAACTACCCGGACCCGTGACATGGCCGATTCGACGTGGAACACCCTCCTCGGTGCCCTGGCACGTCTTCTACTACGGCGATGGATACGCCCGACTTCGACGCATCAAAGTCGACTGAGATCCGAGAAACCTTTTCCACCACCACCTTTCGATCAAAAGACCGCAACACGCCGCAATGCCGAGAATGTATCGCTAGGCAGTATTGCCGAACTCGATTGCGGATTTTGCAAAGTTGGTACACAAAAAGCATTGGCGGGGGACGGGGCCATTGAAGTCCACGGAATCGGTGCGCTGGCGGATGTTGTAGTCCAGCCGAGTGGACGACGATCGTAATCGATTCGAAGTCAACAACTTCCGAGGATGCACATGACGACCGGCTACATCACCCCAGACCACAATGTCGTACAACTGCCCAACATGGCCGACCCCGCGCCATTGACGCTAGATGACTTGAAAGCCGTGGCACAAGCGTTCGGCCTGCACAGCGTCAGGGACCTACTACCGGGGCCTGTGGACAGGACGGCGCGGTGAGTTCGCTGCTCGGTGCGCGCATTCAGCCTGCCGTTCGGCTACCTACAGCAATCCTCGATGGGCAGGTGGGGTCACCGGTGCCTGGACGATGGCGCCACTCAAAGGACAATCGGTGACTGAACCTCGACAACTCATTTGCGCGAATGCCTTCGCCCACAGGCGATTCGGTCGGGAAAAGGCCCGGATGTGCTGTCCAGGTTCAGAGAGAGCTTCGGTGGGCGACGTTTCTGTCGTGGTTCCCGTACTCAACGATGCCGCTCGCATTCCGTACTGCCTGGATCGACTGGCCAGACAGGAAGCGATAGCCACGATCATCGTCGTAGATCGTGGATCCACGGACGACACCCGCTGGATTGTTCAGGTGTATTCGTCGATCATCGAGAAGGTCCGGCTGATCTCCGCGCCGGGCCTGGAAAAGGTGGCCGCACGTAACCTCGGCTTCGATGCCGCCGACAGTGAGATCATCGGCCATCTCGGGGCGGACACGCGCGTTGCGTTCGATTGGGCACGGACCATTACCCATCACCTCTCCGAGTATCCCGAGACCGCGGCCATCACGAAAATCAACGCTACCCACGCCCGACCCGCGCACGAGGTACCCGATTCCGAGCCCCAGATCCGCCACCGATCTCGGATCTTCGACATTGCCGCAGGCTGGCCACGCGGGGCGAACCTGACAATCCGCCGCTCGGTGTGGCTCGAGGTACGCGAGGAAACCGTCGCGGTGGCTGATCCGCGCGTGGATTTCGATCTGGCACTCTGCCTTTCACGGCGCGGCCGCCGAATAGACCAGCTCGTTCCGTTGCGGTGAGCGGCGGCGCCCGCACCCTCGATATGCCGCCAGCGTCTGTTTTTGATCGTCGAGCGTGCATGTGCTCGCCGCCCTCGAGCATTGGTCACCGGCAGCCACCTGACGTCCGGGCCGCTCCTGCGGCCCGCGCTTCCACCGATATGGTTTGCTTAGAGGTATGAGTGCGGGTGTCAAATACACGATCGACGAGCTGGCGCGTGAAGCCGGTACGACCGTGCGGAGCCTGCGGGTCTATCAGGAGCGCGGCGTGCTGCCGCCACCCAGTTTGAAGGGACGAACCGGCTTATACGGTCCGGAGCATCTCAACCGGGTACGCACCATCAGCCGGCTGCTCGATCGTGGAATCAAGCTCAACGGCATCAAGGAGCTGCTGAACGCTTGGGATCGCGGCGATGGCCTCGGCGATGTTCTGGGCGAAATAACCTCTGGCACAACGGCTCCTGAAGCACCGACCGTATCCGATAAGATTTCGGCGACCGAGCTGGCAGATCGCTATCGAGGAGTGTCGAACGGCCTGGCCCGTGTCGTCGCCGCAGGGATGTACGAGCCCGTCGACGCGGCCACATATCGTGTGGTGGACCCGCAGCTGATTCTGATCGTCGAACAGATCGCGTCGGCCGGTGTGCCACTCGAAGAAGCTGTCGGGGAACTGGAGAAACTACGGGCGGACTGCGATCGCATCGCCCGTCGTTTCGTCGATGTGTTCCACCGGACAGCCTGGGAACCGCTACAGCACGATGGCAACGATCCAGCGGTACGCTCCGCACTGAGCGAACGGCTCGCCATTGCTCGTATCGTTCCGGGTCGCGCAACGTCCGACCTGGTGAACCGATTCGTCGCACGGCATCTGGAGGAAGATATCGAACTCACCGACGCCTAGGCTGCCCAACCATTCCCGCGGTTGGAAATTCGCCGAATCCTGGATCGGTTCTCGGAATCTACCCTTCGGGTATGGACGAACCCCGGGTCAGTGCTGCCGACCGGGAACGGGCATTGCGTGAGTTGTCGCAGCATTTCGGTGACGGCAGGTTGACCCTGACCGAGTTCGAGGACCGTAGCGCGACGGCTGCCGCAGCGACGTACCCGGAACAGTTGGCGGAACTTTTCGTTGATCTACCCGCGGCCACCCCGCCGTTCGCGTCGATCCGTGCCAGCGTCGGGGTAAGCCCGCTCGCGATCCTCACTGCATCGATAACGATGACTGCCGTCCTATTGTTCATCGCGACCGGCAATACCCTGTGGCTTCTTCTGCTCACCGGGGCCGCGATGATCCTGGTGGTTCGCCGGGTCGGATGAGCCTTCGTCAGCGAACCACACTTACCATCGGGTTCTCGGCCGGACGTGATTGGCCAGGTCCACCAGCCGATAGCGATGCATGCGGTCCGGTGCGATCCGGGCCAACTCCCGCAGCGAAGCTTCGAGGCCGATCCGCAGCCCCTGCTCGGTGGCCGGGAAGCCGAGTAGGCGATCCGCATGAGGCGGCCGACCCTGAGCGCGCAACCACTCCAACGCCACCCACAAGACGATCGCGCGCAGCGGTATTGCATGTGGGTGGTCGGGAAGTGACTCGACGCGGGCAGCAGCCGCATCCAGATCGACCGAGGTGAGCTCCGCGATCGGACGTGAAACCAGTAACAAACAGCCGGTCATACACGCGGCACTATGGTGCCGTGACGCGGCGGGTACCTCGTCCAGGACTGCCACCGCCTCCAATTTCACCCCACAGGACTCGAGCTGGCGCGCCAAGCCGAACGCGGCACTGATCACACCACGATTGGTCCGCCATACTGTCCGATAGTGTTCGACCGCTGCGCTGTGCCAGCGGTCGACATCGTCACCCTTTCCGCCACACCGCAATTGGAGTTGGGCGGTGGCGGCGAGGGCGAGTTCCGGCGCGATCTCACCCGGCAGCATCGAATGAACCGTGTCGAAATACCTGTAGGCACAAATATAATCATCGCGCAGCAACGCGGTGATCGCCGAAAACCAAGCGATGCGCCAATCGGAAGCGTTGTCGGGACTGAGATCGCCCAGCAACTGACTAGCCAGATCGATCTGTCCTAGATCCAGGTGCGCCCGGATCGCGGTGAGAGTTCCCTCCAGCTCGAAAGACTCCGGCTCTGCGATGGTCCCGGCTGTTATTCGCTGGCGGGCTTGGCGCAGTGCGTCGAGGGTGTTCTGGGGATCGCCGTGCAGCAAGGTGGAAAGCAGCGCCGAGCTGGGATCGGTGCCGTCGATCAGCGGGACGGGAAGTGCGGCGACGACTTCGCGAGGAGCAATCGCTCTACCGGAGGTTACTCCGTCGACCATTCCGTCGATCTTCCCGATCGAGGTTTGGATACCGAAATCCCCTCGCATGGAACCGAATTCGATTGAGTCCTGAGGATATTCACGACCTGTGTCGACGGCCAGCACCTTGCGAAGTACACCGGCGAGCTGGCAGTGCATCTCGTAGGCAGAGGCGAAGCGTCGTTGTGGATTCGGGTCCGTCGCACGTACGAGGAATCGGCGCAAAGACGGGTAACGCGCAAGCACCTGCCGCTCACTGGGCTCGGGTATACCGGGTACGCGGTGCCCATCGCCATCCTTCGTCATGTCGATGATCAACGCGGCCAGGGTCCGGCCGACCGAATAGATGTCAGACAAGATCGTCGGGCCGGTCGTGGTGATCTCAGGTGCCATGTATCCGGGGGTGCCGTAAATGCTGCCGCCCGACCCCAGGGCCGCCACCGCTCCGAGGTCGATCAGTTTGACCTCACTGTCGGTGACCATGATGTTGTCGGGTTTGAGGTCGTTGTAGGCCAGCCCACACGAGTGCAAATAGTCCAGTGCGGGCAGAATTTCCATCACGCAGGCAACGGCGCCGGAGACCGGCATGTAGGACGGTGCTCGCAGATCGAGCAGTGCCCGCAGGGACCGCCCGCCGACGTACTCCATGACGATGTAACCGTCCGGCGAGTTGCGCACAGAGCTGTGTTCGACAAAGTTGTAGATCTTGACGATGCTGGAATACGCCGCCTCGGAGAGGAATTGGCGCTCCGCGAGTGCGACAACATGCGCCTCGAAGTCGAGTGGGTTCCGTAGGCCCTTCAGCACCACCCACCGGTCGCTCACTTTGCGATCAACGGCCAAGTAGAGCCAGCCCAGTCCGCCGTGTGCCAGGCATCCCTGGATCTCGTATTGATCCGCGACCAGGTCGCCGTGCTTCAGTGAGGGACGGAAGTTGAACGGCGACCCGCAC
>NZ_JAODNK010000085.1 GCF_025465275.1 Nocardia sp. | reverse complement strand
GCGCACTGGCTCAAGGGCCTGCTGCTGGTCCTCGACGACGAACCACTTCTCGTGCTACACCGCGCGACCAGCCAGGGCTGGCGCTGCACCATCAGCGGCATCGGCGACAACTTTCAACTGCACACCCTGCTGGCAGACCGCCTCGCGGGCCAGATCCCCGAAACAGCGCCCTCCCCGGTCGAACTGGCGGCCGCGGAAACCGGCGACCAACCTATGCCGCCCGGCGGCATCAAGGGCAATTTCAACCTGGTCGACGCCTACGGCGACTGGATATGGAACGAGGGACGCCCCGCCGACATCGGCATGTACGAGGGAGTCCGTGTCGCCGTCATCGACCCGCAGCCCTACCCCCGCACATGGAACGTGGGCCGCCTTTACCCGCATATGCCACCGACGCTCACCATCGACGCGAAGCTGGCTGACCAGGAGGCAGCGGCCTGGCTCGGCAAGATCAAACCAGACGCCAGGAGCTGAACCCAGCGCCCGGGTCACACGGCTTGGCGGGAGTTCAGGCGCCCGCACTGGGGCACAGTGTCATGTATCGACGCTGACAGGATTTTGTGCGATCGTCGTCGATACCATCTGGCCCGATCGGCTGCATCAACTCAGCAGTGCCAATGCGTCGTTGAAAATCGTTGTTCAGGATCCCGCGATTGTGAGGCTGCGTGCAACTCGCGAGGACAACGTCTGCGGGAGTTCAGAATAGGTGCGGTGAATCGGACTGTGGCCTCCCAGGTGAGGACCGGCGCCCGGTTTCGCAGCGATCGACGGGCAGTGGTTTCAGCGACTGTGCCTCGACCGCGAAATGTTAACCGACGGTGCGTGCTCGCGACCCGATACGACGGGCATCATCAGCGGTCTGTACGGATCCAGTGTCGACCCGCGCTGCGGATACTTGTTTGCGCGCTGCGGGAACGGCGAGGCAGCGCCGCGGCGACCGTACGCCAACCGACACCGTACTTGCGTTCGGTCTCCCGATTACTCAGTACCGCACGCGAATCCGCGCGGGTCGCCGAGTAGAGCTCGATCCTGGAACGCTTCCCCGGGCCGGCACACACAGTCCCTTCCTCGCCCGCGCGAACCTCACATGGTCACCACAGAGACGATAACCAGTCACCGACCCGGGTTCCGTCCAATTTCGCGAACACCACCCCTGTCCGATTCCGGGGTGCCGCCCATTCACGGACAGACCCTCCGTCCAGATTGATGGACGCTGCCCGTCCCGGCGTGCACTTGGCCAGAGTTGCGGCGAGGCTGGGAAGAGTGCGAATTCTTTTGTGTAGGAGTGCGATTCAGCTCCCCAGCGGTGGGGACGCTGCTTGGTCGTCATCGGAGACCGACCGCCATAGACTCGCGGCGCGCGACGTATTTCCAATAGAAGGGGAACCGCGATGTTCGACAGTAGATTGCCTGCGAGCCGTAGGGTCATCGCCCGGATTTGCGTCATTGCCGCACTTTCGGCGATATCCGTAGGAGTGGCAGATATTCCGGCCTTTGCAACACCGTGTGACTCCTCCGGCGGAGTTTCTTCGGATCGGCCGTATCCGGGTTCCGATAGTTGGCACCACGGGCCGGAATGGCGGAGCCCCTACCCTGATCCGCCCCCCTTCGGCTACCCGCCGCCGTGGGATGGGCCTGTTCCGCGCGACTCCCGGCACGGGCAACTCCCCTACCCTCCTCGGCCCCCGCTCGCGTGCACCGGCTCATTCGGAAGTTGCTGATCGCTGCGACATCACGACCGTGCTTGCCAGACCAACCTGGCAGGCACGGCAACCGACCACTCCGACCGACTTTCGCAACATGCAGTGGCTCTATCGGTGGTTCGGGTTACCGGCTACGCGGTTCTCAGAGTGCCCTTCACACGTAGATAGACGCTCTCGACGCTGATCTCCGGCGTTCGGGCACGACGTAGCGCTGCGAACCACGCCAGGCGTGAACCGCGAAGATGCCTTTGGGCTACAGCGTCTGCGACGACTCGAAGTTGCACCGACGTGGCGGGGGCGCCTGCATCGACCAGAATCTCGGCTGCGACGCATACTCGTTGAAGGTTGGTGGGGTCGGGCGCCGCTGAGGCGACGCGATCACCGTTGCGCAGCAAGTCTACTCCCACGGTTCCTGGAAGATGCTTCGGACCGAAATCGACTGTGCTGTACAGAAAATAGGCGATACCCGGAGATTGACTTCCGCCGTGGAGTTGGATTTCTGTACCTGTGGGGTCCATCCCGATGAGTGACCGGAGCTCTCCGGTGGACCGGAAGTGAGCTTGATCGCCGCCGGAATACCCGTAGTTGTGCAGCGGGATCGGTGAACCACTGATCACCCGCGGGCCGTAGGGATCTCCTTCGTCGACAACCTGGTCGAACACGGCGGACGGCGGTTTGCCGTAGTCGTGTTCCCAGTCTCGTAGCCGACTCCATTGTGCGCCGCCGGGGTTGGCGTCGATCAACTTCGCGGCCCCGGCGAAGCTGCCGTCGACGACGCTGGTCAAACATTCTGCCATTCCCCCATCGAACCGCCGCCAACGATCGCCGGGGTCCAGGTGGTGCAGATGCACCGCGATCGGCCACTCGGCGGGATCGTCGCCAGCGGCCACCCAGAAGAACATATCCCCGTGCCATGTCTTGCCCCACATGAGCAGATCGACGGAATCCGATACGGCCGGGTCAGTCTGGTATTCGTCGAGCGGAACGGGACCGAATTCTTCGAAGAAGCCGATGGATTTCAACCAGCGGCTGCGGTCCAGCAGAGAAGTCAGTGAGGGCCGATCTGCTGTCTGGTAGGCCGGAGCGAACACCGATAGCTCTTGGTTGATCTGGCCCTCGCCGTACAGGTTGATGAAATCGTGGTAGTCCGCGGGCAGCCGGAAGCCCATGGCGTGCTCGATTTCGTCCCAGGGTGGAGCTATGACCGGAGGCAATGGAGGTGGTGGCATGAGCGAAATCAGTTGCGCGACAGCAGGATCCACGGACGTCCTCTCGATCGGTCATAGCGAACGTCACAGCCGCGAATCGTTTTACCGCAGTGGGAACGAAACGGGCTCAGTCGAGGTCTTCGAGGACTACTTGACGATTGCCACAACCCTTGAGGCTCTGTCTCAATCGGAGCGCGTTCACACGGCGATACTTGCCATTGATGTCGCGATACTCGTCGCGTTAGCAATTCGCTCCCCCCGGGCTGCGCCTGAGCTTCTCTCGTAGTATTGATCGAATGCGGCAGCTGCCGCGCCAGGTGTTTGTGCGGATTTGACATGAGCGTACGCGCCTGATTCTCCACCGTGCAGTTCGCTCATCATGTAGTCGACTTGGACATGCCAATCGGTGACTGATTTGCCCTGAGCGGCGGCGAACTGCTCGAGTTGCTGGCGCCGACCACCTTCCCACTGACACAGGCCTATGGCGCCTTCTTGCGGATTGAACGAGCCGGTGTTGAACCCTGATTCAGTCTGCATATTGCCGAGGATGCCCGCCGCCTGCGCTGGGGTGAATCCATAACGGGTGATGAGGTATTGATAGATGTCGCTGACCTGAGCCTTCTTGCCAGCAGCGATAGGCTCTGCACTGCTGGGGCTACCGCCGCCTGCGGCGTTGTATCGCGATGCGGCGGGAGAATCATTGCCGCCCAAGCTGTTCGGATAGTTGCTGCCGCCCGAGTAGTTCGCGGGAGCAGGAGTGCCCGTTGTGGGGGCGCTCTGGGCCACTGCATCGCCGTGTGCTTGGTTCTGCCCCACTGCCTGCGAGACTTTCTGCTCCGCTGTGTTTACGGCATCGTCGATGCTTCCTATGACATCCAATTGCTGCTGCAGATTGAGAGAGGGTTGATTGCACGCTGCGGCGAGAATGCCCGTGATCACGTCGATCAGGCCCGTGACTTGAGAATTCGTGCTGCCGCTGAGTTCGGCTGACTTCTGAGCGATATCGGCGATCTTGTCGTCCAGTGAATTCAGTTCGTTCTGATACAGCGTGATTTGCGCCTGAGCCGCTTGGTAGTTGTTCGCGAGTGCGCCGCTGGCTGACGGCGTTGGA
Source organism: Nocardia sp. (assembly GCF_025465275.1). Lineage (GTDB taxonomy): Bacteria > Actinomycetota > Actinomycetes > Mycobacteriales > Mycobacteriaceae > Nocardia. Next base: position 14,142 of record NZ_JAODNK010000085.1, on the reverse strand, counting down.
TCCATTGCGCGCAATTTTGCTGACGTTAGTCCCTGCGCCGTGCCGTCGCCGACGCTGTCGCGCATGGTCTGCAGGATCGGCTGAATATAGTCGCGGTATTCGTCCAGCACCGGGGCGTTGGCGGGGCGCGGCAGTATCAGCGGGGCACTCATGTCTCACCTTCCGCTGCGCGTCGGTCGTGTCCCCAGCTTCCACTGGGCCCATGGTGGCATGGTAGCCCGGTTCCAATTGCCTTCCGTATCAGCGAATTTCCCACGAAAGGGAAGGTTTCACGGACAGCAGCTATCGACCGATATCTCCAATCCTGTTCTCAGGCATGGGAATACAGAGGATGAGCCTGGCAGGCGTGAAAGGGTTATCGTTGAAGCCGCTGCGAGGCAGTTCGTCACTGCTCCGCAGCGCTGATCGGTGCGTCACGACATTCTGCCGTGTGCCCAGAAACGATTCATCTCCCACGCTTGAATCCCTGGCATTCGGCGAGTACGTAAGGTTTGCCCGCACATTCATGCCTTGCGTCCAGGCGTGACACACCGCCGCTTCCGGCTCCTCGCCCCCTCCGGCGGGCCTGGGAAGTGGTGTTGATTCAGTGCGCGCGTACATCGCCGGATGGTCGGCGATGTCCGCGCGCACTGTCTTTCACGTCTGCGCGCACAATGCATCACCGATCGGTAAGCCTTCCTGCACATCACTCGATCGCACAGAATTCTCCATGGTAAATGCCCCTAGGCCCGCGCCAGATCGATGCAGCGATAGCAGCGCCGAGCTCTTCCCGCCAGCGAGAACAGTGGGATTCCGAATAGTGAAACATTGTTTGATGTCACGCTATTTTAAGGCACGTTATCGGACGGTGGTTCTGGCGCTGCTCGGAGAGCGTGGATGAATCGAGATTCGACAGCACGTAAGGAAGACATCGATGCGCGCGCAGGTCACCAACTGCGAGTTCTTCGCGTCCACTCTGCTCGCATGTGCCTTGACGGTGATTCCGGTCCTGGGCACGACTTCGGCGGCCGCAGCCCTGGGGAGTTCACTCGCCGGAGAAACTCGCGATAGCGGCAGCCATGGCGGACATGACAACAACCGATCCCGTGAGGGTGGCGGCCGTAGTTCGCGCGCTCCGCAGGCGGCCGCGATCGATGGTCGCCGTGTCGCGGACCAGGGCTTGCCGCAATACGACGGGTCAACTGACAATCGCCGGGTTGGGGACAGGGACGTCGACTCCGGTGATACCGAGGGCCGGCGTGTGGCCGATCGGGATGATCTGCCCACTGGGCCGCCCTTGATCAACGGACACAGTGACAAGCACCTGTGCAGGCCGTTTGTGGCCTACTGCCCCGAGTTCTGAATCCACTGTTCGCCGTGTGCCGTGACCGGGTTGTCCCGGCACATCACGTTGCCGTGGCACAGGGGGTCAGGACAGTTCGCCGTCGGTGCAGTTACTGGACGATCGCCAAGTCGGGTCCGGTCGAATCACCGGGGAATCGAATGCCCACTGGGAGACTGGTCCGGCTGAGCGCCATAGCAGTGTGCCCCCGACGGAGAACAATTCATAAATGTCGCCCGGGCCTTCGATGAGCTGGTTGCCGACGCAGTAGTCGTTGTAATCGGTGCCGGGCTGCAGGGCGCCGGGGCTGAATTGGCCGACCGGATTGCCGGCTCCAGGACTGTAGACGCTACCGATGTGTCCCGGACTGGGGGTGCGGTTCCAGCGTGCGGCGCCGAAGCCGTCGGTGGTGCAGGTGAAGGCCCAGCCGCCTGCCCAGATGGTGCCGCCCTGCCGGTATCCGGCGCTGGCCCACAGGCAGCCTGCGTGCGAGGCGTTCGCAGTCGCGGACGGCGTCGCGGTGAGGGCGAAAACGCCTACGGCAATAGCCGCCGCCGACAAGACGCGCGTACGCCACCGAGATCTGGATGTATGGGTATGTGTCCGAGGGTGTTGTGCGCTCGTGAACATCGATGTCTCCGTTTCGCCGTCAGCCGTTTCGGGCCATCGGCGACTCGTATAGCGGCGCTAATATTGACATCGATCAACGTACCGCTGATTAGCGGCGCATATCTCTCCTATGTTGCCACCCATGGGAGGCCGGCCGACGGCCATCGACCAGGACTCCTGGAGCGCCTCGTCGATATCCGTCCGCGTCCAGTTCGAGTTTGCGCCCGAAAACGTACCCACCAGATCTCCCCGGCTGCCCGGCGGGACCCACAGCGCAGAGGTCCACACGTTCGGCGAGGAACACGGGATCCTGCGGGTGCGGCTAGGTTTGCCGTGCCAGTCCCACTGCCACCTGAACCCGCGACTGAAGGTTCAGTTTCGCCAGGATACTCGAGACGTGTGATTGGATCGTGCGGGGAGACAGGAACATCCGGCTGGCGATCTCGGAATTCGACCGTCCCTGCGCCACCTGCGCGGCAACCTTTCGCTCAGTGGGTGTCAGCGCTTCCCAGCCGGTCTTGGGCCGATTCCGGGGACCACGACGACCACGCCGGATTCCAAGGTCCCGCATACGGGCCTCGGCCCGGGCAATATCCCATGCAGCGTCGAGTGCGGTGTACAGCTCGATCGCCTTCTCCAGCGCGGAACGTGCCTCCTCCGAGCGACTTCCGCCCGCGAGCAGCACCGCGAGATTCTCGTTCGCCTGGCCCTGATACCACGGTTGGCCTGCGCGGCGATAGGCCTCGACAGCTTTGGCGACGAGCTCGACGTTGCTCTCGGCGAGTCCACGGCACAGTAGCGCATTCGCGTGCCAGCCCGGGGTGTGGTAGCGCGCCTCCAGCGCTTCCGCAGCGGTGGCGACACTGTCGGCGATGTCGCCTCTGCCGGTGACTGCGGCCAACCGGGCGATGTCCGCGTAGAGCGGGGACACGGCGACTGAAGTCAATTCGTCGGCAAGCTCGGCGACGATATCCGAGAGTGCCGCCAGCGCCTCGGTACGTCTGGCCTGTGATTCGTGCACCAATGCCTGTACCCATGGACGCAGATGGCCCGAGTTGCGGCTTCCTGTCCGATCGGCCGGTTCGGGCAGTGACGCTGGATCACCGGTAAAACTGCCGCGGCGCACGGCGATCAGCGCGATGAGGCACTGGGCGGCGGCCGAATAGCCGAATACGTCCGGTTCGTTGTGCACGACGCGCACGTCGGAGATAGCGTCGTCCCACCTTCCCTCCAGATAATGCGACCGTGCCAGGTCCAATCGGCTCGACCCGAGAAACATGTCGGAGGTGCTCTCGCTCAATCGGATTGCCAGTGTGAACGACTTCTCCGCCGCCGCGTACTCACCGAGTTCGCGATGGCAACGTCCGCTCAGTAGATAGGGGGCGATGTGGGAAAGTCGTCCGCGGCCGGTGAGTTCATAGTTTTCCACCAAACGATCGCCAAGTTCTTGCGCTTCACGGAGAAATCCCTGTTGGTATCGCAGAAGGCCGAGCGCGAAGGCTCCCAGACCCCAGGCGATCGGATCCGCGAAGGTGTCCGCGGTCGAAATCGCCAGGACCGAAGCCCGTTCCACCATTTCACACCGTCGTTGAAACAGATAGGACAGTGCGCAGAAACCGAGGTATTGACCTCTTTGCAGGGACGTGAGGTCTGACTGAGCAAGGACCGATTCCGCAACCGCAACCGCATCGGCGACGTTTCCTTGAGCGAAGCATGCGTGGGCCAGCAGCCAGTACAACAGTGCTGGCGGCTCCCGGTCTGCCGCAGCGGCAATGTCTGCTAATGCCCGCCTAGCTGCCGTTTCGGCATTGGCGGGACTTCCGCTCCACATCAGTGCCCTGACGTGCCACAGTCGGAGGGCATCGCAGCGAGCAGCGTCCAGCCCAGGAGTCAGGATCGCCCGACTGAGCAGGGTTACTGCCAATCCCGGCGCGCGGATGGTCAGCCGCTCTGCGGCACCGATCAGCCAGTCCAGACCGGCACTCTCCAGTGGTGCATCACCGGCCAGCAAGTAGGTGGCGATGCGCTCGACCGGCGCATCCACCGACATCAGCACGCGTGCAGCACGCAATTGCAGGGTTACCCGTGTCGAGGGGGGGAGCTGGTCGGCCAGCACCTGGCGAATCAGGTCGTGACGGAAAATCAGGTCCGCGCCGGCCCGAACGAGGATTCCGGACTCCACCGCAACGCTGATCACGTCCCAGACATCGATCAGAGCCGCACCGAGCACCGATGACAATTCGATCGCTTCGACGTCGGTGCCCAGCGCCGCTGCCATGGGAAGAATTTGACGCGACCGCGGCGGAAGGAAGTCCAACCTGCGGACAATCACATCGGTCAGCGACGCAGGCAACCGGATCTGCTCCGGGCTCGATGCGCTCTGGGCGTCGCGATCCGGCCTGATTTCTCCAAGCTCGATCATCCCGGCCTGCATCAGCCCGGTCACAAGTTCGATGATGTACAGCGGGTTGCCGCCGGCGCCGGCTATTACGCCGGACAGGCGAGGCCCCGCGGGCGAACCGAACGACATCTCCACTAGTGCTGCCACCTCGGTGTCGTCCAAGGGGCCGAGACGTACATGCTCAGCCGCCCATGTCTCGAACTGACCGATCAAACTCGACAGGTCACCGTCGCGTGGTAGCGGGCGGAGGGCGATAACGATCAGGATCGGAAGCGAGTTGGTGAATTCGCCGAGCCGTTGCAGCATGAGCAAACTCGATGGATCGGCCCAGTGCGCATCGTCCATGATCAACATAATGGGCCCGGACGCGCAACTGTCCTTGAAGCCGACGACCAGTGACTCGACCTGTGCGATTTCGCGGCCGATCGCCACGCTGGCGACGTTGACGTCCGCCGGGCCGATCGTGTCGGAGTTTTCCGACGAAGCTGCCGAAAGCGATGCCGAAGCCGCGAAAGGCACTCGTTGCTCGAGTTCTTTGGCCTCACCGCGCAGAACCCTCACACCATCGGCGGTCGCCTGCCGTGCTGCGGCCACGAGTAGTGCCGTCTTGCCGATACCCGGTTCACCCTCGACGATAACGATCCCGCCCTGTCCTGAAATCGACCGGCGGACATGGGTTTGTAGTCGATCGAGTTCTTCCCTGCGACCGATGAGCTGGCCGATCAGGCCCTGCTGCCGAGCTGATGCAGCGCTCGTACCGGCGCTCACCTCTCCCGTAGGTCTGCCGGGCGCCGTGGTCTCGGGGTGTATTTTCATCATTCCTGCTTGCCTGCGAATCGAGGGGCCAGCATCTTCCTGGGGACATCGGGCATGTCCGTTGCGATTCCGGTCATATCTGCGGTTCGCAGTCCGGTCGAGCTCCCCGTGGCGAGATGAAACATCAAGGTGGAGAGGTTATTTCGCATTCTTGGCCCAGTGTGCCATCGGCGTCTGTTCCACCGGCATCGGGCTTCCCACCTCTTCCTGGTCGCTGCCGAAAATCAGCCCTCCGAATTCAGCCCTCGGGGCACCGGCGCGTTCGAGCACGTCATCCCGGGCTCACGACGTTATCTGTGTCGTGGGACGTTGCCCATGGCTCGTGTGCGACCTTGTGACGTGTTGTGCCAGAACGGAAAGCACATATGTGGCTTCGAACCCTGTGGAGGTACACTGATTTACTAGTAAGTCAGATTCTTACCAGCATTCGCCCGATAGTCAAGGGGTAATCGACGATGAAACCACGCCCCGCAGGCGGAGAAGGTCGTACCCGCTCGCAGATTCTCGACGTCGCCGGGCGGCTGGTACAGAGTCGTGGGTTCAACAACTTCAGCTACGCCGATATCGCTGCAACACTGTCATTGTCCAAACCTGCGCTGCACTACCACTTTCCAGGTAAGGCGGAACTCGGTCTGGCACTTGTTCAGCGATACGACCAGCGCTTCTTCGAAGCGCTGTCGACCGTCGACGAGAAGCGCGCTTCCGTCCGCCTGGAATTCTATGCGAGTCTGTACATCAGCGTCTTGCGTGAACAGCGAATGTGTCTGTGCGGCATGCTCGCAGCGGAGTTCAAGACGTTGACCGAGCCGATGCAACAGTCCGTGGTTCAGTTCTTCGACCGGAACACGGAGTGGTTGTCGGGGGTTCTGACACAAGGAATGAACGAGGGCACCTTCTCCTTCGACGGATCGCTGTCGGATAGGGCGCACGTCATCATCAGCTCCCTCGAGGGCTCGATGCTCCTTGCGCGGTTGTATGACGATCTCGACATCCTCCAGACAACGGTGACTCACCTTCTCGCTGGAGTGACGGCCAGCCAACTCGATGAAATCACCGACTCGGCAATGTAATTCACATCCACCTTCTGAGTGAGAGGTGAGCACGAAGCTGGGGCTCGCCCAGGTGCCGCCATCGGGTGGCCGTCGTCAACGGCGGCATCCCAGCCGGTTGGGCGATGAGCATGGTGCCGGCCCGAGGTATCTGCGTCGAATCCAGTTCTGTGCGGGTCGAGCTATCCTGAATTCGGCGCGAATCCTGCTTCGCGGCGCAACATTGCGCGCTGCCGATAACGCTGCGTGAATCCCGATACGTACGCGGCCGGCATGATCGACGATGAAGAGTGCTCGAGCACGCCATCATCCGCCACGTAGAATACCGCTCTGCCCACGGCGACCGCGCCCGTCGGCACAGGCACGTATACCAGCCAGCCGACTTCGATGCGGTCGGCGACCAGTTCCTGCAGCGGGTAGCCTGTCGTGTCGTAGCCGCGCCCGAGGATGTACTGCCGCACATGAGCAATGACCTGCTCAGCGGTGATTGGTTCGATCTGCATTCGTATCAGTCCGGCCAGCCCCAACTGATACAAGGCGCCGTCGATGTCGGACCGGTCCGAGCTGCCGAAGACTGCGGCCAGCCTTTCGCGGGTCATGTCGCGTTGTTCGGCTGCATTCACTAATTCCGCTGCTGCGTGGTGTAATTCCTGGTCGGCGTGCTCATCGATCAAGCCTGCGATGATGGCAGCGGCCGATTCGGCGGTCCACACCTCGGGCATGGCGGGCGCGCATCCTACGGCAGGCGGCGATTCCCCCCGATACCATCGTCCCGCTTCCCACCAGTAGCAGAACGACAGCAACCCGCTCCGTACTCGGGGGTTCAGCACTGGATTTGCGATCCAATCCGGCGCGCCGGCATAGTAGTTCGGCATCACCGCATCATCGTTGTAGGCGGCGTCCAACTCCGGCGCGTTCCACACTCCGCCGGAAAGCACAGCTTTCCCACCCGGCAACAAATATAGCGTCGATCCGCAGCGGCCAGGGCTTTCGAACCACCCGAGCGAGGGCAATACCCTCGGACCGTGTTCCGAGCGCACCGCGGTGAAGGCCGCAGCGACGGTCGCCCAGCGCGCCCACATCACAGGAAGATCCGGAAATTCGTTCTCCGCCAGTACAGGCCAGACATTAGCCACCCGATCGGCGCGGGCTTGCAGTGCGGCCGCACTCGGTACACGCAGTTGCTTGTCTCCATGGCCGAGGTAGGCCGCCATCCACACGGGTAGCCGATCGCGCGGAAATTCCTGTAAATCAGCTAGATACACTTCCGGCGGTAGTAGATCCTCGAACGGTTCTTCACCGTAGTCGTAGTCGATGTCGAAGTCGCCGTTTGCAGCCAGGCGCAACCGGAGGTTCCACCAGGGTCGGTGTTGCGGAGTTGCTGATACGGCTCTCAGGTGGCGAATCAGACTACACACTGCCGCGGACGGCTCGATCGGCTGCAATCGTTCACCGACCTCGTAGAACAATCGACCTCGGACGAGCCCGGCCGCTGTCATAAATTCCGCATCCACCGACCGCCACTGCGGTGGAGCTGTTTCGGTCAGTTCACGAACCAACCGTGCTACGAGGGCCTCCGCCGTCACCGAACCGGTGTCGACGAGTCGCCGCTCCCTGCCGAAGTCTGCGGGGAGTGGGATAGAACCGATCGACTCGAGTGCAAACTGGGCGTCGGAGGCAGCTTCAGGACTGCTGCTTTCGGTGCCACCGCGTTCGGTCAGATCAAGGTCGTCCCCGCTGTCGTCCTTCGAGCCAGCAGCGGTCGAGGTGACATCCCCGGTACTCACACGCAATCCTTTGTGATCCACTGCCCAGCAGCCGGCACTGCGTAATAGGCCGGCTTGTTGTCGACAGCGGTCGTCGCAGACCTCACACACGCCGCCGCACGCGACCGATCTCGCCCCATCCCGGTCCATAAATCCCGCTTCACGTGCACGTTGCTGTTCATCCTGCGCTTCCTTTCCCGATCTCGGTCGTGATCACTTCCGAGTGACCGCACAATCGACCAGATGCCAACGGAGCCAATCTTTCCAGCCTCAGACGGCGCGGAATACCAAGGGCCGGAGCGATATTCGTTCCAGATACTGTCGCACCGGGCCGATCCTCGCTAGAGGGTACGAACAGGGAAACGCGTGGAACATCCGCCACCTCGCGGAGACAGACTCCTCCTGGGCGGCAGCGGTGGCGACGGTGAAGGCAGGGCTCAGTTTTCGTCGTCCGGCAGAGGCCGAGTGCGACGCAGGGAGCGTGGCGGAGATCCGAAACTAGGGTAACGACCGCTCCCCCGGCACCTCTACCGGGAATCAGGTTGTGCTACAAGGGAACAGAACTCACTCACTCAGACCGAGGGCGGGCCCTGCAGAGGGTTCCCATCAGCGTACCGGCACCGGCTGGTTGAAACGCATGGTTTCAGGACGATCCTGTTGCCACGATCGGTGGCGTTGGAATCCACTATCCGTCAACATGTTCTGCATCCCCAGCAAGCCGAGGGCTCGCAGCGTTCAGCACGACTGCCGCAAGCGATCCGTTCGTGTATGAGGGCCTTTTGCGGCGGGTTTCAGTCGGTTGTTCCTATGTCTGGCGATGTTCTGGCGACGCCGCGGCGGCCGATGACCAGGTGAACTCCCTTTACCTTTGTCATATCGAGCACGTTACTCACCCGCTGATGAGATGGTGGAGCGCTTGTCAGTCGGCGGGTTATTCTCATCGGGCCGTGCGGCACCAAAGAATTTTTGTGCTGGTTGATATCCAGCACGATTCTGCCGTTGTTGTCGTATGCCACGCCAGCCCAGATCATCCCCCGCGGCCCGATGCCCGCGGCGGCGAATACCTGGGCGAGGTTATCGCACTGGGAAAATACTGGGCATCGCTGGCATGTCTCGATCGATCGGTGCCACTCGTCTGGTCCGCTCGCGTCGAGGTCCCAGTCGGTAGGCTTTGCCGAACATGGTACGCGAGGTTTCGTCGTAGACGTCGGCGTGGGAGTGTCCTCGAAGTTACTCATGGCGGCCTCCTGCGTGCTTTGTGTGGCCTCAACCCTCCCGCGAACGTCTGAAGCGAACATCGGAGTACCTACGCAGGTTTTGCTTACTGTGGCAACGCGGACGAGGTGTCCGCATCGCAGATGGATCAACTATCTCCGCGAAATTACCGATCTCCGACGGTTGTGTTGACCACGCGGGCTACTCCGTGCTTCTGCCCGCCCAACCTCCCAGCGCTGAGAAGACAAGCCGCCTGCGAACAACGAGACTTGGGGTGTGACTGATCGTCCGGCGGTGGCAGGGATCCAGGAGTTCTCGTCTCCCGACAAAGAGAAGGCTGTGGCGGTTGCGGAAGCGTTGAGCGCCTATGGATTCGAGCGTGTGGTGGTGCAACCACTGCGCTACTCGTTCCGTCCGGACATGGAACCTGCCGGTTGGCGCATCTTGGCAGTCGATGAAGGCCCGTACGACGAAGGCAAGCTGGGCGACTACCAGTTGGGCATCATCGGGCGGAACGCTTCTGCGATCGCGGAGCAGATCGGTGCGCGATGGGTACGTCCATACTGGGATGTGGGTGAGCTGGAAAGACCTGGCACCGGCGAGCAGTCGACGTTCGTGAACCCTGGGGCACGCCCTCCTGTTCCCTCGATACAGATCACTATTCGTTCAAGCCCGGCGGGGTTCAACGGACTCGACGACGTCGAGTGGACGCAGTTATCTCATGCCTACGGATCGGCCGAAGACATACCCGGCCTACTGCGTGAACTTCTGGAAGATCATTGGAACTGGGACAAGCTGCTGAATGAACTATTTTTCGGCTACCTTGTGCACCAAGGCACTTGCTACTCCGCTTCAGCACCTGCGCTGGCGTTCGCTGCCAAACTCACCGAGCCCGGCACGCTCCCCGCTGACCAGCGGTGCACTCTCTATCAGCACCTCCGGCTGGCGGTGGGCGAATGGACGGAACGGCAGGTTGCGGCGATCCGAGCCGACCATCAACCGCCGCTCCGTCCCGACGATGAATGGGCCAAAGCTGTCGTCGATTCCATCGGCGCTGAATTGCCAGCAATGCTGGGGCGCTGGAATATTGAGCCACCCATGAACAAGTACAACCTCGCCATACTCGCCGCAGTATTTCCAGATCATGGCAGGCTGGCAACCGAACAGGTCGGGGCCTTCGCCTCAGCGCTCCGCGGCACGCGACACGGGCCGTACTTAGGGCTCGCTGCGGCCAGCTTGCGTGGGAACGACCGCGAAGTGCAAGATCATCTTGCTGAAATTGCCTCCGAGACAGAGCTTCCCGAAACCAACTTACGAGCCAAGGTATTGTTCGCTTTGGATTACGCACCATCGGCCAGCATCGAAGACTTCCCGAATGCCCGTCCCCACAACAGTCCGCGGCAGAGCCCAGCTTGAAGTCGGCGACACCGAACTGGGATCGAATGTCCCGATGCTGATGCGAAGACAACGTGCCACAATTGGTTCCCGATGGTAGCGGGCACGCTTGGTACCGATACTCACTGACGCAGTACCCAAACCGCCCCGCCAACGGCACTCGCACCAGTTGCGCGATCTCGCGCCAGCAGACCACTGCAACGTGGGTGAAACGTGCTGTACGGCCTCAGATTCGGCATAGCAGGTCGCGAGGCTATGGTGTCCGCATGCGGCGCCGACTCCTGACCTTTTATCGGGTTAATTCGGTTTCGACACCGAGCTAGCCGGCCGGTACTCCACCACGGTGGAGGCTCTGCCGGTTGCTGTCACGGGAGGGTACGGAGGGCATTGGCCCACCTCAGGCCGTTCGATATGAAATCCACCGTTTGTTACTCACGCTCGGCAGTGTTCCTGGACTTGCACACCTTCGCGACGGGCCACATGTGGAATGCGAATACTCCAGATCGATCGACCGGGGAATACCGTTTCACGGCTGATGTATCGCAGGCCGATAGAAGCAAGTCTGGATATGCCGAGGAGAACTCGGCGAACAAGGAACCGATAGGGCGCTCCCATGCGTACCACGAGGGCGCCAACCCGAGTCAATGGGACCGAGTCACATGTCCAGATGCCACGATGAATGTCAGATCTGCGTAACCTTTTCCGGCCTCCCGCCCCTCAACTATCACGCGGACCCAGAGGTGGCTGCACGCTTTGCCCGAGCAGCCAGCCGGACCGGAGTGACCATTGCCATCCTGCCTGCTGCTGGAATAGACCTGCCTCCGTTACCTTGTGCTCGATTATGGGCCTGCTGAGATCATCGCGCCGTCGCGATCACAGTAAGCCCATCGTTGCGGGCACCGAACTTCGTGCCGTAATCGATTGAGCCGCAGAATTGCTGGTCATGGTAGATCTGTCCGAGCGGCTGGCGCCGGACGAGTTGTGGGTTCTGGTCGAGCCACTGCTGCCCAAGTTCGAATCCCTTCCACAGGGTGGGGGCGCCACACCCGCGGACGACCGGGCGGTTCACCCAGAAGCGGGTCACCGCCACGGTCGACGTCGCAGTTCGGAGCGTCCTGCGGGCTATCGAGGACGAGCAGGATAAACCTGAGATCGATCGGCATAATGCTGAAAGGCATTGGCAGCCAACTCAGCACGATGGCGGATGTCTCGAAACCTGTCGCTGCCTAACTTTGATCGTGGCTCCCGGTTTGCGCATCCGCCTCCCCTGGATGACAGCTCGACACGCTGCAATCGGTCGCCGCATGGCCGCCCCGCAGACGGCTCCCCTCGACTGCGGGGCGGCCCCACCAGACCGGTGGAAGACACATGTTGGAGTTTCAGTCCTTTGATCGACACACCGATGGCCGGCACACATAAACCTGACGTGTGCAGGGTCTGCGTGGTCGGTTGCACCACGCAGGCGGACTTGGCATTACCGGCATCAGTGCCAATTTCTGCATTTCTCTCACACTCGGGCCGTCTGGTTGAAGACTGCCGCCCGGACCGGGTCTGGCCGGGGGGCAATGCTTTCGGCCCCGAGGCTGTCGACACCCTTTGGCACGGATGGAGAACGACCGAGATCGCCTCGTGGTGATCATCGCGCGGTATGACAACGAGATCGATCGGTTCTTCGACTCGAACTCCGACCTGGCATCCCGATTCGCCAAACACATTCGTTTCGACTCTTGCATTGCCGACGAACTCGCAGAGATTCTTAAATATATTTCGGCACACAGTGATTCGGCGATACCCGACGACGCGCTGGTTTGGCTGGTCGGCGGGTGCGCCACCCTGCACAACAAGGTCACCAGTGACGGCACCGGGCAACGTCGCCGCAATATCGACTCTGCGGGCAACGCCCGGCTCATTCGGAATATTGTCGAAGCAGCCGAAGAATAACGCGAATCCCTCGTTCTCGACCGCCTCGACGAGCAGGAGCTATGCGGATCGAGGCCGACGACATGCACAAAGCCCTCGCCGACGTTCTCATCGGCCTCTCCTAACAGGAAGCTCATGACCGGCCTCTACGAATACTTCGCCGCTCCCGATGATGCTGCCGCCGCCGCGGCAGCTCGGTGCGATGCCTTATCACTAGGTCTGCCGTCGCTTGGTCTCATAGCCGGTATCGACCCGGCGGTTCAGATAGGCAGGCTGGAATCGCTGATGCGCCGAATCGACTTCGACCAAGTGCTTGGGCAGCCACGCTGGTGTGATTTGATCACCTCGATCAACCTTCGCACAGGTCCGTGGGTGGTGACCGTCACCGAGACTCTCCGTGAATCACTAGCCGACGCTGACGAATCCACCATCGAGCGCACGGCGGCCATATGGGCACGCGGCCAGGAATTCAGCTGTAACGACATCCTGTGTCTCGCAGAGTCCTTAGCGAAGTTCCTGTTTGACTTCGCAGCTCTCGCCCGTGAGGCGAAGGCGGAGTCCAGGCAGCTCTACTGCTGGATGTCGTTGTAGCGGTGGGACTTCCGACAACTGTGCATGGGCTTGTGCCACCATTGCTGACCACCGGGCGCATGTGAACAACTACCGGTTTCTAGTACGACTGCTCGAACACACAACGGTGCGCCGCGACGTGCGTATGTTGCACAACCTGATGAGTTAGCAGTTTACGATCACTGATCGTCGGGTTTGTGCTGGCTCCTCTGGCAGCCGCGGGTGGTGTGATTCTCGCAATCCTCCGACCGCAAGGGGCAATCGGCGATTCACAAATCATTATCGGAAAGGACAACGGGGCACTGCACGTCGTCGTGGACAACACCTTGCCCCGGCACTCACGGGCGCATTCGCACGGCTTATCACCGGAAACGCCGAGTCACCGATCTCGGTCAGGGGTGCAAAACTTTCGGCAAAGCCGTGCGGTCCGATGCTGGGAATACCCGGTGCGCCGGCGGCGCTTCCCAGGCCGGGCGCGCTGACGGCATCGGCATCGCCCCTGGGTAGGCGACTCCGTTATCCGAAGGCTACGGCTGCGGGGAATATAACCCCGGCTCGTAGGCTTCGTTTGCTTGACGCCGCGATCGAGGTGCCCACGAACCCACTTTCAGGGACCGCAATGGTCGACAGTCTTCGTGTGACCGATGCATGAACCATACTCGTTTTCATTCAGAGCCGCAATAGCGAATTCCAATATCTGGCGATCCTCCGACAATATCTCACGCCCACAGTTGCGTTCTACGTACTCCGTGGCGTCGAGATCGTCCCAGCGACTGTACGTCTCCCGTTCATACTCGAAGAATACGTGCTCAATCTTCTGGATCATTGAGTGATTGCCGGTCTCCCGAAGGATTTCAATGGCGTCTCTCTCCGGTGTTACGAAGCAATCCGGCAGGATCGTTATTATTCTGTCCGTGAGATGGCCGGCCGGGTTCGACCCGAGCGCCTATAGGGGTCGAAACGTCGTCGAACGTGCCTTCAACAAGATCAGACCGCTGACAACGACCCAGCCGTCAACTCCGACACGCGTGAGGACAAACGCTCGAAGAAGGCGTCCAACGGAAACTCGTCGGGCGCTAC
>NZ_JAODNK010000070.1 GCF_025465275.1 Nocardia sp. | reverse complement strand
TGGATGCGCCAGGGCCGAGGGGGTTTCGGGGAGGGGCTCCCCTCGGCTCCGGCGCAGACCCACACTCCGGGACGCACAGCCCACCACGAACGGCACGGTGAAGAAACCGGGAAATTCGCGACGATGCGATGGGGAGACTGTCCGGACAATGCGGGACATACTCAGGAAAGCGCGATAGTCGAAGGGGCGCAACCATTCGGCGCGTTCTCAGGGAAGCTGCCGGATAATCGTTATACAGCATTACGGCACGGTCACACGGGTGCTGCGTTTGGTGGCGGATCGACACCTCCGCGAGAGTTCGCGGGGGACAGGCTGGTCGGTCGCTTCCAGGCGGACGCCGCCCGACAGCTCTCCGGGCCCGTTACTGAAGCTTATGAATAGCTACCGGCGCGGCGTGCCGGGAGCCCTGCGCGTCGCGGTCGATTAGCCTGGGTATTTGTGCCCGCATACGCATCCTCTCCCGAGCTGCGCTTCGGTTTCATGTTCGCGCTGGAAGACCCGGAGCGAATCGCCGAAGTCGTGCGGACCCTCATTGTTCGCCGGCGGGTGTCGGTGTTCCGGCTGGCGCACCTTTCCGGCGATGACGGTCCCCCTCAGCGCTATGTCGTCAACTGGGCTGCGGTGCCGCAGATTTCGGTCACGACTGCCGCCCCGACTCCCGAAGAGCTTCGTTCCAGCGGAACGATGCTGGTCAACGCCTTCCTGGCAGAAGACGGTGAAGTGAGCTTGTACGCCGCGGATGGCCATGAGCCTCTTTAGTGTGACGGTCATTACACACTAACTTAGCAACCTCTCAGCTATCGACCAGGACGCTGTAAGGCTGGCCCTGCACTGTGGGTCACGTCGCCGACCGGAAATACCGATCGACGGCATACCTACAGAGAGGTTGAATAATGATCCCGGTCATCATCGATACTGGTAGTGCAGCTCTCAACGGCCTGTTCAGCACCGGCAGCGCAGCACTCGGCGGTATTCTCAACACCCTCTTCACCGGCTCCTTCGGCCGCTAAATCTCATCGCGCGAATGGATTTCGCGTGAGAAACCCCGGGTGCTCCGGCACCCGGGGTCGCTTTTTGTCTCGATGGTCAGCGGCTGAGGGCGGGGGAGCGGCGGGCCCGCAGAATCTGCTCCAGCAGCGCCACCAGCAGGTCCTTCACCGATTCCCGGTCGCGCGCATCACAATCCAGGAGTATGACCGCCGGATCGATATCCAGCGCTTCGCGCACCTCGTCCAGGTCGAAGTTCGGCGCCGCGTCGAAACGGTTCACCCCCACCACGAATGGTGTGCGGCGCTGTTCGAAATATTCGAGCACGGGGTAGCAGTCCTCGACCCGATCGGTATCGACCAGGATGATGCCGCCCAGTGCGCCGTCCAGCAGGTCGTCCCACAGGAATTCGAACCGCTCCTGGCCCGGGGTGCCGAAAAGATAGAGCACCAGGTTCGGGTCCAGGGTGATGCGGCCGAAGTCCAGCGCCACCGTGGTGGTGGTCTTACCGGTATTGCGCCCCGGAGTGTCCACGCCCTGCGAGACCTCGGTCATGGCCGCTTCGGTTGCCAGCGGCTCGATTTCGGAGATGGCGCCGATGAGAGTGGTCTTGCCGACGCCGAAACCGCCGCTGATCACGATTTTCACCGAGGACGCGAGCGGCGCGGCCGGAACTTCAGAGTGCCCGAACAAGGTCCCGGATCCTTTCGATCGCGGAGATGGACAATTCATCGGCCTGGTTCACCGTGACATGGCCGGCGGCGACCAGATCGCTGACCAGTACCCGGGCCACGCCGATCGGTATGCGCAGTGCCGCACCGATTTCGGCAATGGAGTGCGGGCGCTGACACAGCCGGACCACCCGCTCCAGTTCGAAGTGCAGGGGTGCGGAGAGTGCGGCGGGGGAGGCGCGAACGAGGGTTTCGATCCGAAGTCCGTCGACCAGCGGCGTGGTGCGCCCGGCAGTCATCATGAAGGGCCGCACCACCTGGGAGTCGGCTTCGTCTTCGGCCGTGACAGTGGTGGGGGGCGTGGCTCCGGACCAGCTTTCGGGCCGGTTGACGGCGATCATTCGCGGATCCGGTAGCCGGTGCGAATCATTCATCGGCCCAACGACTCCCGTAGTTCGGTGATGAGCGCGGGGGTGAGCAGCGCGCCGGCGCGCTCGGCCAGCACGGCCATCTGATATCCGACCAGGCCCACATCGGCATTGTTATCGGCGATCACGCCGACACAGCTGCCATTGGTCATGGCGGAGACGAGCAGGAAGCCGCGCCCCATCTCGATCATGATGAGCCGCAGTCCGTCGAAAGCATAACTGCGGGAAGCGCTTCGGCCGAGGCTGGTCAGTCCGGACACGATCGCCGCCAGCCGGTCGCCGCCGGCCCGGTCCAGCCCCGCGGACATGGCCATCAGCAACCCGTCGGAGGAGACCGCGACGGCATCGCGCACGCCGTCGGTGGTGCGCACGAAATCGGCGAGCAGCCAATTGAAGGTGTGCGGATCGGTGTCGGTGTAGTGAGTCGTCACCTGAGGTTCTCCTAGGGATTAGAGCCGGGCCGGGGTGGGGCGCCGTGTTCACCACGCTGATGTCCGGCCCGGAAGCCGGACAACATGCTACGCACCTGTTCCGGTGAGCGGTCGGCGTGCGGAGCGGTCACCGGGGCGGTCGGGGCGGAGTGGGCGCCACCCGGCGTGGCGCCCGAATTCTCCCGAGTCTTCTTGCTGCGCTTGACGAGACCGTTTCGTGTGCGTTGCACCTCTGGGACAGATCCCATAACACCCGCCTCCGATTCCGCCGCGGTCGGCTCCAGTGGCTGCTGTCGCACCGCGAAATCGGTGGACTCGCGCAGCGGTATGAGCCGAATCGTATTGCTCTCCACGGGAGTGCCGTTGGAGTATCCGTGTCCCGGACCGCTTGCCGAGAAGGCGATGTGCGAGGCGATTCCGGACTCGGTTGTCCGGCCGAATTCCACTGTGCTGAAGGCGATTTCGTCATCGGGAACCGGGGCCTGCGGCACTGCAGGGAGCGGCCGGTGCCGGCCGGTGGTCGGCTCGACCATGGCAGCCGCGCCGGACATCGGAAGTTGTACCGTCGCGGCGTGTTTGGCCTCCGCGACGGGGAGTTCCGGGAGTACGGGCTGCGGCTGGTCGCCGAGCAGCGCTTCGGGCAGGAACAGCCGGGCCACCACGCCGCTGACCGGGGAGACGGTGAGTTCCACCTCGATGCCCAGGCGCTGTGCCAGCCGGCCCACCACGAAGTGCCCGAGGAACCGGGTGGGGGCGACCAGGAAGTCGGCCTCACCGCGCAGCCGGGCATTGGCAATGGCCAGCTGATCCGGCGGCATGCCCACGCCGTGATCGACAATGGCGATGAGATAGCGCGGCCCGAGTCGCCGGCCGTAGATCTCGATCTCGAGATCCGGTGGGGAGAAGGCCAATCCGTTCTCGATGAGTTCGGCGAGCATATGCGCGAGCTCGCTCACCGCGGCGCCGGCGATGGCGGCATCGTCCACCCGGCGCAGTACCACCCGCCGGTAGTCGTCGACCTCGGACAGGCCGGCGCGAATCACATCGCTGAGCGGAATGGACTGCGTCCACCGCCGCGGGCTGGACTCGCCGACGAGCACCAGCAGGCTCTCGGCATTGCGTCGCATGCGTGTGGCGAGGTGATCGAGCTCGAAGAGATTGGACAGTGCGCCCGGGTCCAGCTCTTCCCGCTCGAATTCGCTGATCAGCCCGAGTTGACGCCGCACCAGGTTCTGATTGCGCCGGGCCAGGTTGGCCAGCGATTCGGTGGTATTGCGCCGCAATCGTGCCTGGGCCGAGGCGAGTTCGAAGGCGGTGGCCTGTACCCGATCCAGTGCGGTTGCCACCGAGACGATTTCGGTGCCCGCACGTTCGTCGGCGCGCACCGGCTCCGGCGGTTCCGGGTCGGTGGTCGAGTTGTCGGCCCAGGCGGCGATCAGCTGCGGCAGGCGCTGGGTGGCGACCGCATCGGCCTCGTCGGCCAGTTGTGCGAGCGGTCGCACAATGGCGCGCACGGTGGCTACGACCAGTGAGATCATCGCGGTGATCGCCACCAGTGCGGCCAGCGCGTAAGCGGTGAGCACCAGCGTCGCCTCGCGCCGCAGTTCCGCTGCGCGAGCATGGATATCGCTGCCGACCGAGCGTTGCACCACGCGCTGGGCATCGATGACGGAGGTCATCTGCCGCCACCAGTCCGGCGCACTGATCGGTTCGAGCAGCGGTCCGCGCTCCGAGCCGATAGCGACCGATTCGGCCCCGGCGGCCTGCACCGCATCATCGGAACGCATGACGGCGTCCAGCTGCGACTGTTGTCCCGGAGTGGCATCGCGCTGGAAAGCCGATATGGCGGCCAGCTTTCCGGCGCGAATATTCAGGAACTGCACGTACTCACCGGACCCGAACTCACCCGCGGTGAAGACGCCATTGAGGAATCCGCGCTCCTGGGCGGTGAACTCTTTGACGTCGCCGAGCGCGTATAGCGTCTGCAGGCCCCGCCACAGGGCGGAGTCCTGCGCGTTCGCGAGCCCGGGTCGCGCCTGGTTCAGGGCGAGAATCGCATTGGTGTAGAAGGTGAACGACGTCTGCCGGTCAATGTGCCGGGCATCCACACCGGCCCGATTGGCGCTCACACCCGAGAATTGCGCGAGGGCGGAGTGCACCTGATCGGAGCCGGGCGCGCCCTTGTCCAGCACGTGATTCAGCGCCTGCAGTGCCGTATCCACGGCGTTGCGCTCCATATTGACGGCATTGCGGGCCGACCCGTCGCCGCCGAGCAAACCATTGGTAAGCCCGCGTTCGCGCTGCACCTCGTGCACCAGATCCTGCACTCCCAGTGCGAGATCCACGGCGTTCGTGGTGGCGCCGGTATCACGGTAGCGCCCGATCTCACCAGCGATGATGACGGTGAGCAGGGCCAGCACCAGCGTCACGGAGACGATCAGAATCCGTCGCAGGCGCGCTCGAATGGTGCGCGGCCGGGCGAATTCGAGTGCCGGCGTGAGGCTTACGCTACCGCGCGGCAACAGACGTGCGGGACGCAAATTCACACTCACTCCTGAGATTCGGCCACCGTGCCGACCCATACGGAGCACACGGACAATAAAGAGCAACGTCGCACAGACCGGCAGGCCCCGCAATTCGAAACCGAGACGATGTGGTGCGCGGAACTCCACCGGGTTTGCGCTATTGCAAATGTCCTCACAATCAGTGAGAAGCAGATGTGATCTTCGCGTCCAATGGACGACAAAGGGATGAACAACGGTGGTGCATCCCAATTACGAGAACGGGTGTGCCGCAGCCTCGTAGATGCGGCGCACCACATCCTCGATATCGGGCTCCTCGATGGAGAGATCGCGTACCTCGGCGCGCGCCGATACCGCTGCCAGTAACTGGGCGGCGGTGGTGAGTTCGGTATCGAAGGCGAGGCGCTGGCGCACGCCGCCGCCTTCGCTGTCGAGGAGCTTCGCGCCCGGCAGGTCGGTGAGGTCCGGTGCGGGCTCGGCCAGATCGACGGTCAGCACCCGGTGCGCGCCGACCGTGGCCGCGAGTCCGGTGAGGGACCCGTCGTACACCAGCTTGCCGGTATCGACCACCAGTACGCGTTCGCAGAGTCGCTCGATATCGCCCATATCGTGGGTGGTGAGCAGCAGGGTGGTGCCGCGGGTGGTGCGCTCCAGCCGCAGGAATTCGCGTAATCGCTGCTTGGACAACACATCCAGACCGATGGTCGGCTCGTCCAGGATCACCAGTTCGGGTGAGTGCAGCAGTGCCGCAGCGACTTCCGCGCGCATGCGCTGACCCAGGGACAGCTGTCGCACCGGGGTGTCGAGGGTATTGCCCATCTCCAATTGCTCGACCAGCTCCCGGGTGCGCCGCCGCGCCGCCGCCGGTTCCAGCCGATGGATCGCCGCCAGGATCGAAAACGATTCGCGCAGTGGCAGATCCCACCACAGCTGCGACCGCTGCCCGAAGACCACCCCGATGCGCCCGGCCAGCTCGCGCCGCTGCCGCACCGGATCGAGTCCGCAGGTGCGCAGCCGGCCGGCGGTCGGCACCAGAATGCCGGTGATCATTTTGATGGTGGTGGATTTGCCCGCGCCGTTCGCACCGATGTACCCGACCGCGGTGCCGGGTTCGATCCGGAAGCTCATATCGTCCACCGCCGTCACCACTGCGCGCCGCCGACGCCAGCGCCCCTCTTTGCGGCGCAGTACGAAAGTTCTTGTCAGCCCGGCAATATCGATGATCGGATCGCTCACCCGCCGCCTCCTTGATAGTGCCTGGTGCCCAATCGCCACGAATACAGCGCCGCCAGCCACACCCACAGCGCCGCCAGCGGTGATACCCACGCCAGCCAGGCGGGCAGCAGTGCGGGCCCCGGCAGATTCAGCAGTGCGATGGCGGGCAGGTACGAGGTGAAGGCGACCGGAATGAGAAATCCGAAGATCAGCTTCATCGGTGTCGGAAACACCGAAGCGGGTTGCATGGAGGCGTAGGAGCCGCCGTAGGTGAAGGCATTGGTGAGCTCCGATCCGTCGATGAGGAAGAACTGCACCCCGGCTGCCGCGATGAAGAGTCCGGCGAAAATGGCGATGCCCGAGATCAGCGTGAGTGCGAAGAGCGTCAGATGGGTTCCGGTCCAATCGATCTCATTGCGGGCCAGGCCGAATCCGAGCACGGTGGCGGCCACTCCGATGCGCGCCACCCGGCGCAACGCGATATCGCTCGTCATGAGTTGCAGGAGCAGCGGTTGCGGTCGCAGATAGAAGGCGTCCAGCTTGCCCATCCGGATATACGTGGGCAGCGTATCGGCGTGTCCGACGAGCATGTCGGCAATGCTGAAGGAGGTATTGCTCATTCCGAACACCAGCAGCATGGCATTGAGATCCAGCCCGCCCAGCTGCGGCACATTGCGGAAGATCACCCACATTTCCGCGAACTCCACCACGCCGATCAGGAAGGCGCTGAACACATCCGTCGCGAAGGACAGCGGATACGCCCGCTGCGCGCGCAATCGGGAGGCCAGTACCGCGCGATAGGGCGCCATCCGGGAGGGCAGGGTCTCAACCACCCTGCACCTCCAGCTTGCGGCGTCCCGCCCGCAGCAGCAGCTGGCCCAGTGCTAGCAGGACGGCCAGCCAGAAACATTGCACCGTCACCAGTCCCGCCGCCGCAAGCCCCGCGGTGCGCCCGGAGATCACATCGACCGGCCACTGCAGCATGGCGGGGAACGGGGTGGCGTACGCGATGGTTTGCAACCACCCAGGGAACAGGTGCACCGGTGCGAACAGGCCGGCCAGGAAGGTTCCGCAGATCATGTGCAGCGCCCGCAGTCCGCGCGTCTCCACCAGCCAGAATCCGGACAGGCACACCGCGAACATGGACAGGAACGACAGCGCGATGGCCAGTGCCAGACTGATCACCCCCAGCACATAGGGTCCGGCCGTATTCGGCAGCGTCAGTCCGAAGGTGAGCGCGCCGATCAGCACGCTGGGCACACTGCGCGGCAGCAGCGTGCAGGTCGCCCGGCCGAGATATTCGGCGAGATGGGCGAATTGGACATCGATGGGCCGCAGGAAGTCGATGGCCACATCGCCGGTGCGAATCCGCTCCACAATGTCGGGCAGCGTCCAGAAGGCGATGGCCCCGAGCAGCCCCTGCGACAGCCAGGTGTACGCGCCGATGGTCCCGCGATCGTACCCGCCGAACCCAGTGTTGGCATGTACCGCCGCCATCAACACCGATGAGCGCACAAACCCGAAAACGACATTGGTGATCAGGCCCGCAACCATGGCGAGCCGATAATGTGACTGTCTGCGAAATCCGGCCCTGACGAGTTGCCAGTAGACCCCCGCGTCGGCACGCACAAGAGTTTGACCCTACGTGCGAACCGGGGTGCGCGGCAAGGAAACTGCTTCACAGCGGTTTCTCAGCGGGCCTCTGCCACAGTGCGCTTGTGACAAAGCCTGCGACAGTAGCAGTTTCGCCCGCGCGCCCGCTGCTTGCCAAAGTCCCTCAGATCACCGCCCTGTTCTGGGTGGTCAAAGTCCTTTCCACCGGAATGGGGGAGACCTTCTCCGATTTCCTGGTGGGCGGTTCCCAGCCCGAGATAGCCGTGCTCGGTGCCGGTTTGCTGCTCATCGTGAGTCTGATCGCCCAGTTCCGGAGTCCGCGGTACGTGGCGTGGATCTACTGGTTCGCCGTGGTGATGGTGAGCATCTTCGGCACAATGGTCGCGGATATCGTCGATTTCGTCATCGGGATTCCGCTGGCGGTATCGACGGCCGGGTTCGCCGTGGTGCTTGCCGGGGTGTTCGCGCTCTGGTATCGCACCGAGGGGACGCTGTCCGTGCACAGCATCACCACACGCCGCCGGGAAGCGTTCTACTGGACGACGGTCATGGTGACTTTCGCCCTGGGCACGGTGGCCGGCGATTTGACCGCCACCACACTGCATCTCGGCTACCTGCCGTCGATCCTGATATTCGCAATTGCTATTGCCGTGCCTGCCATGGCGTATCGCTGGGCAGGGCTGAGCGCGATCGCGGCCTTCTGGGCTTCGTATGTGGTTACCCGCCCTCTGGGGGCCTCCGCTACCGACTGGCTGGCCTCACATCGAGCCGACGGGCTCGGGCTCGGCACCGGCTGGGTCAGCCTCGCTGTGACGATTCCGATGGTCGCGGGCATCGCGGTTCTGGCGCTACGGTCCGAAAAGATCGCTGCCTGAAGGGTGTAGTCCGGTCGGTTCGCTGCGGGTTATGCTTCCCGCGTTGCGGCCGAGACGCGCATCACGTCGTCTCATCTGACGGGAGTCTTTCGCCCGATTCGCCGAAAACGTTCCGCTATCGCATCGGTCAATGGTAGAAACATCTGCGTTTCACTTTGCTCCGACGCTAGGACCCCACCGATGACCATGGCCGAGACGACCGTTTTCGAGGCGCTCGAATCCAATGTGCGCGGTTACTGTCGGTCCTGGCCGACGGTGTTCGACACCGCGCGCGGGGCCTGGCTCACCGACGAGAACGGCAAGGACTACCTCGACTTCTTCGCCGGCGCGGGGTCGCTGAACTACGGGCACAACAACCCCGTGCTCAAGCAGGCCCTCATCGACTACCTGGTCGGCGACGGCATCACGCACGGCCTGGATATGTCCACCGTCGCCAAACGCCGTCTGCTGGAGACCATCCGCGATGTGCTGCTGATCCCGCGCGGCCTGGACTACAAGGTGCAGTTCCCCGGCCCCACCGGAGCGAACGCCGTCGAGGCCGCACTCAAACTGGCGCGCAAGGTGACCGGCCGCACCACCATCCTGAACTTCACCAATGCGTTCCACGGCATGACGCTGGGCGCGCTGTCGGTCACCGGCAATGCCGCCAAGCGGGCCGGTGCGGGTGTACCGCTGGTACATGCCACCCCCATGCCCTACGACGGCTATCTCGCAGGCATGGACGAGCTTTCGTGGATGCGCCGGGTGCTGGACGACAGCTCCTCGGGCGTGGACAAGCCCGCCGCGGTGATCGTCGAAACCGTGCAGGGTGAGGGCGGCGTGAACGTCGCTCGCCCGGAATGGCTGCGCTCGCTCGCCGAAATGTGCGCCGCGCGAGGCATTCTCCTCATCGTCGACGATGTGCAGATGGGCTGCGGCCGCACCGGACCGTTCTTCTCCTTCGAGTCCGCCGGCATCACCCCCGATATTGTGACGCTGTCGAAATCCATTGGCGGCTACGGCCTTCCGATGGCCCTGGTGCTCATGAAGCCGCATCTGGACCAGTGGGCCCCCGGCGAGCACAATGGCACCTTCCGCGGCAACAATGCCGCCTTCATCACCGCCGAACTCGCCCTGCGCCACTACTGGTCCGACGATCGGATGGAGCTGGCCACCCTCGCCAAGGGTGAGCGCATCCGCCGGCACCTGACCCTCCTCGCCGAGGATTTCCAGGGCCTGTCAACGCGCGGTCGCGGCCTGGTCCAGGGTTTGGTCTTCGACGACGCCTCCCAGGCCGCCAAGGTCTGCCGCACCGCCTTCGAGCTCGGGCTGCTGGTCGAAACCTCCGGCTCCACAGACGAAGTCGTGAAACTGCTGCCCCCGCTGACCGTCACCGAAGCCGAAATCTCGCACGGGCTAGACATTCTCACCCGTGCCGTCGAAATCGTCCGCGGCGGTCACTGACCCCCAGATCTGTGCTCCCTGCGGAGCACGCAAGATGTCGACACCGCCCACACCGGTGCCGGCAAAGTGCCGGGCTCCCAGCTGCGGAGGGAGCCCGGCACAACCTATCGTGAGTTCTCCAGGCGGCAGGGATGTGCAAGGTAGCCGTCCGCGCAGCAGCCGCCGCCGTTGCGATCGACGATGTCGGCGCAGCTGAAAGGCGTTGCTGTCGGAGGGTGCCGATACATTGATCGTCGAAGTTGATCATCACCATCGAGCATGGCTCGGTATCAGAAGGAGTTCCCGTGGACGCCCCTACCGGCTTCGCCAATGTCGTCTACCCAGCAGCGGATTTGGATGCGAGCGTTGCGGCTTTCACGGCGATGCTCGGTGCCGCGCCCGTCTTTCGCACCGCGGACTATGCGATGTATGCCATCGGTATCGCGCTGTCGTCCAAACCGTGGGTGCGCCATCCGCTTCCATTCTGGACAGTAGGCGACATCACGGCGACGCATGCCTCGATGGTGGCTCTCGGTGCCACGGCGCTGGGCGAAATCGCCGACGGGTCGCTCGCCGAGATCGGTACGGCGCCTGTCGTCAATGGCGATCAGGCGACCGGCATCGTCGATATGCCCGGAAACCGTCTGGCAGTGCTCAAAGCCGTCGACGGGAACCTCATTGCCATCAATCAGCCGGTTGGCTGGTAACTGGGTTCCAGTCTGTTCGGCCTGCCACCGGGCTTCGCCGACAATGCCGGGATACCTGGAACCTTCCACTCGTCGGCATGTACATGCGCTGCCAGCCCGGCGATGAACTGAGATGATCTCGAGCCGTTGATCTTCGGGCCGCCCGCGCTGGTTTCCGGCCGCCCGATACCGGCCTCCATGGCCTTGACCACCCGATCCCACGGCAACTCGGCCTTACCGTAGATGTTCAAATCCTGCGCCGGAATAGGATCTGCGAGCACCATGCCTCCTATGTCGCGGGGCCAGGGCTGGGCTATGGCGCGGGCGGACCCACCTCGGGCTTGCCGGAGGCCGGCCCGAGCCCGAGATGCACTGCCAGCGCGGCAATCTGGTCGGCGAACCGTTCGAGGAACTCGGGCGAACGCGGATCGACACCGCAGACGCCCTCCACGATCTGAGGCAGCGTGGTCGGTGCCATCGCCATGGCCATCAGCATGATTACCAGGCATGCGGGGTCGAGATCGGCCGACAGGTGACCGGACTCCTGTAGTGCCTTCAGCTTGTCGATAGTCTCGGCGAACAGGCCGGTGCCGGTGGGGGATTCGGGCGCGGTGTATTCGAGCCCATTCCAGGCCAGCAGGCGAACCCCATCCGGATTGTGCAACGCCTCCAGCGCGTAACGGCGTAGCTGCTCGGGCAGCGGTACATCCGGCGGTACCAGTTCGCCCTGGCGCTGCGCCCACTGCTTCGTGATGGCCTGGTACAGGCCTTCTTTGCCGTCGAAGTAGTAGGAGATCAACTGCACGTTCACCCCGGCGCGGGCGGCAATCGCGCCGATGCGGGCGCCGGCGTATCCGTGCGCACCGAACTCGACCCGCGCGGCGTCGGCGATCAATGCGCGGGTGCGATCGGGATCGCGCTGCCGCTCCTGTGGCGTTGGTGACCTGCGAGCTTTCGATCCTGCCATGGAGCGATTATATAACCATTCAGCAGAAGTATGTGTCTACATGACCGTATCAAATAAACGTTTGACAGTCGGCGGTACTGAGCACATCATGGAAACAGGTACCGGCGTGTGGCCGGTGAAGAATCAGGAGGAGATCGAAATGTCCAAGGACACAAGGATTCTCATTGCCGGGGGCGGGGTCGGCGGGCTGGCTCTCGCCCAGGCCCTGCACCACGCCGGGGTCGACGTCACCGTCTTCGAGCAGGACCCCACACCCCGAACGCGCAACCAGGGCTACCGCATACACATCGACCCGAACGGCAATGCGGCGCTGGCGGAATGCGTGACGCCGGAGGTGCTGGACGTGCTGCGCCGCACCAGCGGCCGCAACGGCGACCTGGTGACCACCTTCACCACCGGCCTGCAGCGAGTGTTCGCCCAGGACTTTGCCGGCATCCCTGACTCCCAGCTCACCGCGGTCGACCGCAATGCCTTCCGTCAGGGGCTGCTCACCGGACTCGGCGAGGCCGTCCGCTTCGGGCGCACGGTATCCAACTACCAGCTCACCGACTCGGGCCGGGTCCGCGTCGAGTTCACCGAGGGCGGTAGTGACGAGGGGGATCTGCTGGTCGGCGCGGACGGTGTCGGTTCGGTCATTCGTCGTCAACTGTTGCCCGATGCCGTAGTCAACGATTTCGGCCTGCGGTGTATCTACGGCCGACTGCCCTTGACGGGCGTCCTGTCGCCTGAGGAATTCGAGCGCGGCCTGTGCTGGGTGTCCGGCGGCAGCACCTGCGGCGTGGGGTTCGGGACCGTCCGCTTCCGCACTCCCACCGCGGAACGGACCGACTATTTGATGGTCACTCTGATCGCCACCCCGCAGCGACTCGGCGTTGCCGACGAGACACTGTTTCACATGTCGTCGGAGCAGTTGTGGAAACTGTCCGCGGACGTCGTCGCGGATTGGCATCCCGCGATCCGCGATATCTATGCCCGTTCCGACATCGACTCGTTCTTCCCGATCACTTTCCCGATCAGCGATCCGGTTCCGGCATGGGAGCCGGGTCCGATCACCCTGCTCGGTGACTCGGTCCACGCCATGCCGCCCACCGCCGGCGCGGGTGCGAACACCGCATTGGCCGATGCCGCCACCCTCGCCCGCGAAATTCTTTCCGCCACAAGAGGTGACCAGTCGCTTGCCGACGCTGTCGCCGCCTATCAAGCAATCATGCTGCCGCGTGGTTTCGATGCCGTCGACAAGTCCCGGCAGATGGCGGCCCAGATGTTCGCCGATTAGCCGCAACCCAGTCGGCCCGAGCCGGAGATCGGCGGCGGCAGAACCCAACCGCGCGGCGTCTCGACGAGCTTGCCCAGGTGAGCGCGTGACCGCCCGAGAGAGCCTTTGTCCGGTATAGATCCGCGGGCTACTCTGCGAACGTGATGAAGGTCCTGGACCGTCCGCTGTTGTTCCTGGATATTGATGGACCGCTGATTCCGTTCGGCGAATCACCAGGTGGTGAGTTCCCTTTGCAACTTTCTCCTGACAGTGCAGGTCAGGGGAACCCGCTTGTGGATCGAATCGATCCTGGCCTCGGACCGTTGCTGTCGGCCCTTTCGTGCGAGCTGGTGTGGGCCACAACCTGGATGCACGAGGCCAATCGGTTGATCAGCCCGCGGCTGGGCTTGGCTGCGCTCGCAGTTGTGGAGTGGTCCGATGAATCCGGCGATCGGGTTGACGAATGGTTCGGGTTGCATTGGAAGACTCGGGCATTGGTCGAATGGGCCGCGGGGCGACCGTTCATCTGGATCGACGACGAGATCAGTGACCGGGATCGGGAATGGGTGTCGGCCAACTTTGGAAGCCGAGCTCTCTTGTACCAGGTGGATCCGCGGAGCGGACTGCGACACAGTGACTTCGCCACGCTCATCGACTGGTTGGATGCCACCGACTCGTAGCTGCGTTCAGCTGGAGGTACTCCTCCGGGAGGTCGAGATTCGCGGTCTCGGGTCATGAGGCGAATTCCTGTTGGAACCAGGTGAATAGGGCTGCTTGAGTTTTGGGGCCGTTTTCCGGGCTGTCGGCGGGCAGGGCGCAGATGTCGACCATCAGGTGTAGGTCGTCGTGTACGCCTAGGAGGCAGAGCACGGCTGGGTCGGAGGTGGGGTCGGTGAAACAGAAGTAGCGGCCTACTACTGTGCCGTTGGCTTTGCGCCACACGTCGTCGGATCCGCCACCGCCGCCGCAGGATCGGCCGGGGAATTGTCCGAGATCGGCCTGGTACAGCACATCCGAGGTATGCCGGTCGGGGAGGCCGATAAAGCTGACGGCGGGATCGCCGAGCTTGGTGGAGCAGTCGACGATCGAATTCGCCAGGCTGCCGGGCGGATCGCTGTGCCGGCAGTTGACGGCCCGATAACCGTCGCCGGTGTGTGCGAGCACATCACGATCGGCAGGAGTGAACTGGTCGGGATCCTGGCCGTGGTCCGGCGTACGGAACTGTCCGCCATTTTGTTTCGCGCGATAGTCCCGAAACGGCGTGTCCGCCGGGGTATCCCAGATGTAGATCGCCATTGCCATGACGGTGTCATTGGTCAGGATCAGCGTGGGTTTCGGCGCATTCGGCGTCTCGGCCCTATTGGCGAAGCAGGTTTTCCGGCCCACTTCCTTGCCGTCGATCATGGAGGGGGCGTCGACGCCGGTCGGATCACCGGGGCACGAGGCGCCGTGCAGGCTGCCCAGCACAATGGTCTTGTAGTAGTCGTGCAGCGCGTCGACGGTCTGGAAGCGCCAGAAGCGTGCTGCCGGAGCGGCAGCCGAGGGATTCGCATCGCAGTAGAAGACTGCGGTCGAGTTGGCGTCCGGGGCCTCGTGCCGGCAATTGTGGCGCTTGTACGCTGCCCCGTCGAGCAGTGAAAGCAATGCCACATCGGGTGCCTGCAGGGCGGTGTGGTCGGCGACTGCTACACCCTTCCGTTCGCCGGATAGTGCCGCCCAGCCCGCGAAACCCAGTGCGGCGGCTACTAATACGAGCACACCCGCCACCGCCGCGAAACGCCGTGTCCGCCCGCCGCGCTTCGGGGAGCCGCCGGTCCGGTTTGTCGGCTCGTCCGATCCCGTGGGCTCAACGGGTCCGGTCGGTGTGCCCGATGCCGCCGGTTCGGATATCTGGGTTACCGGCTCCGCCGCAGTACCTGTCGGGGCCGTGATCGCCGCGGAACCGGTGGGCTCGAGTGCGCTGCGGGCGGCGGTGGCCAACTCACCCGCAGTGCGATAACGCTCCGCGGGATTCTTCGCCAAACCGCGAGCAACCACCGGATTGAAGGTGGCCGGAACGGTGGAACGCACCCGGCTCGGCTGCGGAATCGGATCGAACAGGTGCGCGCGCATGATCTGCGCGTCCGTATCACCGGTGAACGGCCTGCTTCCGGTGAGGCATTCGAAGAGCACGCAGGCCAGGGCGTACACATCCGTCGTGGGTGTCAGGTCACGGGAGCCGAAGCGCTCGGGCGCCATGTAGTAGAACGAGCCGACTGCCGAGCCGTCCCTGGTCAGGGAGGGATCGGTGACGGATTGGGCGATGCCGAAGTCCACCAGATAGGCGAATCCGTCATGGGTGAGCAGGATATTGTCCGGTTTGATATCGCGGTGCAGCAGGCCGTCGGCGTGCGCCGCGTCCAGGGCGGCGGCAATCTGCTCGACGAGCGCCACCGAGCGTTCCGGTGAGCTCGGCCCGGCGCTGCGCAGCAGGGCGCGCAGGCTGTCGCCGTCGACCAGGCGCATATCGATGAAGAGGTGGCCGTCGATCTCGCCGTAATCGTGAATCGGAATGACATGTGCCTCGCGCAGCCGGGCCGCCGCATGCGACTCCCGCTGAAAACGCTGCCGGTACACCGGATCCTGAGCCAGGCGTTCGGGAAGCACCTTGATGGCCACCGTCCGGTCCTTGACCGTGTCGTAGGCCTGATAGACCTCACCCATACCGCCGCGCCCGATCAACTTGTCCAGGCGATACGGCCCGAACAGGGATCCGACGGTGATCGGCTGATGCGGACTGCTCATGACGCCCCCGGCTGTTCGTCGCGGCTCCATTGTGGCAGTCGCGGGATCGAGTCGATCAAGAATCACACGGATTTCAACGGGTGACGACCGGTGCGCGACCCGGCAGGCTCGAACGAGGCGGTCGAGGGCTCGGCCGCCGTCGGTCCCCGTCCCCAACGCCCGAGGTGTTTGCCGTGTCTTCAGTTGCCGTGCAGGCCAGGCCTATTCCGGCCCGCCTGCGCTTTACACGCCTGCCGCGTGTGCCTATTGCCTGGGCGCGGCTGATCAGTCCACTGCTGCTGGTCGCGTTCTGGCAGCTCGCCAGTTCGACCGGTGTGCTGTCCGAACGCCTGCTGGCCTCACCGCTCACCGTGGTCCACACGACCGGTGATCTCATCTCCGACGGCACGCTCACCACGGCACTCACCGTGTCATTGCAGCGAGCTGCGGTCGGGTTCGTCATCGGCGCGGTCATCGGCGTCGCGCTGGCACTGGTGGCCGGGTTGAGCCGGGTGGGGGAGAACCTGGTGGACCCCATTCTCCAAATGCTGCGGACGCTGCCGTTCTACGGCCTGATTCCGCTGTTCATCCTGTGGTTCGGCATCGGGGAGCTGCCGAAGATTGTGCTGGTCGCCTTCGGTGTGGCGATTCCGCTGTACCTCAATACCTTTGCCGGTATCCGCGGTGTGGACAGCAAGCTCGCCGAACTGGCGCAGGTGCAGCAGCTCGGCCGAATCGGGCTCATCCGGCACATCGTGCTGCCGGGCGCGCTGCCGCAGGCGCTGGTCGGATTGCGGCAGTCCCTGGGTGTGGCCTGGCTGGCGCTGATCGTCGCCGAACAGGTGAATGCCGATGCGGGACTGGGCTACATGATCAACAATGCCCGCGAATTCCTGCGCACCGATGTGATCGTGGTGGGCCTGCTCGTCTACAGCGTGCTGGGTCTGGTCACCGATTCGGCGGTCCGGCTGATCGAGCGGAGGGCACTGTCATGGCGACGCAGCTTCCTGGGAACGTAACCAGCTCTGCCCGAGTTCGCGGGCTGGTCAAGGATTTCGGTGACCGCCGAGTCCTGCACGGTCTCGACCTGGAGATCCAGCGGGGCGAATTCGTGGCGCTGCTCGGGCGCAGCGGGTCCGGAAAGTCCACGCTGCTGAGGGCATTGGCGGGATTGGACCGGGAGACCGACGGCGAGCTCACCGTCCCCGGTGAGGTGGCCGTCGCCTTCCAGGAGCCGCGACTGGTGCCGTGGAAACGGGTGGCCGCCAACATCACTCTCGGTCTGCGACACCAGGATCCGAAGGCCGCCGCGCGGGCCGCGCTCGCCGAGGTCGGTCTCAGCGGTCGCGCCGACGCCTGGCCGCTGACGCTCTCCGGCGGCGAGGCGCAGCGGGCTTCGCTGGCGCGCGCCCTGGTGCGCGAGCCGGATCTGCTGCTCTTGGACGAACCCTTCAGTGCACTGGATGCCCTGACCCGCATCACGATTCACAATCTGGTGCTCGAGCTGTGGGCCCGCCATCGGCCGGGCGTACTGCTGGTCACCCACGATGTGGACGAGGCGCTGCTGCTCGCGGACCGCGCCCTGGTGCTGGCCGACGGGCGCATCGCCCGCGAGCTGCGCATCGACCTACCGCGCCCGCGCCGCCGCGACCATCCCGATTTCCTCGCACTGCGCACAAGCTTGCTCGCCGAACTGGGCGTGTCTCCGGAAGGAACTGCATGATCACTGGAAGGAACACCGTCGCCCGACGTCTGTTCGTCGCCTTCGCGGTCACGGCTGCCCTCGTCACCGCCGCCTGCGGGTCCAGCGACAGCAACAACAAGGGTGTGAACGCGGACGGTTCGGTGGATCTGTCGCAGGTCACGCTGCGTATCGGTGATCAGAAGGGGCAGGCGTTGCAAGCCCTGCTCGAGGTGTCCGGACAGGGGAAGGACCTGCCCTACAAGCTCGATTGGTCCACCTTCACCGCAGGGCCGCCGATTCTGGAGGCCATCAATGCCGGGTCCGTGGACCTGGGCGGCGTGGGCAATGCGCCGCCGGTCTTCGCGGCGGCCGCCAAATCGCAGATCAAGATTGTCGCGGCCTATTCGACCGGGGTGCAGGGGCAGGCCATCGTCGTGCCCAAGGATTCCACGCTGAAGGATCCGAAGGATCTGCGCGGCAAGAAGATCGCCGTCACTCAGGGCAGCTCGGGGCATCAGCACCTGCTTGCGGTGCTGGCAAAGAATGGCATGACCTTCGCCGATATTCAGCCGCAGTATCTGCAGCCCGCCGATGCGCTCGCCGCGCTGTCCACCGGCCGGGTGGATGCGTGGGCGGTATGGGATCCGTATGTGGCCCAGGCCGAGAAGGCCGGCGATCGGGTGCTGGTGAACGGTGAGGGATACCTTCGAGGCGATGCCTTCTTCGTCGCGGGCACCAAGGCACTGGCGAACAAGGCAAGTTCGGCGGCGCTGCGGGATCTGCTGACCCGCATCCAGCGAGCGCAGGCCTGGATCGTGGCGAATCCCGAAGCGTGGGCCAAGCAGTCCGCCGATATCACCGGCGTGCCCTACGACGTCACCCTGGTCGCCGTGAAACGTGCCCTCTACCAGCACCATCCGCTGGACGCCCCGACCATTGCCGAGGAGCAGTCGGTGGCCGACGCCTTCACCGATGCCAAACTCATTCCGGGCAAGGTGAATATCACCGACTTCGTGGACACCCGCTTCAACGACCGCTTCAACTCGTGAGGATTCTTCGATGAGCCTGTCCTTCCACTGGTTCCTGCCCACCTCGGGTGACTCCCGCGGCCTCGTGGTCGGCGGGCACGGCACGCCGATGTCGGGTGACCGCCCGGCCTCCCTGCACTACCTCAATCAGATTGCGGCAGCGGCCGAAACGAACGGTTTCGAGGGTGTGCTCACCCCGACCGGCTCGTGGTGCGAGGACGCCTGGCTGACCACCGCCATGCTGGCGGGCACCACCGACACACTGAAGTTCCTGGTCGCCCTGCGCCCCGGGCTCATGAGCCCCACCCTCGCCGCACAGATGGCGGGCACCTTCCAGCGGCATTCGGACGGGCGGCTGCTCATCAATGTGGTGACCGGTGGTGAACCGGCCGATCAGCGGGCATACGGCGACTTCGCCGACAAGGAGACGCGCTACGCCCGCACCGGCGAATTCCTGCACGTGGTCAAGTCGCTGTGGGAATCGCAGGAGCCGTTCTCGTTCACGGGCGAGCACTATCGGGTCGAGAACGCGCTGCTGAGCAATCGGCCGAATCCGGTGCCGCCGGTGTTCTTCGGCGGTTCCTCCGCGCCGGCCGGTCCGGTCGCGGCGCGCTACGCCGACACCTACCTCACCTGGGGTGAGCCGGTGCTCGCCGTGAGCCGCAAGCTGGAGTGGATTCGCGGCCTGGCCGTGGATCACGGCCGAAAGCTGGACTACGGCCTGCGGATTCACGTGATCTCCCGCGACACCTCGGAAGAGGCATGGGGGGTCGCCGACAAGCTGATTGCCGGCATCGACCCCGCCGATATCGCGCGCGTGCAGGCCAGTCTTGCCAGTAGCGAATCCGAGGGCCAGCGGCGCATGGTGGAACTGCACGGCGGCAGCCTGGATCGGCTGGAGATCGCGCCGAATCTGTGGGCGGGCGTGGGCCTGGTCCGCGGCGGCGCGGGCACCGCGCTGGTCGGCTCGCACGAAGAGGTCGCCGAGCGGCTGGTGGAGTACTCGAAGGTCGGCATCAACCACTTCGTGCTCTCCGGCTACCCGCATCTGGAGGAGGCGTACTGGTTCGGCGAGGGCGTACTGCCGATCCTGGAGCGAAAGGGTCTGTGGCAGCACCCGAATCGCCGCCCGTATATCCCCGCCGTCACCCCGTTCGCCGGTGCCTCCAGCAGCTAGCGGCAAGTCTGGGAATTCACCGGGTCGTCGCGCGGAAGCCAACGAGGTCTGTCAGAGTCGAGCTCTATGACTGGTCGACGGATCCTGGGGATGTGCGCGGCGCTGTTGAGTGTGGGGCTGGTGGCCGGCTGCGGCTCCGGCGACAATGCCGCGCCGGGCGCCAAGCCCGGTGCGGTACCGCTGATTTCGACCGATGACCTGCCTACGGCCCAACCGGGTGAGGTCCATCTGTTCGCTATCAACGACCTGCACGGGAATCTGCAGCCGCCGAGCGGAAGCAATGGCAAGATCGGCGATTACCAGGCCGGTGGCGCTGCCTATCTCGCCGCGCACCTGGCCCGGCTCGAGGCCGCATATCCGGCGGACGCGATCCTGTCCTCCGGTGACAATGTGGGCGCCAGCCCGCTCATCTCCGCGCTGTTCCACGATGAGCCGACCATCGACTTCATGAATACCGTCGGCGTGGCCGCCTCGTCGGTGGGCAATCACGAATTCGACCACGGCGTACAGGAATTGCGGCGGTTGCAGCAGGGCGGATGCGCCGCCGACGGCTGCTCGCCGGGAGATCCGTTCTCCGGGGCCAAGTTTCCGTATCTGGCCGCCAATGTCACCGACGGCAACGGTCAGCTGCCGCCGGGGCTGAAGGCATGGACCATGCTCGATATCGGCGGGCACAAGATCGGTGTGGTCGGCACGGTCACGCCCGATACCGCGCACATCGTGATGCCCGAGGGGATTCGGGGCTACACCTTCGGCGACGAACCGGACGCGATCAATAAGTATGTGCCGGAAATTAAGGCCGCAGGTGCGGAGACCGTAATCGCACTGCTGCACGACGGCGGCGCACAGCACAGCGAGGACGGCGCGCAGATCGACTACAACGGTTGTGCCGGAATCGATCCCGGTGTCACGGATCTGGCGAAGCGCACCGATTCGGCCGTCAAGGTCATGCTCACCGCGCACAGTCATCAGGCCTACAACTGCACCATCAACGGCAAGGTCGTCACGCAGGCGTCGTCCTTCGGCCGCCTCATCACCGATGTCACGCTGCGCTTCCACGACGGGACGGTTGATGCGAAGGCGGTGAACCGGGTCGTCACCCGCGACATCACGCCGGATCCGGCCGCCGCCAAGCTGCTCGATTTCTTTGCCGCACAGGTGAAGTCGCGTGCCGACCGCGTCATCGGCAGCGCCACCGCACCGCTGCCCAGCGCCCCGGACCCGGCCGGGGATTCCCCGCTCGGTGATGTCATCGCCGACTCCATGCTGGCGGCCATGGCGCCGCAGCAGGTGGTGGCCGCTTTCATGAATCCCGGTGGGGTACGGGCGGGTTTGACCGGCGGCGCGATCACCTACGAGCAGGCGTACACCGTGCAGCCGTTCGGGAATCAGGTTGTCGCCGTCGCGCTGACCGGGCAGCAGATCCTGAGTCTGCTGGAACAGCAGTGGGACAATGTGAGTAAGCCCGGCGTGCTGTCGGTGGCGGGCATTACCTACGCCTACTCCGATACCGCGCCCAAGGGCCGCAAGGTGATTGCCGACAGCGTTCATATCGGCGGGCAGCCGCTGAATCCGGTTGCCCTTTACCGAGTCTCGACCAACAACTTCCTGGCTTCGGGCGGTGACGGGTTCTCGGTCTTCACCCAGAGCCGCGACACCCTGGTCGGTCCCATCGATCTGGATGCGATGGAGTCGTATCTGCAGAGCAAGGGAACCGTCGAGCCGCCACCGGCCCGCATCGAGAAGCGCTGACCTCGCACGCTAGCGGCGGAACTCCTCCACCGGTGTGAACTCGGCATCCCGGTCGCCGACTTCGTTGCGGTACCACTGTTCTCGGCGGTGACGTTGCACACGGTCGGCGACCGCATCGAGCCCGGGAACGGTGCGACGCAGCGTTTCCGCGCCGAAGACCAGGGGCGCCTGCACGATCGGGTGCAGCACCCAGGGGAAGCGGCGCGGCATGTGGTGGCGGGCGTAGGTGGCGGGAGGCAGCCAGAACGCGGTGTATCCGATCTGTACGCGGCAGTTGAATTCGTCGCGAATCCGTTTGGGCCACGGCGTATTCGGCTTGGGCTCGAAGGCCGGGAGATAGGACTCGACCAGCTCCTCGCCGTCCGCACCCGCGGTGTACGCACGTTTGACGAAGGCCGCGAACATGAGCTGGACCGACTCCTGGAAGTTCTGCGGATACCACGCGGGCTGCACACCCAGCAGATGACCCACATAGCGCCAGAAGTGCAGCGTCGCTTCGATTTCCCGAATCGTGGTCTGATGCCCGATGCTCCACAGCGCCAGGCCCGGCACCACGCTCCCGCCCATGAGGGTCAGGGTGGCGTCACCGATGCTGATCGGCACACCCCAGGCGGCGTAATCCCATTCGGGGCGCTGCATGAGCTTGCGGCGGATGAAGACGTGCATGATCCGGACCCGCATGGCGGTCTGCCGCCCGCGTGCGCCCAGGTCGAGGCCGCCGGGTTCGGAGACGTCGATCCAGAAGCGGACGGTCTCCAACTGGCGTTTGTGCGCCTTGTCCCCGGCGTAGCCGCCCGCGTACGAGAGCGGTTTGGTAATGGAGCTCTCCGAGTACATCTCCAGGGTGCTGGTGGTAGCGAAGCTGAAAACCGAAGTGCCCCAGCGGCGGAACACCTTCGCGCCCTGCGCGGCCAGGTCGAGGTCCAGCCAGTCCGGGGCGGACTCGAACTCCTCGAACAGGCGGACGAGCGTCGGCGGTGCGTCCGGCACCGAGCCGATGCCGTGCGCCAGCGCCTGATCCAGTAGGGCGCGGCCCGCTTTCGGCCCGATCTCACCGAGGTAGACCTCGTCGACGAAGGCCTCCGCCACCGGATCGGCCTGGTAGTAGGCCTCGCCGAAGGTGCGTACCAGCTCATCGGACGGCTGCGGGTCGAAGCGGAAGACGCTGCGCCAGGCGCGGCGGGCCCGCTGTATCCGCGGATCGTCGCGCCGCTCCCAATATCGGAATTCGGTCGGAATCGTGCCTGCCGCAGCGACTTCCATGGTCGCCGGAACCTTACCGCTGCTCATCTCCGAAGCGTAAGGTGAGTATATGCTCACTTCCTACTCACTTTTGTGCCGCCGGCCCACTCATGGCTGAAACACCCGGTGTACGGCGCAAGAAGCCGAGCCAGGAACGCGCGCGGGAGACCCGGGAGCGGATTCTCGACTCGGCCGCTCAGCTTTTCGCCGCACACGGCATTGCCGAGACCTCCACCAATCGCATAGCCGCGCACGCGCATATGAGTATCGGATCGCTCTACCGCTACTTCGACGACAAGGCCGCGATTGTCGAGATACTGCGCGGACGGCTGCTCACCGAACTAGAGGAATGCTTCACCGAAGCGGTGCTCGGCAGTCTGGGTCTGCCGCTGCGTGAATCGGTGGCCGGCAGCCTGCGCGCGATCATGCGCGCACTCACCGACCGGCAGCAGTTGGTGCGCGCCCTCGCCGCCGAGGCCACCGTCGCGGGCATCGGCTTCGGCGGACTGGAACGCCGGCTCCTCCTGCTCACCCGCGCCTATCTGCTGCAACAACTCGGGCCGCGCCCCGACGACGAACTCGACACCCGCGCCTTCGTCATGGTGAATGCGGGCCTGGCCGCGAGCCTTCGCATCGCCCTGCAACCACCGCAGGGCCTCGACCCCGACCGCCTCATCGACGAAACCGCGAATATGTTCGCCGACTGGCTCAGCGCCGGAGCGTAAGCGTGTTCCGACCCGAGGCTGTCATGCGCTGTTCACGATCGTCCCCGACAGTGGATGCGGTGACGACAATTGCGACGGTCGACGACCTCATGGCGCTGCTGGCCGATTGCGAGGACGCCTGGGATATGCCCGACCGCAGCGGCGACCCGGTCGACATCCTCGACCACGACCGCCAGTGCGCCGAACTCCTGCGTCGGCAATTTCCGGACGATGAGGAACTCCAGGTCGCCGGTTGGTCCACGATATCGGCCACGTGTTGTACCCCGGTGACGATGCGGGCCACGGCCGCCACGGTGCCGACGCCGTGCGCGCGCTCCTCGGAACCCGGGTGGCCCGCCTGGTCGAACTCCACGTCACCGCCAAGCGCTACCTCGCCGCCACCGACGCGATCCACACCGCCGCCCTGTCCCCGTCCAGTCAGCGCACCCTCATCGCTCAGGGCGGTCCCATGGCCTCCGAGGAAATCGCCACCTTCGAATCCGACCCCGACTTCACTGCCGCTCTGGCCCTGCGCCGCGCCGACGATGCCGGCAAAGTCATCGGCCTGACCGTCCACCCCCTCGCCTGGTGGCAGCCCGTTATCAACCGGGTAGCCGCTGAGTAGCCACACTCACCGCGACCGCACATAGAATCGGTCTATGTCGCTATCACCTCGGGTGCCCGATCTTGCCGCGCTGGATCTTTTGCTCTCGGTGATCGAGCTGGGGAGCTTGGGGCGGGCGGCGAAGGCGCACGGGATCAGTCAGCCGTCGGCCAGTTCGCGGATCCGGTACCTGGAGCAGCTGGTGGGAATGCCGGTGCTGGAACGGACCACGCTGGGGTCGCGGCCGACGGCGGCGGGGGCGCTGATCGCGGAGTGGGCGCGGGATGTGGTGGATGCGGCCGCCCGGCTGGACGCGGGCATCGATACCCTGCGGGTGCAGCGGGATTCGCGGCTGCGGGTGGCGGCGAGTCAGACCATTGCCGAATACCTGTTCCCGAAATGGCTGATGGCCCTGCGCACTCGAATGCCGGAGACCTCCATTGCCCTGGAGTCCGGGAATTCGGCCGAGGTGGCGCGGGCAGTGCTGGACGGTCGTGCCGGAATCGGCTTTGTGGAGAGCCCGCAGGTGCCCGCTGAACTGGAGAGTCATCCGGTGGCGCGCGATCGCCTGGTGGTTGTTGTCGCCGCCGGACACCGCTGGGCGCGAGGCGGTGCGGTCACCGCCGAGGAGCTGGCGGGAACGCCGCTCATCTACCGCGAGCCCGGCTCGGGCACCCGAATCTCGTTCGAGCGAGCCATGACTCGCGCTATTCCGGACTGGGAACCCACCGTGGCATTGGAACTGTCCTCGACCACCGCCATCAAAACCGCCGTCGCCGACGGCATGGCCCCGGCGGTA
This sequence comes from Nocardia sp., assembly GCF_025465275.1. GTDB lineage: Bacteria > Actinomycetota > Actinomycetes > Mycobacteriales > Mycobacteriaceae > Nocardia. The sequence goes on along the minus strand of NZ_JAODNK010000070.1, from coordinate 68,011 downwards.
CTCAGCTCACTGGCGGTGGCGCGGGAACTGGCCGAGGGAGTGCTGGTTTCGCCCGAAGTGACCGGTCTGGATCTGAATCGGGCCCTGCGCGCGGTCTGGCCCAAGGGGCAGCGTCCCACCGGTCCCGCCCGCGATCTCTATGCAATCGCGAGCCGTCCGGTCTGACTTCTTTTACCTCCGCCCCAGAGCCTGTGCACTGCGAAGGCTCAAGTGCGCCAACGCCTCCCGCCCGGGTCACGGAGGGGTTATGGTCACGACATGGTGCGAACAGCCGTCGCCGCCGCCGACCCGGATGAACCCAATTCTCCGATGTCGGCTCAGCGTCCTCATTTGGAGGTTGTTCCGGGGGAGGCCGAGGGGGAGCCACCGGAACCACTACCGCTCGGTGCGAATCCGCTGGCAGCGGTGGATATCGAGCGGTTGTCCCCGGCGGCCCGGCATCGAATAGCGGCCTTCATCCATCTCCAGATCGCCGCCCTGGAGGAGATGCCCGACCCGCTGCCGGACCGGGACGTCAATCCCTAACCGCCCCAACATGGTTGCGGTACGGCGTGGTTCAGGCGCAGAAGTAGCAGGTCCCGCCCACGGGTAGCTGAATGAAGCACTGCGAGCAGACCGGCGCGCGCACCGGCTCCGGCTTGACCTCGGCCACGACTGTGGTCATGGTCATGCGGCGCTTGGCGGCAACCTTCGGAGTGAGCGGCGGCACACCCCCGTCTGCCGGAATCGCGGCGCCGTAGAACTGGTAGCACTGCCAACGGGCATAGGCAGCATGCAGTTCGAGATCCTCCGGGATCGGCAGTCCGGCCAGCTCGAGTACGTACTTGTAGGCGTCCCCGACCGTGTGGTTCTGGCGCACGCACAGCGCCGGCAGCGGCGGCTCACCCGCGCGGTGGCAGCGCCGGGCCACCTTGCGCAGAATGGCATCCATCCAGGTGCGGGTGGGGGCCTCGGTGTGTACTCCGGACACCTCCTGCACGCGCTCGGCCAACTCGTTCACAGTGACGAAATGTCCATACCCGGTTGCGGTTTCGGCCAGTTCGGTGTGCGCGGCCAGAGCCCATGCCACCGTTGCCTCACGGAACGGCACCGCAGCGCCGTCACCTGCACGCCATGCTCCAACCGTCGTAGCTACGGATTCGTTCATCACCTGTCCAAGTTATCGCGTTGCGTGCCGCACAAGCCAATGGCCTCCCCGCAGCGGCCGGACCGGGTGCGGTGGGGACCCGGGCAGTCCTGAGGGGGAAGTCGAAACTACATACCGACCGGTGTGTGGTGAGTTTAACTGTGCGACAACGAGTTTTACATCGGAGTACACACTACAGCGATAGAATGAACGAGGTTCGGCCCCGCACCTACTCGTAATTTTTCAGCGACCCCGGGTGGGCCGAATTACTACCGCTCCAGACCCCGGCGGTTCGATCGTCACTCGAACCTGCGCAAGGGGGCGTGATGTACAGCACCGAAAACATTGGTGGCGCTGCAGGATCGGGTGAGCGCGCGATGAGAGTTCTCGCGTGCGACCCGTCACAGACGCCCCTGCCGGAGATTCTCACCGACGGTGTCGTACACACTGCTCAGGCCGACGATGACGACATCGTCGGTGATATCTTCCGGCAATGGACCGTGGTGGCGGTGATCGTCAATGCCGACCGGGTCGGGCTGCTGCCCATCGGCATGGTGATGGCCGCCGACCTCGAACTGGCCGCGGGCCAGGTCTGCGGACGGCTGCCCGCCCCGGACTCGGCCATCGGCGTGCGCTATCTGGTCGCCTCACCGTGCACGCTGGAGGTGGATCTACGCCTGGGCCGCGTTGTCACCGTGCCGCAATTGACCTGGGTGAACCGCATGCACTGGCGCGGTGATGCCTGGGCCCTGAACGAATGGGTGCCCGCCGAGGGCGGCCTGCGCATGCTGGACCCGCAGCGCTGGCGTGCCCCACAGCGCCGCAGGGCGGAATCGTGACAAGCGGTATCGAGGTGTGAGCGCGGCCCATACCGCGGTCGCGCAATTTCTGGCCACTCTCCGCGAGCTCGACGCCGACCCAGATCCGGCGCTGGTGCACGGTGATCGCCTGTGCGCGGCCTGTGTTCGCGTGCTGCCGGTGGACCAATCGGCATTGACCATGTCCATGGCGGGCAACCGCTGGGAGGTGCTCGGCGCGGCGGGTGATACGGCCGCGCGGCTGGCCGATGCCGAGGCCGCGACCGGTGAAGGTCCGGGCCCGGCTGCACACAGCGCCGGAGGCCCCGTTCGGGTGCCGGATTTCGGGAGCGCCGTGGCAGCCGGTCGCTGGCCGCTGCTGGCCCAATGGGACCGGCTACCGGAGGCCATCGGGTCGATTTGTTCGATTCCATTGCAGCTGGGCGCGATCCGGGTCGGATTTCTCGATCTGGTCGGCGCCGAAGCGGTTATCCGAGATGTACAGGGGTATAGCGATGCCATCCGGATCGCGGACGTGATCACCACCCTGTTGCTGGCGGCCTTCGGCCCGCCGGGCGATGGCGGCCGCGAACTCCACGGCATCACGCTGGGGCCCTGGTGGGAGCAGACGATCTCCGCGCGGGAGATCCATCAGGCCACTGGAATGGTTGCCGTGCAATTGGATTCGAGCGCGGCTGTGGCCTACGCCCGGCTGGTCGGGCACGCCTTCGCCACCGGTCGCACCCTGAGTGAGATCGCGGGTGCGGTGGTCGCCCGCCGGCTGCGCTTCCCGACCGCGTACGACCCCGATCCGGAATCGATTCCCGGGCATTGAAATACGCGAGGGGCAAGTCCAGTATTGAGGAGAGAAGAGGTGAGCAGCGGATGGCAGCTCGAAACAGTGCGCTGACCACGGCATTGGTTCGAATGGTCGACACACTGGTGGCCGATTACGACCCGGTGGAGTCGACGCAGGAGCTCGTCGACACCAGCGTCGAGCTGCTTCCGATCGACGCGGCCGGGCTGCTACTCGCCGACGGGCACGGTGAACTACAGGTGTTCGCGTCCACCTCGGAGGAGACTCGGCTACTGGAACTGCTGCAGGTGGAATCCGCAGCCGGCCCCTGCCTGCAGGCCTATCAGACCGGAGAGCAGGTCCTCGTCGAGGATCTCGACAAGGGGACGCAACGCTGGCCGGCCTTCGCGGAACGTGCGGGACTGGAAGGCTTTCGGGGAGTCTGCGCACTGCCACTGCGATTGCGCAACGAACGTCTCGGCGCTCTGAATCTCTTCACCACCCGCCCGGGTGTGCTCGGATCCGATGATGTGCGTATCGGGCAGACTCTCGCGGATTTCGCCACGATCGGCATCGTGCACGCCCGCATACTCGCCGATTCGATGGTGGTGAACGATCAACTCAGCATCGCGTTGAACAGCCGAGTGGTCATCGAACAGGCGAAAGGCATGCTCGCCGAACGTGCACAACTCGATATGGACGCCGCATTCCAGCTGCTGCGCAAATACTCCCGTGATACCAACCAGCGGATGGCCGTCGTATCTCGTTCGCTGGTGGAGCACTCGCGCGAGCTCGAAATGATCCTCGAGCACTGGGTCGGGAAGTGAGTTTCGGCCAATATCGAGGGCTCGCTGAGAATGCCTCGAATCCAAGCAAGCGCGAGTAGAGTCGGCACCGCACGTCTGGCTGCTCCGGACCTCGGTGGTCGACTTGCGTATGGCATGGCTACCGATTTGCACCAGCCGACGCGAAGTGGAGCAGTACCGTGAATTTCCGACCGCCCGAACGAATTCCTGCGCACAGAGAATTCGTACCCGACCGCGCCGCGTGAATCGGGTGCGATCGTGACACTCTCTCCGCCATCGCGTCTCAGCGCTGCCGACCTCGACAGGCACGACCACCTTCGGGTGTTTTCCCGGTCCGCCTCCGGTGTCGAGTTCACGGCTCGGGCCGAGCCCGCCGATGACACCCAGTTCGCCGTCGCCGGTGACCGGCTGGTGCGGCACCTCTTCGACGTCGGACTGCAATTGCATGCTCTCCGTGTGGTTTTCGAGCAGTGCACTGGCAGCGATCTGGACCGCCGCGCCGCCCGGGACGCCGTCACGGGCATGCTGGACGATCTGGACCTGCTCATCGGCGACAGCAATCTCGCGATGCTCGTCCTCGAAAGTGGTGAGCATCGCGAGTGATCCGGCCGTAGCGCGAGTGCGATTTCAGTGGCGATGCTTACGCAGCACCGGGCCACGGATCCGCAGTTCGGTCATGACGAAGCGATCGCTGGCAAGCGTGAGCATTGCCCGGCTGGTGTCGTGGATGAGCTGGTCGAGATCCTCGATCACATCCGAGACTGCGACACTGGCGGCGAGTACCTGCGACTCGGTAGAGTCTCTGCGGTCGAAGATATCCCGCAGTTCATGCAATTCGATGCCCACGTCGAACAGCTGGCGTACCAGGCGTTCGCTGGATCTGGCGAACATTGCTGTGGCCAAGGAAGATTCCGTGGCCTGGTTTCTTTCGGTGGATGACGGCGACACCGGCGCATCCGGGAATGGCGCTCCAAGGTCGGGCATTTCGACCTCCTGGGTCGATTTCGCGAGATACCGAGCGACGCTGCGGAATTCGGCGCGAGAGCACCTTCACTCTACGCCTGCTTGCCAATTCGGCGCCGAATCGGTGCAGCCTTTCTGTAATTCGGTACGACGGTCCCGAAACCTCCCCTCTGCAAATATAGAGTTGGTGGCATAATGGAAGTCTGTTGGATACCAGTGCGTAAGGGAGGCTCGGTGGCTCGCGATGCCGACGGCAGATCCACCTCGACCGGTGAGCTCTCGGCCCGGCGCGAGGCCATCTGCGCCGCCGCACTGGATCTCGCCGCCACGGGCGGCAATCGCGCGGTCACCCACCATGCCGTCGACGACCGCCTCGGCATCGCCCGCGGCTCGACCTCCTACTACTACCGCACCCGGCAGGAGCTGTTGCGGGCGGCGGTAATTCATCTCGCCGCCATCTCCCGGCGGGAATTCCAGACGGCGCAGCGGTCCGCCGAACGGCAGGTGGTATCGATCGATCGCGCCGCCGATCTCATTGCCGCACAACTCGACCTGCTGCTGGGCGCGCGCCGGCGCGATGCGCTCGCGCGCTATGCCCTGGCAGCGGATGCCGCGGAGGACGAAGACCTGCGCGATGTCCTCGCGCGCTGCCTGTTCTCGGTGCCCGCGGCCACCGCGTTGATGACGGCATCGGGCGTACCGGATCCGGAGCAGGCCGCACACGATCTGATCAGCCTCCTCGAAGGGCTGCTGTTCGACCGCCTGTACGGCAGTCGCTCCCGGCTCGGGATCGCGGCCGGCACGCCCGCCGGTGTGGCGGATCTGCGTGCCCCGATCCGGCGCTGGCTCGGCGTCCTGCGGCCATAGCGTCGCTATCGAGCCTCGAGATGGTGGCGAAGCAGCACTGCGAGCTGGTTGCGGGCATCGTCGAAGGGATGGCTGGATTTGAGGGCGCGGCTCTGCACGATGGCGCCCTCGATGACCGACAGCAGCAATCCGGACAGCGAGCAGGCGGCGCCACGTTCGACGCCGGCCGCCACCAGGCCGTCGGCCAAGCGGGCGGTCCATTCGGCGAAGGCCTGGCCGGCGGCCGATTGCAGGGACGGATCCAGTTCGTCGAGCGCCGCGGCCATCATGAAGGATCCGGCGCGGTAGTCGCTGGATTCGAGCTCGGTGCGCCAGAAGGCGAGCAGCTCGTCCAGCCAGCGTTCGGGGGAGGGCGCGGTGGGCAGTGCGTCGGCCATCCGGCTGACGTGCGAATACACCACTCGCGACACGATTCGTGCCGCTGCCTCCATCAATTCGCCCTTGCCGGAGGGGAAGTGCTGATAGAGCGAATTGCGCGAGGCATTGCTGCGTTTGAGCAGTTCACTCAACCCGGCGGCGTGCACGCCGTGCTCCTGCACCGTGGCGATGGTGCTCGCGATCAATCGAGCACGCGGTCCCGCCGTCATGGAAGTTCCTCCAACCCCTGCTTCTCCAACGCTTGCTTGAACCGATCGGTTCATGTTAGACCTATGCTTGTGAACCGATCGGTTCATATCGAGAGGATGTCATGCCCGCCCAAATCACCACCGCCGCTCCGGTAGCCCACGCCGCGCTTCTCGGTCTCGGTGTGTACCGGCCGCGCCGGGTTGTCCCCAATGCCGAAATCGTCGATCGCATCGACTCCTCCGACGAATGGATCAGAACCCGCTCCGGCATCGCCTCGCGCGGGTGGGCCGAACCCGACGAAACGATCGTCTCCATGAGCACCGCCGCCGCGCGTGACGCGCTCGCCGCCGCCGGGATTCCCGCCGAGCAGGTCGACGCCGTCATTCTGGCTACGTCCTCGCAGATGGTGCTGGGACCGTCGGCCGGCGCCGTGGTCGCCACCGAACTCGGCATGCAGGACACCGCCGCCTTCGACGTCTCCGCCGGCTGCGCGGGCTTCTGTTACGCCCTGGCCAATGCCGCCAACCTGGTGCGCGCGGGCCAGGCTCGCAATGTGCTGGTGATCGGCGTCGAACGCCTCTCCGATCTGCTCGACCCCACCGACCGGACCTGCGCCTTCATCTTCGCCGACGGCGCCGGTGCGGCCGTGGTGGGACCGTCCGAGGTCGAGGGCATCGGCCCGGTGGCCTGGGGCTCCGACGGCAGCCAGACCGCGGCCATCAAGCAGGACAAGGACTTCGCGCAGTACTTCGCCGAGGTCGCGGCCGCCGAGGCGAGCGGCGGCACCACCGAGCGGCCGTACATCCGGATGAACGGCACCGCGGTATTCCGCTGGGCCGTCACGTTTTTGGAGAAGGCGTGCCGTGATGCGCTGGACCGCGCCGGTGTCGGTGTGGAGGATCTCGACGCCTTCGTACCGCACCAGGCCAACAGTCGCATTACCGATGCGCTGACTCGCGCGCTGGGAATGCCTGACACGGTGGCGGTGGCCCGGGATATTGTCGAAACCGGAAACACCAGTGCCGCTTCGATTCCCATGGCGATGGAGCAGTTGCTGCGCTCCGGCGAAGCGAAGGCGGGCGATACGGCGCTGCTGCTCGGCTTCGGCGCGGGGCTGGCCTACGCGGGGCAGGTCGTGCGACTGCCCGCCATCGGCTGAGCCGGATGACCCTGCTCGCTCGCGGTGATACCCGGCGGGCAGGACTGGGTGCGCTTACTGCTCGTCCTGCGACAGCTGGCCCTTCACGGCGTCGTAGCTGACCGGTGCGGGTGGGGCCGTCGGGCCGTACACCAGGTGCAAGACGCCTGTCTCGAACGCCTGCGAGGAGAGCAGGCGCAGTGGGATGGACTCGCCCTCGTCGAACAGTCGCAGACCGCTGCGCAGCACGACCGGATGCACCAGCAGATGCAGTTCGTCGATCAGTCCGGCGGCCAGCAACTGCACGACGATGGACGGCGACCCGCTCATGGCGATATCCGTCGCACCCGGCTGCTGCTTCAGCTCGGTGACGGCCTCGACCAGTTCGCCCTTCAGCTGCTCGGAATTGCGCCAGGTCAATTCCAGATCCTGATGTGAGACAACGATTTTGCGCGCATCGCCCAGTGCCGCCGCCATGCCCGCATCCTCGCCGCCCGCGGCTTCCCGCTCCGGCCAGGCGTCCGCGAAGCCTTCATAGGTGTTGCGGCCCAGCAGCAGTGTGTCCGCGCCGATCAGCTGAGCGCCTACCGCGGCGCCCATCTCGTCGTTGAAATACGGGAAATGCCAATCCTGCGGCTCCCCGATGACGCCGTCGAGTGAGATGAACAGTCCAGCCGTGATCTTGCGCATCGAATCTCTCCTGGTTCGTGCCGTTTGTACCGTCACACATAGGACGGCGGCCGACCCGGAAACTCATCGCGCTCGAACACGCCCGATTCGAGGCTTTCGGCGAGGAAGGCCTCCAGGGTGCGTGGCGGCCGGCCGAGCAGGTGGGCGACGGTGTCGGTGGGGTGTTCCGGGCGGCTGAGGGCCAGCTGCTGGATTTCCATGACGTGCGTGGCCAGCCAGAGCGGCATATGGGCCTGGTCGAGGAGAGTCTGCCGGAAGTCGGTGGGCGGCAGGTCCACGTAGCGGATCTGCCGGCCCAGCAGGCGGCTGAGCAGCGCGGCCAACCTCGGGTAGCCGAAGGTCTCGGATCCCGTGAGTGTGTATGTGCCCCCGGCGATTTCGGGACGTGTCAGCACCTCCGCGGCGACATCGCCGATATCGCGGCAGTCGATGTAATTGCATGCCGCGTCTTGCGTGGCGCCGACGATGATGCCCTGCTGGATGGTCGGCGCAAGGGTGAGCAGCTTCTGCATGAAGGCATAGGGGCGCAGGATCGTGTGATCGATACCGGACCTGAGTAGGTGCTGTTCGATGGCGTAGTGCCAGCGCGAGACCACGACGGGGGAGTCGGGTTCGGCGGCGGGTGCGGAGATCTTCACGATGTGCTCGATGCCGCAGTGTGCCGCGAGATCGATGACACGACTTTCGAATTCGACCTGCCGGGGGCTGTTGGTCATGGTGAGAAACAACTGCCGGACGTCGGTGAAGGCGTTGCGCAGGGAGGCGGGATCGGCGGCATCGGCCCACCGGACATCCACCGGGATTCCCGGCGGCAGTTCCGCGCGCAATCGTTCCGGTTCGCGGGTCAGTGCGCGGCGCGGCACCCCGAGGTCCGTCAGGCGCCGCAGTAGCGGCCCACCGGTGGCGCCGGATGCTCCCATGATCGCGATCACGATATGTCCTTTCGATTGTTCGTTTTCCGGTGTGCTGGAGCCGGTTTCGGCGCCTGCGCCGCTCGCCAGCGCCAGGTTGTGATGATGGTCGCGAGTGCTGCGGCGATCGGGAAGTCGATTCGGATCCGGTCGGGTAGCAACGGCCACGACTGCGTCGCCGACCAGGCGATCAATTCCGCGAGTGCTGCCGCGGCGACGGTGAACCCGGCGACCAGGCCGATTCGCGGGATACGCAGCAGCCATGAGCGCCGGGATTCGTTGCGCTGCAACCAAGCTCCGACCACTACAGCGACGAGCGCCGAGGTGCCCGCGATCGAGGTGAGTGCCGCGACGACGAGATCGGTTTGCCCGGTGGCGATTCCGCCGATGCCCGCGCACAGGGCCGGGGCCACGTAGGCGAAGAGGGCCTCCTGCCACAGCCGGAAACGGGGTGGTTCCATAACCTCGGTCATCTAATTAGGATCCTAACCATATGGTCATGATGCGGGCAGTGATTCTCCATGCGGTGTGCTGGTGGGGGAGCGCGCTCAGATCAGGGGGCGGTCAGTGCGCCGATGCCCTCGGTGACGCGCCCGAGCAGTTCGAGGAAGGTAGTGCGCTCCTGCGGGCTGAGCCCGCTCACCAGGGCTTGCAGGCGGCCGAAGTGGTCGGGCGCTATATCGCGCATCTTCTGTGCGCCCCGGGCGGCGAGTACCACCACCACGGCGCGGCCGTCCTCGGCCGAGGGGCGCCGGCATACGAGCCCCTCTTGTTCCAGGCTGTCTATCAGCCCGGTTACCGTCGCACGGGTCACCCCGAGGCTCGCCGCCAACTGCGACGGCGATTTCTCGCCGTCGCTGTCCTCGAGATCGGCGAGCAAACGATAGCGTCCCGTGGAGAGACCGAACCGGGCGAAATGCGCCTCGGTGGCCTGCCCGAGCCGCGCTCCGGCGGCCAGCAGGCGCACCGCGACGAGCACCGCGCGCGGGTCGGCCTCGGACTCCAGTCCGTAGCGCCGCAGCTGCTGCCGCGCCTGGTCCAGAGTGGGTGTGTCGATACCCGCCGCTTCGGTCGCCATGAATCTAATATGGAGCCTAACTATCTAGCCGTCAAGCTTCGGCCCGGCCTTCGTGGTGTGGCTCATAGTCGCCCCGGAGTCGTCCCGGCCATTCCGGTTCGCGGCCGTCGCCCATCATCGGACGGACCGGCAGTCGCGGAGTATTCATGCCGGGTGGGGGTGCGACTCGCTGCGCCGGATTGCGCGGCGGGGGAGTCCGCGGTGCGGGAGGGGTGCGCGGCGTACTCGGCGTCAAAGCAGGGGGCGCTGCGGGGAAGCCGAGATCGTAGGCGGATTCGGCATGTTCGGCTTCGTCGATACCGCTCGCCTCGGCCTCGTGATCCACGCGGAAACCTATGAGCTTGTTGATGATCCAGCCCAGCATGTAGGTGGCGACGAACGAATACCCCAGTACCGCGAAGGCGGCGATCGCTTGCCGCTGCAACTGAGTCCAGCCGCCGCCGAACAGCAGGCCGTTGCCGCCCCCCGGATTCACCGAGGCGTCGGCGAAGAACCCGATGAGCAGCGTGCCCACCAGTCCGCCGACCAGATGAACGCCGACCACGTCGAGCGAATCGTCATAGCCGAAGACGAATTTCAGTCCCACCGCCAGCGCGCAGCACACACCGGCGGCGATCCCGATCGCCAGTGCGCCGATACTGCCGACGAATCCACATGCGGGTGTGACCGCCACCAGCCCGGCGACCGCACCGGACGCGGCGCCCAGTGTGGTCGGCCGGCCATCACGCAACTGCTCGACAATGATCCAGGCCAGCGATGCCACACCCGTGGCAATGGTGGTGTTCGTGAAGGCTGTTGCGGCGAGATCGCCTGCGGCCAAGGCCGATCCGGCGTTGAATCCATACCAGCCGAACCACAGCAGCGAGGCGCCGAGCAGCGTGAAGGGCACATTGTGCGGCCGGGGAATGCTCCGCGGCCAACCGTGCCGGTTGCCGATCACCAGCACCATTGCCAAGGCTGCCGCACCGGCATTGATATGCACCGCGGTACCGCCCGCGAAGTCGAATGCCTTCAGCCGGTTGTCGATCCACCCGCCCACATCCGAGGAATTTCCGGCGGTATCGGTGTTCGTGAACCCGCTCGCACTGAAAACCCAGTGCGCCACCGGGAAATACACCACGGTGGTCCAGGCGACGATGAAGACCATCCACGCCCAGAACTTCGCCCGTCCGGCGATCGCCCCCGAAATCAGGGCGGTCGTGATGACGGCGAACATCAACTGGAACATCACGAACGCCATGGTCGGAATCTGATGTCCGGCAGGGCCGGACAGCGTCCCCTGCGTATTTCGCAGGAACGCATGCGACATCCGGCCTACCAGGCCCTGATACGCATCATTTCCGAACGACTCGCTGTAGCCGTACAACAGCCACAGCGTCGTCACCGCCCCCAAGCAGATGAAGTTCATCATCAGCATGTTCAGCACACTCTTGCCGCCGACCATGCCGCCGTAGAAGAAAGCCAGCCCCGGCGTCATCAGCATGACGAGTGCCGCACTTGCCAGCACCCACGCCGTATCTCCCGAATTCACACTCGTACCTCATTATTCAACGGGATTCGCGTGAAGCATCGAGAGTCACTGTTTCGCGGAGGCGGCCCATCGTGTTTCGGCTCAGTGAATTCCCGTCGCATCCGCATTTTCCTCGACCGGCACTGTTTGGACCGGCACTGCTCGGACCGGCACTGCTCGGACCGGAGCCGGGGGCCGGGCCCCCAGCAGCAGGCACGAGACGATTCCGATCACCAGGATCGCCGACGGCAGGAACATCGACTGCGCCAGAGCCGTACTGAAAGCGTGCTGCACCGGACCGAGCAGGGGCCCGCTTCCGCCCGCCTCCACCGATGGAATGCCGTGCGCGGCCAGCCGGGCCGGGATCAGCACACCGATACCGGCACTGCCGAGCACCAGGCCCACCTGACGCGCGGTGTTGTAGACGCCGGCGATCCCCCAGTCGCCCGGTGACCAGCAGCGGCACCGCATAGGCCAGCAGATACGAACTCGTCACCCACACCACGGTCGTCAAACCGGTGTGCAAGTCGTTCATGATCGTCGGATTCGCCACCGCCACAATGGTCATATCGACCAGGATCATGAAGAACCCGACGCACAATGCCCCCAGCGTCGCCCACGGGCTACGCTCTGTTTTCAACTGGCGCCCGGAGGTGTACTGGATCATGGTTTCCACCGCGTCCTGCAACTGTTCCCGGACGTCCTGTGCGGTGGTGCTGAACAAGCTCTTCAGAATGATCGACGCGGTGAGAGTGGCCATCTCCGAAAGCATTTCGACCGGCACGTGGCTGCCGACCCGGTCCTGCCAGCGCTGCGTGAACCACTGCGCGTCCTCCATGATCAGCGGTGCGTAGCCGCGCACCGCCTTCGGAGTGAAGAACGGGGACAACATCTTTCGCTGCGTCTTCCATTCCTTGCCCACACTGGTCACCAGGCCGTCGCCGATCAGCAGGGTGCGGGCGCGGTCACAGCTGGGGCCCTTGGTGTATTTGTCGACGCGCTCGACGTTCACGATGCGCGCATGCTCGGGATGCGCAAGCACCACAATGCGTTTCGATGCGACCCGGAGCCGACAGCTGTCAGAGCTGCGGGTGTGAACTCTCCCGATCAGGGACCGGCCGGCGGCCGAGGTACTGCTCGCCGGCCTGTCGCCAACGAGCGCACCGCGAGCGCGCGCGGCTGTCATCGCCCTCCTCTACCGTTGCGTGACAGCGGGTTTCGGGAGCAGCCGGACACTACCGGTTATCGGATTACGGGCTCGGCTGTGGCACATTCACATGGCAGTCGCCGACCTTGGGATTCATGCCGAGGTAATTGAGCGGCCCGGCGATGATCGTCACCGCGATCGTGCCCGTGCTCGCGCAATTGGTGGGAGCGCTGTCGTAGTAGTGCCGCTGGCCGCCGGCAATGGCGCCGATGATCAGCCAGGCGAGTACCAGCACCATGAAGATGCTGCTCAGACCCGAACGACTGGCTCCGCGCGCGCGCCAGCCATCGCCTGCGTATTCTCTCATTTTCCCAACTCCGGGTAGTAGTCGAATGTTGTACCGCGAGCGCCGATTTCAGAATCGATGTCAGCGCTCGGCGCATACTCCGGACCCTGTGATCCCGATATATGAGCGTGGGCGGATCTGCTACCCCTCAAGTAGACGCCTCCCGGAACTCAGTGTCAACGGTGTAGGTCTACATCTACGGAGATTGGGTCTACAACTGTAGGTCTACGGTGTTGACGCCGGGCCCTGCAGGGCGTGTACTGGAAGACATCACTGATCCGAGCGAAGGATTCGTGGACCGCGATGATCATCACTGCTGATGTTCGGGTACTAGGCCGCCGCCGATTTTCCTTTGGATCGAGGCACCACCAATGACCTATCAGTCGACTCTGACCGCCCCTTCGGTGCCGCCCCGCACCCGCCGTGGCACCGACAGCTACGACAACCTCGAACCGCTGTTCGCTCGGCTCGCCGAGATGAGCGACACGGACCCGCGCCGAAAACCGCTGCGGGAGGACCTGATCAAGCGCTGCATGCCCTTGGCGGAGAACATTGCCCGCAAGTACGCCGGCCGCGGCGAGAACTACGAGGATCTGCTGCAGACCGCCCGTGTAGGCATGGTGGTCGCGATCAACCGATTCGACCCCGACTACGGCGCATCATTCCTGTCTTTCGCAATACCCACGATCATGGGCGAGGTGCGCCGCCACTTCCGGGACTACACCTGGGCGGTCCGAGTACCGCGGCGGCTGAAGGAACTGCAGCTCACCATCGGTCTGGCCATCGACCGGCTGTTCCAGCGGCTGGGCCACGTACCGACCGCCGCGGAAATCGCGGAGGAGCTCGGCGCCGACCCGGACGAGGTCCTGCAGGCGCTGATCGCCCGCAACGGCTACCGCAGCTCGTCGATCGACGCCTGCCTCGACAATGACAACGACTACACGCCGATATCGCTACTGGACGCCCTCGGCTCCGAACAATCGGACTTCTGCAGGGTGGAGGACCTCATGGCGGTGAAGCCGTTGATCGCTGCGCTGCCCGAGCGGGACCGCCAGGTACTGATCCTGCGATTCTTCGACACCCAGCCGCAAATCAGGATTGCCGAAACCCTCGGTGTCTCACAGATGCAGATCTCACGCATCTTGTCCCGAGTTCTGAACTCGTTGCAAGAGCAGGCATTACGCGACTGATGTCTTCGATTCCCGTGCAGCACAACATTGATCGAACTATTAGGATTACGGTCCTGGCCTCGCAGCCGCTGCGGCACACCCTCGCGGCAATCGCGTGGACACTGACCTTCGCGTACCTGGCGGCCGAGCTGCTCACCGCCATCGCCTGCAAGACCGGCTACAGCTTTCGCTACGACACCATCAGCGACCTCGGCGTCACCGCGTGCACGCCGAGCAGGTGCTCGCCGCTGCACCTGCTCATGAATGCGACCTTCGTAGCGCTCGGATTGCTGACCATCCTGGGCGCCATCGGATTTCGCGACTACATCCCACCCGGCCGGCGTCAGGTATGGATCGTCGTGCTCGCGGTCGTCATCGGGCTGAGTACCGCCGCCACCGGGATGTTTCCCTCCAACGACGGCATCGTCATTCACGGCCTGGCCGTGCTGCCCGCGCTCGTATCCCGGCATATCGTGCTGATTCTGCTGGGGATCTGGTTGTGGAAACAACGCCGTCTCGTCGCGGTCTGGTCGGCCGTCTGCGCCTCGGCCGGACTCACCGGCACGGTCCTGCTCATGATCGGTCTGCAGGTCGGCATTTCCGAACGACTCGTCTTCTACCCGCTGCCGACCTGGATGGCTGTGACCGGCGCCGCTGTGGGGCTGCATGCTCTCCGGAGAGCAATCTCACCGCTGTGGAACCCGGCGGAGCGCGTTCCTACGTGCGCGTAGGCTCAGTTGGTGAAGCAACTAACCATCGGTGTAGTTGCGACCTCCCGCAAAGAGGACGAGCACCGACTGGCGATCCATCCCGCGCACTTCGACCGGATCGACCCAAAGCTTCGCGACCGCGTCTTCCTCGAGCACGGTTACGGAGACCGATTCGGCTACTCCGATGAGCACCTGGCGCCGCTGGTAGGCGGCCATCGCACCCGCGCAGAGCTGTTCGCCGAGTGTGATGTCCTGCTGCTGCCCAAGCCGCTGGCCGCAGACCTCGAGAACCTCCGCGCCGGGCAGATCGTCTGGGGGTGGCCGCACTGTGTTCAGGACGAGCACATGACGCAGCTCGCCATCGACCGCGGCCTGACCCTGATCGCCTGGGAGGCGATGAACCACTGGACGAAGGAAGGCAATTTCAACGTCCACGTCTTCCACAAGAACAATGAGCTGGCCGGTTACTGCTCGGTCCTGCACGCACTGCAGCTGCGCGGATCCAGCGGGGACTACGGCCGGCGGATGCGGGCCGCCGTAATCAGCTTCGGCGCCACCGCCCGCGGCGCTGTGCGTGCGCTCTCGGCGCTCGGAATCAGCGACGTCACGGTGCTGACGCAGCGCAGCGTATCCGCGGTCGCCTCACCTTTCGCGTCGGTGCGCATGCAGCACTTCGCCCGCGATCCCTCGAACCCCAGCCGCACGCTCGCCCTGAAGGCGCCGGAACCCGGACCGCTCGCGGAAATGCTGGCCCAGTACGACATTGTCGTCAACTGCATCCTCCAGGACACCGAGGAGCCGCTGATGTTCGTCATGAACGAGGATCTGCCGCTGTTCGCGCGCGGGACGCTGTTTGTCGACGTCTCCTGTGACGAGGGTATGGGGTTCGAATGGGCGCGGCCGACCTCGTTCAAGGATCCGATGTTCACCGTCGGCGACGATCTGCACTACTACGGGGTGGACCACAGCCCGTCCTACCTCTGGAACTCCGCCACGTGGGAGAACTCCGAAGCGCTGCTGGAATACCTGCCGATTGTGATGTCCGGTCCGGACGCCTGGGATGGCAGCGAAACCGTCCGGCGCGCAATCGAAATCCGTGAGGGGCGAGTGCAGAACCTTCGCATCCTTTCCTTCCAGCGGCGTGCTGCGGCGTACCCCTACGCGGTCGCCTGACGGTCAGCTGACGTCCGGAGTCGTTGCGGCTGACAGCAGTCGCTCCGCCAGTGCGCGACAGCGACTCCGGAGTTCCGGCGGATCGAGCACCTCGAAATCGTGGCCGAGCGCTGCCATGTGCATGAGCACGAAATCGAGGTTCTCGGCGCCGCTGAGCACCTCGCAGTGCTCGGCCCCGTGCGGTCGGACGAAAGCTGCCGACGCCGGAATCTGCTCGCGCACAATATCGTTCGGGGCATACACCAGGAAGCGCGCCTGCTTCGGATAGACCCGGCTCGCGACACCCTCCTGCACGTAGGGCGCGGCATCGGGCGCCGTGCGCGGGCGGAAATGCCAAGTGCGGGAACATACCTCGGTCATCCGATCAACGCGAAAGCTGCGCCAGTCGTCGCGATCGAGGTCGTAGGCGAGCAGATACCAGCGCCGGTCGGAGGCGATCAGACGGTACGGTTCGACCCGCCGCCGCCGGACCTCGCTCCCGGACGGATAGTCGAAGCCGGTCTCGACCTCATCGCGGCAGGCCCGGGCCAGCGTCATGAGCACCTCGGGGTCGACCAGCGTACGACCACCGCTGAAGGATTCCACCGAGCCGGCCAGCGCGCGCATCTCGTGCCGCAACCGAATCGGCAACACCTGATCGAGCTTGGTCAGCGCCCGGAGCGCGGCATCCCCGGCACGCGCGACCGCACCGCCCGCCCCGGCCAGCAATGAGACAGCGGTGGCAATCGCCTCCTCGTCATCGAGCAATAGCGGCGGCAACTCCTGCCCCGGACCGAGGCGATACCCGCCCCCGACCCCCTGACTCGCATGCACCGGATAACCGAGCGCCCGCAGCCGCTCGACATCCCGCCGCACCGTGCGCGGCGTGACATCGAGCCGCTCGGCGAGCTCGGGCCCGGTCCAGACCTGCCGCTGCTGCAAAAGCCCGAGCAGCGTAAGCACCCGCTCTGTCGTCCCGCGCTCGGCGCCCTCGTCCATATCGCCCACATTGCCAGAGATAGCGGACCGATGCTGTCCGCATTTGATGTGAGGGTGGCTGCATGGACATCGACGAATTCGACTGGAACCGGACACTGCGCGAGCAGTTCGAGTTCCACTGGAACCATCAGCTCCGAGCCCGCCTCGACGGCCTCACCGACGACGAATACTTCTGGTCACCCGTGCCCGACGCCTGGAGCGTGCGCCCCCGCGGCACCTCGGCAGCACCCATGCAAGCCGGCGCCGGCGACTACACCGTGGATTTCGGCTACCCCCAGCCAATCCCCGCCCCCTTCACCACAATCGCCTGGCGCCTGGGCCACGTCATAGTCGGCGTCCTCGCCACCCGCAACGCCTCACACTTCGGCGGCCCGGAGGCGTCATACGAAACCTGGAAATACGCCGGCACCGCGTCCACCGCACTCGACCAGCTCGAGGAACAGCTCAACCTCTGGCTGGCCGGAGTGCGCACCCTCGGCGAACCCGGCCTCCTGGTCCCAGCCGGCCCGAAGGAACCCTTCCCCGAATTGCGCATGGCCGACCTGGTCCTGCACATCCACCGCGAACTGATCCACCACCTCTCCGAGATCTGCCTCCTCCGCGACCTCTACCTCCACACGAATCCTGACACCGGCGGAGAAACCTCATGACCGAGAAGCCAATCCACCTCGACCCAGCGGAACTCCACTACAACCCAGCCTTCACCCAGGGTGTAATAGCCCCCGCCGCCCGCACCCTCTACGTGGGTGGCCAACTAGGCACCGACAGCGCCGGAGCCGTCCTCGAAGGTATTGCCGCCCAAACCATTCAAGCCATGAAGAACGTCCTGGCCGTCCTTGCTGCCGCCGGCACCACGCCCGAGTATGTCGTCAAACTCAATATCTACCTGGTCGCCGGTGTCGACGTACAAGCGGGATTCGCTGCGTCCCAATCAGTCTGGGGCAACCACCGCACAGCCATCACTGTCATTTCCACCGCAGCCCACGCCCGCCCCGGCGTGCTGGTAGAAATCGACGCAATAGCGATCATCCCCGAATAACGCGAACCCCGACACGTTCGTCATCGCGCCCGAACGAGTCCACTCGCCGCCGCACCGAGAAGACCGGCAGCCCACTCGGTTCTCGAATGGGCCGCCGGTCGATATCTCAGAGCTGTTGTCAGAACGACTGCTTCGGTCTGTGGATGCTCCATCCGGCAACACCGGTAGGTCGTGGGCTGTGCGGAGGCTATGGCATCAGGTTGCAGGATTGGCCGGACATGAGGCCCAGCTGGCACAGCAGAAGCACTCGCAGTATCGCCAACTCGGATGAACTGACCGATCCTGTTGCCGCTGAGCCGGAAGCATCGCCGGTGGCGATGGCGGCTGGGCTGGACTGATCGGGGTCGAGGGTGACAGGTGCGGCCTGTGCGGTGCCGACGGCGAGCGCGCCGGCAATCAGACAGCCGACCAGTACTTGTGGGAGTTTCGGTCGCAGAATCGATTTCATCGTAATCTCCTCGAGGTCATGCTCCGTAGCACTCTAGGAGGGGTCCGCCTCGGAGGAATGCCGCGAATTCCAGGGGCTCGCAATGGGGTTCCGGTCGACAATCGTCGCCCGGCCGGAAGCTTCCGCATCGACTGCCTGAGCGGCGCAAGGTCTGCGCAAGCGCGGTGAGAGGTGTGGCGCGCACGATAGATCCATGTGGACAACAACCGACAGCGTCGTCTCGGCCGACGGCACCCGCGTCGTCTTCCATACGAACGGTATGGGCCGGAAGGCATGGAGAAACTCGACGCTGTCCTGCCGGATTCACGGTTTATGTTGCTGGTCGGGCTGACCCACCATCCCGAAGATTTCGCCCCGGTAGCTGCCGCCCTGCGCGAATTCTTCCGCTAGCCGCGCTAGGACGAATTCGCTCACGCCTGGCCAAGGCGGAGAAGCTCGGCGTCGAGGTCGTCTAGACCTCGGCGCGCCGCCGGAGCCGTGGACCGGTCAACCGGTGCTACGGGGTTGGGAAACCGTCACCGCAATCGACCACGGTGTCGATGCTGTTGTTGGCCATGTTGGGTTCCCCGCCCTGTGAATACACATCCGCCACCACCCTGTAGTAGCGCTTGTGTGCGGCCCCGACGATCGCACGGTCCGAACTGCCGATACCGAAGTTGCCGAAGGTCCGCGATCCCATGCCTGTCCCCATATCCGGAGCCTCGTAGCGCGCCGTCACCGCGTATGCGATGTCCGTACCGACGTTTTTCACCGTCACCATTACGTCCGCGTTGCCGGGTATATAGATCTTGCACGACGCCGAAATCGTCATATCGCCCCAGGCCAGCGCATGTGCCGGAGCAGCCGCGCCCGTCAGCGCCCCTCCCGTCCCGACAGCGACGACGGCAACAACGAGTTTGCGCACAAGGGTTCCTCATCTGAGCCGAATACGACTGCGGACCATCAGGTTTCGGCCCACCGCTGTGAGAGTAGCGGCATCGAAGGGCGTTTTGTCCGGTTTTTGCAACAGTTGGTAACCCCACAGCGAATAACGACTGGCCGATATGCGATATCCGCGAGCGCGGCGGATGACCGCCGCCAGGGTTTCGCCGCTGCGGGCGGCGTCTGACGAGAGTCCGAGATTCTTGATCCTGGAATCCGTTGTGGGGCAAGAAGTTGCGTAGCTGCTGGGGGCCTCAGCGGTTCAGTGCGAGTCGAAGCGGAGGCGCTCTGTCGGTTGGCCGGTGACTTCTGCGATGAGTTCGAAGTCCTTGTCGGCGTGTAGAACTACGAGTTTTGCTTGCTCCGCGGTCGCCGCGATCAGGAGATCGGGAATTGACGGGGCGCGATGTTGTCCGTGGTCGGCGAGTCTCCGAAGTACCTCTACTGCACGGTCTTCCGCTGCCGGTGTCATGTACTCGATCGGCATCTGTGCGAGCGGGGGGAGGTCGAGGAGTTCTGTGAGGTCGGATGCGGACCTCGCTGAGTAGCCGGTCTCGAGCAGCGTGACTGTTGAGATCCGGATCAGGCTTCGCTCGATTCGCTTTGCCCATTCGCTGGCGTCGGGAGACTGGCCGAGGCGTACCAGGGCAGACTTGTCGATCAACCAGGGGCGGCCGCTCACGACCATGCCCGGCCCATTACTTCGGGATTGTTGAGGTCCTGGGCAAGCTCGCCGAGACGGCTGAGGTCCCCGGTTGTGACCGGGGCGGTAGGCCGGAAGTCTCTGCTGAGCCATCGCCGGAGGAACTCGGTCCGGGAGACGCCCATCTCCTGGGCGCGCCGATCGATCTCCTCGATCGCCGGCTCGGGAACATCCCTAATCAGGATATCTGTCATGGCACCCACCTCCTGATATCAATGATATCAGCGAGGGTCTGGCCAGCGCCGGAATCCAGTGAACTGAAGATCTCCCGAGGGTCAGAGGGCTCGGGGCTCGACAACAGTCCCTCGGTGTTTGCCTCTGGGAGAGGGTGGGTACCACTGAACCTGGCGACTACGTCGCAGGTCAGGGTGGTGAGGCGCCCCCGGCAGGGCACCATATAGATGGGAACAGCGGCGACCTGGGGATTCTTCGTGGTCAACTAGTGCTCGAAGCCGAGTTTTCGCTGTAGTCGGCGTTGTTCTCCGCCGCTAGTTCTCGCTCAGCAACGGTACTGGCTCGCGTCGGCTATATCGTCTAGCCGTTCAATTCCGACGCAAGCGGTGGTGATGCCGCGCCATGTGCTATCTACCTACCCGTACCAGTGCGGGCGAGGAAAGGGTGAATTGTAGGCGGGGGACTAGTACGCCGAGGTGGCGTCCAGGCCGTAGCCAGTGGGGGAGGTCGCCGTCGCCGTCGACGGAGGTATCGATGAGCGCGAGTTTTGCGCGGCCTCGGGTGTGCAGTGCGGCAGCGGCGATATCGCCGGTGTGCGACTGGTGCAGGACGGTGCCGGTCGCGTGCAGCGGCAATGCGAATCCGAAAGAGCGGGCGGTGATTCCGATTGTCCACTTCGGCGCACCGCCGACCGCCTCGGTGGCGGTCATGGTGCCCGAAGCGAGGTCACCGGAGAACGAGGCGAGGGTTTTCGGCATGGCCCAGTTGGTGCGACCGCCGACCAGGCTCGTTTCCGAATCGACGGCCATGAAGGCGACGTGGCCGCGCGGGCGCAGTCCCTGCCGGAAGGCGATGGCGCCGAGCACTTCGTCATAGCTGCCGACGGGTGTTTCGGTGTATCGGACGAATCCGCCGATCACCCCGAGCGCGCGAGCTTTTCCGCGCAATCGCGGCGGCAGTGCGGCGGTGGCCGGTGCGCCGCCGCGGCCCAGCCAGAAAACCGCCTCGGCCGAGCAATTCCACGGCGCCGCAGCGGCATTCACGGGCAGATGCTCGACAAGTGCTGCGGTGAGCGCGGTTTCGGGGACGCCGTGCACGAACAGTTCCGGGCGATTCATTCGGCGACCTCGGTGACGACGAGGCGATCGAACTGCTCGCGGCGGCCGTCGCCGAGGGCGTCCGCGAAGGACCGCAGCTCGGCGTCAGCGCCGTGGGTGTGGGCGGTGTCGGCCAGTGCGCGCACGCCCGTGGTGTCGAGGCTGTCGAAGAGGTGTTCGGCCACCTGGGGCCGGAGGTCGGAGCCCAGGCGTGCGATCACCGACAATGCCGCGACGGTTTCGGTGTCGGCCGTCGGGCTGAAGAGCTTTCGCAGGAGCGGTCTGCGGAGTCGGCCGAGATTCTCGGTGAGCCAGGTGTCGGAGGGTGCGTAGCTCAGGGCCTGCAGGATGGTGCCGAGGTGCTGGCCGTCCGCGCTGATCGCCTCGACCAGTTCGGTGAAGAGCCGGTCATTGTCGACGCTGCTGATGAGCAGGGTCACCGTCGCGAAGTCCTTGCGGGCCAGCAGAATTCGTGCGGCCGGAATCAGGAGTGGAATATCGAGGCCCGCGGAGACCAGCGGAATGACCCGCGGATCGATGGACTGGGCGGAGTCGGCCGTGTACTCCGGGCTCAGTCTGCGCAGGATCGCATTGATTCGATGCGGATGCGCGACGCCGAGCGCTCCCGAGGCCCGGCCGGCCACCAGGGGTGGCACGGCCATTTCCGCGACCTTCGTGACCAGTGCGTCGGGAACCAGTGGGGCGAGGTTGCTGACACGGCCGAAGATCGGCGCGAGTTCATCGAACAGATATCCGGACGCGAGTTCGCGCAGGGCCTGGATCTTCTCGGCTCCCAATCCCTCGAAGGCGTCGACCTCGGCCGGTGCGACGCCCAGGGTTTTGGCGAGCAGTTGCAGCTGTACCTCGGTGATCAGATTGTGCATTGTGTTGCGTCCTAACCGAACAGAATCTTCTTCGCCGGGATACGGATGAGGCGGGGCAGGATTCCCATCGCTTCGTCGATGGCCGCCATGGTTTCGCGGTGCTGGGAATCCCGTTGTCGCTGTAGGAATGTGAGCATCAGCTCGGCCTGTTCGGCGGTGAGTTCGGCGACAACGCCGGTGTCGTCCGCAAGGAGGCGAGTCAACTCGCCGACGGGTTCACGCATCTGTTCTTACCCCCTTGTTCTCAATATATGACATCAACAATTGTCATTTAATGGTGCCGACGGTCCGCCGTCAACTGTCTGTGGGTGGCTATCGAGACCTGCATTGCCTGCGAAAACCTGCGAAATCGGGACTTGCTCTAGGCAACCTGTAGCCGGGCTGTTAGCTTGAGCACACTGAATGACATGGAGTGTTGTCAGTCTGCGACGTTCTGTCGGCTGGTGACAATGAAGGGTGGACGATGTCGAAACAGGCGGCGACGGTGGATCTCGAGCGCCCGGAGATCGAGGACGAGGCTGCCGAGCGGCGAATTCCGAAGCTGAAAACCGGTGGCACGGTATCGCTCCCGCTCAGCACCGTGGTGCTGCTCGGCGTGGTGGTCGTACTGCTGCTTGCGACCGCCACGCTCGGCTGGATGGCGCATCAGCGGGGGAGCGATCGCGATACGGCGCGCGCCCAGGTCACGGCGCTGCACTCGGCGGCCGACGACAGTAAGCACGCCGAACAGGTTGCCGGTGACTATTCGGTCGGGGCCGCCCAGATGGACTTCAAGGATCTCCCGTCCTGGTCGCAGCGGCTGACCACGAACACCTCACCGCAGCTGGCGAACAAGCTCAAGCAGGCGGCGTCCTCGATGGAACAGATCATCGTGCCGCTGCAGTGGGTGTCCACGCCGACTCCGATCACCGCGTCGGTCCGTTCGGAGCAGAACGGTATTTACGTCGTGACCTGCTTTGTCAGCGTCATGACCAAGAACACTCAGGCGCCGGAGGGCGTCCAGTCGACCGCGACCTACACCGTCACCATCGATAAGAACGCGGGCTGGAAGATCACCGATGTGGGCGGCATCGATTCGGCTATGAGCGGTAAATAGATTTTCGTACGAGGGGACACCGAAGACCTCATGGCACAGCTCGACAGCGCACCGTCGCTGGGCAGAGTCGCAGACATTCTCAATGTTCCGGTCGATCATGTGGGGGGTATCGGCCGCACGAGTGCGGCGACGCTGGGCCGATCGGTTCTGCTGGGCGTATCGATTCTTCGATATCTGATGCGGGACATCATCGGCCGCCGCTTTCCGTTCGGCGAATTCCTGCAGCAGGCCTGGCATCTGCTGAAGGTGACGGCCGTGCCGGCGGTGCTGATGGCGATCCCGTTCGGCGCGGTCGTCTCGGTGCAGGTCGGCGGATTGGTCCACCAGGTCGGCGCCGATTCGCTCACCGGTGCGGCCAGCGGGCTGGGCATCATCCGCGAGGGCGCGCCACTGGCTGCCGGTCTGCTGCTGGGCGGGGCCGCCGCCTCGGCGATCGCGGCCGATCTCGGCGCGCGGGCCATTCGCGAGGAACTCGATGCCATGCGGGTCATGGGGGTTGATCCGGTGCAGCGGCTGCTGGTACCGCGTTTCCTTGCCCTGCTTGCGATTTCGCCGATGCTGCTGATCGCCATTGTCATGGTGGGCGTCGGCTCCTCCTATATCGTCGCCGTCGAACTCAACGGCGTCAGCCGGGGTAGTTTCTGGGCCTCCTTCGGCGCCTTCGCCACCACCGCCGATCTGGCGGTCGCGGTGATCAAGACCTTGGTCGCGGCCGTACTGGTGGCCATCGTGGCCGGATTGCGCGGCCTCGAGACGCGCGGCGGCCCGCGGGGCGTCGCCGATGCGGTGAATTCGTCGGTGGTGCTGAGTGTTACGGCGATCATCCTGGCCACGCTGTTGATCACACAGCTGCAGACCATGTTCCTGCCGAGTCAGGTCGCATGAGTACCACCGTTCCCTCTCGCTACCATGCGATGCCGCGAGTCGCCCGGATCACCCGGCGGATCACCCGGCCCGGTCTGGATATGTTCGCCGAAATCGGCAGGGTCGCAGTGTTTGTCGGCCGTACCCTGTGGCTGCTGCCGGTCACGGTGCGCCAGTACCGGGCACAGACCTTCCGGGTGCTGAACAATCTGGCGTGGGGTCGCGGCTCGCTCATCGTCGACGGCGGAGTCGTCACCACCATGCTGATCCTCGGTGTCGCCATCGGCGCGATGGTGTCGATCGAGGCGTTCGCCGGGCTCGATCTCATCGGATTCGGCGCACTCTCCGGTGTGGTCGGCGGTATGGCCAATATTCGGGAAATGGCCCCGATCGTCGCCGGGGTCGGCTTCGCCGCACAGGCCGGATGCCGCATGACGGCCGAAATCGGCTCCATGCGGATCTCGGAGGAGATCGACGCCATCGAAGCGCTCGGCGTGCGCACCGTGCCGTTTGTGGTCGGGACCCGGCTGATCGGCGGAATGCTCTGTGTCGCACCGGCTTATCTGGTGACGCTGCTGGTCAGCTTTGTCACCTGCCGGTTGGTGGTGACGGTGGTCCATTCCCAATCCGCCGGTACCTACAACCACTATTTCGAGCAATTTCTCGATCCGGTGGACGTGATCTATTCGACGATCAAAGCGGTTCTCTTCTGTGCGGTGGTCACCTTCATCCATTGCTACTTCGGCTTTTTCGCCTCGGGCGGCCCGGCTGGGGTGGGCATCGCCAGTGGGCGCGCGATCCGCGCCAGCCTGGTGGCGATCATCATGCTCGACCTGATATTGACTGTCCTGTTGTGGGGGGTCACACCGGAATTCGTGTTCACGGGGTGAATTGACTATGTCGGAATTATTGGCTGGATCAGAACGACGGCAACGGCGGGTGCTGCTGTTGACCGGTGTGGTCACGGTGGTGGTGCTGTTGATCGCGATATTCGCCGCGGCGCGGATCAGCGGCCGAGAGCCCGGCGGCGTCCTGCACGTCACCGTCCGGACGGCGTACCTCGGACACGGCATTGCCGCCGGTTCCACGGTGGTGCTGCACGGTGTCGAGGTGGGCCGGGTCGAATCGGTGCACGGTGGTCAGGTGCGGGGGGTGGAGATCGGTATCGGGTTGCAGCGCAATCAGATCGGTGGACTCACCGATGCAGTCGGCTTCGACTATCGCCCGATGAACTACTTCGGCGTCTCCGCCCTCAACCTGCTACCCGGCGCGGGCGGGAAAGCGCTGACCGACGGTCTGCGGCTGGACCGCGCACCAGAGGGCGACTTCACCATGGCTTCGCTACTGAGCCGCACCTCGACGGTAGTCAACGGTGTGGTCACCGATCGTATGGTCGAGGTTGTGCGGCGGATCGCCGATTACACCGATGCGCTCGCGCCGCTGATCGAGGCCGGGTTCACCGTGGCCGACGCCCTCGCCGAAACCCAGCAGCGGATGCCGGATGTGCAGCTGCGCCAATTGAATACACTGCTCGATCCGCTGCCGGTGTTCACCGACGACGCGATCTCGGCGGTCAAGGCCGTGCGCGAGGTCCCCAGCGCCGAGACGATCATCAACAAGTTCGGGCCCATGAACGACACCATGCAGTTGATCGCCACCGGATTCTTCGGCCCGCTGGGAGCACTGCTCGGCTCGCACACACAGGATTTCACGCCATTGACCGAGATTCTCCGCACGGTGTCGGATCCGGTGTCGTCGACATTGCAGAAAGCGCAGCTCGGTACCCGGCTCGATCAGGTGTTGTCCGGATTCGAATCGGCGTACACCGGACCGGATCAGGACAAGTCGCTGAAGCTGCGCATTGTGCTGGACCAGCTCCCGGCGCTCGCCGCGGCGCTGCCGCTACCCCGGGGGAACTGATATGGGCACCACGCCACGCCAGGCGCTGTGGCGACTGCTGATCGCCACGGCTGTCACGGCCGTGCTCTTCGTCGGCGTCGTCAATGCGCTCCGCAATCCCGTGCACGGTGACACCTCCTCCTACACAGCGGATTTCATCGATGTCTCCGGTCTTCGGGTCGGGTCGGACGTGCGCATGCAGGGCGTGCAGATCGGCAAGGTGAGCTCGATAGACATCCGGCGTCAGGGCGGCGGGAATATCGCTGTGGTCGGATTCGCGCTGCAGCAGCGCTATCGGCTGACCACCGCCTCACATCTGGCGGTGAAATACCAGAACCTCAGCGGCTCACGCTATCTGGACTACAGCGAAACCACCCCCGGCGCAGGCCCCGGCGGGCCGGTGCGGCACGCGACCACCCAGATGACCACCTCGTCCTTCGACATCACCACGCTGTTCCACGGTCTGGAACCGGTGCTGCGCACCCTCGATCCCGGTGAGGTCGACAAGCTGGCCACGAATGTCTCGGCCTTCCTGGAAGGCGACGGCGCCGGTGCGGCGGATCTGGCGGCGAGCGTCAAGAAGCTCGCCGATTACACCGTCGACCGGCAGCAGGTGGTGTCCACCCTCGTCAAGAACATCGCCGCGATATCGGACACTATGAAGGGAAAGTCGGATCGTGTGCTGGAATTCATCGAGAATTTCGACCTCGCCCTCGACAAGACGATGACCGTACTCGACCAGTTCTATGCGACCGCGACCTATGGGCCGGCCTTCGTCGACTCGGTCAATCGGCTGCTGGACGGACTCGGACTTCGTGAAGGCACCGATCTGGACGCGTTGCTGAAAACCGCACTCGCGCAACTGCAGGACGCCCCGCAGACGCTGCGCATGCTCCCGCCCATGCTGTCGGGACTGCAGCAGCTCACCGCGGCGAGAATCGACACCCGATGCAGCAATGGTCCCGCGGCGCTGCCGCAGGGCGTGCAGGTACTGCTGGCCGGTCAGCAGGTGGTGCTGTGCAACCGATAACCAGACTCGTGCGGCGCGTGCGCGCCTATCTGAGCAGCCGGAGCTCCGATCAGCGGCATGTGCTCATCGGTGTGATCGCGGTGGGGACGGCGGTGGTCGTCGCAGTCTCGGCGGGGGCGCTCTATGTGCATCCGCTGCATCAACAGCAAGTAGTCTTCGAAACCACCGACGCGGCCGCACTTCGCTCCGGCGAGGAGGTGCGCGTGGCCGGCATCCCGGCGGGCAAGGTCAGTGCGGTGCGGTTGCGGCCCGATCATGTCGAAGTGGCGCTCTCTGTCGACAATTCGATATTCCTGGGCACCGACACCGCCGTCGATATTCGCATGCTGACGGCGGTCGGCGGCTACTACGTCGCACTGGTGTCCGCGGGCGATGCGCCCCTGGGTAGTCGGACGATTCCCGCCGCCCGGGTGCAGTTGCCCTACCGCCTGCCCGAACTGCTCGACGATGCACCGCAGAAGATCGCCGGCCTCGACGCACCGGCCATCGGTGACGGCCTCGACAAGGCCGCCACCGCACTGGAGGAGAATCCGGGTTCGGTGAAATCCATGATCGACAGTGTGCAGGCGCTCGCCGGAGTGCTGGAACACCAGCGCGACCAGGTGGGAACCAGCCTTTCGGTGACGCAGGAGTACCTGAGCAAGTTCAGCGATCAGCGCGATGTGCTGTTCAATATGCTGCGCAAGGCCGCGATCGTGCTGCGGGTCCTCGATGACACCCATGTCGAATTCGCCTATGCCTACGAGGGTTTGGCGCACGTCTTCACCAAGGTGAAGACACTCACCAACTTCTACTCGAACCATCGCGACGAGGTGTACAACGCGGTGCAGCAGCTCGACACCGCGGCGCACGGTGTGAACACCGATCTGCCCGGCCTCATAGGCCGGCTGCAGACCTTCATCAACTACCTGCAATCGCTGCTCGGCCCCGATGGAGTCCGCCTCGCCGGCGGTGATCAGGTGCTGGCCACCGACCTGTGCGTACCGATTCCCGGAAGGAGCTGCTGATGCTCCGCCGCTACCGAGGACTGTTCGTGCTGACGGCCATCGCTGCCGTCGTACTCGCGGTCGGCGTCACCGTCGCCACCGATACGGGTTCGCGCAGCACCCCGGGGTTCTGCGCGATCATGCCCGACACGATCGGGCTGTACCCCGGCAATTTCGTGACCAGGATGGGTGTGCAGATCGGGACGGTGCAGCGGGCCGATCCAGAGGGCGCCGGAGTCAAGGTCACCTTCTCCCTCGACGGTGACCAGTCGATCTCCGGTCCGGTCAAGGCGGTGACCCGATCGACCTCGATTTTGGCCGACCGCAGCCTCGAGCTGGTCGGAAGCGCCGGAGGCGGGCCGAAATTGGCTCCCGGACTTTGTATTCCGCTGTCCGACAGCGCAACTCCCAAGAGCATCTCCGAGATCACCGCGTCCACAGCCGGTCTCATCGACGGCATCACCCGATCCGGTGCGGGCAATACCGCGAACCGGGCCGTGGACAATCTCGCGAGCCAGTTGGCAGGCAATGGAACGGCCGCCGGTGATGCGATGGCGAGCCTGGCCCGCGCAGTCGCTGACCCGGACCATGCGACGGCGACCCTGGGTCAGATGCTCGCGGATACCGCGCCACTGCTGGCCGCCACCCGCGCGCACTGGGACGATGTGGAATCCGCGCTGGCCACCGCGCCGCCCGGCATCGATGCCGTTGCCATGCAGGTTTTCCCCGCCATCACCAAGATCTTCGACGGCCTGCCCGGCGCCATGGATCTGTGCTTGGACCTCGCGGAGCGCTACGGCGATCTGCTGTGGCCGGGACTCGACACCGTCGCCGCAGCACTGCATCTCGCGGCAACAGGGGAGGACAGCATCGGCAAACTGGCCAGTTCGCTTCCGGTGCTGGCCGGTTCGATCAGCGCACTGACCAATGGCCCGGCCGGACAGCCGATTTCAGTAGTGGGGCCGAAATTCCGGCTGACCACAATACCCGGACAGCCGGAGCTATCAGTCACCGATCTGCTGCAACTGGTGCTGAAAGGTGTTGTACCCCAGTGAGAAATGTGCGCCACACCCTCGTCGTCATCATAGCGGCGGCGACTACCGCAGCGCTGGCCGGCTGCTCGGCGAATCCGGCGAATCTGCCGATGCCCAGTGATCTCACCCGGCACGGATATCCGCTCACCGTCGAATTCACCAATGCGCTGAATCTGCCCGCAGGGGCGAAGGTGTCGTTCGACGGCGCGGCCGTCGGAACGGTCCGCAGCATCGATCTGCGCGACGGCGCGGTGGCAGTCGGGGTGGAAGTTGACGACGGTATCGCGATTCCGGCCGACAGCACCGCGACCATCACCCAGAACACCGTGCTCGGTGACGCCTACATCAAGATCGACCGGCCGGGTGCGGACGCGAACAATGCCGCACTGAAACCGAATTCGCGGATCGGCCGCGATCACACGGTAGCGCCCGCACCGCTGGAGGACACCCTCGCGGTGCTGGCGAACTTCCTCGGCACGGGCTCGGTGCAGCGCATCGAGCAGACCATCGGCAAGGTGAACGCGGCCCTGCCGCCGACCGCCGACGGGGTGCGCAAGGTCGCCGGTACCCTGGCCGCCGATGTGCGCAGCCTCGCCGCCGATACCACCGACCTCGACCGCATGTTCACCAGCGCAGCCGGTTTCGCGCAGGCGGTGAACCGGCACGTCCCCGACCTCGAGAACATCCTGTCCTCGCACGCCATGAAGCTGTGGGCCAATCTGCGGCTGCTGATCGCCAATATCGGCATTCTGCTGCCGTCGGTGGGCAGCGTCTACACCGGCGGCAATTGGCTGGTGCCGATGATCAATTCGCTCGCGAACACCCTCGAGGGCGCGTCGAGCACCGGTGTGGGATTCGCCGACACCGGTGCGAGCGTGCAGCATTTCCTGCAGACCACCCTGATGCCGCTGCTGAGCAAGCCCAGCGTCGATGTCACCTCCCTCGTCACCGCCGACGGCACCGAACACCTCGATGACGTCGCGAATCTGCTCAGAATGCTGGGAGCCGTCCGGTGAAGATCAAGAACGTGCTGTCCGTCACCGCACTGCTGGCACTGCTGGCCTTTTCGGTGGTCGCCATCGGCGGTCAGGGTGTGCACTGGCTGCCGACCTCCGATCAGCGTCACGCGGTGCTGGCCGTCAGTGACGCCAATGGCCTTGTCGCCGGTTCGAAGCTGCTGATGCGCGGCGTCCCCATCGGTCAGGTGAGTGCGGTCAAGGCCGCCGCAGACGGTGTGGAGATCGATTTCGGCTACAGCGACAGCTATCGGATTCCCGCCGACAGCGATTTCCGCATCGAAAGCCTGTCCTCGCTGGGGGAGAGCTATGTCGCGGTACTGCCGAAATCCACAGCGGGACCGTACTTCTCCGAAGGCGAGCACATTCGCGCCGCGCAATCGACGGTGCCGTGCAACTTCGGCGACCTGTCGGCCGCGCTCACTCGGATGATGAACGGCATCGCACCGGATACGGCGAACTCCCTTGTCGGCGAACTGGACTCGGCCCTGCCCGCCGATATCGAGGTGGTGCACAATCTGTCTCGGGCCAGTGCGCTGCTGGCCTCAACGCTGCTGATGAGCACCGGTTCGATCCGCGATCTGCTCACCGACGGACAGGAGGTGCTGGGTCGCAGCGGTGCGGTCGGACCCACCATCGCCGAGGTCAGCGATCCGGCGCGCATGCTGGGGGTCAATTTCGCGACCTTGGCCCAAACCGCGGTCGATATGATGCAGACGAATGACTATCCGCGGGTCGTGCAGGTCGGACCGCTGGTCCTGTTCGGCAAACTGCAGGGCTTCGAGGACAAGGTCGGCCCCGATGTGCGCAAGCTCGCGGGTTCGGCGCTGCCCGGGATCAGTGCGGCCGTGAATTCGTCCGGATCGATCGATATCAGCAGGCTGCTCGATACCGCGCTGGCCGCCGTCGCGGTCCCCGGAGCGGTCACCCTCCACGCCACCACGCCGCGATAGGAGATAATCGACCCCATGACATCGCAACCGACCCGCGCCGCCCGGCGGCCCCATCGGTTCGCGGGTATGAGCAAAGAGGACCGCGTGCAGGCCCGCCGCGAGGCGTTCCTGCAGGCGGGGATCTCGGTCATCGGCGAGTCCGGGATCGCGGAGACCAAGGTCCGGGACGTCTGCCGCAAGGCGGAGCTGACCGAGCGCTACTTCTACGAGAGTTTCGAAAACCTCGACACCTTCGCCAAGGCGGTCGTCGAATCGGTCGCCATGCAGGTCGCGGGGCGGCTGTTCCTGAAGGCGGTCGGCATCGACGAGGGCCAGGCCCGATTGCGGGCGGTGGCAAAGGAACTCGTGACGATCATGGATGAGGACCCCCGGGTGGGGCGCATCCTGTTCATCGAGCCCGAACGGGCCGGCGGCGCCCTGGCCAAGGTGCGGCAGCAGATGCTCTACGGGACCACCTGGTTGATGACCATGTGGCTGGAGAATCCCGAATCCAACAATATGGTCGTCGCGGCGCTGCCGATGATGACGCAGTTCATGAACGGCGGCTCCGAGGCCGTGGACCCGGTCATGGGCGATATCACCACTATCGCGATGGCCGGCGCCGCCGCCGAGGTGCTCATGGCGTGGGTCGACGATCGGCTCGATATGTCCGCCGAGGAGTTGGTCGACTATCTGGTGAGCTTTATCGACGAAGCCGTTGTCTGGCGGCGGAAGGTCACCGGTTCGGATCCGTCCTGAGCGCGAGAAACACGGTGGGGCCGATCGTGAAAAGCGATCGGCCCCACTGGTTTCGGATCAGGCGGGGTGCGGCACCGGCACGCGCTCCAGGGTGACCGGCAGGCCGCCCTCGATGGTGGTGGAGAAGGTGGAGGCGTGCTTCGGTTTCCACCCGGGCGCGGTCTTCATCCGATAGCGCTGGAAGAACAGCGTGAGAATGAATTGCGCGTTCATGTATCCGAGCTGGGAACCGATGCAGCGATGTGGTCCGGTCCCGAACGGGATGAAGGCATTGACCGGGCGTGCGGCCACCACCGCGCGATCGGTGAACCGTGACGGATCGAACCTGTCCGGCTCGGGCCACCAGCGCTCATCACGATGCAGGGCGTAGACCGAGACGCCGATGATGGTGCCGCGCGCGATGAAATGCCCGTCGATGACATCGTCGTGCAGGGCGATGCGCGGATGGAACGGATGTCCCTGCATGCGCTGGCCCTCGTCGAAGCAGGCCTTGACCCACTCCAGCCGCTTCAGGTCGGCGTATTCGGGCCGCTCACCGTGCAGCTCATCGACTTCCGCGATGAGCTGCTCCCGTGCTTCGGCATCGTCGGCGAGCAGCGCCAGGGTCCACGACACCGAGGCCACCACGGTCTCGTAGCCGCCTGCGATCAGAATGGCGAGCTCGGCTATCAGATCTTTGCGGCTGATCGGTGTGCCGTCCTCATTGCGTGCGTCCAGCAGCACCTGCAGCATGTCGACCTTGTCGACCGGTTGGGTCAGGCGGCGTTCGATCTGATCCTCGATCCAGCGGGAGATGCGCCACCAGGCGGCGGGCAGGGTGTCCCGGCCGGGGAAGGGCACCATTTTCGGTATGGGACTGAGGAATACGGCCGCGGCGAAGGAGCTCAGCAGCAGGCGCAGATCGTGGTCGAGCTGCTCGATCTCCGCGTCCGAGGGCGTGATCCCGAACATGGCGCGCATGAATGCGGGCATGGTCAGCCAGGCGATCTCGTGCTGCAGATCGACCGTCTCGCCGGAATCGGCCCACTCGCCCCACTTGTCGATGCGGGTGGCGAATTCGTCCACGATCTCATCGGCCAGCTCGTTGAGTGAGCTGTGCTTGAACATGGGCGTGATGAGTTTGCGCCGCTGCCGCAGCGGATCGCCCTCCAGCAGCGGAATGGTCCGGCCCAGGATCCTGTGCGCGGCAGGCGCGTAATGCCCGATCATCGTGTACTTCTCGACGTCGCTCATGATGTAGCGGACGAGGTCGGGAGTATTGACGACGACCATATCCAGCACCGGTGTCGGCAGCCGGAAGATGTCGCCGTATTCGGCGGCGCAACCGCGCAGATATTCGAACGGATCGCGTGTGAACTCGCGCAGCACGCCGGTCACTGGCCGGCCGACCGGTCCCGGCGGCAACAGGAGATTGCGGCGCTTGGCGACGATCGACTTGCGTACCGCGCGTGCGGGATTGCGCGTCAGTGCGTACCTGTCTCGCTGCGGAGTGTTCATGCGGCTGCCTCGGTCGTCTGAACGGGCTGGGCGACAGTGTGTTTCGCCGTATCTCCGGACTGTGCGGCTGCACGCAGCCGGGTGACGGTAGGTGCGTATCCGGCGAAGATGACGGCCCCCAGATTCAACGCCGTCGACACGATCGCCAGCGTCCACGAGACAGCCGAGGAAGCGTTGTTGTGTATGGCGTAGTAGCTCGGCAGTGTGCACAGCAGTGTGTAGGCGAGGTACACCGCGGGAGCGATGAACGGCACCACCACAATTCGCCGCCGGCCGTGCAGATGCGGCAGCATGGCCGCCATCGCCCAGCCGATGAGGACGAACATGCCGCCGTTCTGCACCAGGCTCGGCATCGGAATGCCGAGCACCAGAGCGTTATTGCTGTAGTACAGCATCACGCCGTAGTGGCAGCTGATCATCTCGCCGATGCATTCGGCGACGGAGATGAAAGCGGCCCAGGCGAACAGCACCTTGGCGGACCGGCCCTGCTTGATGATCAGGTACGCGATGATCGTCGCGGGTGCGATGCCGCCGGAGTAGGTCAGCACCACATGCCAGGGGATCGGCCGGTCCACGATGGTCACGACGGGATCAAAGACATTGGTGAGATACGTTGTCGCACCGATGAAATCGAGCCACGGCTCCACATAGAACGAGAACACCACCACCGCGCCCGCCGTGACCAGCCAGAACAGCACCGAGGTCTCCCGGTCCTTGGCGATGACCAGTCCGGCCGCGAAGATCAGCGCACCGACCACCGAGGCAATGGCCACCCCGAGCAGCAGCCAGGCTGCCACCGTCCCCGCCTCAGTGATCGGTGGCGACCCCCAGCTGCTTGCCAGCACTTGCACCATTGCGATGTCCTTCCGGGTACTTCTGAAGATTTACAACGAAAGTTGTCTATTACCGCGACCTAGTGAGGTGAATGCACCGCGATCGCCGCCGCCGGGCAACCCAGCTCGGCGGAGTGCACGGCCTCGGCGAACCGGTCCGGTACGGCTACCGGACCGGTCGTGCCGCGGGCGTGATCACGCAGCTCAACCACGTCATCAGGAAGCTCGAAAACTTCCGGTGCCATCCTCGTGCAGAACCCGGACCCCAGACACAGCTCCTGGTCGACCTCGACAACGATGTCCTCGGCCATCTCGCGCTCCTCCGCATGCCACCATCGCCGAAACGCGATAATGACATCAGATATTGTCAATTGTGGAGCGAAAGGTCAACCATGGGTTTCGCGGCGTTCTTCAGAGGATGCTGATCGCGGCGGCAGGACACTCCCACACTGCGGTTTCCACCAGGCCAGCCCTGCTCGTCGACCCGCTCCCAGAACTGCGGCAGCAGTGCTCGGTATTGCTCGTGCTCGGGCGAGGGGCCGAGGTTGTGCAGCGTCTTCATGTTGACCCTTCCTGTGGCAGTGATACAAAAATATGTCGTTGTAACACTGTGTCAAGAAGGCAGAATTCGAAGACCGTTCAAGGTCGGTCCCGGAGGGTTAGCGGCGGAGCTCCCATTCGCGCTGTGCGCGGCCGAGTTCAGTCACCGGCGGGGCATCGAAGATCCACTCGCGGGCGATCGTGTACAGGTTCATCCGCGGTTCCAATTGGGCGAGAATGGCCAGCAGCTGCACTTCGGCGCGGCCGCGCAGGACGTGATCGGCCGGAAGATTGAAGGGGCGCACCGAAACCCCGGTCGAATCGCCGGAGCGGCTCAGCAGGGCCACCAGATCCTTCACGTTCTCCTGGCTGATATCCGCCTCGCGGTCGCAGAGATACCAGCCGAACACGCGCAGGAAGGTTTCGTAGGCGGCCTGCTCGGACATCTTCGAACTGCGCGCGAAGCCCCGCGATTCCATCAGCTCCAGCACGAGCGCGGCATCGCCGTCGATTCCGGCGCGCAGGACCGCCAATTCGGCCTCGGCCGTGCGGGCGTCGATCGTCTTGCACAGGCCGAAATCCAGGAAGCCGACCGCGCCGTCGTCGAGCAGCAGCAGATTGCCCGGATGCGGATCGCCGCTGTAGTGGCGCAGGCGATACGGGGTGCCTGCGTAGAAGCGGAACACGATCTCCGCCACTCGATTACGTTCGGCCTGCGGGCCGGTGTAGATATCGCGCAGCGGCCGGCCGTCGAGCCACTCGGTGACCAGAACCCTTCTGCCCGACATTGATTCGATGACATCGGGGATTCGGATGAAGGGATGGCCGCGGTGGGCTCCCGCCAGCAGTCCGGTGTGGCGCGCCTCGATCCGGTAGTCCAGTTCCTCGTGCATCCGCTCCGCGAACTCGTCGGCCAGCGCTGCGGTGTCCAGGGCCGGATGGACGAATCGGTAGACGGTCAGCAGGGTGCGCAGATTCTTCAGATCGGCCAGGACAGCGGCTTCGATACCGGGATACTGGATCTTGACCGCCACCTGGCGGCCGTCGGTGAGCCGCGCCCGATACACCTGGCCGATCGAGGCCGCGGCCACCGGCTCGGGTTCGAATTCGGCGAAGACCTCATCCAGCGGGCCGCCCAATTCGCCTTCGAGATGGCCGCGCATCTCGGTCCACGGCACCCGGGGCGCATTGTCCTGCAGGGTCGCCAGCGCGGTCTGGAACACCGAGCGATTCTCTGGGCCCACAATACCGATATCCACCAGCGAGAGGATTTGGCCGAGCTTCATCGCCACCCCGCGCATGGTGCCCAGCGTGGCGACCAGCTGTTGCGTCAAGAGGGTGCGGCGAGCCCGTGCGGCGGCCTCGGCGCGGGCATCGGAGCGGACGAGATCGCCGGTCTTCTGCGCGGCGAGCCGGGCGGCCTGTGTGCCCGCAAGGCCGCCCAGCTGTGCGGCGCGCCCCGCGCGTGACTGAGCCATCCTCGCCATGGCCCGAGGGTACTCGGAGACCCTTCCGGTGCAGGCGTTGAGACAAACATTTCTAAGTGTCCGCCGATAGCGGTGCCCGTTGGGGGCCTGTCGGACGTTATTCTCGCTGCATGACGCACGCAGGCATCGATATCGAGCAGCTGTTCGGGGCGGGGCTCGCCACCGATGCCGAACACGGCCGACTGCTCGATGCCGCCCGCGCCGAATTCATCGAACACGGTTTCCGGCGCACCTCCGTCGGCGATATCGCCCGGCGCGCTGCGGTGTCCCGGCCGACCGTTTACCGGCGGCTGGGCGATAAGGACGAAATCGTGCGTCAGGTCGTGGTGCGCGAGGTGGTGTCGTTCTTCGTCGCCATCAGTGGCCGGGTCCTCACCAGGACCGACCCGGCGGACCGTGCCGCCGAAGCCTTTGTCCTGGGGGTGCGCGAATGCCGTAGGCATCCGCTGGTGATCGCGCTGCAGCAGTACGAACCCGAAACGCTCACTTCGTTTTTCACCGACAGTACGGCGCAGATGGAGCCGATCCGCGCCGCGATCGCCATGACCATCGCGGGTGACTCGCTACCGCTCGACGGCGCGTTGCGCGCCGCGGAAATGCTGGTGCGAGTCACCGCATCCCTGCTGATGGTCCCGACCGATGCGCTTCCCATCGACACCGACGAGCACGCCCGCTGGTTCGCGCGAACCTACTTCCCGGCAATCATCGAGGTGTCGGCCGGTCCCGGACCGGAGTAGGCGAAAACCGCTCGGGGCAGGCATCTGCGACGGTCGGTCATTCCTGAACGAAGTTGCGTACCAGGCGCGTGAGGTCGGCAACGAAGTGGGCGCGGACCATCGCGGGCCGATCGAGTATGTAGCGGATCGTCAGATGCTGAACGGTGCGGGCCACCTCGGATATCTGTTGTTCGAAGGCGAAGACGGTACCGGAAGCGCTGAGGCGCGGGGTTTGCTCCATCACCGCGCGCAGCAGCTCGGGCCGGTCGGCGAGTGCGTCGAGCTGCACCGAAATCATTGCGGGGACGGCGATTTCGAGCGGTTGGGTGAGATTGTCGAAGACATACCTTCGCAGAGTGGTGACGACCTCGTCGTTGTAGCGGTCGACGACTGCGGTGACGATGGCGTCCTTGTTCGGGAAGTGCCGGTACAGCGAGCCCGGGCTGATGCCGGCGGTGTGGGCGATCCGGTTGGTCGAGGCGGCCTCGTAACCGTGTGTGATGAGCACGGTCTCACCTGCATCGATGATCTGGCTCACCATGGTTCGAGACCGTGCCTGCCGGGGCGCGGTGTGACGTTGGGTCGGCATGCGATTGCCGGGTTCAGGCGGCGGGAGCCTCGGCGCCGCGTCCGGAGACGACGAGTTCGCGGGCCGCGGCAAGGCCGAGGCGCCCATCACGGCGGTAGGCGGCGCGGGCGCGGGGCATGATGCGCAGGGGATAGGGCGCCGCGGGCCAGGTGTAGGCGACGGTGGTACGGAACGCGTCGAACGCGATCTGATTCGCCCGGGTCCACGGAATATCGAACATCTCACGGACGACCGGCGGCAGGGCCCCGGCGCCTACCCGCAACCATGCCTGGCTCCCGGCCGGTCCTGCCATGCGCCACAACCAGTTCGGGACCCATGGCTGCGGCATACTGCCGGGGGACCGGAAGAAATCGACAAGTCCACGCGCGGACGGGGTTGGCTCGAGCACTTTGTGCAGCATGTGGTCCCAGTACTCGCGGAACTCCGGGTACGTCGCGGGAACGACCCGGGCGGACATGCCGTACATCTGCCACCACTGCACGCCCTCGCGATAGATCGCGGCCTTCTCTTCGTTGCTGTAGGACCGAGTGAAGTACAGATCACTGGTCCGGAAGGCAGCGTCGATGAAGGTCGCGTGCGCCCAGAAGTAGGTTTCCGGATCAAGTGCGTGGTAGCGGGTGCCATCGGCCATGTCGCCCTTGATATCTCGATGGAAGTCCCGGACCCGATGTGCCGTTTCCGCAGCTGACCTACCGTCGAAGATAGTGGCCTGAATCTGTGGTACCGATCGGAACAACCGCTGTAGCGGCTCGTCGGAAAACGCGGAGTGCTGCTCGACGCCGCGACCGAGCGGGGGGTACATCAGTTGCAGCAGCCCTTCGACGGGCGCAACCAGGTAACCGCGCCGATCGCCATAAGACTCGTATAACAATGATCCTGGGCCGAACATGAGGACTCCTGTGGTGCGCATGGGCATTCGAGGTGAGCGTTGGTATTTCAGGTGCGGATCGGTCACGGCTGAATGCGGCGACCGCGACCTTTCTTCAATGAAATGACATCACATATTGTCAATAAATGCGAGGCTCGGACTGCGTCTCGCTCGATGACCCATCGCGGGAGTGACCAGCGTTACAGCGGGGGGCGTGAAGGGCAACGATTGAGCCCCGTTGCGCAGGGCGGCCCGTGGGTTGCGGTCCGGCCGAAGGATGACGTCACGCAGTTGGCGGTGCGAGTGTCGTTCGCGCACAGCTCTTTACTGATCAGCGAAACGATGGACGTCGAGGCCGCCGAACATGCGGTGCAGCTGATCCTTCGCATCACGACGACACTGCTGCTCGCGCCCACCGAGGCACTGCCAGTCGACACCCGGCGAGCGAGCCCGCGCCTTCGCGCCGACCTAAATCGCCCCACCCGAAATCGACTAATCGCGTCCTGGGACGAGCCCGCCACCGGCCACCGATGGGTGGCCGGTTCCATCAGCGCGGTCCGGGGGTCATGGCAGGTCGAACTTCCTAATCAGGTCCCGAATGGTTCATCGCTTTCTGAATACAGATTCTAATGTATCGTGAGTGCGTGGATACCCTGCTGCACCGTGATGCGCTGGCCCGCTTCGGGCACGCGCTCTCCGATCCGACCCGTACCCAAATCCTGCTGAGTCTTCGGCAGGCACCGAGCTATCCTTCCGATCTCGCCGACCTGATCGGCGTTTCGCGCCAGATCCTGTCCAATCACCTTGCATGCCTGCGTGGTTGCGGCCTCGTGGTGGCGGTGCCGGAGGGGCGCCGGTCCCGCTACGAACTCGCGGACGCGCGGATCGGGACAGCGCTCGATGATCTGACGGGGTTGGTGCTGGCCGTCGATCCGGCGTACTGCGCCGATTCGCAGACCGAGGGGTGCTGCTGATGTCGCAGACGTTGGGCATCCCACCGCTTCCCGCGGCAACCGCCCTGGCCAGGCCCGGACCACAGCGGCAGGCGCTGTTGGCTCGCCGCATCCGCTGGTTCGTCGCGGCGACGATCTCCTACAACGTGATCGAGGCGATCATCGCGCTGAGCGAGGGCACGCGCGTGTCCTCGACCGCGCTGATCGGGTTCGGCTTGGACTCGGTCATCGAGGTGTCCTCCGCTGCGGCGATCGCGTGGCAGTTCGCCGCGCGAGACCCCGAAAAGCGGGAAAGGGTTGCCCTGCGGGTCATTTCGTTCTCGTTCTTCGCGCTGGCTGCCTACGTCAGCGTCGACTCGCTGCGCGGACTACTCGGTGTGGGTGAGGCCCGACACTCCATGATCGGCATCATGCTCGCGGCAGTGAGCCTGGCCGTGATGCCGGTGCTCTCGTGGGCGCAGCGCCGCGCCGGGCGCGAACTCGGATCAGCCTCTGCGGTAGCCGATTCCAAGCAAACCCTGCTGTGTACCTACCTCTCGGCGGTACTGCTGATCGGGTTGCTCCTCAACAGCCTGTTCGGCTGGTCGTGGGCGGACCCGATCGCGGCTCTGGTCATCGCGGTCATCGCCATCAGGGAAGGCATCAACGCCTGGCGTGGCGACACCTGCTGCCCGTCACCGGGCGCTCTCCCTGCCGCTAGGCAACCCGCTGACCACGATTGCTCGTGCTGCAACTGAAGAATCGAAGAGCAGCGGGCGATCCTCGATTCTCCACCACCTGGCATCGGCACCCTCGACCACCTACTTGCTGAAATCGTTTGTGCGGGACCGGAATGCCGACAGCCGGCGGTGGCCTATCGAGGACTCCGCCAGCTATGCGGATTACTCAGGCAGCAGGGGGCGCAGCCGCGTCCGCCGGGGCCGGAGCGGCAGCCGGGGCAGGCGGGGTGGCCAGGTCGTTGAAGAACTGGAACAGGGCTACGGCCGCGACGGGTCCGCCGATGAAGATGGTGCCGGCCACCAGGCCGATGGCGGCGGCGGCCGCGCCGGTGACCAGGCAGCCGCCGATGGCGCCCGGAATGGTCAGGGTGCCGATGGTCGCGGCGGTAGCGCCCGCGCCGAGGATGGCACCGCCCGCGATGCAACCGATACCCGCGCCGATCACGGTGCCGATGAGGCTACCGATCGCCACACCAACCGAGACCTCGTTGGCGAGGTTGCTGATGGCCTGGTTGAAGTTGGCGTTGGCGGTGGCGTCGACCTGCTTGATAACCGGGGCACCGGGCGTGATCGGCTGCGCGGCAGCCGGATCGGTGTTCGGGGTCAGAGTGGCGGTATCGCCGTCAATCCGAGCCGCGATCGGGAAGGACTTCCCGTTCGCCTGGTAGCTCAGCGGGAGGGTAGCGACCGCCGCGCCGGAGTTGTCGACGATCTGGACCTGGTTGTCCTTGACGGCCAGCGAACCCGCATCGGTGGCAATGACGACCGAATGGTCGACAATGTTCGCCTTGTAATGGATCCCGGGCGCGATGTCGGTGGAGACGGAGCTGTTGCTCAACGAATCCGGTTGCGCGGAAGCAACATTCGCGGTGACAGAGGTGATCGACAGAGCAGCGATAGCGATGGTGGCGGTCGCGGCGATATTACGGAACTTCATCAGGATTCTTTCTTCGTGGAATTCGGAATTGCGATGCGGGCAGGGGGAACAGCGCAGCCGTACCGGGGTCACTGAAACCGGAGATCAAAGGGCTATCCGGGCGAATTACACAGTCGCGCAACATGATACGAGAGCCGTTCGGGCATGCATCAGTGCGAGCCGCGACAGACTTGATATACGCGCGGAACGGCTCAGCGAGGGGTTGTCGACGCTGCTTGATGAACATGGTTGTCAATGCCGGTAATCATGAGGGGGGGTTGCGTGAATGTCAATGCGCAACCAGAAACAGTGACGTGCACCCCACTGAAGCCTCCACGGGACTGGAGGGTCGAACCAGAAGCAATCGTGGGAGATCAAGCGCAGCAATAGGATTGGCTCGATTGCGGCCGTTCTTCATGGACATCCACTCACTGCCATGCGCCTCCGGATGGACACGTCAAGCTCGCTTGGACGATCGGCGATCCGGCTGCTACCTTGATGATAATGATTTCCAGTTTCAAGATCTGATGAGGGATGCAAGATGGCTCGACCGGGCAACAGCAAACGCGTGATGGCAGCGGCAATGGGGGCGGTCGCGGTTACCGCGGTCGTGGCGGGGTGTAGTTCGTCGAATACTTCGTCCGATACGGGCGGCAGTAGCGGGAAACTCGAAGTGGTGGCGACGATCAACGCCTGGGGCAGCATCGCGGCCCAGCTCGGCGGCGACAAGGTGCACGAAACCAGCATCATCACCAACCCGGACACCGATCCGCACGCCTACGAACCGACACCGGCGGATGCGCGCACGATCGCGGGCGCGAAAGTGGTGATCGCCAACGGAATCGGCTACGACGCCTGGTCGGACAAGCTGCTGGCGGCCAATCCGGGCAACGATCGTACCGAGCTCAATGTCGGCAAGCAGCTCGGTGTTGCCGACGACGGCAACCCACACCAGTGGTACTCGCCCGATTCGGTCACCAAAGTGGTGGACGCGATCACCGCCGACTACAAGAAGGCCGACCCGTCCGATGCCGCCTACTTCGATACGCAGAAGACCCAGTTCCTGGATGTGACGCTGTCGAAGTACAAGAGCCTCGTCACCGCTATCAAAACCAAGTACGCGGGCACCCCGGTCGGCGCGAGCGAGTCGATCTTCTCGCCGCTCTCGGAGGCACTGGGCCTCAACCTGATCACCCCGCCGGAGTTCCTGAAGGCGATCAGCGAGGGCACCGACCCGGCCCCGGCCGACAAGGCCACCATCGATGCGCAGATCGCCGCCAAGGCACTGAAGGTGTACGTCTACAACAGCCAGAACAGCACCCCGGACGTGCAGGCGCAGGTGGACGCGGCGAAGAAGCAGGGCATCGCGGTGTCGACGGTCACCGAAACCCTTGCGCCGGAGAATGCGTCGTTCCAGGATTGGCAATCGAGCCAGCTGACGGCGTTGCAGGACGCGCTGCACCAGGCGACCGGCAAGTAGATGACCAGCACGAAGGCGAGGACCGCGATGACCGAGATCGCGGTCCCGCCGCCGGATTCCGTCCCCGCTCCCGTGGTCCGCATGAGGGGGTCCGCGGCGGCGGTGGGTGGCAGAACCATTTGGTCGGACGTGTCCCTGGAGGTCGCAACCGGGCAGTTCATTGCCGTGCTCGGCCCGAACGGTGCGGGCAAATCCACGCTGATAAAGACGATTCTCGGTCTGACGCCGACCGTGGCGGGCACCGTCGAGGTACTCGGTGGCCCCGTAGGCCGGCGCAATTCAGGCATCGGCTATCTGCCGCAGCGGCGCGCCTTCGATACGAGCCTACGCATCCGCGGCATCGATATCGTGCGCCTGGGCCTGGACGGGGCGCGGTGGGGAACACCAATTCCCTGGCTCTCGAAACTTGTTACCCCCGAACGATATCGGGCACGCCAGCAGCGTCTGCGAGAAGTGATCGACCTCGTCGGGGCGAGTGCGTACGCGCACCGCCCGATCGGGCAGTGCTCCGGCGGTGAACAGCAACGGTTGCTCATCGCACAGGCGCTGATCCGGCGCCCTCGACTGCTGCTGCTCGATGAACCGCTCGACAGCCTGGATGTGCCCAGCCAAGCCGGTATCAGTGCGCTGATCCGCGACATCTGCCGACAGGAGCAGGTCGCGGTCGTCATGGTCGCCCACGACGTGAACCCGATCCTGCCCTACCTCGATCGCCTCGTATACGTCGCGCGCGGACAGGCTCTGACCGGCACACCCGCGGAAGTGATCACCGGGGAGAAACTTTCGGCGCTCTACGGCATCCCGATCGAGGTGCTGCGCGACAGCACCGGGCGGTTGTTCGTGGTCGGGCAGCCCGACGTGCCACCCGGGCACACCGCCACCGCTTCGATAGCCAGGCCCGAGCGATGAACCCGGTCGCCACCTGGAACCTGGTGCAGGATCTGCGGCAGCTGCTGTCCTACCCGTTCATGGTCAATGCGCTGCGCGCGGGAACCATCGTCGCGGTGGCGGCCGGTGCGATCGGCTGGATGATGGTGCTGCGGCGGGAAAGCTTCGCCGGGCACACCCTGGCCGTGGTCGGGTTCCCCGGCGCGGCCGCTGCCACCTGGCTCGGAATCGGCGCAGGGTACGGGTATTTCGCCGCCTGCATCGTGACCGCGCTCGTGATCGCGGCACTTCCCCAGGCAGCCCGCTCGCGCGGCACCGGCGAGCAGTCCGCCGTCATCGGCACCGTGCAGGCATACGCGCTGGCCGCGGGAATGCTGTTCGTCAGCCTCTACAAGGGGTTCCTCTCCGGTCTGACCAATCTGCTGTTCGGCACCATCGCCGGCATCACCTCTCAGCAGGTCACTGTGCTGCTGATCGCGGCCGTGCCGTGCCTGCTGGTGCTGGCCTTGCTCGGGCGGCCGCTGCTGTGGGCTTCGCTGGACCCGGAAACCGCTGCAGCCCAGGGAGTTCCGGTGCGACTGGTCGCAGCAGCGTTCATGCTACTGCTCGGTGTCGCGGCGGCGGGTACCAGTCAGGTCACCGGCAGCCTGCTGGTCTTCGCGCTGCTGGTGTCACCGGCGGCCGCCGCGCACCGACTCACCAGCCATCCCGGGCTCGGCGTCGCGGTGTCGGTCGCGATCGCCGTCGTAGTGACCTGGTTGGGCATGGGATTCGCGTACTTCTCCCCGTATCCGATCGGATTCTGGGTCAGCACTTTCGCTTTCACGTGCTACCTGGCGAGCGCGGGCCTCAGGACGTGGCTCGATCGGCGCGGACACCTGCACCCAGGCCGGACCCACCACGCGGTGGCGGAGGTGGCCGCGTGAACGCCGTGTCGACCATGCTCGCGCATCCCTTCATCGACCATGCGCTGCTCGCCGGAACAGCGGTAGCGATCCTGTGCGGACTGGCCGGTTATTTCGTCGTGCAACGTGGCGAGGTCTTCGCCGGTGACGCACTGGGCCACGTGGCCTATACCGGTGCCATGGCGGCGCTGGCCGCCGGAATCAACCCGCGTGCAGGGCTTTTCGTAGCAACAGTGGCAGTTGGGGTGGCACTCGGTGTCGGTGGTGTGCGCGGTGGCGCCGACGAGGTTGTGATCGGCTCGTTCTTCTCCTGGGTACTGGGGCTGGGCGTGCTGTTCCTGGCCTACTACACCACCCACCGCAGCGGCGGAAACGGCAGCGCGAACGTGAATGTGCTGTTCGGCAGCATCTTCGGGATCAGCGCTTCCGCCGCCGTGACGGCCACCTTGATCGCGGTCGGTGCCACCGCGGTGCTCTTGGCGATCTCGCGTCCGTTGCTGTTCGCCACCGTCGATCCCGGCGTTGCGCTCGCTGCGGGTGTCCCGGTCCGCCTTCTCGGCGCGGTCTTCCTGGGAATCGTGGGCGCGACGGTGGCCGAGGCCACCCAATTGGTCGGCGCTGTCGTCGTTCTCGGGCTACTCGCCGCCCCGGCCGCCACCGCGGCGCGGCTCACGAACCGGCCGTGGCAAGCGTTCTGGCTCTCCGCGCTGCTGGCCGTGGGCGCCGTGTGGGCGGGAATCGCCCTGTCCTACCGCTTCGCCGCCGCGCCCGCCAGTTTCACCATCATGTCCGTCGCCACCACCTGCTATCTCATCGCCGTCCTCTTCGACCATCTCCGCCGATATCAAGCCCGAACCCATGCCCGCACCAGATC
Organism: Nocardia sp.; assembly: GCF_025465275.1. Lineage (GTDB taxonomy): Bacteria > Actinomycetota > Actinomycetes > Mycobacteriales > Mycobacteriaceae > Nocardia. The sequence continues at coordinate 23,092 of NZ_JAODNK010000070.1, read as the reverse complement.
ATCGATCGCCTGAACCCACCGCCGGGCGTCGCGGGAGCCGCCGCATCACACCGCAGCAACGCGCGCTGCTGGAGGTGATGCGGCGCGATGACCGTTTCCGCAGCGCCCAGCAGCTTCACGCCGACTTGCGCGCGACCCCCACGCTGAGCGCCGGACTGACCAGCGTCTACCGCATCCTTCGCATACTCACAGACCAGCAAGTCGTAGAGGTTCAGCGCGCCGAGGACGGCGAGTTCCTGTACCGCCTCCGCGACAACGACCGCCACCATCACCACTTACTGTGCCGAATCTGTGGGCGTGCCGAAGAATTCACCCTCGACGACCTCGAACACCACACCGACCGCATCGCCGGTCAGCACCGCTACGCCGACGTCACCCACCACATCGACCTTTACGGCACCTGCCCCGAATGCCTTGGCGGGCAGAACGATCAGGAACCCGAGAAATATGTCGAGTGATGCTGAAAACCTGTGTGCCGCAGACAATCTCACGCGCAGGTTCGCCCGCTCACCGCTCGAGCGCTGACTGGCCCCGATGATGGACGGCACGTGGGTTGAGGGCGCCGATCCGCAGCGTCGTTTGGGACTTTGGACGTTGTGGGCCGCAACATCTGGGTGCCGACTTGCATGGTGCAGAGAATCCGCTCGGCCTGGGCTGTAGCCGCATCTGTCTGCCTGGGTGTGTTATCTACCTGGCGGTTTAGGCGGTGTGCACGCCGACGGGGCTGGGGCGGGGACGAAAGCGGATGTCGGCACGCTCCTGGAGGCCAGGTCAGCCGCCCTTTTCGGCGGTAAGTGTTGCCTGGATCACAGTGGAGGGTTTATCGGTGAGTCCACCGTTCCTTGGGCAATTGATTAGCTACCTCTCTAGGTTGGCTGGAATTACCCGATCACGGTGAACAATTTGATCGTTTCCGGTCGTGATGCTCTTCGTGGTCGCGGTGGCAGCGACGGTAGTCCCCTTCCCACAGTCTGCGGTGGCAGCTGCTGGATGAGCGCACCGGCCAGCATCATCAGGTCCTGCTCTTGGCCGCCGCTAGCTAGCCAGTTGTGGGCGAAAAAGTGGCGTAGCTGATGTGGGTGCAGATGGCCGATGCCGGCCGCGGCACCGCGGCGGTAGAGCATCTGCTGAATGCCGGAACTGGTCATCCTGCCTCGCTGACCCAGCCATAGCGCCGGGTTATCGTTACCGGCTTGGGGGTGAGCCTTCCGAACCCGATGTCGCGGCTGTACGTGTCGATCGTCGACTTCGTGCGATTCGCCCGTGGAAGCTCGGTTGTGAAGTCCTCCGACAGCTCCGCGATGGCGTCTAGATCCTGCCCCATCTCGCGATTCCAGCCGCGATAATCCCTAGCTGTTTGAGCGCTGTACGGGCTGGGTATCCCTGAGTCTGCGACTGTCGTCGCAGGTCAGGATGGGAAAGCGCCCCCGGCAGGATCATCTACAGATGGGAACAGTGCCGACCAGTATCTTCTCGCGGGTCAACTGGTCATCGAAGCCGATTTTGCCCTGGGCGGCGGTAAGCGTTAGAGGTTGCTTACGCTGAGTTTTCAGGGTGAGAATCGGCGCGACCTACTCCTGTCGTGAAGCAAGCCATCGCATTATTTCGCGTAATGCGTCGGCTTGGCGTTGTGCGAGCTTCTCACCGTCCGGGCCGGTAGCGATGACGATCTCAAGTACCGCTTCAGGTGGCTCGTGCCGACCTTGGGATACGTTGTCATTAGTCATACCCTTGTAGTGCCCATAAGCCGACAAGACCAAGACCGTGCGCCTATGGCCCCGATTTCTTGAATGGCCGTCGATGGAGTACAGCAAGCGATCCGGATACTCGATGAACCTTGAAGGTGCCTACGCTGTGACAACCCCAAATCTGTTGCCCGAAGGCAGCTTCGCCAACTTCGAAGGCGGCGAGTATCGCATCTCGGGTTGGCGCGTAGACACGATGATTTTGCGTGCCTACGGCTCGTCCCCGCCTCCCGGTTTCGAACCGCGACAAGGACACTGGCAACGCGCTATCCCAACAAGCGACCTGGACCGCATGTTCGTTCAGGAATCCACCTGCTGGTGGCACGGGGCGCACTTCGTTATCGACCTGGTGGGCAGTGACACTGTCGAGGCAGCGATGCTGATGGAGGGACGGCGAGAGCCCCGCGCCGAGTTAACGAGGCGGCCGGAAATCAGCGAGGACCCGCGCGATGCTCGGGGGAGCCTGCTCGGCAAGCTGTCGCTGCAGAAATCGACGACGTGCTTATTCGCGAGTACGACATTTCGAAAGAGACCGGCCAGTTGGAAACCTCGGTGATCCGCAGACCCTCTCCCGATGTTTCTGGCGCGCAGATTACTGCAGCTCCTAGTCGTCGGACCGTGACAGAGCCAATCAGCTTAGGGTTGATCGAGGCTGAGTCTGTGGTTGCGAATGGATTCCGGGGTCTGCCTAGGCGTTTGAATCAGATGTGGCATTCGATCTTGCTGCGGTGGTATGAGAATTCATGATGGGAGCATTGTGACGGTATCCACCAGGCGTCGATGGATCGATGCCGCCCAGAAAATGTTGTCTTCCAACTGGGGGAAACTCAGCAGTATGAAGTGGCGGGACATCCTCATCCTCGCGTTCGCGTTCGCGTTAAGTGTTGCGATCCTTGCGATCTCGTACTATGCGGGCGATCCAGATTGGCTCGTTAATCATCCGGCCGTACCCGGAAGTAATGGAATTCTCTGGCAGGTTCAGACGACGTTCTTGTCGGTGGGATTTGCTGGTCTCGCGATTGCGGCGCAGCTCTTCGCTGAGGCCCCGCTGGCGATCGGTGCGTCCCGTGACCGGGTTCTTGAGCACGTGCGTGCTGGGTGGTTTGTTGGGGTCGGGCTCACGGCAAATGCCGTCATAGCTGTTGGAACCGTCTGGTTGCCAAGCAGTATTGGCACTCTCGGAGTCGCCATAGGCTGGTTCGTGGCGACGGTGATGCTGTTGGTGTCCTCTTACATCGGGCTCATGCGTCTCTTCGGTCGCCCATCGCGGCTCGACGAAGTTGTTCGTGTGGCACTGGTTGAGGTTCTGACCAGTCGTCTGAACACCGCGTCTCGTAAGTACGCCGCTGCGCGGTGTCAACGGGATTCCCTCGCCGGTTCAGGATTCTCGGTCGGGGATCTTGGGCCATCTGCCGTAACGCTGCGCGTTCCAGTTCCACAGGTCGGTCTCGTCGTCAAGGCGATCAGGCCACAGCTCGTCCTTCGAGCAATCGCTACCCTCGGGCCTCCGCTGACCGAGGGCGGAGCAGACGATGGTGGGAGCGACGATTTCTCCTCTCCACCCCAAGTCGATATCGATATCGAACCCGGTGATCGGACCAGGATCGGAGAAACGGCCTTCCGTATCCGCACATCACAAGAGCTGGATCGGAACGTTCAGGACCGACTGGTCCGACTCCTTCAGTCAAGCATCGAGTTCGAGGCCACAGGATCAGTCACACCTGACGAGGAGACGGATCGAGAGATCGCCATCCTGAAGGATGCCGTCGGCACGAGCTTGCGTTCGGGTGCCTACGGCACAGCCGAGCGGGCCATGGAGCTGCTCGGGCAGGTCGTTCGCGGGGTTTGGACTGCCCGACCGGAGAGCTTGGACTCTTCTCTCCGGTCTTCCCTCACCCGCCGTGACTGGCTGTACCGCAGCATCAGTGAGGTTGAGCAGGATGCGTTGCTGTCTCCACGGGCATGCGGTCTCTTTGTCGGTCAGGCGATGACGCGCGCAATCGAGGCACCACGAACTGGGTCGGTGGAGTACGTCGATGAATGCCTGCGAAGTTTCACTCGCGTCTGGTTCGAGGTACTTAGGCACGGGAGCGCTGAGTTCGATTCAGTGCCGCTCCGCATCGTGACGTGCGTTCAAAACCTCGCCGTGTATTCATTCGCAGCAGAGGAACCGCGTCACGACCTGCAAGCCCGGGCTACCTGGGCGATGGTCGAGCTCGTCAAATTGGCACTTGATGGGAAGCAATTGGAGAATGCCCGGTTGGCGGCGAGTGAGCTGAACGGCCTGTTCGAGTTTGCAGATTCTGGCGGACACGGGCGCATGAACGTCCGGGCGGGTCAGTTGGTTCTTAGTGCCTGGCTCGACTACCTCGCGGCCAGGGGAGATACGCGGGACCCCGGTGACCCAGGCATGAGGGCGCTACTGACTCCGCACGGTGAGCGGTTCGAAATCCTTGCCGCTCACGCCGTAACGGAGCGCGGAGCTACTCTGTTCAGTCGGTGGGAATGGTGGGAAATGCGCACTTCCACATCGGGTCGTTCTCAGCGAGTTCAACTTCCTCACTACATTGACTGTGCCGCGTTGGACGCGCTTGCCTCCTCGTATGGCTCGCTACCACCCGCGACCGATCAGGAGACTGCATCCGGGTACAGGCGCTTCGTAAGGCTGCTTGGTGGGGAAGGTCGCGAGTTGAGTACCGCGGAATCGAATCTCATGCAGAGGTTCAACGATGAGGTCGGCAAATGGGACGCCACCGAGGACGAGCGGCTCGCGCGGGAGCCGTTGTCGCAAACCAAGCTTGACGTGCTTCGGATCTCGCTGCGAGAGGCGTTGGAATCCGGACAAGGGCTTACCGCGGAGGTTCCCGTTGAGACAACCGTCCCCGAATCAGTAGACACCTCTCGCCCGATCCTCAGCATGAATTTCCGGGTCCCTCGGCATTACCTCGTCGACAAAGTTTTCAACCAGACGCACGCCGACCCCAAAGAGCTCGGCAATGTGATTGCACGGGGATTCATCGAAGGCGAAGAACTCCGGATCCTGGAGGAGCTCCGTTCTCAGCAGAACGACTTGCTAGATCCCACAGCGCAAGCGATTCGAGACGAGATCGAATCCCTCGGGAACGAGGCCAAGCGCTATTTCCTCATCACCCCGTATGGCGGGCTTGGGGATCCTCATGCCTGGTACTCGGCTGAGTTCAGGGAAGCGCTGGCTCAAGTGACCCATATCGAGACGGGCGCCCTCGACGGCGAGGCGATTCTCTTCGACCGGCGCAGCGGCGTTGCCTTGTATCGCAAGCCTGAAGAGAAGGTCGGGCTCACACCGGTCGAGGGCACTTCGATAGCGATGGGAGTGTTCGAGGATGTTCAGGATCAAGACCAGCCCCAGGTTCGGATCGAGACTGGCGAGTACTTTGTCGTCTGGGCCGGCGACGGAACGCGTGTCTGCCGGTTTGCTTCGCCACAAGCCACAGAGGTCGGTGAGATTGATGCCAACAACACATCTTTGGACTCGGACTGAGGTGACCGATCTGCACCTGCTACTTCGGCAAGCGTGAGCCGTTGGACATCGGAACCCTGCTCTTTCTACTGGCAGGATTGATGCCAGGGCCCAGCGCCGAACCTTCACAGTTAGTCGTACTGATCGAACCACCTACAGCCAGATAGCGTGGTTCTGGAAGCAGCCTTGCGCGTTGTTGTCGGTCGTAGCCTTCATCTGGCTGTTCGTGATTTCACCAGATGTACTGGTGCAGGATGGCCATCTGCCTCCCCGCCTTGATCTCGTACACATGTGCCTCGAGCTGTAACCGTTCCTGTTCGGGATGTCGTAAGTCCCACACGGATTGGAGCTCCGACGTTCGATCCGGGTTCAACCGCGGAAGTGGGAGCCCATCTATCGTTGCGGTGATCTCAGTGCCTGATCGAGTCAGGACAACCCACACGGACCGGGATGTCCCCGACCACCACGAAGCTGTTGCTGTCTCGATCAGAGTGTGGTCGGACTTGCGCCTCGCCAGGGTCGCACCCCCGGCCCGGTCATGTGCTGGGAATCGTGGCACCGATGGGTCGAATACGTTGGCGGGCAAGAGCATTTCTGGGCTCGGCAGGTACAGCTTGACGTGCGAACACGGGCGCCGATAAGGACGATCCCACTCGACTCGAGCGGGCGGCCGGCCGGCCAGCTCCAACACCGGCGCGTATCTCGACGCGTCGTCCGCACCCAACTCACCGACGCGTGTGTTTCCGATGCTCACTTCGACCTTGTCGTCAGCGAGTCGCACTATTGCGTCGTCCATCTGCATCGACCTCGGTCCCGTGCGCCCACGTTCGGCGATCACGCCTTCCAGCGCTTTTCTATCTTGATCATCCGCGCTGACCTCGACCCAGTAGCTTCCAAAGCTCGTCCCGCGAACCACCTTCGAAACTTCAGTCCCTCGCACATGTGGTTCATGGTTTCGGGCAGGTTGGGCGTTACCTGGCCCACGGTCGTGGTTGCTGCGGCGACTTTCGGTTCGGCAGGGGGCTTGAGGGTCGAAAGCGTTGCTGCCATGACTCTTTGCGTGCAGTCTTGAACACGCACGGCATCGATCTGCACGGTGTTCCGACCTGGGGTGCTAGCTGACAGCAACCCCCGAGGAAACGAACCTGCGACCCGCGACTTGGGGTTTCTCTGAATCGGCGGGTGGGTATGAAAATGGATACTTAGCCTGACCTGGGGAAAGATCAGGTTCGGTAGGCGCCCCCGGAAGGGGCACGATATAGATGGGAACAGTACCGACCAGCATCTTCTTGTCGGTCAACTAGTCATCGAAGCCGATTTCGGCCTGGGTGAAGGCAACCGCTAGGTGGTCATCGACGTCGAGACCTCCTACATAGCTAGGGTGTTACCCGCTCGGATTGCTAGGAGGACTGCTCCTTCCTCGATGCCTGGTATTTCGTGATCTCCCACAACACCTGGGCTTGATGTTGCGCAAGCAGTTCACCCTCGGGTCCTTCGGCGATCACGATTTCGAATTCTGCGTCCGGCGGTTCGTGTCGACGGCTTCCGCCAGCCGGAGGCGAAGGGATCTGGGGTGCATTGTTGTCAGCCATGCGATAGGTATGCCCACGATCACCGTCGGTAGCCGCCGTGTTTCTGGTTTCAGGCCAAAGGGCTCGTTAGCACGCGTATGCAACCCGATCCGCCCCTGTAGAAGCCCACTGGCCACCACATACGTACTAGCAGGTCGGCGGCGCGCTCCAAACAGGTTACCCGCAAAGTGTTTTGACGCGCACGACCTGTCCGGTAGGAATTGAGCATGCCTGACATAGCCGATCGAGGACCCGCTGGCGTGCCCCGCCCGGCCCGGTGTAACCACCTCCGTGCGGATGCCCGCGGCTACCCGATTATCGCGACGATTGGTCAGGAGCCGCCACCAGACTTCGGCGCTGTGTCCGAAGGGCGCAAACTCGCCTTGGCAACATTCGATCTCTGCGCCGTCTGCGCGCTCCCCTTCCATGACGAGCTGCGTTGGCAGGTGATGTTCGAGGAGACAGACGAGGACGTCACTACATCAGAGGCTCCCGTGCACGAGATATGCGGACTGTATGCAGCACAGATCTGCCCGTTCGTATCTTCGCCATATGCCCGACTGAGCCGGGGTGACGGGCGTAAGGGTGAGCGCCGATCCGAGCTCGTCGTACTAAGCGGGTACCGGGCAACAAGGGCCGTCTACGGCAAAGCATCCGGCATCCAGTCAGATGCAGTGCTGCACTTCGACATGGGCGGTTACGTACGTCGGCACGTCCTGCGCACCAGAGAAGACGCCGTGGCAGCGTATTCCACAGCCTTAGCGACAGAAGTCCCGATGGAGCTCGACCAACAGGAACAGCAGCTAGTTGATCTCCTTTGCAGTCCGACGGAGCTCGAAGGCGAGGATTCCGGTGCTGTCATGGCCGGCGCAGCGTGGCACGTAGGGGCCGGATTCTGTACTGGAGTTGCCCAGGTGCAGGGTCTCGGCCGCTATAACGCACACCCGTATACGACCATTGCCGTACAGGCGTTAAAGGATCGGACCGTTCACGAGTTGGCCAACGACTTTGCCGATGAATATTCCCGTGCCGCGATGCAGTGGCTGAGTACCCGCAACCGAGTGCCCTCCGTACTTGCGGTGTGGAGACGCGACGGCCGCCGTCGGTTCGGTCATCTCCTGAAGCCCGTTGCTAGTCAGGGTAATTCTGCCGAGCGCAGGAAGACCCAGCGGAAGAAGCAATCAGCCGCGAGGCGTAACAACCGACGATGAGCGGTCGATCTACTCGCTTCGCGGTGACGAGTTTTCGACGAGGACCGCGAAGATGCCGACAATCAGCACGTCCACGCCGATCCACCACAACTTGTCCACGGTCACCGCGAGCACTCCGAACACGATCATCAGGGCGAAGAGAAACGCAACCAGCCCGCAGCCGGGGGCCGTTATGCGTAGCCGTCCCAGGTTCCGCGCGCCGGTCGTTCGAAGTTCAGTCCGTATGGGCTGCGGCGCGTGTACGTGCCCCATGGCTATGAGCGTGGCGTGGATCCTGCTGCGATCCACGCGCTTTGGGCCATTGGACGGTGGGTTCGACAATGCAATATGTCCGGTCGTCGGCGACGTTCATTGAGGACGCGTATCGCCGCGCGGTGGCCACTCTGGCCGAGCTCAGTGGAGGAGACCCGGTCGGCATGAGGATCCAGTGGCGACTGTGTGCGTCGCTGCGAAGTAGGTGATATAGAGCCATTTGAGAAATTTCTGGTGTCTGGCAATACTCTGAGGTTCGTTCGGAGTGGGCGACATACAGTGTGACGGTGGTAGGCAATGAGGTCGATCAGATGGCCAGCCCGATCGCGACCGGCGGCGCGGGGACGGTGCTGGAGCACGACTTCGGAGCAGTTCTCTTAGCTGATCTGCTGTTGGGCGGTCCTACATTTGGTTTGGGCGATGACGTTGTTTCGCACATGTGATTCATGGTTTCGGGTCAGCGGCTCACTACTAATACGCGCCTGCTGGCAACCCTTACCGCGACCATAGGGGCCTACCGGCCATCGCAACGCGTACCCGCACTCGTTGGTCGAGTTGCTCAGGAGGCGACGTTGTGGCCGACGTGTCTGCCGCGGAAGAACACCTGGCTCACTGCGACGTCGCTGCTCGTAAACAAGCCGAGCACGCTGCTTGGCTCGGCGGGCTCGATCGCAGCGAAGCTGTCGTTGAGCGCGACGATCCTGCCCTGTACAACAGCCGCACAATGACCGACCGGAATGCGTTGCCCATCGAGGTGGATGGCGAACTCGTAGACGTCGCAGAATTCGTACTCACCGCCCACCGCAAGATCGGTAGGTTCGTCCAGCTTGATGTAAAGGTCCTGTGAGTGCACCGGAACCAGCTGCCCAGAAAGCAATTTCGCGGCGGTCATAATCTCCGTGATCTCGTCTCGTGTCAGGCGCGCAGGCCAAAGAAGGCGTTGCGGGACATGGTCTTGGATGGTCACCAGCATGCGGACGAGCTGTGCGAGTGCGACCAGGTGCTGGTCCTCGTCGTTGGGGATGGTCGGGGTGTCCTCGAACCGGCGGGGGCCGTAGACCGGGCGCAAGCCGAACCGGTTGGGCTGGTGAAGGATGGAGTAGAACTCGAACGGCTCGACGAGATCTTCGGGTCGGCGGCCGGTGAAGTCGGCGCCGCGCAGTTCGACCATGATGTCGAGGTGACCGTCTTTGGGGCGCGTGCGGGTTTCGACGACGATGAGCTCGGACTTGTCGTGCCAGACCGTGCGATGCCCGACGGATCCATGGGTGTGTTCGACGGCGTGAATGCGTAGCTCTGTGCGCACGTCGCGCCCGGTGGGGTCCAGGATCGCGAGCAGGACTTCGTCGTTGGCCACGGCTGAGGGGCTGGACTGACGGTGTGTGACCGGAGTGAGGCTGAGGTCGGTGTCGGAGAAGTTGCCGCCCAGCCCGGCGGGCAGATCGATGATGCCAGTGACGGTGCCCCGAGGCATTGTCAGGGGCGCGCCGTAGTCAATGAATCGCTGAAACTGGTCTGTTAGCTCCTCGTAGTCGGGGTGGTCTGAATCCACGGTCAACTGCAGTTCGAGCGGCACTGGACGTTCTTCCAGCGCAGCGAGACTGCGCGCGAAGATTTTGGTGATCACCCACGCCGATTCGGTCCGGGTAGCCGACAATGCGACGAGTCCGGGGCTTTGCGCTGCAGTGGCGTCTGGTTGCAGGTGGCTGATCTCTACCGCGTAGCGGTAGTGGGGGTCGTGGGCGTTGATGGAATCGTAGATCCCGACGAGCTCGGGTAGCACGTCGGACGGTGTCAGTGGCTGTTCTGATTCCCGTTTACGCTGGCCAGTGATGATTGCGGCGAGCGCGGTGATGGCGTTGTCGAGGCGTTGCTTGCCGTCGTGCAGATACCAGTCGATCAGCGCCGGGTACTTGGAGGCCAGCATGTTGAGGCGGTCCAGATCCAGCCAGTAGCAGGGAAATCCGGCGTTCTCGGTCAGTCCGACGAACCAGTTCAGGTTGCCCGGGGTGGGGGTCAGCGGGCAGACGAGATGCCACTGTGTGATCGCCCACCCTTCGTTGTTGCTGGTGTCCAGAACGCGGTTGAACGATTTCGTGATCTGACGTTTCTGGCTGTTCGTGAGATTGGCGGCGAACTTCTTGACCTGGTAGATCGCTCGCGACACGGTGGGGCCGTCGTCACCGGCGACGAAGATGTCGATTCCTCCGTCGCCTTGTGCTGGCCGCACTCGTTGTGCGCTGGGCATTTCCGAGCACAGCAGCATCGAGACGACCGTCTCGACATCGTCGCCGGCCATCAGGCTCCACTCGACTCGTCCCATCGCCCTCTCGAATCCTCCCCGTACAAGCGGTCCTCGGCCAGCCTCCAACGATAGATTCGAAATGCCCTGTTGCAGACAGTATTCGCACCGCGGGCGGTGGTGCCGGGCACCTGCCGCGACCGCCGAATCGAGGATCGGTTGGCTGGCCACACCGATCACGCTGGTGGGAAGCCGCTTGAGGGAGCGTCTCACCGGGCACCTTGACGGGACCCGGCCCTGCCTACGGGCCTCTAGATGGACACTGATCGAGCTGTTCAATCGGCCAGAGCGAGGAAGCTGGAAGCCCAACAGCATGCAGATTGCCCAGCGTCGCGCCTCAGGTGGGCATATCCTTTTCCTATTGCAACACAACAGATTTGATCTTGTTCAATCCGGAACCGGGGCGAAGTTGCGAAAACGGTGCGCCGACCGCAGGACGACCTTGACGATCGAAGCCCGCCTCCACCCAGTGCGGCGGGGAGACGGGCGATCGGCGTAACAACGATTACAGGATCTCAGCGAGAGCCTGCAGAACGGCCGGACGGTCCGCACCGGGCACATCCCGGAGAACTTCGCGGGTGAGCCGGATCTTGTTCTTCGTGATAATGACCCTGGCGGCTGCGGCCGCGGCTGAGGCCGCAACACCCGTGGCGGCACTGCTGACTATGAGCAGAATCGCGGTCAGATCCACTGAAGTTTGTTCCTCTCTCGAAGTATCTGGTCGAGAGAGAAGGCGAACGAACCTCAGCTCGACCAGTACGAATGCTTCGTCTGGCTGAACCAAGGTCCGACCGACCGGCTCGGAAGGAACTGGGTACAGAAGTCTCGGCCGCAACCTACGCGACCACATAACAGATGGGGTTTAGAGATGGGCACAAGGACACGTCCGGCCGGTGGCGGGTGTGTCGCGAACGAAAAATACTGGACTCATAAGATCGTCAGCTCGGTTGAGCCTGTGACGATGACTGTACACCACACCCCGGACGACCCACATGTACGAAAGTTGCTTCTCGGCAGTACGTTTGCGCTCCTGATGAAGCAGCCAGAAGACTCTCGCTCTCGCCGAGGAAGTGGGTCAGGCACTCAAGGCGGCCTGTTACTGCTTCGGCGCTGCTACGAGTTTCACCGATTTCGGTTCAATACCGTCCGCGACCGCCAGGTAGGGCGCTTCATGATCCCCGCCTTGCAACTCCACACCCGCTCGCCCGGCCAAGTGCGCAGCCCACACCGACTGGCCGTTCGCTACCGAAGAATAGAAGCTGGTGGCGAAGACCATCGCGTCCACGTCAGCCACGCTGCCCCGCATACCTATTGCCAGTGGCGCGAAATGCTCAACCAGCGCGTCTGCCGTCGCGGCCGAGTCGCAGGCATTGAGCACCACCAGCTTCGGTGGCTCGTCGGTCGCCGCACACGCCGCCGCCAAAGCACTCTCGGTGACTACAACGCCCTCATGTTGCTCGTCCAGGTCTCGTTCAAGCGCGATCAGCTTGTCCCCACCATGGCCGGCGAAGTGCACCACGTGCGGGCGGAACTTTGCGATCCCTTCCTGAAGGTCGGCAGCCGTCGCGGAGAGCCTTACATCGAACTCGACGAAGTCGCGGTGCAAAGCGGCTTCCACAGCTTTGCGGATGCGAGTGTGTTCGCGCGTGATCCGCAGGTCTCCCTCGGGCGAGGCGCCCAACATCAGGATTCGGAGGATCTCCGCCACAGGTTTGGCTGTTGCACGGCCGAGTGCAGCCTTACCTGAGATCACGTCGTACTTCGCACCGGTGTGATCGAGTGTGCCACTGCCGAAAGGGCTTTGAAGGACCTGGACCTCCCTCAGACGCATTGTCTTCGATTTGCCATTCGGCAGCGTGTCCGTCACCTCGTCACCGTCTTCGACGTCAGCGTCCACTCTGAAAGTGATTCCATGCTGTGGGCCGAGATCCATGGCCTCAATATCGGACACAGTCGCTGTACCGTCGTCGGCGACGCGGCGCAGTTTCATCGTCTTGCCCTGCATGTTTCGTGGAACCATCCGAGCCCCTTCGATGTGACCTTGGCTGTCAGAAGTGTAGTCATCGGACAGCTACGGACCGTCCTAACTGGCGCTGGGGTAAGGCTGCGAATCTGGCACCGACTGTTCAGGATTGGCTTCATCCCTACGGTCGCTGCTGGCAGTGAGCACCGGATTCTTTCCAAATCGTGCTGTCCAGCTTCCTAATTCGGTGGTGGGGTACCACACCGTCATTACTCCGAGGGAACGCTTGGGTTGGCGACCGGGGGCCGCCCTTGGTCGGCAGAGGGCGATCTTCAGATGCACGCCTTTGCTTTCGTACCCCGGAAACCCCTCAACCTCGCGCTTGAGAACACTTGGCCGGTAACCGCAGAAGTAGCCGAGGATTGCTATGACGTCGACCAGCGGGCCATCGTCCTGGTAGATGCGCAGGTGTTCCGAGCTACCACTGACGATCCGCGTCCCGTCACCGCCGATGACGCCTCGCAATGTAGCGTGGCGCTGTGCCGCAGTCATCTCGTTGATCATCGCCAGGACTTGAGGCGCATTCTTGACCCGCTCGATCCGGGCGCGATGGAGCAGGTCGCGGGCATACGAATCGATGAGCCGATAGCCCTTGCCGTTCCAACGGCCCTGCTCGCCCAGGATCTCCGCTAGCCGTTGGACTCCGCCAGGCTTGGTCTGCCAGACGAACATGGAGAAGTCGGCCACCGCACCACGCGGGTACTTCCCCAACCGATGTAACTCCTGGCCTCGCTTGAGCTGGCGTGAGTGGGACCCGCACAACGCTCTGGCGCGCGCCGGATTGGTGCACCCCTCGAACGCGCAGATGGCTGCGCTTTCCCATTGGCTGCCGTCCGTGAGCAGCCAGCCCATTAGTTCGGCCTCGCCCTCGGTGAGTTCCAGTCCGGGGCCGTCGGCCATCTGGGTAGCTACCTGCCACGACATGGCCCGCGTGGTGTTCGCAGTGGTGACTTGCGAGTACGTCTCGCTCGCGTGATGCCAACGAATCCAGCGGTGATCTCGGGTACTGCGAACCGACCACGACATGCTGGTGGTTTCCACGACCTCTGCGTTGTCGTAGGTGTCGATGTCTGTGATCCGGGTCCATTCGGTGTGGCCCGTCTCGACGTTGAGACCGGGCGTCTCGTCGCCAGGAAGGATCTGGTCGTACATGACCCAACCCCGTCGGGTGAAGATCGGCACGTCCAGCGGAACACCTTGTGCGCCCATAGTCATCGCACGCTAGACCCTGGGACCGACAAGGATGCGTCTGACGTCTAGCGACCTATCTGCCAAGTCAATGTACGGCCTTATCCAAATGGTCTCTAACTCAAGAGTTTCGAGATCGATAATCGAACCCGTCCGCGAAAGTACGGTTCGCGGTCACGAGTTTTCGACGATGACCGCGAAGATGCCGACGATCAGCACGCCCACGCCGATCCACCACAACTTGTCCACGGTCACCGCGAGCACTCCGAGCACGATCATCAGGGCGAAGAGGAACGCAGCCAGCCCGCAGCCGGGTGGAACTTCTTCTCGTGGCGGCGTCATCATTGCCGGGCGGGGGAGTGGGGTCGCGGGTTGAATCCGTGGTGCCGGTGGCGTACAGAGGGACCGACTTGGAGGTCGGGCCTCTCGGCGTGGATTCGGGAAGCTGCGGTGGGACAGCGGGTTCCGGTTCCGGCACTATGGTTTCCAGGATCGGTTCGCGGCGGTGCACGATCAAGTAGGTTGTGTGGGTCGGGCCCTTCGAGATCAGAGTGTGGGCACCAGAGCGGATCCACTCGCGTGGCTCACCGCGCCCGCCGTGGAACTCGCCCAGGCAGGAACACACGCACTCACTGACGTCGTTGACGGCGTTCTGGCAGCTGGGGTTGCACTTCTCGGTCTTATTGAACTCTAACGTGAGCTCGACCTCGCCGAACTTCTCGGCCAACGCTTCGGCCAGGACCCACAGGTGTTTGCGCGCGATTTCCCAACGTTGTTCGGCCTTGTTCCATTCCGGCTGAATCCGGCCCAATTCGCCCTTGAGCCACGCGCGGTTCTTCCCGTCCCCATATGGCATCCAGGCCCACAGCCTGGTCCTGTTGGCCTTGCGCACGATCCAGGGTCGTTGCGACTCGTCCATATGGCTACCGGCCGTCTGCGGAGTCGAGCAACGTGGTGCGCTCGTCAGCGGTGAGGTTGCACCACCACATGACCTGCCACGGGTGATTACGGTTGTCGAGCCATGCTGCGGCGCTGGTTTCGTGCAAAAGGACCTCCCTACCGGGCACGGCTTTCGGGATCGCACACGGCGGCAGCCTCAAATTCCCGCATCTTCTTCTCGCGGACGGTGAAGGACCATCCCACCTGGGCGTCGGATCCGGATAGCTCTGGCCAGCCGGTGGCGCGGGCGCGCTGGATACTGGCGGCATTGATGGCGTCGAATGCAGTCATAACTTCGATGGTGCGCCCGCCCACCGACATCTCGGTCCGGGTTTCCAAGGAGCGAATTGTCGTGAAATGCATTGAGAGCCCTCGGAATTCAATCGTCTATCTCGCTGGGCTGAAGTGTCACCCGCTGCGTGCGAGCAGCACACGGTCCTTCGCTGTCGCGTATAGATCCGGTCGTCCGTCAGGGCGGCGATATCGGCCTCCTGGTGGACGTCGTCTATGACGAGTCGTGTCATGGTCAAGCTAGGGTTCGATCTGCATACTGTCCTGCGGACTGATCTCGCTGACCTCGTTGCCGGTGGATCTTGACCGACTGACACTGAAGTTCATCGTCAAATCCACTGCCGCGGATAGTATTTGGCCGTGTTGTCTCAGCTGTTCGGCACGTTGGGTGGGGTGGTGATCGGTGGTGGGATCACCTTTCTGGCTTCTTATGTCAACGAGCGGTCGAAGTGGAATCGGAGTCAGGCTGCGCGGTGGGATGAGCGTCGGTTGCAGGTGTATTCAGAGTTCCTGATCGTCACTCGGGGGATGCACATCTTGGCTGGTCGTGTGGTCAGGATACGAGCGGGCGAGGCCGACACGTACGGGATCTCGTTGCAGGAGGGGATTGTTCAGCTCGGCGAACTCGAGCGTGAGCGCGTTCAGCGGTGGCAGGAGGTGCAGTTGCTGGGTAGCCCGAAGGCGGTGGCGGTCGGGGATGAGCTCAACAGGTGCACATGGACTTTGGAATGGTTCGCCTACGGGAAGCTTGCCGGCGATGAGGATTGGTTGCTGATTGTTCGAGAGGCTTACCGTCTGCGTAAGGACTTCAGTGTGGCCGCACGTGAGGATCTCGCTGTGAGTGATGCAAGTGTGGCGGTTCCTGTGTGGCGGGATGGGTGGACACCGCGGGATCACATGATGGCGGTCCGGAGGCGAGCACAGCCGCTCCCTCCTGCCTAGCCCGGTCGTGCAGTCTGGCTGGAGGAACTCTGCGTTAAGCCCTCTTCGGAGGCCCGCTGGGCTGGCTATCATGTCCTATAGGTGTTCTGAGCTGGGATGCTAGCTGTCAGCAACCCCCGATGAAACGAACCTGCGACCGGCGACCTGGGGTTTCTCTGTTTCGGTGGTTGGGTACTTGGTGTGGGTACCCGGCCTGACCTGGGTAAAGGTCAAGCCCGGTGAGCGCCCCCGGCGGGGCACGATATAGATGGGAATAGTACCGACCAGCATCTTCTTGTTGGTCGGTTGGTGATCGAAGCCGATTTCGCCCTGGGTGGCAGCAAGCGCTAGGGGGTCGTCAACGTTGAGACTCCCTGGTCGTGTTGGGGCGTTGCGGAGGCTTCCGGGTCGGCTATTTCGGTCGGGACGCCTGCCATTTGGTGATCTCCCACAACACTTCGGCTTGGCTTCGCGCGAGGATCTCGCTGTCGTGTCCCTCGGCGATCACGATCTCGAACTCCGCATCCAGCGGTTCGCGGTGGCGGCTACCGTGTACCTGCGGCGACGAACCTTGGGGTACATCGTTGTCGGTCATACGGTAGGTATGCCCACGGGCCACGGGTTGCAGGCATCGGATTCCCGTTAGTCGGCCGGTCCGATCGATAACTGCTCGGTGGTCCTGATCCTGGCTCTACCGCACGCACTCAAGTGCGCGCTATTGCCGATTTCAGCGCGAAGTGTCGCGACACTGCCCGCTCGCTGGCTGTGCCGCCGCGAAGGTCGTCCCAACCAGCGGCGCCACGACCGCCGCCACGATCACGATCGATACTCGACCGAACAACATACCCCCAAAGAAAGCACTGCCTGGGACGACCTCAGCACGATCACCCCACCGACCCCGGCATCGGTAACTTAGCCATAGATCGGCCTGCGAGACAACCGGATCCGCCCACCAGCGCGAGTCGGAAACGTCCGCGTCTTCCGCATTCCGTATCGATCACAATGGCCAGTGCGGAATGCGGAAGATCCACGGGCACTGGTTATCTGGGTCGGTCGGCCGCACACTACTGCCGCATATCGTGCTGACCGAACCGGCCAGCGCTGGGCCACAGATGATCAGCGGGTGGAGCGCCGTGCGGCCGCCGGAAGTATCTGCGCCACAAGAAATTCAATGACGAGGTGGGCGGTCCTCGAACTTGCCGCTCACCGGACAGCCGACTGTATGGGCTGTCGTCGGTGATGACCCGCCCCCAACAGCGCATCTGTTTACAACGGTCGGTCTCGGGTCATCGTGCAGACCATCAGCGGAGAGAACGTACTGCCCCTGGGCTCTTCGACAGTGAGCGTGATGGTTCCGTCGGGGTTCGGACGGTAGGTGTCACGAACGAGGCCGGACACGACGAGTGCGTTGCCGTTGAATTCGCCGTGCAGTCCTGGCCCGGTGGTGATTTCGGGGTGAACGTGATGCTGCCTGAGGGACGAATCGTATTCGAATAACGTGACATTCGATTGGACCACCGGGTTGCCCCCATCGGGAGCCACGTTCCTACTGGTCAGGCATTGTTTTTTCGGCGGATGCTACGGCGACAAGGGCTCTTTAACCTGTACTCAGGTTCGGGTAGGTACGTGGCGGTTCGCAGCGCATTAGCTAACCGGCCAACGCCGCCGCGATCGAGTCGGCGATCGGTGTCGTCGGCCGGCCGATGAGCCGCGACAGGTCGCCCGGCGTGCCGGCGAGCAGGCCCCGGCCGATGGCGGCGTTTACTCCCACGAGCACGTCGGCGAACGCGGGCGGCAGCCCGGCGGAAACCAGGATCTTCTTGTTTTCCTCAGGGCTCACGGAGTTGTGCGCCACCGGCCGGCCGCTCTGCCGGGCGATCTCGGCGGCGAACTCTCCGAACGTCCATGCGGTGTCGCCGCTCAGCTCGTACGCGGCGCCGAGGTGCCCTTCGGTGCGCAGCACGACCGCCGCCGCGGCCGCGTAGTCCGCGCGGGTCGCGGTGGCGATGCGGGCCTGCGGCGGCACGCTGTTGGTGACCGCGCCGCGTGCGACCGTGTCCGCGAGACCGGCGGTGTACCCCTCGGTGTACCAGTTGTTGCGCAGGAACGTAAACGGCAGACCGGAAGCGAGCACCAGGTCCTCGGTCGCGCGGTGCTCGGCGACGAGCGTGAAGTCCGCCTTCGGGCCTCCGAAGACGCCGGTGTAGGCGAGTTGTGCGACGCCTGCGGCCTTCGCGGCGTCGATCACGGCGGTGTGCTGCGGAACCCGCTTGCCCACTTCCGGGCCGGAGATCAGCAGCACACGGTCGCCCGCCGCGAACGCGCCTTCGAGCGTTTCCGGCTGGTCGTAGTCTCCGACGTGCACGTGGACGCCGAGTCCGGCGGCCTTCTCCGCACTGCGGGCGATCGCGGTGACGGCGTCCGGTGCGACACCCGCCGCCAGCAGATCCGCGACGACGAGTCGGCCGAGCTGGCCGGTGGCTCCAGTGATGACGATGCTCATGAAATGACTCCTTGGTCAGAAAGTGGATCTCTATCAGGCAACGACGCCCCACGCCGCCGTTAGTGCGATACGCTGCACTTATATAAGTAACCTTATATAAACAACCTTAGTTAGTCAATCGTGAGGAGGATCGCTGGTGGTGGGATACCTTGCGCCGGTGTCACCGTCGCTTCAGGAGATCGGGCTCGCTGTGAAGCGGTTGCAGTGGCGGCACCACCGCGAGGCCAACCGCCGGTTGTCCGTGCACGGCGGGCTCTCCCTGGTGCAGTGGGATGTTCTCCGGCACCTGCACGACCGGCCGGACGCCACGCTGCACACGTTGGCGGTACTGATCTTCCAGACCGATCAGTCCCTGGGGACCCTCGTCAAGCGGATGATCGACCGCGGGTTGCTGAAAAGGGCTGACAGTCCCGGCCGAGCCACCCGTCACGAACTGACCGACGAGGGCAAGCGCGCCTATGAGGCCGGATCGCAGATCGTCGAAGCGGTCCTGGCCGACTCTGTCTGCACCCTCACTGACGCTGAGCGCGTCATCCTGCACAAACTCCTCATAAAAGCCGCGCAAACTGGGGATCTGCCCTGAGCGCTGGGCGTGTGCCGGGTCGGTCACTAGGTCGAGATGGCCGCCGAATAGCGGACTTTCGTCAGGATTAACTGGCACTGCCTGCTGCGGCACGGTACCGAAACGCTAGGGCACTGGTGCGGCTGCCTGCCGGGTCAGCGCGGCAGTTGCGCCCCGTCAGCGAAGTCTGTTGTGCGCGAGAGGTCGGACCACTTCTCGATCTCGGCGTCGACGCCCGCTCGGCCGGCCCGTATCAGCCGCAGGGCGTCGGAGCCGAGCACCAGGTGGGTCGGCGGGTCCGCGGCCTCGATCACCGAAAGTATCGCGGCCGCGGCCTTTTCCGGATTCCCGAGCTGATTGCCGTCGGCGGCCCGGCGGTGTGCGCGCACCGGATCCATCAATGCGTCGTAGTCCGGGATCGAACGTTCGGTGCGGACCATGGATCGCCCCGCCCAGTCGGTGCGGAACGAGCCGGGCGCGACGGCCGTGACATGGATGCCGAACCCGGCGACCTCCTTGCCGAGCGTCTCGAGGATTCCCTCCAGGGCGTACTTGCTGCCGTGGTAGTACGCCAGACCGGGCACGGTCATGAGCCCGCCCATGGAGGTGATGCCCAGAATGTGACCAGATCGCCGGGCCCGCAGGTACGGCAGTACCGCCTGGATGGTGGCCACCGCGCCGAAGACGTTGACCGCGAACTGGTTTCGTAGTTCGGCCAACGGCGATTCCTCGAATACCCCTTCGTGGCCGTATCCGGCGTTGGCGATGACGACATCGATCGGGCCGACCGTGGATTCGATGTCATTCACCGTGTCCAGGACCGCCGCGTCGTCGGTGACATCGAGAACACGCGCGACGGCGCGACTGGGATGCAGTGCCCGGAATTCGTCAGCGTCGGCTTCGCGCCGGACCGTGCCCACCACGACGTAGCCGTCCTGGATGGCCTTGCGTGCGATTGCCTGTCCGAAGCCGGAGCTCACGCCGGTGATCAGGAAGGTCTTGACGGAGGTTCGATCAGTCACAACGCAGAATCTACGCTATGTCAGACAAAATTGACATAGCGTAGAAATTAGTTGTCTTCGGGTAGAATGGTTCGTGCCCGAAACCGGAACCACCCGCGGCCGCCGCCGTGCCGCGCCCACCAAGGGTGACCAGCGCGAGCAAGCCATCCTCGACACCACCGAAATGCAGCTGGACACACTGGGATTCGACCGGATGACGATCGAGACGATCACCAACGCGGTGGGCATCACCCGGGGAGCGTTCTACTTCTACTTCGCTTCCAAGAACGCGGTCCTGGCCGCCTTGGTCGCACGAACCGTGGTCACGCTACGCACGGAAATCGAAGCCGCCGACGCCTCCGGCGAACCGGCGCTCGCTCTGCGGCGCAGCATCGACCAGACCCGCGACATGTGGCGCGACCACGGCGATGTCATGCGCGCCGCCGTCGAACTCGCCCCCACCGTCGCGGCCATCGGCGAGAGCTGGCATTCGGCCGTCACCGCCATCCGCGACATCACCCAGGCCATCGCCGAACGTACAGGGCTTCCCGATGTGGACGGCCCGACCGGCGCACGCGCTGTGACAACCGCACTGGTGTGGATGACCGAACGTGCCTTCTATCAGGCGTCGAAGACCGGAGTCTCACTCGACGACACCGCGGCAACCCTGACTCATCTGTGGCTCAACGCCCTGGACCTGACCCCGGACCCCTGCTCTCTGTAGAGGCGTTGCCGTACGGCGGGTATGCGGCCACATCCAGGCGCTTTCGACGCGTGCGCGCACGACGTCCAAAGAACAACGCGCCGAGGCCGCCTCGGCGACACCACCGCCCGCACCTGCCGACTCCAACGCCCAATGTCAGAAGGATCAGATTTAGTTAAGTACTTTACTGTGAAGGCCTTAATAGTTAAGGTCGAGGGTATGGAGCCGTTGGAACATCCTCCCGCCAGCCCACTCGCGAAGCTTCAAGTCATCAGTTGGGCTCAGGTGCAGGCCGGGCAGGACTGGATCCGCTCCCGCGGGCTCACCCTTGCGCAAGCCTTCGTCCTTAACTACCTGGCTGGCAATCCTGGGGCTATTCAGCGGGATATCGCGCAGGCGACACGGACGACGCCCGCGAATGTCTCCGGTGTCCTGCGCGGACTGGAAGCTCGCAACCTCGTGGAACGCCGTGTCGAAAGCGGCGACGAACGCAGCAAACGCGTCTTCGCCACCGACACAGGCATCGAGCTCATCACCGGTCACGAGGAAGCGATGGTCGCCGCCGACGAATCGCTGCTCGCCCCGCTGACCAGCACAGATCGGGAAACCCTCCAGGTGCTGCTCGACAAGATCACCGCCGATCTGCCATGGCCGGGCAACCCCTGACTCGCGGCCACGGCTGAACATCCAGCAGGTCCATGTCCCCCCGGCGTTTTCCGACGTGCGCCCGGCACGTCCTCGGGAAGTAAGGAGAAGTCATCATGTCGCAAGAAAACCCGATCCTGACCATGATCCGCGAGGTGTGCGCTCTCGGGCGCGCCGAGTTCGACCGACCGCACACCAGCGGCGGCGACCCCGACGCTGCGCGCCTGCTCGTGCGGGGACTGCAAGCCATCGATCCCGACGGCCAGCCCAGCGACATCACCCTCTCGCTGGACCTGCTGGCTCCGCGTACCCCTTACTTCGACCAGCTCGTGCTCGATGCCATCACGGCGGGGGTTCCCCAGATCGTCAATCTCGGCGCAGGCTATGACGACCGCGCGCTGCGGTTTTGGGCTCCCGACGTGGAATTCTTCGACCTCGACCTGCCCGACATCATCGCCGACAAGGCGCGCCGACTCGAAGCAATGGATACCGACACCGCCCACCTCATCCTGGTCGCCGTGGACTTCGGAACCGACGACGTCGCCGAGGTCCTGTCCCGCGCCGGACACGACGCCGACCGCCCGACACTGTTCATCGCCGAGCACCTCGTGCTGTTCCTCGAACCGAACGACGTCGAACGGCTGATCACCGCTACCTCCAGCCGTGCCGCAGCTGGCAGCACCCTGGCCGTCACCGCCGAAGTGCACCCCGCCGGCCTCGACTCCGCGCTGGTCGTCTCCACCGTCGACGGGGAGATGTTCGGTGGTGTCGGGCCACTGCGCACCATCGGTACCCGCGACGCGTGGCTGGCACTGTTCGACAAAGCCGGATGGCAGGTGAAAGACGCCGACAAGGTGACCGCGGTCAACCACTTCGAGCTGCCGGTATCCGGCCAGGCCGTCCAGATCCAGACCCAATTCCTCACCGTGACAGCGTGACCGAATCGAAGGTTTCGGGCGGGCCGGTTCGAGAGCGAGGGCCACGGTGGCCTGCCCGTTGTTCCATGCGTGGATACCAAAGGCCGGGAAAGTCGTAGTTCACGTTGGATGCGCCGAGCGTGCCCATGCGTACCTGGAAAGCGCGAGTATTCAACCAGGCCAGAGCCTCGAGCGCGATGCCGTTGAGGATGTTGAAGCTCGGCCGTGGCGTGGTGGAAGTCAGTGATTGCCGAGGTCGAGTAGCGCGCCGAGTACATCACACTTCAGGACACTGGGATGTGGAACGAAGACCAGGAGGCGACCTGCCCGTCGATGACAGCGAGTGGGCAGGTTCAGGCACGTGGCAGCACGCCCAGGAGCGTCGAGGTGAAGGAGATCCGCAGAGCGTCACGCAGCTCCATGTGGAGCCCAAACTCACAGCGGGCGCCATCACAATGACATCACGTACAACCGAAATCGTTTGTTGCCGTACAGGTCTGGAGCGCCCTGCGCCGGCGAACCGCCGAGCCGGCATTCAGTCGGAGCGGGGCCTGAGCAGGTCATCGACAAGGGTATCCACCAGATCCCGGGGGACGCTCGATCCCGTCAGCGCGCGATAGACGATCGGGCCGACCAGCGCGTCCATCGTGGCGTCGGGCCCGAGCCTGGGCGAGATCTCCCCGGTTTCGATTGCGCGCGCGAGCATGTCGCGTTCCTGTGTACGGCGTGGGTCGAGTTAGCGACCCCTGTTCACCGCCGGAACGGCCGAGCGACGGGACACAGACGGGACAGCGGCGGTCGGCTGAGCTCGCTGCGTCC
>NZ_JAODNK010000069.1 GCF_025465275.1 Nocardia sp. | reverse complement strand
CTCTTCAATGCGACTGATCCGAGTTGCTGAGGGATCGCCAAAGGCTCATTCGTGGGCGATCCTGTGCCAATTGGCAGTGGCATGGAGTTGCCCAGGAATCGGGCGACAGCCGTATCGGCGATTGCCGCGTGAATTGCGTGGCGGTCAGTTCAGTTCGAGCATGGGGGCCAGGCAGTGGCGTGCGAAGGTGCGCGCTTGTTCGGTGCTGTCGAGTTCGATGACGGTTTGCGGGGTCAGTAGCAAGGACAGGGTGATGCGGATGTGGAGTTCGGCGACGGTCCGCAGATGTTGTTCGGTCTCCTCTGAAAGGGTTGCGTCACTATAGAGTTCGCGTTTCCAGAGGGTGAGGCAGAACTCGCGGAAGGCTTCGAGCAGGACGCCTGCCTCTGTGGTGAGGGCGGGCACGATGGCTTCCGGTTCGGTGTCGAGTCGCGGAGAACCTTCGAGCCCACGAAATCGAGGGAAATCACTGGGTCATCGCCCAGCGCCCGAAGGTCATCGCCGAACGGTTCATCAAGTTTGCCGACGAACTCGAAGGATGAACCTCAGCGGTGGTCGTGATCGTTGTCGTGCTGGTGATCGTCGGGCCCGATCTGGTCGTGATCGTCGTTGAATTCGCTGCAGTACGGATTATTGACATCCGGGTAGGTGCAGAGTCCGGAGTCGGGGTCCGGGGTGGGACTGTCCGGGTCGGCGGCGGCTACTCCGGCGGTGAAGATCGATCCCACAATGCAGGCCGCGAATATTGCTGCGGCCGGGCGTTTGGTCCGCATGAATGCCTCCTCGATTCGATCCAGTTGGCTGGCATATCGGGCATCTCTATCCAACATAGCTGATCATTCGCTGACTGGCGGCCGGGTTGTCGGCGGCTTGTTCCAGGGCTGCGCCTGCTACGTCGAGGTCGGGGATATGGCGGGCGAACCAGGCCGGGTGGTACCACATGCGTTCACCGGCACAGGCCATGATCGCGGGCACCAGTGTCAGCCGGACGATGAACGCGTCGATCGCTACGCCGATGCTCCACCTTCTCGAGCGTTTCCGTACCGACCTTGTTCTCGGCCACCGAGAATTGCACGCTTGTCATCGCGAAAGAGCCTCTCTCGGAGAGGGATACGGACGGTGGAGTACCTGGCGTTCGCCGCCCGGCGGCTGGCCTCCAGCCCGATTGTGATGCTGCTCGCGCACCAGGATCCGATCGGTCGAATGCTTCGCGGATACGCGGAAAAACATCTGACCGAACTCGTCGAGCGTTCGGCACCCGCACCGGCCGAGCCGACCATCGCGGCGCGGGCGTACGAATACCCCTCGCCTGCAGCGCCTCGCGGCGACCGCCGATCGGCATGACCGGAAATGGTTGCTGATCAAGGGCATGGCTTCGATCATCTGCCGATCGCTCATCGGATCCGAGCGGAACCTGGTAGATGCCCCCGAAATCATCGGACCGGTAGAGCACCCCGTCCGTGAATCCGGTGTCGCCGTGGCCATAGGTGACCTGGGTGGTGGAGTACGCGTCATTGCGGAGGGCACAGAACTGCCCGTCGCGGACGCGCCAGATCTGTCCGGTCACATGGGTGGTGACGAGTGGATCACCGGCGCTGTCCAATTCGAGCCCGTCCGGCATGGCGAACGTGTCGATCAGGTCCGAGCGGATCCATTGCTCCGGGTGTTGCGGATCGGCGACCGGTATCCGGTAGAGCACGGGCTTCATCCAGGTTTCGATCGCGTAGACGTACCGTCCGTCGGCCGAAACCTGGATTCCGTTCGGCTTTTCCACAGTGGCTCACTCTGGATCGACCACGCCGTCCGGCGACACCGTCCGATCCCGGTGCCCATGTACTTCGTGGTGTAGACCGAGCCATCGGGTGCCAGCGTCAGGCCGTCGACTCCGGCCAGACCCTCCGCGTAGGTCGACACGGCACCGCTGTCCGGATCAACGAGGAATATCCGCCCGCCATCGCCGGGGTGTCGACGAAGGTCTGATCCGGACCCGCTTCGAAACAGGTTGGGGCCCAAGGAAAACTAACGGCAGGTCCCGGACATGGATCGACCCCAGCCATGCCTTGGCTGGGGTCGTGTGGGTTATTCGATGCCGAGGGTGACTTCGGTGGATTTGATGAGGACCTTGACGGGGGTGCCGTCGGCCAATCCGAGGTCATCAACGGCGTCGCGGGTGATGGAGGAGGTGATCTCGTCACCGCCATTGAGCCGGATCTTCACGACAGCCATTGCCTCGCCGCGAGTGATCGAGGTGACGGTGCCGTCGAGTTGGTTGCGGGTGCTCAGTCGCATGGGGGCGAGTTTACGCAGCGCGGTGTCCAATGTGTGGGATGCGCGAGATGGCTTTGACGCGTCGCCAGAGTGAAGAGTTCGCCGATGCCGCAGAGCTGGACGAGGCGCTCGACCGGGCTCGTGCCGAGTTGGCATCCGATCCGAATAGCGTTCCGCAGGAATGGATCTCGTACGCGGTGCACCCGGATGAGGTCGAGTTCTGGCAGGGCGATCCGCAACGTAGGCATCAGCGGCTGCACTACGAGGTAAGCGCAGGCGGATGGTCTCGAACTCGGCTGTGGCCCTGACGGGCGCAGTATCGCAATCGCTGAGCGGTTGCCTGTTTGGATCTGCGTGACTGTAATGCTCGCCGCGCCGCACGCGGGGTGGTTCGATCCGAACGATCGTCAGGATCGAGCGAAAGGCCCCCGATATGAGCATCGATTACGCAATTGACACCGAGACCGCCGTGCGGGTGGTCAAGCTCGGTGCCCATATCGGCGCACAGATCGACGGGGTCCGGCTGGGTGGTGACCTGGACGCGGAGACCGTGGCCACCCTCCGCGCGGCGCTCAACGAGCACAAGGTGATCTTCTTCCGTGGTCAGCACCACCTGACTGAGGACGGGCAGTACGAGTTCGCGCAGCTGCTCGGCAACCCGACCACCCCGCACCCGACCCTCAGCTCTGCGGGTGCGAAGAGCTTGGCCATCGATTCCCAGCACGGCCGCTCGAATACCTGGCACACCGATGTCACCTTCGTCGATCGGGTGCCGAAAGCATCGATCCTGCGCGCGGTCTCACTGCCCAGCTATGGCGGCTCGACCACCTGGGCCTCGACCGTCGCCGCCTACAACGCGCTACCGGAACCGCTCAAGCGGCTGGCCGAGAATCTGCGCGCGCGGCACACCAATCTGTACGACTACGCGGCCGAGGACCGCCCGGAGGAGAACTTCCGGGCCTACCGCCGCGAGTTCGAGTCCACGTATTTCGAGACCGAGCACCCCGTGGTGCATGTGCACCCGGAGACCGGTGAACGTGCGCTGCTGCTGGGCTGCTTCGTGAAAGAGATCGTCGGCGTCTCCAGAAGCGAGTCGCAGGCGCTGTTCCACCTGTTCCAGGATCGGGTGACGCGGCTGGAGCACACCGCCCGCTGGAACTGGTCGCTGGGCGATGTCGCGATCTGGGACAACCACGCCACCCAGCACTACGCCATCGACGACTACGACGGCGCCGAACACCGCAGGCTGACCCGCATCACGCTGGCCGGTGACATTCCCGTCGGCGTCGACGGCACGCCGAGCACCGTAATCGCAGGTAACGCCGAGTCCTACTCGTCGGTCGATCGACTGCCGGGAGCGGCATAACGCATCCCTTCTGCCGGATGCCCCGCGCGCCTTTCCGGAGCCGAGCGCACCGCAACGAATAGGCTTTTACGGCTCGCGCAGACAAGTACCGACCGGACTTCGGCTGACGATGGGAATCCCCGTGGACTTATGGAGCTATATCCGAGGGCGGGAAGGATTTCTGGCATTCCTCACCTATCAGCATGCGTCCCTGGCATTTCAGACGGTCTTGGTCGGGACTGTGGTCGCGATCCTCGTCGCAGTGGCGGTCTATCGGCTCCCGCTGTTATCCGCGCTCACGCTGACGTCGAGCCGGGTCGCGCTGACGATTCCCTCGCTGGCGCTGCTGGCATTGCTGCTGGTGCCCTTCGGACTGGGTGTGGTCCCGTCGTTCATCATGCTGGCCTTCTTCGCGGCTCTGCCGGTGATCGGTAATGCGATCGTGGGCTTGCGGTCGGTGCCGGCCTCGGTCATCGAATCCGCACAGGGCATCGGCTTTTCGCGCTCGCGCATTCTGCTGACCGTCGAATTGCCTATGGCCTGGCCGGTGATTCTCACCGGCATCAGGGTGTCCACGCAGATGATTGTCGGCGTTGCCGCCATTGTCGCCTATGTCCTCGGACCGGGTCTCGGATCGCTGATTTTCAACGGCCTGTCCCGGCTCGGCGGCGCGAACGCCCTCGAAATGGCGCTCACTGGCACCATTCTCATCGTCTTCATCGCGCTGGTGTTCGACGCGCTCCTCGTCCTGCTCGGCCGCCTCACAATCGCAAAGGGACTGTCATGACCGATGCCGTGACCAGCCGGACCACTCCGGAACGCAATGTGACCGGCGCGTCCATCAAGCTGGACTCGGTGGTCAAACGCTACCGGGGTCAGAACACGCCGGCGGTGGAGAGCCTGGACCTCGAGATCGAGGCAGGCCAGATCGTCGCGTTTGTCGGGCCGTCCGGCTGTGGCAAGACGACGACCCTCAAGATGATCAACCGGTTGATCGAGCCGACCGAAGGCCGAATCTTCATCGACGGTCGCGATGTCACCAGGGAGGATCCCGACAAGCTGCGGCAATCGATCGGCTATGTCATCCAGTCCGGTGGCCTGTTCCCGCACTGGTCGGTCGCGAAGAACATCGGCGCCATCCCGCGGGTGCTCGGCTGGGACAAGAAGCGGATTGCCGAGCGCACCGAATATCTGCTCGATCTGGTCGGTCTCGACCCTGGCACCTTCGCCGACCGGCTGCCGAAGGATATGTCCGGTGGACAGCAGCAGCGAGTCGGCGTGGCCCGCGCGCTCGCGGCCGACCCACCGGTCCTGCTCATGGACGAGCCGTTCGGCGCTGTCGATCCGATCACGCGGGTTCGCCTGCAGGACAGTCTGATTGCGATCCAGCACGAACTCGGCAAGACCGTCGTGATCGTCACGCACGATTTCGAGGAAGCCACCAAACTCGGCGACAAGGTCCTCATCCTGTCCGAAGGCGGTCACGTCGAGCAGTACGCGGCGCCGGAGGAAATTCTCACCGATCCGGCCACGCCGTTCGTGGAGGAGTTTGTCGGATCCGGCGCGAAGCTGGCGTATCTGACCGTGTCCCGGGTGCGGGATGTCGACTGCGACGCCGTGACCACCGCGCGAATCGGCGAGCCGTCGCAGAGCGTGATCGCACGCGCGAAGGCCGCCGGGCACACCTGGATCGTGGTCGTCGACGCGGCCGGGCGGCCGCGGTCGTGGCCGTCGCTCACCGAGGTCGCGAGCAAACCCGAGGTGTCCGACTACCTCGATCGGCGATTGCCGGTGGTCGCACGGTCGTCGACGCTCAATGACGCGCTCGATGCCATGCTTGCCGCCAGCCAGGGCGCCACGCTTGTCACCGACGGCCGCGGTGCGGTGGTCGGATCGCTCAATATCGGCTCGGTGACGGAGGTGATCCAGACCAAACTCGCCGAGGGGCGCGCCGCCGAGGAAGCCCTGTCGTACGCGACGTATGTCGATGGCACCGATCCCGCGCCGACCCCGGTGATCGCCGCCGCGGACGAACCCGGCGCCGACGACGAACTCGAATCGGCGGAGCAGTCATGAATCGCCTGCGCCGCACTCCGATCGACGTGTGGTTCGAGCCGATCATCATCCTGGTAATCGGCATCGGCTACTTCCTCTGGTACCGGTCGACGACGTTCACACCGACGGAGCAGGCCTCGCTCGGGTGGGCGAACCTGCAGCACACCATCTTCGAGCACATCAAGCTGACCGTGGTGGCCACGCTGATCGTGGTTGTCGTCGCGATTCCACTGGGCATCGTGCTGACTCGGCCCGCCTTGACGCGGCTCGAGCCCATTGCCGTCAATATCGCCAATATCGGCCAGGCGGCGCCCGCGGTCGGCTTGCTCGTCCTGTTCACCTTCTGGCTGGGCACCGGATTCCGCACCGCGGTCATCGGTCTCGTCATCTACGCGATCCTGCCGATTCTGCAGAACACGATCGTCGGGCTGCGGCAGGTGGATCAGCGCACAATCGAGGCGTCGCGCGGTATCGGCTTTTCGGCCGCCCGGACGCTGTTCCAGGTCGAGTTGCCGCTGGCGGTGCCGGTGATCCTGAACGGTGTGCGCACGGCGCTGGTCATTCTGGTCGGTACCGCGACGCTGAGTACCTTCATCGGCGCGACGAGTCTCGGCACGCTGATCACCACGGGCGTCACGCTCTTCCTGCCCAGGCTGCTCGTCTCCGGCGCGATCCTGGTCGGATTGCTGGCCTTGATCATCGACTGGCTCGGCAGAATCGTCGAAGTGGCAGCTACCCCAAGGGGTATCGCATGAGGCCGCCGCGGTCTCGGCTGGCCACTGTGGTTTCCGTGCTCGCCGTGACGATGCTCGCGGGATGCGGTCTGGTGAGCTCGTCCGGAACGTTCCATCATGCGCGGCTGCCCGGCGGTGAGCAGCCGCTGGACGGTGCGAAGCTGGTTGTCACCTCGAAGAGCTTTACCGAGGGTGTGCTGCTGGGCAAGATCACCGCGACGTACCTGTCCGCGGCCGGCGCCGACGTCAAGGATCTGACCGGGGCGCCCGGTTCGGCATCGTCTCGGCAGGCTCAACTCAACGGCGACGCCGACATTCTCTGGGAGTACACCGGCACCGGCTGGGTCAATTACCACAATGAGACCGAGACGATCGCGGACCCGAAGGAACTCTGGCAGCGTGTGCACGACATCGAGAAGAAAGACCACAATCTGGAGTGGCTGCCGCCGTCCAATTTCAATGACACCTATGCGTTCGCTGCCTCGACGCCGACCGCCGAACACTTGAAGGTGAAGTCTCTCTCCGATGTGGCTGCGCTTCCGGTCGCCGATCGGACCTTCTGCGTCGATGACGAATTCTTCAGTCGCTCGGACGGTTTCATTCCGATGCTGAAGAAGTACGGGATTCCCTACAACGATCCGAACGGGGTTCCGTCCGGCAATGTCACGCGTATGGACGCCGGCGTCATCTACCCGGCGACGGCCAAGAGCTCCCCGTGCAATTTCGGCATGGTCTACACCACCGACGGCCGGGTCAAGAATCTGAATCTGGCTGTCCTGGACGATGACAAGAAGTTCTTCCTGCCCTACAGCGGTACGGCGGTGGTGCGCGGCGCCGTTATCGACCGCTATCCGGAGCTTCGGACGCTGCTCGGGACGATCTCCGAGCGCCTCACCGATCAGCTGATGCGGGAACTCAACGGTCGTGTCGACATCGATGGACAGGATCCCTCCGATGTCGCCTATGACTGGCTGAAGAGCGAAAAGCTGGTCGAGTAAGCAGGATTCGCGATGGGCCGCACGGTCACAACCGAGTGATCGTGACCAGCCACGCCTGGATGGTGTTCGGCTCGATGAGGATGTCGATGACGGCCTCCGTGAACGAGTCGATGTGCCAGCCATCGGTGAAGGCGGATTCGATATCGGTGCGGCTGAGCCGATATGGGCCCCAGGTGCCCGGTTGGCGGTCGCTGAAACCGAGCAGGAAGTAGCGGCCGCCGGGACGGACGACGGAGGCGACGCTCTCGGCGAATGCGCCGCGAATCTCGGGGTCGAAGGTGTGGAACAACCCGCAGTCGAGCACCGTGTCGAAGGTTTCGCCGAGGTCGGCGAGCATCAGGGCGTCGTAGCAGAGGAAACGTACCTTCAGTCCGCGTTCGCGAGCCTTGCGTTCGGCGGTCTCGATCGCCAGCGGCGACTGATCGATTCCCACCGCGTCGAGGCCGACCCGTGCGGCCATCAGGGCGTGCTCGCCTGTGCCGCAACCGATATCGAGCACCCGCCCGTGCAGCCCGCCCTCCTCGGCGAGGGTGGCGAAGGCGGTTTGCGGTCGGCCGATATCCCACGGCGGCGTGGTCTCGTAGGAGTCGCCGAGGTGGACCGGTCGCCGGAATTCCGGTGGGGGTTCATTGCTGGGAGTGGACATCGTGATCTCCTCCTTCGGACGGTTCAACGTCGGCACCATTCTGCTCCTTGCCGGTCCAGCTCTCGTCGGCGTTGCGGATTCGAAGCGTGTCCACAGCCACTGATGAGCGTGAACCCATGCTGGTGAGGTAAGAACGGCACATGCTGCGGTTCTTCCTGATCGGTTTTCTGGCGACGGCCACCATTGCGGTGGGTGTGGCCGCGTCCATCGGCTCGTGGGCGTGGTGGGTGCTGGTGGTGTTGCTGGCGGCGCTGCTTGTTGTCGGCGTCTACGACGTCATTCAGACGCGGCACTCGATTCTTCGGAACTATCCGGTGCTCGGGCATATGCGGTTTCTGCTGGAGAGCCTGCGGCCGGAACTGCAGCAGTACTTCATCGAACGCAATTTCGACGGCCGGCCCTACGATCGCGATACCCGCACCATGATCTACGAGCGGGCCAAGGGAATTCACGGTGAACTGTCCTTCGGCACCGAACGCGATATCGAGGAGGTCGGCTACGAGTACCTGGTGCATTCGATCGCGCCGGTCCCGGAGCCTGCCGAGCCGCCGCGGGTGCTGATCGGCGGGCCGGACTGCACGCGGCCGTATTCCATATCGCTGCTCAATGTTTCGGCCATGAGCTTCGGTGCGCTGTCGGCCAATGCGCTGCGCGCGCTGAATCGGGGTGCGGCGCTGGGTGATTTCGCGCACGATACCGGTGAGGGCGGATTGACGCCCTATCACCTCGAGGGCGGCGGAGATCTGGTGTGGGAGATCGGATCCGGCTATTTCGGCACCCGAACCAGCGAGGGGCGATTCGATCCGGTGCGCTTCACCGAGCAGGTCGCGCACGAGCAGATCAAGGCGGTGTCGATCAAGCTCAGCCAGGGTGCGAAGCCCGGTATCGGCGGAGTTCTGCCCGCGGCGAAGGTCAGTGCGGAGATCGCGGAGTTCAGAGGCGTTCCGGCACACGAGAAATGCATCAGCCCGTCCGCGCACTCCGCGTTCTCGACACCGCGTGAGCTCATTCGATTCGTTGCTCAGCTGCGGGAGCTCTCGGGCGGTAAGCCGATCGGCTTCAAGCTGTGTGTCGGCTCGCGGATCGAGGTGCTGGCGATCTGCAAGGCCATGATCACCGAGGGCACCGCGCCCGACTTCATTATTGTCGACGGAGCCGAAGGCGGCACCGCCGCAGCACCTTTGGAGTATGAGGACCATGTCGGGCTGCCGCTGACCGACGGGCTGATGATCGTGCACAATGCCCTCGTCGGGACCGGCCTGCGCGACAAGATCAAGATCGGTGCGAGCGGCAAGGTGGCCGTCGGCAACGACATTGTCAAACGACTCATCCAGGGCGCGGATTTCACCAGCGCGGCCCGCGCCATGATGATGGCGATCGGCTGCATTCAAGCCCAGCGCTGCCACACCAATCTGTGCCCGGTCGGCGTCGCCACCCAGGACCCCCGGCGCGCCCGCGCCCTCGACGTCCCCGACAAGAGTGAGCGCGTATTCAAGTATCACCAGGCCACCGTCGCCCAAGCTGTTCAGATCATGGCTTCCATGGGAATTTCCGACCTCAGTGAGCTCACCCCGCAGCTGCTCCGGAAGAAAGTATCTCCCACCGAACAGCGCTCGTTCGCCGAACTCTACGAATGGCTTGTTCCGGAGCAGTTGGTGAAGGAGCCGCCGGCCAACTGGGCCGGCGACTGGGCGGCAGCCGACCCGGATTCCTTCCGCCCGCGAGTCGCGGTGATCTGAACGTCAGCCGATCGACTGCTCTGCAGTCAGCTGTGGCAATTCCCATGCGCCGGAGACGATCTCGCTGATGTCGACCGTCTCCGGCGTGCAGCGCACAGTGCCGAGATTGTAGATTTCCTGCACGCCGGGCTGAATGGTGTCCAGGGCGAGTAGGTGCGCGCGGGCCAGATCGGTGAGGTCGAGGTAGTCGTGCGGGCCGGTGTCGTCGGCGGGGCAGTCACTGTCGAAGTCGAAGTACCGCAGGCTGATCGCACCGAGCCCGCCGACTCGGCAGTAGGCCGCGATCGCACTATCGATCGCCAGCTTGTTGGCCTCGTAGCCCGTGCAGATCGAAGAGAACACCAATTTCGACACTTCTGCCTCGGCCATAGCGTCCAATAGCGCCAGTTCGGCGCGAGTGCTGTTGTCCCACCGCCATTCCGGATGCGCCATGGATTCCGCGCCCGTGACCAGCCCGGCGAAATGGAACACAGCCTCGAAACCGGCTCCGGGAGTGAGGATTTCCGCAGGGGTCTGCCCGCCGTCATTTCGGGACAGATCGGCTATCACGCCGACCTCGTGCCCAGCGTCCAGCAGCATCCGCGCGACAGTCGTACCAACGACTCCCGCGCCCCCGGTGACCAGCAGTTTCATATCAGATCTGCACTCTCATCCCTCGAGGTTCGGCCGAACTCCCACATGCGCCGGATCACTGTATCGAGTAGTCGGGGATTCGCCGAGGTTCCTCAGCAGCAGCCGAGTTGGCGGGCGAGTCGAGCCGGATCTGCCCGGCACGAAGCCCCCAGGCCGGCTGCCTGAGGGCTTCGCGCTACGTCATGAACTCAGTCGCAGACCTTCACCGCATCGGCCTTATTGTCCGCCCAGGACGACAGATTCCCCCGCGAACTGTCCGCGATGGATGCGAGCAACTGCCAGCGTTCGCCCGTCCAGTTGTACACCCCCACAGTCCGTCCGGTCCGGTTCCAATACGACGTCAACCGATCCCCGACCCCGCCATTACCGATATCGTGCAGCACACAATTCGAATCGACCTGCACGATCATGCTGCCCGTCCCGTCGGACCCATCCCAGCCGCAGAACACTCCGCCCGGACAGTCGTACCCCGGTGTCGCGGACGCCGGAGCCGCCGAAATCGTAGTAACGGCAGCCCCTGCCACAACCGTGCCGACCGTCAGCGCGGCCGCCGCGGCAATCGGCCCCAGCCGCCGCGCGATCCTGGCCCGGTAGGTGATTGTCATGGTGATTCCCCTCTTCCCATTCGGTATCAGCCACTTTCACGGCTGGACATCAACCTGCGCGAGCTCACCAACAACCCACTAACGACCCACTAGTCAGCCAGATCAAGGGCAGTCAGGATGTCTTCGGCTGGTCGGGATCGATACCGGGCTGTACCAAGCGGAATGGGGAGTTTGCTCGTTCCATGACCCGCGGCTGGAAATGCCCTTCGATCTCGTGGGTGGCGATGGTGCCGGTGAGGATCAGGGTTCGGTCGCCTTCCCACCGGTAGCGGATTGTGGTGGGTGAGTCGGAAAGTCGCTGGCGGATGAGGAGCGCTTGTTCCTTCAGCTCCAGAGCCCACACGGTGGTGGCGCCGGAGGGGGATTGGGTGACGAAGCTCAGGTAGTCGGGGCGGTCGGTGATCGCGACGTTCGCCCATGGCCTCGGCTCCCGGCCTGTCATGGCCGCGGGAACACCGTCGACGGTGAATGACGTCGCCTCCCATTCACCATCGAGGGCTGAGCGCGGGGAATGGATATCGATGACGGCGATTACGGCGATGACTGCTATCAGTGCCGAATGTGCCACCACCGTCACGAATCCGAGGGAGGACGCACCGGCCCTGACGGATCTGGTTCCCGGCGCCGACCACAGTTGCCTCGGCGGGAGCGGCGTGCTGTTGGTGAGAACGCGCATCACATTCGGCCAGCACGGAGCAGTGATGGCGATTGCTGTGGCCAGCAATGCGCCCGAGAGGATTTTCACCGGTACGTCGTAACAGAGGTTGAGCAGAAATACCTGTGCCATAGCCACAATGGCCAACATGCCGCCGGCGAGCCACGTTCGTTTCCATAGCAGCAATACGCCCGCGGTGATTTCGGCGAGGCCGGTGGCAATCGAATACACATCCGATGCGCCCATGAAGGACCACAAGGTGTCTTTCAGCCCGAGATCGCCCACCAAGGGAAGCTGATGCGCCGGCTGTGTCATGTAGCCCATTTGTATGGGTATCGCTTTCGCCAGACCATAGGCGATCAGCTCGACAACTAGACCTATACGGGCGATCTCGAAGAGGGCCCGCCCCCAACTCCGGTAGTCGGTATTCCTGCGATCGAGGACACTCCACAGGGCCGCCGCCGCTATCCCGAAGACGAGGCATCCGACCAGAGCGCACCAGTCCGACAGGGTACCGCCGCTGTTCGTCGTATCCATAGCCACGCCACGCCGGCGCATCAGGATGCTTCCGACCTGCGCGAGGCCGGACCTGAACGGCTGGAGCAGTCCGTTCAGGGCCACGAAATTGCCGTACACGAATACGACGAGTACGGAACCGCCGATCGTGAACAATGACCGGAATCCTATTGTGCCGAGGCGTGTCCAGGGTTCTTGGATCGGAACATGCTGTCGCTCAGTAGAATTCGAGTCCAGCGTCGAGGATGGCATGTCCAGGACGTTAGCATCGCGCAATACGGTGCGGATATCGCTCGCATTGCTCATTCGCCGTCATCCCTCCGGCGTATCGGCGGTCGGAAAGAATCCTCCTTTTTTTGCGAGGCAGAGGCCGCGAGTCAGTTGACGTCGCCGCCGCCAGCGTCCTGGAGCGGCACACAGGGAGGTTCGTGCTGCCACCGTCTCCGGTTTGGTGCAATCGGGAGGGGTGATGCGATCTGTTATGTAGCGGAATCGGCTGCGCGGCTGACCGCGCGGATCGTCTTGGTCCGAATGGGAAGGTCGAATTCTCCGTCCGCGGTCTCCAGCCTGCTGTGGAGGTAGGTGCGGATCCGATCGAGCAGTTCGGTGCGCTGCTCACGGGGAATGACGACCGTGTGCGAGTGTGTACCTATTGTGGCAGTGAGGGATTCGGCGGTGCGCCGGTGTGTATGCGTGAAATCGGACTGCTCGAAGTCCGTGAACAAAGGATGCGCGGGCAGCTTGCCGTCCTCATCGGGCGGCGGGAGCGATACGTCGGATCGGGAGACCCTTTTCAGCCCGGCGACCCATTCGACCCGGTCGTCCTCGATATTCCAGAATGCGGCGAACACCCCGTCGGCGCGCAGCACCCGGGCGATCTCCGGAAATGCCCGCGCCTGATCGAACCAGTGCAGCGCCTGTCCGGCGACCACCGCGTCAACGGACCCGTCCGGCAGCGGAATCGCCTCTGCCGCACCGGCAAGCGCCGTCACACCGGGAAACCGCCGCACGAGTTCGGCGCGCATCCCGTCATCGGGTTCGACGGCGATCACCTGAGCGCCGAGCGATATCAAGCCCTCGGTGAGTTTGCCGGTACCGGCACCCAGATCCAGTACCACCGGCGACTCTTTTCCGCCCAGCGGCGCCAACGCCCACTCGATACTCGCGGCGGGATAGTCCGGCCGATGCTCCGCATACGCGGCGGCCGCTGCCCCGAACGAGGCTGCCCGCCGCGCGTGAATATCGTCCTGCTCAGTTGTCCGATTGGTCGAATCTCCGATGTTCCACACGGCCACGACGCTACCGCTTGGGCGTCCGCCACGAAATTGCTGTCCGGGGAGGAACGGAGCTCAACGACGGCGTGAGCGAAAGAGGTTGCGCCACAGCGGTGCGGGGGCGGTGGCGGGGGTTTCGGCGGGTGGGCCGGGGCGGGAGGTGCCGCGGCGGATGAATGCGGGGCGGATATGGGGGTCGGGGGGATCGTAGGAGCGGTGGAAGGTGGGGGTGAGGCTGGCCGAGAGTGGGGGATTGATCCAGGTCCAGTCGGTGGGGCAGGAGCGGCCGGCAATGTGTTCGCGGTCGACGTGGTCGAGGAACTGGCGGGCTACGGTGTGGTGATCGACCAGGTGGACGCGGGACTGCCGGTAGCTGTGCAGGATTGCGCGGCTCAGTTCCACCAGCGCCTGGTCGCGCCAGAGGGTG
This sequence comes from Nocardia sp., assembly GCF_025465275.1. Classification (GTDB taxonomy): domain Bacteria; phylum Actinomycetota; class Actinomycetes; order Mycobacteriales; family Mycobacteriaceae; genus Nocardia. The sequence goes on along the minus strand of NZ_JAODNK010000069.1, from coordinate 27,731 downwards.
CGCTCGGTGCTGCGGTCCAGGCCCATCTCATCGGCGATTGCCGGGAGCATGTCGTAGCGGTCGCTGTCGCCGAGATTGCGGCCGATCTCCGAGGAGACGTACCAGCCGTTGAACGGCGCAAAGGCGTAGGTGAGGCCGCCGATTTCGAGGTCCATGTTCGAAACTGCGGGTACCGCATGCCATTTGAGGCCGAGGTCGGCGAACCAGGAGAACTCGGGGTGCCGCAGCGGCACTTCGAGGACGAACTCGGGCGGCACATCGAAGCACTGGATGGCGCCGCTGGGCGTGCGAATCAGCAAGGGCAGCACATCGAATCGTCCACCCGGTGCGCGCCAGCCGAGTTCCCGGGCGAGATCGGTCAACTCGACATTGGCCGGATCGCCGACGATGCCGTCACCGACGCGGTATCCCGCGTATCGGATGAACTGCGAGTTCAGGATTCGGAATCCGCGCCCCTCCGCATCGGCGGGCGGGCCGATCGTGATCACCGAGCGGACCGCGCCGCCATTGGTGGCGCGGCGCAGATGCTCCAAGCACGCGGCGGCCAGCTCGGCGGCCGTCTCCGCGTCGCGCGCATCGACGACTTCCAGTGCGCGCCACTGTCTTCGGCCCACGCACCGATCGTGATTGCGCCACGCCAGCTTCGTGCCGATGCTCAGTTCCTCGAGCGTGTGGTGGTACGACCCGGTCCTGCGCAGCTGTCGCACTGCGGCGCCGCCGCGCTGGGCGGGCAGATGCGCAATTTCGGGTAGGGCGAAAAACTGTGTGCACTCCGTCTCGCGGTCCTCGGCAGAGGCGGCGCGAACGTCGAGCACCTGATGAGCTGGTGAGTTGCGGTAGGGGCACCCAGGATCGACCTCGTCGGCAAGCTGAGGGTCCGTAACCGCGGTGGGGATCATCATTTAGTTGTTGCCTCCGTGGGTTGTGCCAGTGGCTGCCCGCATTTGTGTGGCAGTCCTCTTCACATCCCCCCTTCCCGTGGACCAATATCGCACGATCACGCCCGGTGTTTGCTCGAAATCGCCCACAAGAACAGGAATCTGGTTCGAGAACGATCATCAACACCGCCAGCCGGTTGTCGGCAACCTCGAATAGATCAACCGGATCCTCGATCTTCACGGCCGGCGAGCGGGTCGAACAGGCATTCGCACTTCCGGCACTTCCGGTGGAAAAGTAGCCTTGCGTTCCGCGCATACGGCAATATGATGCACATCGTGACGAATTTGCGGATCAGTGAGGCGGCCGCGCTGCTGGGCGTCAGCGATGACACCGTGCGCCGCTGGATCGAGCAGGGGCGACTGGCCGAAGTCCGACTGGACAGCGGCCGCAAGGGCGTGCGCGGTGCGGATCTGGCCGAAATCCTGCGCAGCTCCTCCGACCCGCACGTCCCGGGCCCCGCGGTGGCGGTCTCGGCGCGCAACCGGATGCGCGGCATCGTGACCCGCATTGTGAAGGACACGGTCATGGCGCAGGTCGAGATGCAGGCCGGGCCGTTCCGCCTGGTATCGCTGCTGAGCCGGGAATCGGTCGACGAACTCGGGCTGGAGGTGGGCAGCATCGCTGTCGCCTCGGTCAAATCCACCCATGTCGTGGTCGAGATACCAGAAAGTTGATGAGGATGAAGACAATTCGCACGCTCACGCTGACTGCCGCAGCGCTGACCGTCACGGCGGGGCTGGTCGGGTGCAGCTCCGATGACAATTCGAGCAAGCCCGCCGCCGGCCAGATCTCCGGCACGGTCACGGTCTTCGCGGCCGCGTCGCTGACCGATACCTTCAACCAGCTCGGCCACGATTTCGAAGCAGCGCATCCGGGCGTGAAGGTCGTCTTCAGCTACGGCGGCAGCTCCGCGCTGGCCCAGCAGCTCAACCAGGGTGCGCCCGCGGACGTCTTCGCTTCGGCGGCTCCGGCGAATATGAAGCAGGTCGTGGACACCGGCGAGATCACCGCCCCGCAGGCGACGTTCGTCAGCAACCGGTTGGAAATCGCTGTGCCCAAGGGCAATCCGGGCCATATCAGCGGACTGGCCGACTTCGGCAAGGCCGGATCGCGCACCGCGCTGTGCGCCGAACAGGTGCCTTGTGGCGCCGCCGCCAAGCAGGTCTTCCAGATCGCGGGCATCACGCCGCAGCCCGTCACCCGTGAGCAGGATGTGAAAGCCGCACTCACCAAGGTGACCCTCGATGAGGTGGATGCCGCGCTGGTCTACCGCACCGATGTGCAGGGCGCCGGTGACAAGGTGCAGGGCATCGACTTCCCCGAATCGGCCAAGGCGATCAATACCTACCCGATCGCACCGCTGGCCAAGGCGCCCAATGCCGCTGCGGCCGCGGCCTTCGTCGATTACGTCAAGGGCGATCAGGCGAAGAAGGTCTTCGCCGCCGCCGGATTCGACACCCCGTGACGGTCGTGACCACCGTCGAGGGACTGCGGTGAGCGGAGCCTCGGCACGACGGCGGGCAGTACGGGAACGACGACCGGTCATCCTGGTACTGCCCGCCGTATGCGCGCTGGCCTTCCTCCTCGTGCCGCTCCTCGGCCTCCTGGTCCGCGCGCCCTGGCGGACCATGCCCGAGCGGCTCTTCAGTGCGGAAGTCGGTCAAGCCCTGCGGCTTTCGCTCCTCTGCGCGACCCTGGCGACGGGTATCTGCCTGGTGCTCGGGGTTCCGCTGGCCTGGCTGCTGGCGCGGGCGGAATTGCCTGGACGCGGGCTGATTCGCGCGCTGGTCACGGTGCCACTGGTGCTGCCGCCGGTGGTCGGCGGTGTGGCCTTGCTGCTGGTGCTCGGCCGCCGCGGATTGGTCGGCCAGTACGCCTACGACTGGTTCGGAGTCGCGCTGCCGTTCACCACCGCCGGTGTGGTGGTGGCAGAGGCGTTTGTGGCCATGCCTTTCCTGGTGATCTCCGTGGAAGGTGCACTGCGAGCTGCGGATACGCGCTACGAGGACGCGGCCGCCACGCTCGGCGCTTCCCCCTGGTACACCTTCCGCAGAGTCACGCTGCCCTCGGTCATGCCGGGCGTGGTCGCCGGCACCGTGCTGTGCTGGGCGCGGGCCCTGGGCGAATTCGGCGCGACCATCACCTTCGCGGGCAACTTTCCCGGGAAGACCACGACCATGCCCTTGGCGGTGTACCTCGCGCTCGAAACCGATCCCGATGCGGCGATCGTGCTGAGTCTGGTGCTGCTGGTCGTGTCGGTGGTTGTACTGGTCTCGCTGCGGGAGCGCTGGATTCGAGGTCCGGTATGACACTGCACGCCGAATTGCATTTCGACCGGCCACAATTCCGCCTGGACATCAGCATCACCTCCGCACCCGGCGAGGTGATCGCACTGCTCGGCCCCAATGGCGCCGGCAAGACCACCGCGCTGCGCACCCTGTCCGGGCTCACCCCGCTCACCGGCGGCGAGATCACCCTGGGCGACGCGGTCTGGGATGCGCCACCGGCGGTCTTCGTGCCCGCCGAACGGCGGCAGGTCGGCGTGGTCTTCCAGGATTACCTGCTGTTTCAACATCTTTCGGCCTTGGACAATGTCGCATTCGGGCTGCGGGCCCGCGGTATGCGCCGCGCCGCGGCCCGCGCCCGCGCGGCCACCTGGCTCGACCGTGTCGGCCTGCACGACCACGCGAAGTCGACGCCGCGCTCGCTGTCCGGTGGGCAGGCGCAGCGCGTCGCGCTGGCTCGCGCCCTGGCCACCGAACCGCAACTGCTGCTGCTCGATGAACCCCTTGCCGCCCTGGACGCGAGCACCCGGATGCAGGTGCGCGCGGATCTGGCCCATCATCTGCGGGACTATTCGGGCCATACGGTACTGGTCACCCACGATCCCCTGGACGCCATGGTGCTGGCCGATCGGCTCATCATCCTCGAAGACGGCGCGATCATCCAGGAGGGCACACCCGCCGATATCGCGCGCCGCCCACGATCGGACTATGTCGCGAACCTGGTCGGGCTCAACCTGTTTCGCGGAACCGCCGACGGCGCCGTGGTCGCGATCGACAGCGGCGGCACCCTCACCGGCACCGAACCCGCGGCTGGCCGCGTATTCCTGGCCTTCCCGCCCACCGCAGTCGGTCTGCACCTCGAACAGCCCGCCGGTAGCGCGCGCAACGTCTGGCCGGTGACCGTTACCGGCTTCGAGCAGCACGGCAATACGACCCGCGTCCAACTCGAGGGCGCACCCCCGGTTCTGGCCGACATCACTCCTGCCGCGGTAGCCGACCTCGGACTGCAGCCGGGCATGCAACTGTGGGCCGCCGTCAAAGCCACCGAGATCCACACCTACCCGGCTTGAGACCCCGCCGCCGGCCAACCGGCATCGGCCTGCAGCAGCTGTGGCGGAGTGGTCTGCAGATACCAGATCCAGCCGGGGAAGCGCGTGTGGTCCATGCGGAAGCCCTGGATATCGACCGCATATTTCACGCCGGTGGCCGCATCGTGCAGGTGCACCTCGGTCGGGCCGTCCGAGTAGACGGGGTCGGCGGCCGCCCATGCCTCCCGGAATTCCGCGAAAGTAGCCAAGCCGGAAAGCAATTCAGCGAAATCGCTGTCCGATCGCAAGCTACCCGCGGCGCCGCGTAACCAGCCCACAATGTGTATGAGCATGCCGTTCCAGTCCGCGACAACCTGCCTCGCCACCGGGTTGCCCAGGTACCATCGCAGGAAGTTGCCCTCTTCCTCAATTCCCTTGAACGCCTTCGTAAATGCGTCGTTGCAAGCCAGCACATTGAGACGGATGTCGAAATAGCAGGCGATGCGCGGTTCGGAGAGCGCGAGGTTACGGCGAATATCGTCGGTGATGGTCTCGCGCAACTCGGCAACCGCGGGGATCGAATCGATCCCGACGCCTGCCAGATCCAGGCAGTGCCGTCGCTCGGCATAGGTCAGCATATAGACCCGATCGAGGGATTTGAGCAGGGCGATAATGACCGATCGTCCGGGGTGATCGCGGTGGCCGCGTTCGAGATGCGCCAGATAGCTGGCGCTCACCCCGCTGGCGAAGGCGAGTGACTCCCGGGAGATCCGCCGGGCTTCACGCAGACGCCGCAGGGTGTCGCCGAGCCGGGGCGGAGGGCAATGCAACAAAGTCGTCTCCGAGCTTAGTGGTGGATAGTGGCGGCGTTCCCCCAGCCCGGCCGCGCTCGATGAGCGCACCACAACCTGACCTCAGTATTTCGCGAACACTGGGACCGCACTTCATCCGCAGCGGGTGAAAAGCACGGTTGAATTCTCAGATCAGGCCGGTGCGACGGGCACGCTCGAGAGCATCGACCCGCGTATTCGCTCCCAGCTTCGTATAGATACCGCGCAGATGGGTCTTCACGGTATTGATCGAAACACCGAGATCATTCGCGATGTGCTGCGTCGTGCGGCCCGAGGGCAGCAATCGCAGCACGGTCACCTCGGCGGTGGTCAGCGTGGGATGCTCGGTGCTCCGCGGCGCCTTGGGATGGCGGCGAACGAAATCGGCGAAGACGTCATGACGGCCCAGTTGCCCCGCGAGCGAATCGAGCAGCCGAATGGCTTGGGGCACATCGAGAAACGGCCGCACAAGTTTTTCGCGAGCTGCGATCCGGAGCGCGTTCTCCATCCCTTCGCGCGCTTTGAGCGGCTGCTCGGGATGGGATACCGCGAAGAGCAGCCAGGCGAATATCGCATTTGTCGGGTGAATGGTGTCGGAGTTGTCGATCAGCGGACGTACCAGGGCGCGGGTGGCCGCCGGACTGTTCGCCGCGTGGGTGAGTGCGGCGCGGGCGATCATGATATCGGCGGTATCGCCGAGCGTGCGGCGGGCGCGCTCGACAAGTAGTCGCGCCGTATGCGGTTCGTGCACCCGCAGCAGCGCCCACACCACCGGGGGCACCAATCCGCTGCTCATCATCGGCACGGCCTGCTTGTCGAGCAGCTCGAGCATGCTGTGGCGCAGGGCATCGGCGGCTGCGGATTTGTCCGCCGCCCGCTCGAAGGTCAGCAATTGACCCACGACATGGGCATGCCAGCCCGCGGCCGGAACGGATGAGCCGTCCTGTCGCGAATGCACGGTCAGCGCTGCGTCCACCTGCGCGGGATCGGGCCATTCGCCCTGCAGGTAGGCGGCCAGCGCCGACATGGTGAGCGAGAGTGTCGTATCCGGGTTGTCGGGCACGGCGTGTTCGGCGGCAATGGCCAGCGCCCGATCGGCACGCTCCCGCATGGCGGTGATCCCGCCCGCGAGACCGGCCGCGGTCGCAAGCCGGGTGACTGCCTGCACCGCCAGACGCGCGCGCCCGGAGTGCTCGGCGACCGCGAGCGCCGAATGCAGCAGCTCCGCACCACGCGTGATATCGCCTCGGACGAAGGCCGCCATGGCGAGCTGATTGGTTGCGTAGCAATCGATATCGGCATTGCCGGTGGTCTGCAACGGCTCCCGCATCGCGATACCGCAGACCGCTCTCCCGGCCATTACCGCGGCACCGGCGGCGGTGGCAACGGTCAGCAGTTCGATCCACGAGGCCGGGACGAACGACACTCGCCTCGCCTGCCGCATCCGCGCCACCTCGAGGATCGGAAGTGCGTCGGCCGCATCGCCGTACAGCAGAGCGTTCATCGCGCACAGCAACCAGATGTACGGGTCGTCCGCGAGATCCGGTCGCAGACTGTGCAGCGCCGCAAACAAGCCGCAGCCGCGTCCCTCGAGCACCAGCTCGAGGGCGGCATCGATGAGGAAGCGCTGCAGATGGGTTTCGCCCGGGCCGGCCAGCAGATGCGGCAGGGCCGCGAGCGGCTGATCGGCATGACGCAACCACGCCGCGGTCCGGACATGCAGATCGCGCAGAGTCTCGATGCCCAGACGATTGGCTTCGGTACGCAGATACGAGCGCAGCATCGGGTGATAGCTGAACCAGAGTTCGTCACCGCGCAGTTCATGCGTGAGCGGGAAATTGATGCGATCGAGCTCGTACATGCGATGCGCGGCGCCACCGCCGGCCAGTTCGTCGGCGAGCTGTTCGGTGAAGGAATCCGGAATGCTGGTGTAGGTCAAGAACAATCGCAGCTCCGGCGACAATGTCTCGATGAGTTCGCGCACCAGGAAATCGGAGACGGCCTGCGACGGACGCGCGAGCGCCGTCAGTGCGGCGGCCCGATTCCGGCCGTGGCCCGCGAGATGAATGGCCGAAATGCGAACCAGCGCAGGCCATCCGCGCGTCAGGTTCGCGACGGTGCGCACTTCGTCGACGGTGAGCGAGGGGAGGTGCTGACGGCATACCTGCGCCACCTGCTCGTGTGACATCGCCAGCAGTCCGGCGGGCATTCGGGTGAGCTGTCCGGCGAGCTCGAAATTGTGCCAGCGCACCGGGGGATCGAAGCGGCCCGCCACGATCGCGGTGACAGTGTTCGGTGCGTGCGTCAGGAAGTACTCGAGGCCGGCCAGTGCGACCGGGTCGGTGAGCAGATGAGCATCGTCGATCACCAGAACGACGGGTGTGGGCCGCTCGCTGAGGGCGTCGAGGAGATGGATGGCCTCCGCGAGCGGTGCGGCATTTCCCGGACGAGGCGTCTCGGGGACGGCCAGTCGCGTACGCAAGGTGCTCCACAGCAGCCGCGACTGCCCGCTCACCTGGCTCACTGTCAGCCAGGCCACCTCGACACCACTCGCCCGCCGGCGCATCCAATCGGTAAGGAGGATGGTCTTGCCGCTACCGCCGGCTGCGCAAATCAGCAGCACACGTGTATGCGGGTCCGAGGCGGCCCTGTCTATCCGGTCGAGCAGGACCGGCCGATCGATGGGCTGAAAGGACAGGCGGGGAAGTCCCGCAGTGGGCCTGCCCAACCCCTTCATGGCAGCTAGTGGCACTGATCGTGGTGGAGTGCTCACCGCGCCTCCTTCACCGTTTCGAACTGACTAGTCGGCACTTCAATTGAGAAGTTACCGCATGGAAACATGGCCAGATACCAAGTGCTGAGAGGTAGCGGTAACCGTTCCGGCAAACTTCTGGGCAATGGTCCCGGTTGTGAAATCTGCTTGGTTCTCGCTGGTCACAGTCATTCCCTTGCGGGGACATGCGCTGCCCGAGTCGAATTCACCCGTGTTGGGTGAGGTGCGAACTGGACGATCGACCGAGACTCGGCACGCCAGCGACGGCCGCGGCCGTCCGGAACAGACCGATCAGCAGTGAGGCACGTCATGAACTCCAGAGATCACCCGCGCCGGGTGATGTGGTGGCCCGCAAGTATCGGAAGCATCGGTGGAAATTGCGCCCCAACTGTGCAGGGAGTGAATATGTCTTTGGATTACAGCGATCGGACCGATTTTGATGATGCGGAGCGTGGGTTCATTACCGCGTTGTCGCCCGCGGTGATCAAGGCCGCGGACGGGAAGGTCATCTGGGACGGGGACGCGTACAGCTTCCTGGACGGGGACTGCCCTCCCACTGCGAATCCGAGCCTGTGGCGGCAGGGGCAGTTGTCGAACAAGCAGGGTTTGTTCGAGGTAGCCGAAGGCATCTACCAGGTCCGCAACCTTGATCTGTCGAATATGACGATCATCGAGGGTGATACCGGTGTCATCATCATCGATCCGCTGATCTCCGCCGAAACCGCTGCTGTCGGGTTGGCGTTGTATCACTCCCATCGTGGGGAGCGCCCGGTGACGGGTTTGATCTACACCCATTCCCATGGTGATCACTTCGGTGGCGCCCGTGGTGTCCTGCCGCACGGGCACGCCCCCGTCCCGGTGATCGCCCCGTCCGGGTTCTTGGAGCATGCGGTCAGTGAGAACGTCTTCGCGGGCACCGCGATGACGAGGCGTGCGGCGTTCATGTACGGGGCAAACCTGCCGAAGGGCCCTGACGCGCAGATCGGTTGCGGTCTGGGCATGACGACCTCGACCGGCACGATCACGCTGATTCCGCCGACGGTGGACATCACCCGTACCGGTCAGGAGGAAACCGTCGATGGTGTGCGCATTGTCTTCCAGTTGACTCCGGGTACGGAAGCACCGTCGGAGATGAATTTCTTGTTCCCGGATCGTCGGGCGATGTGTATGGCCGAGAACGTGACCCACAATATGCACAACATCCTCACATTGCGTGGTGCGGTGGTGCGTGATTCGCGGATCTGGGCCCGCTATTTGGATGAGGCGATCGCGATGTTCGCCGACAAGATCGACGTGTCCTTCGCGTCCCATCATTGGCCGGTGTGGGGCCGGGACCGGTTCGTAGACCTGCTGGCCGGGCAGCGGGACATGTACGCGTACCTGCATGATCAGACGTTGCGGATGTTGAACAACGGTTTGACCGGGCCGGAGATCGCTGAGGTGATGGAATTGCCTGCGGCGCTGGGGGATCGGTGGGCCAATCGCGGGTACTACGGGTCGGTCAGCCATAATGTGAAGGCCATCTACCAGCGGTACATGGGCTGGTTCGACGGCAACCCGGCGCATCTGTGGGAGCACCCGCCGGTGGAGCAGGCCAAACGCTATGTGGTCGATTACGGCGGTGTGGAGGCGGTCATCGCGAAGGCGCAGGGGTATATCGAGAGTGGTGATGTGCGTTTCGCGGCAACGCTTCTCAATCACGCGATCTTCGCTGAACCCACCAACTCGGCGGCGAAGGAAGCCCTTGCGGGGGTGTATGACCGGTTGGGCCGGGGTGCGGAGAACGGTCCATGGCGTAATTTCTATCTGACCGGTGCGCTGGAGTTGCGTAAGGGTGTCATTCCCACTTCGATCGATACCTCGAATCCGGAGATGGCGATGGCGTTGACGGTGGAGATGATCATCGATTCGATGGCGGTGCGGGTGAACGGCCCGAAGGCGGCCGCGTCGGGGTTCCTGATGGATTGGAAGATGACCGACGAGGATCAGGTGGTGCGCCTGACATTGTCCAATGGTGCTCTCACACACCGGATCGCGACCGCGGATGCCCCGCATCACGGGGCTGCGAATCTGGCATTGTCGTTGACCAAACCGCAGTTGCTGGGTGTGCTCGCGGGCAAGGGTCTCGACGGTGTCGGTGTGGAGGGTGACCCTTCGGTGCTGGTGACTCTCGCGGGTTTGCTCGATACCCCGGACACCGATTTCGCCATCGTCACCCCCTGACAAAACCGGATCGCGGCGATCGAAAATCGATTGCCGCGATCAGTTCTGCATACGGGTCAGCAGCGGAATGGTGAGGTCGTCGATAATGTCGCGGACGAATCCTTTGTCGACCGTTCCGTTGCGCATGGCGACTCGATAGAACATCATGGCGGGGAAGATGTCTCTGACGTTCTCCCAGCCCTGGGTGCGTGAGATCTCGCCGCGCGCATGGGCATTGGCGAGAATGGTGGCGAAGGCGTCGTGTCGGGGGCGGTCGACGGCCTCATCGACCGCGTGCCGGATGGTCGCGTCCCTGGCCATTGCGGTGGCCATGCCCGCCATGACACCGTCCCGCAGTGGATTTCGCGCCATGAATATCTCGGCGAGTGCGAAGAGGTCGTTGCGCAGAGCGCCGGTATCGGGTGCGGCAACATCCCATTCGAATGCCCGGATGGCATCGATCACCAAGTCGGACTTGGTTTTCCAGCGTCGATAGACCGTGGCTTTACCGGCTCCGATACGGGCGGCGACCGCTTCGATGGTCACCTTGTCGTAGCCGACCTCGGCGAGCAATTCCTGAGCGGCTCTGATGAGGTCGAGATCGCGCTGTGGGTCGCGTTTGCGACCGGCGCGCTGTTCGGCCGCATCGGTCGTCGGCTGGTCCCCTTCTGGTGCGGTGCCCATACTCCTACCCTATTGCGAGACGATACGGCTTCGTATCATTCGGGTGGGCCGTGTTCCCACAGATTCGGGCGCAGTACTTCGTGAACGACACTCCGAACTGCTCTGGATGGCAGCCTGTCGCTGATATCGCGTCGTAGACTGCTCCACCGGCGGAGGGCGCTCTGATCGAGAATTCCTCTGGTAGCGCTCTATTTCCGTGCGGTATATCCGATTTCTGTCATCCTCACCGGGAGAATGCCTTGGCATTAGTGCGTATTTCGTCGGCGCTTGCTGTTTCCGTAGCGTGTGCGATAGGAACGATTATCGGTGTTCCCGCATCGGCAGATCCACCGCAGATCGATGATTCGCTCGGTTCGCGCCTGGTCCTCGGCGCCGCCGGTCTGCCGCCGACGCAGGCATTGCTTCAGATATCGCGGCAGCTCTTCCCTGATCGGGGACCCTACGTACCGTGGACCTACCAGCTGCCACCTGCACCGATTCCACATACGCCGGCGCACGGCGTGTGCCCGAGCGGATCCGATGGCTGCATCGACGACACCATCGCCGATATGGAATCCCGTGCCGTGGTGATGAAGCGCGAATGTGACGACAATGCTCCGCTGCTCCTCAGCTATCTGCACACCACCAAGGGCGAGCGTGAAATCGCGCAAGCGCGAGGCGGGTTCATCCACCCGCTGCATGTGAACGATTGGTCGACCACCTACGCGCACCACTATTTCGATGCCATCGACAACTACTACAAGAACGGTCGGCCGGATCTGGTGCCGGAGTCGTGGAAGCAGAATTTCCGTGCTTCCGATGACCATTCGCTGACCGTGTTCGGCAATGTGGCGGCCGCCTACAATGCGCACATCACTCACGATCTCCCGATCGTGATTGCCGAAATGGGTGTCACCGCACCGGACGGCAGTTCGTACAAGCCGGACCACGAGAAGATCAACGAGCTACTCGCCGAGGCGGAACAGGGCACCGTCGAGGAGCTCGCCGTGCTCTACGGTGACGCGGACTCGGCAATGCGGGCGCCGTACGACGCCGAGCCGCTCACCGCGATCGCCTTCGGCCAGACCATCCAGATCTGGCGCGAATACGCCTGGCGCGGCGCCGAGCAGTTGCTCCTCGCCCCGACGCCCGAGGCGAAACAGGCGATCGAGCAGCAGATCGACAACCTTTCCAACCTTCTCGGCGAGGTCATCCTGCGGCTGTTCGCCCGAACCGATCCCGGGCCGCACAGGTCGCACTGCCCGGCCGCCTGAGCGGCTGTCAGGAAGTCCCGGCAATGCCTGTGCCTATTGTTTGACTCGTGAACGGACGCACGGCTGTGGCGCGGCTGCGGCGCCGATGGACTCTGCAGGCTCGGTTGCTGGTGACGATGCTGGTGATGACCGCTATCGGGCTGATCGTGTTCGGCGTGCTCGGTGTGAGTCTGCTCGGCCGGTCCGAACTGGCCCGCATCGATGCGCAGATCGACGCGGTAGCCATCGATATGTCCTCGTCGAACCGCCCGCCACCGCCGCCGCCGGATGTCTCGGATGAGGCGGATGCCGATCTGCCCTCGCCGTTCCGGGTCTTCTTCTTCGACAAAACGGGAGCTTCGACGGGGTTGATCGGTGACGGTGTCGCACCGCCCGCGCTGCCGGCGATGGATGCCGCATCGGTTCGGGCGCGGGGGAGTGAACCGTTCACCGTGCCGGACGTGGATGGGGCGGTGCAGTGGCGGGTGCGCACCAATGTCCAGGTGTCGAGCCCGTCCGAGCCGGGCGGCGGGACCGTCGCGGTCGCGATGTCGCTGGACACCTATCACGCAACTGGCCGGCAATTGCGCTCGATCGAGCTCGCGGGTGGGATCGGTGTACTCGTGGTGCTCGGAGTTGTCGCGGCCTGGATGGTCCGCGTGGGTCTGATGCCGCTGACGCGAATCGAGCACACCGCCCAGGCGATCGCCGCGGGTGATCTCGATCGCCGTGTGGCACAGACTGATTCGCATACCGAGACGGGACGGCTGGGTACGGCGTTCAATGTGATGCTGGCCCGGTTGTCCTCGACGCTGCGCCGGTTGGAGGAGTCCGAGGAGCGGATGCGATTGTTCGTCGCGGACGCTTCGCATGAGCTGCGGACGCCACTGACCTCGATTCGCGGTTATGCGGAGCTGTACCGCCACGGGGGTGCGACAACACCTGCGGAGCTGGAGCGCATGATGGGCCGCATCGAGAGCGAGGCCGTTCGCATGGGCCTGCTCGTCGACGATCTGCTGCTGCTGGCCCGGCTCGACGAGGAGCGCCCGCTGGTGCTCGCCGATGTGGATCTGTCGGCGGTAGCCGGTGATGTGGTGCAGGATGCCGTCACGCGCCAGCCCGAACGCATTGTCCGGCTGCATCTTCCGGACGGCCCGGTGCGTATCGAAGCGGATGAGTATCGACTGCGTCAGGTGCTGACCAATCTGGTGGGCAATTGCCTCACGCACACCCCGGCTACCGCTGCGATCGATGTCGCGGTCGATCGTACGACCGCGCCGACGAGTGCGGGCGTACTCGCGGAATCCGGTGGCAGCCTTGCCGATTCCGGCGAATTCGCGGTGATCGAAGTGCGGGACAACGGTCCGGGGATTCCGGTGGAGAAGGCGCCCCACATCTTCGACCGCTTCTATCGAGTTGATGAATCACGTTCCCGCGCAGGTGGTTCCGGATTGGGTCTGGCAATCGTGGCTGCCATCGTCACGGCTCACGGCGCTCGGATCCAACTGCTCGATGAGCGCGAGCGCGGGACGGTCTTCCGGGTCCATTTCGCACTCGGCGACGTCGTCTCCGGCCCGTCCGGCAGGCCCGCCTGACGGCTTCCCGCATGGTTCACAGGAAACCCCCAGCTCACTTTAAGTATGGAGAGGGTTGGTACGGGAACGATGGGCTGTATGAGGAACCGAATCCCGCAGGTACGAATTCTCGGCTGCGGGCCGCGTGAACTGCGGCCGAGCCGGAAGTGAAGCTGCGGGAGTCGCTAGGGCTGCGGGTGTCATCGGTCCCGCTGCGAATCGGCCTGGTGGTCGCGATGGTGGGGCTGGCCGCGCTGGTCCTCATGGTGTCCGGTGTGGCATTGACGTCGGCGCTGTCACGATCGCTGACGTCGCGCACCGATGAGCAGTTGTACGACGCCGCGCGCAGCTGGGCACTGCCACGGGCGATGAAACAGATTCAGACCGATGACGGTCACACCGTGTGGGTGCCGGCCGACGCCCAGCGGCCGCCGAATACAGGGCGGTTGGAGGGTGAGCAGCCGCGCCGGTACTTCGAACTGCGCAAAGGTCCTGACGGACAGGTCTATTCGCAGGTGGCCGGCGGGGACAGTTCCACGCCGGATCTGGACGGTTACACCGGAAGCACCCCGGCCACGGTCGGTTCGACAGCCGGTTCGACAACCAGATGGCGGGTCCTGACCGTCACCAACAAGAACGGCTCGACCACGATCGGGGTATCGCTGGCGGACAACCTGCAAACGGTGTCCGGCTTGATCTACTTCGAACTCGCTACCGGCGCAACGGCTTTGCTGCTGCTCGGTATCGGTGGCTATCTGGTGGTCCGCCGCAGCCTGCGGCCGCTGCGGCAGGTGGAAGAGACGGCCGCCGCCATTGCCGGAGGTGACCTGCATCGGCGCGTGCCCGTGCGGGGCGTCGATACCGAGGTCGATCATCTGGCGCGGTCGCTCAACGAGATGCTGGCCCAGATTCAGCACGGGGTGGCGGCGACCGAGGCGTCGGAGGAGGCCGCGCGGCGTTCGGAAGCCAAGATGCGCCGCTTCATTGCCGATGCCAGCCACGAATTGCGGACCCCGCTCACCACGATTCGTGGTTTCGCGGAGCTGTATCGGCAGGGCGCCAGCACCGATGCGGCGGGTGTGCTCACCAGAATCGAGAACGAGGCGTCCCGGATGGGTCTGCTGGTCGAGGATCTGCTCATGCTGGCGCGGGTCGACGCGAATCGCCCCCTGGCGCGAAAACCGGTGGATCTCTTGCTGATTGCAGGCGATACGGTGCACAACGCGCAAGCCATCGCGGCCCGGCAGAAGCCCGCTCCCGAGGGGCCGGACCGTTCGATCCGCCTGGAGGTGCTGCCGGGTGAGGGCACGTTGCAGGTGATCGGCGATGAGACCCGATTGCGTCAGGTGCTGACGAATCTGGTCGGCAATGCGCTGACCCACACTCCGGTGCAGGCGCCGATCACGGTGCGGCTCACTCCTTTTCCCGATGAGGTCCGGGTCGACGTCGTCGACGGCGGACCGGGGCTCTCGCCGGAGTCGGCGGCCCGGGTGTTCGAACGCTTCTATCGCACCGATGCCTCGCGGACCCGCGCCAGCGGCGGTACCGGACTCGGCTTGTCCATTGTGCAGGCGCTCGTTGTCGCGCACGGCGGGCAGGTGACACTCGATACCGTGCCGGGCGAGGGCGCCACCTTCACGGTGTGCCTGCCGCGCACCCTGTGACCAGGCAAGGTTGCCGCACGTTATGCCCGGATTGTGCCTATGGTGGGTTTCGTGACCGACCGATCCGCACGGGGCGAGGCCTCCGTCCTCGTAGTCGACGATGAGCCCTTCATCCTGGACCTGCTCGGTTCCGCCCTGCGCTTGAGCGGATTCGAGGTGCATTCCGCCGATAGCGGCCGCGGCGCCCTGGCCTCCGCCGCGACACATCGGCCGGACATCATCGTGCTCGACGTGATGCTGCCAGATATCGACGGATTCACCGTGGCGCAGCGACTACGTGATCGCGGCAGCGATATCCCGGTGCTGTTCCTGACCGCCCGTGATGCCGTGGCCGACCGCCTGGCCGGGCTCGCCGCCGGTGGTGACGACTACGTGACCAAACCGTTCAGCCTCGAAGAGGTGGTGCTCCGGCTGCAGGCGATCCTGCGTCGCAGCCGCGTCTCCGACGCCGAGGCCTCGGGCCATCTGCGCGTCGCCGACCTGGAACTCGATTCCGAAGCCCACGTCGTCCGGCGTGCCGGTGAATCGATCTGGCTGTCGGCCACCGAGTTCAACCTCCTGCGCTACCTCATGCTGAATGTCGGCAAGGTCGTCAGCAAACGCCAAATCCTCGATCGCGTCTGGGAAGCCGAGGAAGGACGCGGCGAACGAGTAGTCGAAACCTTCGTCAGCCAACTACGCCGCAAGATCGATGCCCAGGGCCCGCCCCTGATCCACACCGTCCGAGGGGTGGGCTACTCACTCCGCCTGTCGACCGCGTAAGCGGTCCTGCTCATTCCGCCGCCATAGGATCGCGGACGTGCTTCGCTTGATGGGCCGACTTCGTTCGACGCCATCCGCCACGAATCAAGCGGAACCAGAGGTAGTTCAATGTCCACAGCCACTCCGAATGCCACCGCTGTACCGGATACCGAGGCGATCGCTCAGCTGCAGAAGTCCTACGACGCGCACCGGACCGCGTATCTCGCACACCCGTTCCCGGATGCGCGCGAGCGCAGGGCGCATCTGTACGCCCTGGCCGACGCCCTGTTCGCCCATCGCCGCCAAATCCAGGAGGCGCTGGCCACTGATTTCGGTGCGCACCCGGCGGCGACGTCCGACGTCATCGAGATCGCCGGTGTCGCGAACCGGGCGATCGCCAATGCCAAGCACCTCAGGGGCTGGATGCGGGCCGAGAAGCGTCCGATCGATCGGCTGGCGTTCGGCACCAGCAGTGCCTCGGTCGCTTGGCAGCCCAAGGGTGTCACCGGAATCATTGTGCCGTGGAACTTCCCGTTCGATCTGTCGCTGGGTCCGCTCGCCGATATGCTCGCCGCGGGCAACCGGGTGATCATCAAGATGTCGGAGTTCACGCCGGCCTGCGGTGCGCTGGTGGCGAAGATGGTCGCCGAGACCTTCGACCCCGATCACGTCACGGTGGTCAACGGCGGCATCGAGTTGGGTCAGGCCTTCTCCGAAATTCCTTGGGATCACCTGCTTTTCACCGGCAATCCCGAAGTCGGCCGCCTGGTCGCACAGGCCGCCGGTGCGAACCTGACGCCTGTCACCCTCGAATTGGGTGGCAAGAACCCGACCATTTTTGCCGACGATATCTTCGGAGACGAGCAGGCGCTCGCGGATCACCTGCGCCGCGTGCTCGGCATCAAACTCGTCAAGAGCGGTCAGATGTGCATTTCGGTCGACCATGTTCTGGTGCCGCGCAATCGAATCGACGATTTTGTGCGGATCGCGAAGGCGACGTTCGACGGTGAGCTGAGCGATTACTCCGGCAGCGACAATGCCACCGGGATCATCAGTGAGCGCCACTTCGAACGGCAAGTGGCACTGGTGGAGGAGGCGCGCACGTCCGGTGCCGAGGTGATCCAGCTCGATGCGAAGGGCGGCACCGATACCGGCACGCGCCGCCTGCCGGTCTCGCTCGTCATCGATCCCGATCCGAAACTGCGGATGATGCAGGAGGAGATCTTCGGCCCGGTGCTGCCCGTCATCCCCTACGACTCCCTCGACGACGCGGTGGCGCAGATCCAGCGCGGCGAACGACCGCTGGGCCTGTACGTCTTCACCAACGACGATGCCCTCGCCCGGAAACTCGAGCAGGACACGGCATCCGGCGGATTCTGTGTGAATATCTGCGCCATGCAGGGCGGATTGCACACCCTCGGATTCGGTGGCAGCGGCAATAGCGGCTATGGCCGCCACCACGGCCACGACGGCTTCCGCGAATTCTCCAATCCGCGCGGCAAGGTTGTCCTCGGCCGCGGCGCCGGCGGCATAGAAGCCTTCATCCCGCCGTTCGGCCCCGCCAAGCAGAAGCAGATCGAGCAGATGTTCCTGCTGCGCCGCACACAATTGCGCATAGGGAAACTGCTGCGTCCCGGACGCCGCTAACCCGAAACCGGCTGCCCGGCTGCGGAATCAACCGCTGTGCCGGGCACCGATGAGGCACATGCCGAGACGTCAGCTCATGAGTTCGTATTTGCGCACTACCGCCTCATCGAATTCGATACCCAGGCCGGGGCGTTCGGGAAGGAAGATGTGGTTGCCGCCGTACCTGAGCCGGGTTTCCGGGGTGAGTAGAGTTTCGAAGTTGTAGATGCCCTTCTCCAAGGCGAAGTACTCGACGACCAGGGTGTTGGAGACCGCGCCGCACAGATGGGCGTGCAGGTTGTGGTGCCAGTGCGGGGCCATCTGGAGGCCGAAGGTGTCGGCGGTATGGGCGATGCGCAGCCATTCGGTGACGCCGCCGGCCACGGCCGCATCGCATTGCAGGATGGGAATGCCGGATTCGATGAGAGGGCGGAATTCCCAGCGGGTTTGATGGATTTCACCGGTGGCGATGGGGGTGCGCACGGTGCGCGACAATTCGGCATGGCCGGCGTTTGCCTCCGGGGACAGCGGCTCCTCGAACCACCACAGCGGGGTGTCGCCCGCGGCGCGCTCGAAAGCCGCTATGGCAGTGCGGGCTTCATGGACCGACCGATAGGCGTTATTGGCATCCAGGGCCAGGCGTCCGGTATCTCCGATGGCTGCGATCGCGGCCGCGACCCGGCGGGAGTCCTCGGCCACCGACAGCCCGCCCACCTTGATCTTGTGATCGGTGAACCCTTGGGAGACATTGAATTCGATCTCCCGCACCACCGCATCGGTCCACTCGCCGTCGTCCGGACGGTAGTACCCGCCGGAGGCGTAGGCAGGCAGTGCGGTGGTCGATCCGCCGAGCAGATTCACCAGCGGCAGTCCGGCCTGTTTGGCGCGCAGATCCCACAGCGCGATATCGATCGCCGAAAGCGCGCGCAGGACGGTGCCGCGGCGGCCTTCGAGCAGGGTTTCCTGATAGGCCCGGTCCCACAGTCCCACTACATCATTGGCGTCGTCGCCGATGTACACCCGCGCCAGCAGATCATCGACCGCGGACTTGGCGAGCAGCCCCGACCCGGTCCCGGCATAGGTGTACCCGACTCCGGTCGCGCCATCGGTGGTCGTGACCTCGACCAGCAGATAGTGCCGGAAATTCAAGTCGCGATTGGACATTCGGGTCGGCTTGTCGACGGGGACGCCTACCGCGCGGGTACGAATAGTGGCGATGGTCATCGATTGCTCCTGGAGATCGTGGCGGTGCGGACCGCTTGGATATTGGCGAATTCGGCGAGCCCGTACTGCCCGAGCTCGCGGCCGTAGCCGCTGGCCTTGACGCCGCCGACGGGCAGGCGGGGATCGGATTCGGAGATTCGGTTGACGAAGACCGAGCCGGCGTCGATGCCATCGGCCAGATAGTCGATGACGCCGTGGTCGCTGCCCCAGATCGAGCAGCTCAGTCCGTAAACGGAGGTCCCGGCGGCGGCCAATGCCTCCGCCGGTGAGTCGACGGGCAGGATCGCACCCAGCGGCCCGAAGGTCTCCTCGCGGAAGGCGACAGCCGAGGTATCGGGCACCTGAACCAGGGTGGGCGGGAACCAGGCCCCGGGCCGTTCATCGGGCTTGCCGCCGAACAACACCTGTGCCCCGCCGGCGATGGTCGCCTCGAACTGCCGGCGCAGCTCATCGCGCAGATCGACGCGCGCCATCGGCCCGATCTCGGTACTCGCCGACCTCGGGTCGTCGTACACCAGCTCGTCGAGCCCGCTCACCATGGCTTCGACGAATTCCGGGAAGACACGTCGCTCCACAATGATTCGCTTGGCGGCAATACAGCTCTGCCCGGCATTGAGGTAGCGCGAGCGCACCGCGGCGGCCGCGGCGGCGGGCACATCGGCATCCCGCAGCACGATGAGCGGATCGGAACCGCCCAGCTCGAGCACCGACTTTTTCACCGCGCGCCCGGCTCGCGCCGCGACCAGCGCACCGATGCGATTACTGCCGGTGAATGCGACACCCGCTATTGCCGGATCGTCGATGAGCGGCGCAACCCGGTGTGTCGGCAGCACGACGCAGCTCAGGATTCCGGCCCCGAACACCTCGTCGAACATGGACTGCACCGCCCGCGCACAGCCGGTGACATTGTCGGCGTGTTTGAGCACAATGGCATTGCCGACCGCGACAGCGGGCAGCATGGCCCGGATCACCTGCCAGAACGGGTAATTCCACGGCATGATCGCCAGAATGACGCCCAGCGGCCGCAATCGGACCGTACCGGCATCGGGCAATACGTCGACCTTTTGCGGGGCAAGCATTTCCGGCATGTGGTCCGCGTAGTACTCACAGGTCATAACGCATTTGTCGATCTCGGCGCGGGACTGCGTGATCGGCTTGCCCATTTCGGTGGTGATCAGCAGCGCGAGTTCCGCACGCCGCGTGCGCATCAGCTCGGCGAGGGCGCGAAAACCCATGACACGCTGGGTGACCGGGATATCGGCGTGATTGCGGACCGCTATCTGCGCCCGGCGCAGCAGCTGGCCCACCTCGCGATCGCTGCTGAACCGGTAGGTGGCGAGCGTCTTTCCGTTCCGGGGGTCGGCGGTGGTGATCACAACAGCACCTCCGCCGGGGCGGTGATACGAGCGCGGAGCCAGTCCTGGAACCGGCGGCCGATGATCACTGGATCCTCCAGCAGCTTGGGCACATTCGTCGCATTGCCGACTTCGATATGGGTGTGCACCAGCACTGGACCAGGTAGCTCCAGCGCGGTGATGAGCGCGGCCCGCAGTTCGAGGGGATCGGCGGCGCGGTGCACGGTCCACCCGGTGGCCTCCGCGACCAGTCCGAGGTCGATGGTGTCGGCATAGGTCGGCAGGTTCGCCGTCGCGCCGTAGACGGCATTGTCCAGCAGCACCGTCACGAGCTTGTCCGGGCGCAGAAATCCGCCGGTGGGAAGCACATTGGGGTTCATGAGCAGCGACCCGTCACCCTCGATGGCGACCACTTTCGGCACCGGGGTCTCCGCAATGCCCAGGGCGATTCCGGTGGCGGCGGAGATGGCCAGCCCCATGGAATCGAGCAGATACAGATGATTCGGCCGGTCGGCCACCGCGGCGAGTTCCCGGCTGGAGGCCGCGCAGGTGACGACCACCGGCACCTCGGCCGTACAGTCGGCGATCACCCGGAGCGCTTCGATACGCAGCACGGTCAGGCCGCCTTTCCGTCGGTATTCCAGAAGTGGGTCAGCACGACGACCGGCCGGAAGGTCATGCGCGCGTGCACACCCGCCTCGGTCACAACCGCCTCCCAGTCGGATGCCGAACTGCGCCGGTCGATTTCGAAGACCGGCAGCCCCAGCTGGCGCAGCAGTCCGGGCGCGTACTGGCTGAAGGTATGGATCATCGAGTTGTATTCGCCGAGCCCGCCGCGGGTATTGGCCACGATCAACAGCGGCAGATGATAGGCGATATTGAACGTGGTGAGCGCGGTCAGCGCATTGCCGAATCCGTTGTCCTGCATGACGATCGCGCCGAGCTTCCCGGTCAGCGGCAGCGCGCCGAGTACTCCGGCGGCTTCCTCCTCCCGGGAGAGCGGGAAGACGGTCCGCGAGCGGCCGTCCGCACCGCCGCTGGATTCCACGAGGGCGGAGATGACGGGCGCGACGCTCACGGACGGGACGTATCCGACCAGATCGACCTCCGCCGACCAGATGCCCCGGGCGATCGACGCCGCATACGAAGTTGGGTCCACAGCATGTCCTTTCACCGGACCTGACTGCCGAGTGATGGTTCACTAGACCACTGCAACATACTAATGATGATGAGTAGCATGCAACTGTTTCCCAGCAACGATTCAAAAAGGTGACACGGGAGTGGCCTAGGGGTGAGCTATTCGCCTTCGAGCGCGGAAACCGCCACCCAGCGCCGCCATTCGGCGACCAGGCCGCGCTCATTGCCGGTGCTGTGCGCGACCAGCAGATCGCCGGAGCGCACCAGATGCCGACGCATGGCACGCTCGGCCGCCACCCCGTCGCGGGCGAGGAGGGCGTCGAGGATCTCCTTGTGATCGTGCAGTGCCACCTCGACCGGCTGATACTGCGGCACGCTGTGCCGCCCGTCCAGGCTCAGCGTCTGGCGCAGTTCGCGAACGGCCTTGACCAGCCGCTGATTTCCGCTGGCCTGCAGAATCAGATCGTGCAGTCGCTCATCGGCGGCGAAGTACTCGGCGCCACCGTCGGCCAGCTGCTCCATGATTCGGTACTCGGCGAGCATGGCCGTGTCGTCACGACTGGTCATCACCGCAGCGGCACTGCGGCAGGCGGGCGGCTCCAGCAGTATGCGCATGCTGCACAGGTCGACTATGCCGCGCCCGTCCTGGCCCACCACGCGCGCGCCGCGATTGCGCTCGATCCGTACCAGGCCCAGATCGGCCAGCTTCAACAGCGCCTCGCGGACGGGAGTGCGTGAGGCGCCGAACATTTCGCCGAGCTCGCGGGAGGAATAGAGCACGCCGCGTTCCAGCCGTCCCTGCCGGATCGCATCGCGAATATCTTCGGCGATTCGCTCGGACTTGCTGTCTGCTGGCACATCCTGCGACACGAGACCTCTTCAGGGGGAACCGGGGCGAACAACGGCGATTCGCCCGCGGCAGGTTGCCACGGGCGATTGCCCAGCCTAATCGTTGACGGCGCGAACGCCTACGTGCCCACGCCGGAGGCGGGTTCGGGCCCGGCCACCACCACCGGTGCCCGCCGCACCCGGGCGGCGAGCCCGGCCAGTACCGCGAAAGCGGCGATATTGGCGAAGATCATGACGCCCATCGACAGTGAGGTGTCACCGTGTGAGGCGTCCTGAATCCAGCCGAAGGCGTACGGGCTGACAAATCCGGCCGCATTGCCGAGCGAATTGATCAGGGCAATGCCGCTGGCCGCACCGACTCCCGCGAGGTAGCCGGTCGGCACCGACCAGAACAGTGGTTTCGCGGTCTGAGCCGCCATGGTGGCCACCGTGATGGCGGCGAAAGCGATTGCTGCCGTCTGGAGTTCGACTGCCGTCAGCAGGAAGGCGGCCACCGATACGGCGAGGGCGATCAGTACCGGCCGGGACGACCCCTCGCCCCGGACCCTGCGGCCGGTGACGTACATACAGATCGCGGCCAGCAGGAACGGTACGGCCGAGAGCCAGCCCACCTGAAAGCTACTGAGCCCGTGTCCGGCCTGCTTGATCACCGACGGCATCCAGTAGGTGAGCGGATACGCCCCGCACAAGAGCAGGAAGTAGGCCGCGCACAAGGCGATCACCCGCTTGTCCCGCAGTGCGGCGCGGTGCCCGGCGGGCGCGGCGGTGGCGCGTTCCGCGTCCTCGGCCTCCAGAATCCTGGCGAGCGCGGCCTTTTCGCCGTCGCTCAGCCAGCGCGCCACAGCGGGCGTTTCGGTGAGCGCGAAGAAGAACACCACACCCAGCACGATCGCGGGCACACCGCCGACCACGAAGACCCAGCGCCACCCCGACAGGCCGAGCGTGCCGTCGAAGGTATCCAGAATCCAGCCGTTGAGCGGACCGCCGATCACGCTCGCCACCGGAATGGCCACCATCACCGTCGAAATCACCCGGGTGCGTTCGGAATTGGGGTACCACCGGCTGAGATAGACGATGATGCCGGGAAAGAACCCGGCCTCCGCCACCCCGAGCAGGAACCGCAGTACGCACACCGTCGCGAGGTTCGGTGCGAAGGCGGTCGCCGCGGCGATCAGCCCCCAGGTCACCAGGATTCGGCTCAGCCACATCCGCGCCCCGACCTTGGTCATGACGATATTGCTGGGCACCTCGGCCATGATGTACCCGACGAAGAAGATGCCTGCGACGAATCCGTACTGGGTGGCGCTGAGCCCGAAGGCCTTGTCCATTCCGAACTTGGCGAACCCGATATTGATGCGATCGATATAGCTGACGATGTAGCCGACCATCAGCAGTGGGACCAGTCGTACCGTCACCTTCCGCAGGGCACTGGCCCGCAGTAGTAAATCCTCGGACCGAGGACCGACATTGTCCATTTTTCCTCCACATGGACCCAGACGGCACACCACCCATTGTTGTGGCATGCCCTATAGCGTGAGTAGCATGCTACTCACGCTGTGACGGGGACCACAAGGGGGAAATTCATCGGCTCAGCGGGGGAGTGTCCACACCAGGGCCATGGTGAACGGATGCCCGCGCAGCTCCGCCCATTTGGGTTTCGCCGCAAGCCAGGCATCGTCCACCAGCGCCTCGGCGGCCTGGGTGAGTTGCCAGCCCGCAGCTACGCCTGCCGTGACGTGCTCGCTGAACAGGTGCAGGTGGGTGCTGATGGCCAGCGGCTCACCGGATTCGGCGGTGTAGTGGGTGGGCATGCCGGTCACCATCATGAACTGCGGGTGATAGCTGACCAGGACGAAGGTGGCGCCGGGTACGGCCAGCCGGCGTGCCTCGGCATAGAACGGTGTCAGGTCGGGCAGGTGCTCGTCGATCAGCGAGGAGATGACGAGAGCGTATGCACCGCTTGCCAATCCACTGTCACGGACATCGCCCTGGGTGAGTGTCGTGTGCGCTCCGCGGGTACGGGCGCGCGCCAGCATGCCGGCGCTCAGATCCACTCCGTCGATATGCGTGACACCCCGCGAACGCAACCAGGCTCCGGTGCGTCCGGTGCCGCACCCGAGGTCGGCGGTGCGGCGCACCTCGCTCCAGCCCAGTCGCACCCGATCCAGCAGTGCGAGATCCATTTCGTCCATGACGGTCTGCTCGTAGGTGGCGGCCCACCCGTCGTATCCGGTGGGGACATCGACGGTGCGGTAATTACGGCGATCGAAGTCGGCGAAGCTCGGCATGCGGGGGAGTATCGCGTGCGAACGAGGGTCCCGGCCAGCCATTTTCCCGATGCTGGTCCCGTATTTCAATCAATGATTGAAATACTGATTGAGACGTGATTCACTGCTGACATGGTCGAGAAGGTCGGTGCGGGAACCCGGGAGCGATTGCTCGCCGCCGCCGAGCGAATGCTGTTGGTCGAGCCGTACGACGAGGTATCGGTACGCGGTATCTGCGCGGCGGCCGGGGCGAATCCGGCTGCGGTGCACTATCACTTCGGGTCGAAGGAAGCCTTGGTCGGCGCGCTCATCGAGGATCGGCTGGGTCCGCTGTGGGTCAGCGGATTGGCGGACGCGACCGCGGGCCGGGATTCGGTGCCCGCGGTGGTCGACGCGATTCTGGGGCCGTTCGTCGAGCTGGTCGCGGATCCCTTGGGCCGCATGCACGTTCGGCTTCTTGCGCGCTTCGTTCTCAGCAGGCAGTTGACGTCCTGGCAGGGACCGTGGTTCCGGATGGACACCTGGGCCGCGCTGCTGCCGGAGCTGAGTGCCAGCGAGAGCCGCCGCCGGTGGTCCCTGGCCTTCGACCTGATCATTATGCGTTTCGGCAGCCCCGAGATCGACGAGCACGGAATATCCGAGCGGGCCCTGGCGACACTGCGGGATTTTGTGGTGGCCGGGCTGACCGCGCCGGTAGGAGAACGAGCATGAACGAGATATTCGCACCGGCCACACTGGGGCCGGTCACCTTGCGCAACAGGGTGATCAAGGCCGCGACCTTCGAAGGCCGCACGCCCGATGCCCTGGTGACCGATGAGCTGATCGACTTCCACCGGGAGGTCGCCGCCGGCGGCGTGGGCATGTCCACGGTGGCCTACTGCGCCGTGGCCCCGGGTGGTCGCACCGATCGGCATCAGATCTGGATGCGCCCGGAAGCCGTTGCGGGACTGCGGAAGCTGACCGATGCGGTACACGCCGAGGGTGCCGCGGTCAGCGCGCAGATCGGTCATGCCGGGCCGGTGGCCAATGCGGCGTCCAATCGGGTGCCGGCGCTCGCGCCCAGCGCCCTGTTCAGCCCGCTGAGCATGAGTGCCATGAAAGTTCCCGATGAGCACGAGATCAAGGAACTGGTGGGCGCGCACGCGAACGCCGCACGGCTGGCGGTGGAGGCCGGATTCGACGCGGTGGAAATCCACTTCGGGCACAACTATCTGGTGAGCTCGTTCCTGAGCCCGCTGCTCAACCGGCGCAAGGACCGATACGGCGGTTCGACCGCCAACCGTGCCCGTATGGCCCGGGAAATCGCCTGTGCGGTAAGGGAAGCCGTCGGCGGCAAGATCGCGGTGACCGCCAAGCTCAATATGGAGGACGGCCGCCGCGGCGGGCTCACCGTCCCGGAATCGCTCCAGGTGGCCGCCTGGCTGGAGGCCGACGGCGCGCTGGACGCACTGGAATTGACCGCAGGCAGCTCACTGCTCAATCCCATGCTGCTGTTCCATGGCGATGTGCCCCGGCGCTCCTTCGCGAATGCCCTTCCGGGCCCGGCCCGCTGGGGCTTCAAGGTGGCCGGTCGTGCCTTTCTGAAGGAGTACCCGTACCGAGAGGCGTTTCTGCTGGAGCGGGCTCGCCAGTTCCGCCGGGAATTGTCCATGCCGCTGATCCTGCTGGGCGGCATTACGAATATGGACACCATGCGCACCGCCATGGCGGAGGGCTTCGACTTCGTCGCCATGGGCCGTGCCCTGCTGCGCGAACCGAACCTGTTGCACCGCATCCGATCCGATGAGAGCACCCGATCGGTGTGCGTGCACTGCAATGAGTGCATGCCCACCATCTATACCGGAACTCGCTGTATCTACCGCCCGGACCGGACCCGCGAGCCGATCGAGCTCACGCTCGACCGCCGCTACTGAACTGTCACCGCGACAAGGGGAGTGGTGGTCGGCTGGTCGGAGCCACCCGCCGGTTCGACCGAGAGCGCGATGCCCTGAGCATGATCGAGCCGCAGGAGCATGGGAGCGCGATCGGTCGGCAGACTGGCGACAATGCCGGCCGACTTCGGTTGCTCGCCCGGCGGCAGCAGCCAGAGCTGATAGGTATGATCAGCCGGAGCCGCTGGAACTGCCGCGAAAGATACTGTGGCGGCATCCAATTCGCGTGAGGCATTGACGGTGACGGTACCGCCGCCGGTGAGTGCTTCGGTCGCGGCGCGGGTATCGGAGTGGGTGAGCACCTGCGAGGCGGTGATCGCGCCGGAATCGGTGGAGCCGCTGCGATGCACGGCAATGGTCGTGCCGAGCGCGATCGCGACGATCACCGCGGCGGCGGCCGCGATCCAGCGCAGTGTCACGGCCCGGCGTGCCCGCAAGGGCGTGACCTGCGTTGCACCGGAACCGGATTCGGCGATCTGCCGTTCGAGCGCGCGTTGCAGGGCCGCCTCGAGTTCGGGCGGTGCGGGCCGGGCATCGACGACCGTCATGGATGCCATGGCCTCACGGATATCCCGGACCGTGGTCCGGAATTCGGCCGCGACCTCGTCGTCGGCGCGACTGAGCCGCTCCTCGACCTCCTTGCGCTCGGTGTCCGCGAGCGCGTCGAGGGCGTAGGGAATTGCCAGCTCGAGCAGGTCGGCGTGCTGGTTCTCAGACATCGGTCACCGCTCCCGTCAAACAGTTCTGCAGCCGTTTGAGGCCGTCGCGAATTCGCGTCTTGACGGTCGACAGGGGGATGCCGAGATGCTCGGCGACCTGGGGGTAGGTGCGCCCGCCGTAGTAGGCGAGCGCGAGCGTCTCGCGCTGGGTGTTGGTCAGGGTGCCGAGGCAATCGACCACGGCGCGCTCATCCGAGCGCTGACCGACCGCCTCCGCGACGACATCGTGGTCGCGGCCGAGCTCCCGATGGCCGTACGCGATATCGCGTGTGTAGGAGCGGGTTTCGACCCGCACACGATCGACGGCGCGCCGATGGGTGAGCATCATCAACCATCCGATCGGGCTCGCCAGCCGCTCGTCGTATTGCGCCGCGGCATTCCAGACGTAGAGGTAGACCTCCTGGGTGATCTCCTCCGCCGCGTTCTCCCGGCGCAGGACGCGTAGCGCCAAGCCGAAAACACGGTCGTGGGTCGATCGATAGAACTGGGTGAAGGCGTCACGGTCGCCCGCTGCGATACCGGCGAGCAGTTCGGCCAGCCGTGATGCGACGTCCGGCCCGGCCGCGGGTCTGGTTACCGGACAGGCCGGTCCCGACTCGCGCTCGGCATCGTCGGTATGCACCGACTCGAAGCGCTGGTGGTCCGCCATTCGTGCGAGCCTAGTGTGATCG
>NZ_JAODNK010000063.1 GCF_025465275.1 Nocardia sp. | reverse complement strand
TTGGCCGCCTGCTCGTACGGCCGGAAGGGCAGCACATCGGCCTTCATCAGCGTGACCGCCAGCCGATGACCATTACGCTGTGCGCCCGCCACGAAGGTCTGCCGGGCATCGTCGGTGTACCCCGTCTTACCGCCGAGCGCGCCGTCGTATTCGTAGAGCAGGTGGTTGTCATTGACGATGGGGAAGCCCGGATGATCCTTGTCCTCAGGGATTTTCGGATCCGCCGGGAAGCCCGGGAAGTCGAATTGCTCGGTGTGGATGAGCTCGGCGAACAGCGGAATCGTCATGGCGTCACGGAAGATCGCCGACAGATCGTAGGCCGAGGTGCTCATCCCCGGACCGTCCAGACCGGACGGGGTGGCGGCGCGAGTGTCCAAGGCGTGCAGGCGTTTCGCCATATCGTTCATCTTCGCCACGGTGGCCTCGTCCCCGCCGAGCTGCGTCGAGATGGCATGTGCCGCATCATTGCCCGAGGCCATGATGAGCGCGTGGAACAGCTGCGCATTGGTGTACTGCCCACCCGGCCCGATACCTACCCGGGTGCCGTCCGCATTGGCATCGTCCTGGGTGCCGATCACCGTCTTGTTCAGATCCAGCACCCGCAGCGACACATCCGCCAGCAGCACCTTGATGGTGGACGCGGGCCGATAGCGCCCGTGCGGATCCTTGGCCACCAGCACCTTGCCGGTATCCAGATCCGACACCACGAACCCGGTCGCGGAGATCCCCTCCGGCACCGGCGGCGCGCCCGCGGGCACGATCAGCCCGCACCCGCCGAGCTGATCGCCGCCGATCGCCGGGTCCGGGATCGGCAGCGGCGAGGGCGCGGAATCACCCGGCTCGGGCACCTCGGAGGCGTCGATGGGCGGCGGGGGAGCGGTCTTGTTCGGGCAGCCGTCGGTATTCGGGGTGGTGAACGGCGTGGTCGTGGTGCTGCTCGGCGCCTGCGCCGTCGCCGCGCCCGGTAGCGGCGCGTACGCCGCGCCAGCCACCGCGGTGAGCCCGGCCACGAGTGCGGCAGCGGTGATCAGCGAGAGGCGATGCCTGCGGCCGGGGGGACTGGGGTCTTGGCGCGAAAGCCTGCGAATGCTCATCGCCCACGAGCTTAAAGGCGCAACCTGTGCACAGCCCGGGAAGGCAAGGCGCGTCCCCGCAAGGCGGCTGCGGGGACGCTGAAAAGTTTTGGCCGCCGGTTATTCCGAGGTCTTGGCGACCGGGCAGCCGTGGGCGAGCGGGCCGAGCAACTTGTTGTTGTCGTAGAAGTGTTCCAGCTCGAGGATGCGCAGATCCTCGCTGACCTTGGCGATGGTGATGCCGGTCATCTCGATGAGCTCACCGGTCGGCTGGTGGCCCTGGTACTCGCCGGTGTATCGACCCCAGTGCCGCCATTTGAAGGTGACGGTCGGCGGGCCGGCCAGTACCTCCAGCACCTCCCAGAAGAAGCCGCCGGGGAAGGCGGTGTGGAAGATGTGGTGCGAGGACTCGAAGGTCTCGCCGCCCGGGTAGTACGGGTTGTCGCCGATCAGGATGTTGTAGGAGCCGATCCGCGCGAACTCCGCAGAGTCCTGCCAGGCGCCGCCGTTGACCCGGCCGCGGTAGTGCTCGGCCACCAGCGAGACCCAGGTGGCCGGATCCTTCTTGTGCGAGACCTCCATCTCGAAGACCTTCACCAGCTCTTCGACAATGAATTCCAGCGAATCCGGTGCGTGGTCGGTGGTGCGCTCGACCGGCATGACGGTGTGGCTGAGGTGGTAGTCAGGGGCTTCCTCGCGCCAGTCTTCCGGTGCGGCAGCGGCGATTACGGCTTCACGTCCTTGCAGATGCAATGGCGTTGTCACGGATTCTGTTGCTTGATCGGTCATTTGGTGCCTTACATCTCCAGACCCGTTGCGGGATCTGTTAATTCGTAACTGACCGGATGAAGTTAGCAGCGTTCCGAGTGGCTGTCGCGACAAGAGCTGGACACTAGTCCAACTATGCGCGGCCCGGTTGATGACATAACAAGTTTTGACAGAGTCTAGCAAATGGGAGAATCTGTCATTATCAAGTTGGAATCAACTGATTGGAACTGTCATGAATGAGCCAGGAGTGCGCCGCTGGCTGGCCCTGGGTGCCTTGGCACTCGCCATGCTGACCATCGGACTCGACGTCACCGTGCTGACCGTCGCGCTACCGACCCTCGCCGTCGACCTGCACGCCGATACCAGCGCGCTGCAGTGGTTCAGCAGTGCCTACACCCTCGCCCTCGCCGCGGTCATGCTCCCCGCGGGCGCCCTCGGCGACCGGTACGGCCGGAAGAAAATCCTGCTCGCCGCACTGCTGCTGTTCGGCGCGGCCTCCCTCGCCTGCGCCTTCGCGGCCTCCTCCGGGCAGCTCATCGCCGCTCGCGTCGTCCTCGGCATTGCCGCCGCGGCCATGATGCCGCTGTCCATGTCGGTGCTGCCCGGTCTCTTCCCCGATCCCACGGAACGGCAACGCGCACTGACCATCTGGATCACCTCCACCGCCATCGGACTCCCGCTCGGACCGATCGTGGGCGGCTGGCTGCTGCAGAACTTCTGGTGGGGTTCGGTATTCCTGCTGAACGTGCCGCTGGTCGTCATCGGCGCGACCGCGGTGGCGCTGCTGGTCCCGGAATCGCGCAGCGGCAGCACCTTCCGTATCGACCTGCGGGGCATCGTGCTCTCGGCGACCGGAATGCTCGGCCTCACTTACGGTTTCATCCGGCTCGGCCAGGAAGGCTGGGGCGACGGCTTGGGCTGGGCGGCCGTCGCGGCCGGGGTGGCGCTGCTCGGCGCGTTCATCCTGTGGCAGCGGCGCGCGGAGCATCCACTGGTGGATCTCGGCCTCTTCACCGCACCCGGATTCCGCTGGGGCACCGTCTATATGGTCATCATCAACTTCGCCATGTTCGGCCTGTTCTTCACCATGCCGCAGTACTTCCAATCGGTGCTCGGCACCGACACCCTGGGCAGCGGACTGCGCCTGCTGCCGCTCATCGGCGGACTGCTGGTCGGCACCCGGGTGGTGGACAAGCTACTGCCCAGAGCCGGAATGCGAGTGGTGCTGACCGCCGGATTCGCCTCCCTCACCCTCGGACTCGGGATGGCCGCGCTCATTACTGTGGACCGGCCCTACGGCTTCGCCGCCGCGGCCCTGGTGCTGGTCGGTATCGGCATGGGCTTCATCATGCCCGCCTCCATGGGGCTGGCCATGAGCGATCTCAGCGCCGACCGCGCGGGCTCCGGTTCGGCCCTGCTGCAAGCCCTGCGGCAGGCGGCCGGGACCATCGGCGTCGCCGTACTGGGCACCGTGCTGGCTACCCAATACCGTTCCAGCCTAGGCGATCTCAACCACGAACCGCTCTCCGACGGCGTCAATGCCGGGGTGGGCGCGGCGCGCGCGCTCGGTGAGCCGGCCGTACTCGCGCATGTCCGATCCGCGTTCGTCGACGGCATGAGCGTGATGATGTGGGTCTGCGCGGCCGTCGCGCTGGCGGCCACCGCATTGGCCCTCGTGCTCACCCGGAAGCGGCCGGTCGCAGCGGAGCTCGAGCCCGATGCTGCACAATCGATTCATGCCGGCTGAGTCGAAGCACGAAACGATCCCGGTCGGGGCCAAGCGCGCCCTGGCCGGGATCGGCCTGCGTGAACGCAAGAAGGAACGCACCCGACGCACCATCCGCACCGAGGCGTTCCGGCTGTTCCGGGAGCAGGGCTACAGCGAGACCACCGTCGAGCAGATTGCCGAGGCTGCCGATGTCTCGCCGAGCACGTTCTTCCGGTACTTCCCGTCCAAGGAAGAAGTGGTGCTCGCCGACGACCTGGATCCGGTCATGATCCGGGCCATCGAGCGGCAGCCGCTGGACATGTCGATCCTGGCTGCCATTCGCCAGTCCGTCATCGACGCTTTCGACGAAATCGATCCGGAGCTGCTCGCCTTCGAGCAGGAGCGGGTCGATATGGTCTATTCGATTCCCGAACTGCGGGGCGCGATGGCTCGGGAGTTCGAGCGCAATATCACCCTCATGTCCGGCCTGGTCGCCCACCGATTGGGCCGCAGCTCCGAGGATTTCGAGATCCGCGCACTGGTCGGCGCATTGACCGGAGCCATGTTCGGAATGTCCGGGGCATTCGGGGAATCCGGGCGGGTGCCCTTCGACAGGGATCTGATCGTGCGGGTCATCGACTTCCTCGCGGCCGGAATGCCGCTCTAGACAGGCTGTCCCGTCAGGCTCGCAACCACCTCATCGTCGACTGTGGCAAAGAAACCGCCCACCACATCCTCGATTTCGGTTATGGAGTCGGCGCAGTACAGCACCGGCTGATAGTGCGTGATGTCGTAGACGGCGGTGCCCATCTCCTGAATGTGCAACGGCCGCAACCGCGCATCGCGGAACTCCTCGATCTCACCGAACGAGGACAGCAATCCGGCTCCGTAACAACGGACTTCGCCGTGCTCGCGCACCACCCCGAACTCCATCGAGAACCAGAAGACATCGGCCAGGAATTTCAATGCCCGCTCGGAGGTGAGCCGGGCGACGGCCGCGCCCACCGTTTCGTACAGTGCGGCGAAGCGCGGACTCGCCAATTGATTGGCGTGGCCGAGGATTTCGTGGACCGCATCCGGCTCCGGCGTGTACAGCGGGGCGGAATGATGACGAATGTACTGGGTGGAATGGAAGATCCGATCCGCGAAGGATCCGAAGAACTCCCGCAGCGGCACCAGGCCCGCGGCGGGCGCGTAGCGGAAACCGGTGAGCGGGAACAGATTCGCTGTCACCTCGTCCAGCTGTGGGATGTGATCGGTGGGTAGCGCGAGCCGCTGTGCCGCCTCGATCACCTCGGTGCAGGCGTAGCGCTCACGCTTACGCGCCAATTCGGCGGAGATGATCCGCCATACTTGCTGTTCCTCGCCGGTGTATTCGATCTGCGGTACCGGCGCACCCGGCCGGTAGTCCAGGGCCAGGGCGGCGATCGCATTGCGGCGGGTTCGGTACAGCGGATCGTGCACGCCGGGATGCTCGTCGCTCAAATGCACCGTCACATCGCCGTCGGCCCCTGTGGTGACCGGTGAATACAGCTGCGCCTCGGTGAACATGCTTCGATGCAATCACCGCCTTGTGATTCAGACAACAAACACCCGCCCAGCTGGGCATATTGCGCAGTTGAGCGGGCGGTGCGGTGGCGATGACGGCCTGAAATGCCGGACCCACTATGCAGTCGGTGCGGCAGCGGGCATGGCGAAGGCCGCCTGCATTGCAGTGCAGGCGGCCTTCGGGCGGTGCTACCGGTGTCCGGGCCGGATCAGCGCGGGGCGTTGGCCGGATCGAGCAGGGTGGGGGTGCGGCCCTCGCGGTGCGCCTGGCGGGCGTCCTCGATGAACTCGCGGGTGAACAGTGCCGACAGGACGGCGATACCGCCGCGGTGGATGCGGAATTCGCCGCGGTTGCTGGTGCCGACCAGGCGGATGACGCGGCCCGAGACGTCCTTCGGGCAAGCGAAGTCCTTGACCCGGCCGCGACCGGTCCACTCCAGCTCGGACTGAACGATGACGGCGTCCTCGGGGACGAGCAGCTTGACCATGGCGTGGTCGAGGTCGGCGTGCACCACGATCTCGTCATCGCCCTCGATCAGCGGCGAGCGCAGGTCGATGACGACGCTGCCGTAGCGGGCCTTGACCTCGAAGTGGTTGGCGGCGGTCCAATCGCCGAGGCGCTTGGTGGTGCCGTGGTCGG
Source organism: Nocardia sp. (assembly GCF_025465275.1). Classification (GTDB taxonomy): domain Bacteria; phylum Actinomycetota; class Actinomycetes; order Mycobacteriales; family Mycobacteriaceae; genus Nocardia. The sequence goes on along the minus strand of NZ_JAODNK010000063.1, from coordinate 67,054 downwards.
TGTGGATGCGGGTGGTGGCGGTGGTGTTCATGTCGCTGCCTTTCGGGGCGGGTGGAGCGGGTCGGGTTCGCCTGCTCCTCAATAGTTGCACATGAACTAGTGTTAGTGCAACTAGTATTGGTAAATCTAGTTATCGGGAGCCCAGTAAGATGAGGTCATGACAGCATCGCCGCAGTTCAAACGGTCGCCAGTGGCGATGGCGCTGCTCGGCATCCTGCATATGGAGCCGATGCACCCCTACGCCATCCAGCGCCGCATCAAGGGTTGGGGCAAGGACAAGGTCGTCAATGTGGGGCAGCGAGCGGGGCTGTACAAGACCATCGCGCGCCTGCAGGACGCCGGACTGGTGGCGGTCCGCGAGACCGGCCGCGACCAGCAGTACCCCGAGCGCACCATTTACGAGATCACCGATGCCGGCCGTGCCGCCTTCGCCACCTGGCTGACCGAGATGATCGCGCAACCGCGCAATGAGTTCCCGGAATTCCCTGCGGCCCTGTCATTCCTGATGCTGCTCGGCCCGGACCAGGCGAAGGTGGAACTCGAGCGCCGCATTGTCGCGACGCGTGCCAGGATCGCCGAAATAGACTCCGACGCAGCGCAATCCGTGCCGCTCGGCCTACCTCGTATCGTCACACTGGAAGACGAATACCAGCGCACCGTCGCCGAGGCCGAACTCCGCTGGCTCGAAGCCGTGGTCGCCGACCTCGCGGCAGGCGCCTTCACCTGGTCGTGGGAATCGCTTGTGCCGCACGCGGATCAGTCGATCCGCGGCTGAAATACCCGGTAACGCAACAAAAAAGGCCGCCCGCATCGAAAGATGCGGGCGGCCTTCATGTTTCGGCTCAGAATTACCGGGTGAAGAGCAGTGCGCGCTTCACTTCCTGGATCGCCTTGGTGACCTCGATGCCACGGGGGCACGCGTCGGTGCAGTTGAAGGTGGTGCGGCAGCGCCACACACCCTCGACATCGTTCAGGATGTCCAGGCGCTCGCGGGCGCCCTCGTCGCGGCTGTCGAAGATGAAGCGGTGTGCGTTCACGATCGCGGCCGGGCCGAAATAGCTGCCGTCGCTCCAGTACACGGGGCAGGAGGTGGTGCAGCAGGCGCACAGGATGCACTTGGTGGTGTCATCGAAGCGGGCCCGGTCGTGCTGGGACTGGATGCGCTCCATGGTGGGCGCGTTACCCGTGGTCATCAGGTACGGCTTCACCGCCTTGAAGGCGTCGAAGAACGGCTCCATATCGACCACGAGGTCCTTCTCCACGGGCAGGCCGCGGATGGGCTCGACGGACATGGTGAGGTCCTTGCCGTTCTTCGGCAGCAGGTCCTTCATGAGCACCTTGCACGCCAGCCGGTTCACACCGTTGATGCGCATGGCGTCCGAACCACAGACGCCGTGGGCACACGAGCGCCGGAAGGTGAGCGTGCCGTCCAGATAGGACTTGATGTAGATCAGCACGTTCAGGAACCGGTCGGTCGGGAGCACGGGGACCTTGAACTCGTCCCAGTGATTGCCGAGGCCGTCCTCGGGATTGAAGCGCGCGATCTTGACCGTGATCATGACCGAGCCGGGGGGTACCGGAGCCGGCTTCTGCGGAGCCGCCTTGTCGAGTGTCGCAGTCATCAGTACTTACGCTCCATCGGCTCGTAGCGGGTCTGCACCACCGGCTTGTAGTCCAGGCGGATATCGGAGATCAACTCCGGACCCGTCTTGTAGGCCATGGTGTGGCGCATGTAGTTGGTGTCGTCCCGGTTCGGGTAGTCCTCGCGGGCGTGGCCGCCGCGCGATTCCTTGCGATTGAGCGCGCCGACCACGGTGACCTCGGCCAGCTCCAGCAGGAAGCCCAGCTCGAGGGCCTCGAGCAGATCGCTGTTGTAGCGCTTGCCCTTGTCCTGCACGGTGATCCGGGTGTACCGGTCCTTGAACTCGTGGATGTCGTTGAGGACCTGCTTGAGGGTGTCCTCGGTGCGGAACACGCCCGCATTGGCATCCATGGTGGCCTGCAGCTCGGTGCGGATGTCGGCCACGCGCTCGTTGCCGTGGTCGGACAGGATCAGCGCGAGCCAATCGGTGACCATCTGCGCCGGGTTCTCCGGCAGCTCCACGAACTCGCTGCGCTGCGCGTACTCGGCGGCGGCAATGCCCGCGCGGCGGCCGAACACATTGATGTCCAGCAGCGAGTTGGTGCCCAGTCGGTTGGAGCCGTGCACCGAGACGCACGCGCACTCGCCGGCGGCGTACAGGCCGGGGACCACATCGGTGTTGTTGGCCAGCACCTCGCCGCGAATGCGGGTCGGGATGCCGCCCATGACGTAGTGGCACGTCGGCATGACCGGCACCAGTTCGGTGACCGGGTCCACGCCCAGGTAGGTGCGCGCGAACTCGGTGATGTCGGGGAGCTTCTCCTCGAGCACGTCCGCGCCCAGGTGGGTCACGTCGATGTAGACGTAGTCCTTGTTCGGACCGGCGCCGCGACCCTCGGCCACCTCGAGCACCATCGAGCGGGCGACGATGTCACGCGGCGCGAGGTCCTTGATGGTGGGGGCGTACCGCTCCATGAATCGTTCGCCCGACGCGTTACGCAGAATGCCGCCCTCGCCGCGGACCGCCTCGGAGATGAGGATGCCCAGACCCGCGAGGCCTGTCGGATGGAACTGGTGGAACTCCATGTCCTCCAGCGGAAGTCCCTTGCGGAACACGATCGCCATGCCGTCACCGGTGAGGGTGTGCGCATTGGAGGTGGTCTTGTACATACGGCCCGAGCCGCCGGTCGCGAAGATGATCGACTTCGCGTGGAAGATGTGCAGATCGCCGGTGGCCAGCTCGTAGGCGACCACACCGGTCGCGACCGTGCCGCTCATCACCAGGTCGAGCACGTAGAACTCGTTGTAGAACTCCACGTCGTGCTTGACGCAGTTCTGGTACAGCGTCTGCAGGATCATGTGGCCGGTGCGGTCGGCGGCGTAGCACGCGCGCCGGACCGGGGCCTTGCCGTGGTCACGGGTGTGCCCGCCGAAGCGCCGCTGATCGATCTTGCCCTCGGGCGTGCGGTTGAACGGCAGGCCCATCTTCTCCAGGTCGAGCACGGCGTCGATGGCCTCCTTGGCCATGATCTCCGCGGCGTCCTGGTCGACCAGGTAGTCACCACCCTTGACGGTGTCGAAGGTGTGCCACTCCCAGTTGTCCTCTTCCACGTTCGCGAGCGCGGCGCACATGCCGCCCTGCGCCGCACCGGTGTGGCTGCGGGTCGGGTAGAGCTTGGTCAGGACAGCGGTGCGGACGCGGGGTCCGGACTCGATCGCCGCGCGCATACCTGCGCCACCGGCGCCGACGATGACGACGTCGTACCGGTGCTCCTGAATCGGTCGGGATTCACTCATCGGAGGCTGCCTGTTCCTAACTGATGTTGGGGTCGAAGGTGAAGATCACGTAGGTGCCGGTGACCATGACGAGAATCATGGACACGACCAGCGCGGCCTTCAGCCAGAAGCGGGTGGAGTCCTTGCGCGCGTAATCGTCGATGACGGTGCGCAGGCCGTTGCCGCCGTGCAGCTGTGCCAGCCACAGCATGGTCAGATCCCAGATCTGCCAGAACGGCGAGGCCCAGCGGCCGGCGACGAACGCGAAGTTCAGCCGGTGCACGCCGCCGTCCAGCATCAGCATGATCGTCATATGGCCGATGACCAGAACGACGAGCAGCAGGCCGGAGGCACGCATGAACAGCCACGCGTACTTCTCGAAGTTATTGCCACCCTGACGCCGCGGGGCGCGGGGCGCGTCCAGGCTGGCGGGGCGGTCGTAGGACTTACCGAGAACAGGTGCGGTCATCTCGAGGCTCAATTCGTCAGCAGGTAGAAGAGCTGGCGGCCGATCCCGGCGCCCGCGACAAGGATCCAGATCGTGAGCACGATCCAGAGCATCTGGCGCTGGTAGCGGGGCCCCTTCGACCAGAAGTCGACCAGGATGACGCGGATGCCGTTGAACGCGTGGAACAGCACGCAGACAACGAGACCCATCTCCATCAGGGCGACGAGCGGGTTCTTGTACGTCTCGATCGCCTTGTCGTACGTGTCCGGGCTGACGCGCACGAGCGCGGTGTCCAGGACATGGACGAACAGGAAGAAGAAGATCGTCACACCGGTGATGCGGTGGAGCGCCCAGGACCACATACCGGGGTCGCCTCGGTACAGGGTCCGCTTCGGCTTTGCCGGAGCTTCTAGCGTGGTCATAGAGTGCGGTGCCTCCAACGTCGTTGATGGACCCGGTCAGATCCGGCGCGGAGCCATTGGACTGTCGATAACACCAGCTCACAGCCGGAATCGCCGTCCGGTGGCAGTGCTGCAGGCCCGCAGTCGGGAACCTGAACCGATCTGTCGTGAACTCTAATCCCAGCCCCGTACCGGAACTAATTCGGCGTGCCGCTCGTTTGCCTGAAATATCCTGAGTTAGGTTTGCCTTTCCTGAGTTTTTGGACGCTGTCCGATGGCTTCTGCGCGGGTGCTCGCACGGGCATGGAAGGATGGTCCGATATGTCTGATATTGAGTGGAATCTCTTGCGAGGCAGCGCATTTGAAGTAATGCGAAATGCCTATGCGCCCTACTCCCGATTCCCCGTCGGAGCCGCTGCTCTCACCGTGGACGGGCGAATTGTGAGCGGCTGCAATGTGGAAAATATCTCATACGGTTTGGGCCTCTGCGCTGAATGTGTACTGGTCGGTAACTTGATTTCGTCCGGTGGCGGACGTCTGCGCGCGGTCTCCGTATGCGACTCCCGGGGCGAAATTCTGATGCCGTGCGGTCGCTGCAGGCAACTGCTCTTCGAACACGGGGGAGCGGACGCGCTGATCGACCACCGCGGCGAACCGGTCCCGCTGAGGACGCTGCTCCCGGACGCCTTCGGACCCGAGGATCTCGAAGCCGGACAGCAGTAACCGCTTCCCAGCGCGACACCCTTCGTCATCCCGGCATGTTTTGGCCGGGATCCACCCCGAAAAGTGTGGATCCCGGCGAAAAGCGCGCCGGGATGACGAAGGGGAGTGGGCATGCCAGGGTGGGGAAATGAGTGTGCACTCGGCTGTTGACGTAATCCGGGCGAAGCGCGACGGCGGGGAGCTCAGCGACGCGCAGATCGATTGGGTGGTGGACGCGTTCACCCGCGGTGAAGTCGCGGACGAGCAGATGTCGGCCCTGGCCATGGCGATTGTCTGGCGCGGTATGACGCGTCGCGAGACCGCCCGCTGGACCGCCGCCATGATCGACTCCGGAAAGCGCTTGGACTTCGGTGATCTGGTGCGGCCCACCGTGGACAAGCACTCCACCGGCGGTGTCGGCGACAAGATCACCCTGCCGCTGTCGCCGCTGGTCGCGGCCTGCGGAGCGTCGGTGCCACAGCTCTCCGGGCGCGGATTGGGCCATACCGGTGGCACATTGGACAAGCTCGAGGCGATTTCCGGCTGGCAGGCCGATATCTCGGTCGATCGCATGCGCGAGATCCTTGCCGACCCGACGGTCGGTGCGGTGGTCTGCGCCGCCGGAGCCGACCTCGCACCCGCCGACAAACGGCTCTACGCGCTGCGTGACGTGACCGGGACCGTCGAATCCATCCCCCTGATCGCAAGTTCCATCATGAGTAAGAAGATCGCCGAGGGGACCGGCGCGCTGGTCCTGGACGTGAAGGTCGGCCGCGGGGCATTCCTGAAGCAACTCGGCCAGGCGCGTGAATTGGCCACGGCCATGGTCGAACTCGGCACCGATGCGGGCGTGCGCACCGTGGCTCTGCTCACCGCCATGGACACCCCGCTCGGTCTGACCGCGGGCAATGCCCTCGAAGTCGCCGAATCGCTGGAGGTGCTGGCCGGTGGGGGACCGGCCGACGTCGTCGAGCTCACCCTCACCCTGGCCCGGGAAATGCTGGCCCAGGCCGGAATCGACGCCGACCCGGCCGAGGCCCTGGCCGACGGCCGCGCCATGGACCACTGGCGCGCGATGATCAGCGCCCAGGGCGGCGACCCCGATGCGCCGCTGCCCCGGGCGCGCCACACCGAAGTGGTGACGGCCCCGTCCTCCGGAACTCTCGCTCGCCTCGACGCTCTCGATATCGGCATAGCCGCGTGGCGCCTGGGCGCGGGCCGGGCGCGACAGGGCGACAGCGTGCAATTCGGCGCGGGCATCGAAATGCATGCCAAGCCCGGCGATACCGTCACGGCGGGCAGCCCCTTGCTCACCCTGCATACCGATACCCCGGAAGCCTTCCCCGCCGCCCTGGAAGCGCTTCGCGACGCCTTCGCCATCGGCACGGCTCCCGAGCCCGCTCCGCTGATCCTGGGCCGCATCACGGCCTGACCCAGGTTGTTCACAGGCTGTGAATCGAGGAGGGCGGACGCGCGGGGATCGGCCTAGCCTGGAAATCGTGAAACCTAGAAACTCTTTGCGATTACGAGCGTCGGTCGCGGCCTGTCTGAGCACCATCGCCCTCGGTGGATTCCTCCCGGCCGTCGCCTCCGCGCACTACGACACCACTCCGGCCCCGCCGACCACCAAGGGCGCGCCGCACCCGTATTACTCGAGCTGCGACCAGGTGCGGGCGGCCGGGAAGGCGCCACTGCTGGCCGGCCAGCCCGGGTATACGGGGTTCCTGGACCCGAAGGGCACGGGTGTGGCTTGCGGCTACTAGATCGCGGCGCCTACTAGGTGCTGTGTTCAATTAGGTGACAAACACAAGAAGTCCAGCAACGCGTGGGCAACGACACGCCTACCAGTAGGTGACACAGATCAACTGCTATGCCGCAGAACGGGAATGCGGCTACCGTTTCTACATGACTGGACCGACGCCCCTCACTCTCGCTTCGATCCGCCAGGCGCCGAAGGCGGTCCTGCACGATCACCTGGACGGTGGATTGCGACCGGCCACCGTGCTGGAGCTGGCTCGCGACTGCGGCTATGACCAGTTACCGGCTGGTGACGCCGAATCTCTCGGGGATTGGTTCCGGACCGCGGCGGACAGCGGGTCGCTGGAACGCTATCTGGAAACCTTCGCGCACACGGTCGCCGTCATGCAGACCCCCGAGGGCCTGCTGCGAGTGGCCCGCGAATGCGCCGAAGACCTCGCCGCCGACGGAGTCGTCTACGCGGAGGTGCGGTTCGCCCCGGAACAGCATCTGGAAAACGGTCTCACCCTGGACGAGGTCGTCGAATACACCCTCGCAGGATTCCGGGAGGGCGAGGTAATCGCCGCCGCGGCCGGTACGCCGATTCGGGTGGTCTGCCTGCTCACCGCCATGCGGCATGCCGCGCGCTCCCGCGAAATCGCCGAATTGACAGTGCGATTCCGGGATCTGGGCGTCGGCGGCTTCGATATCGCGGGCGCGGAGGCCGGATACCCTCCGACCCGGCACCTGGATGCCTTCGAGTACATGCGAGTCAATAACGCGCACTTCACGATTCACGCGGGTGAGGCATTCGGGTTGCCGTCCATCCATGAGGCCCTTGCCTTCTGCGGCTGCGACCGGCTCGGCCACGGCGTGCGCATCACCGACGACATCACCGACGGTCCGGACGGCCCCGTGCTCGGCCGGGTCGCGAATTACGTGCGGGACTTGCGAATTCCGCTGGAGCTGTGCCCGTCGTCGAATGTGCAGACCGGTGCGGTGCCGTCGCTGGACAAGCATCCGTTCGACGTGCTGGCGCGACTGCGCTTCCGGGTCACCGTCAATACCGACAACCGATTGATGAGCGATACCAGCATGAGCAACGAAATGCTCAAGCTGGCAGACACTTTCGGCTACGGCTGGAGTGATCTGGAACGGTTCACCATCAATGCCATGAAGTCGGCGTTCATCCCGTTCCCGGAACGCCTGCGCATCATCGACGAAGTCATCAAGCCCGGCTACGCGGTCATGCTCGGCTGACCGCGCTCGTCATCCCGGCATGTTTTCGGCCGGGATCCACACCCGCTGTACTCCAGCGGTTTTCAGTGGATCCCGGCCGAAGCGCGCCGGGATGACGGGGCGGCTGCCGATGATGGGGCGGTGCCTTTACTCCTTGGTGAGGCGCGCCTCGAAGGCATCCTCGAGGACCCGCCACGACGCCGACTCCGCCGCGAACGGCGGGTTCGGCGCCATCCGGCCCGGGTCCGGGTTGAGTAGATAGGAGACGTACCAGCCGAGCGGCGAGGACACGGCGAGCGCCTTCTCGACGCTGTCCTCCTCCGCGTAATCGGCGGCATCGGTGAACAATTCGACCGCGAGGTCGAGCTGATCGGTATCGACGGACTGCGGGCCCTGCGCCAGATCGTCGGCCAGGCCGGGCAGTACGTAGATGTTCTCCTCGTCCACCTCGACCTCCAGCGCACCGTCCACCGCGGAGGTCTGGATCTCGCTGTAGGTGCTCACCCGCACCAGATCGTGCTCGTGATCGTCGGCGAGGTAGCGGGCCAGGGCGCGCTCGGACGGGAACACCGAGATGGCGCCGTCCTTGCCGAGGAAGATCGGCTCGTCGTCCACGTAGCAGCGCAGCGTGAACCAGGTGCCCTCACCGGTGATGATCTTGACCGGGTCGATGCCGACCTCGTGCCAGAACGAGAGCTCCTCGTCCTCTTCTTCGTCCTCGTCTTCCGCATTGAGGTCGACGGTCTCGATATCCTCGTCGTTGTCCGCCACATCCTCGGCGTCCACGATGTTCTCTTCCGCCGCAAGCAGTTCGGCCTCGGCGACGGCCACCGCATCGGCATCGACGTCCGGGATCTCCACCACCGAGTCGATGGCGTCGAGCACGGCGTCCCAGTCCTTGTTGATGGCCGCGCCGATCTGGTCCCACAGCTCCTGGCCCTCTTTACCGGCGAAGGCGCTGACGCCGCCCGGCAGTGCGCCCAGCACCGGATGCGATCCGAAGAACTTGGTCACGGCGTCGAGTTCGCACACGTCACCGATATTGCGGACCATCTCGAGGGTCTCCTCGAGCTCGGAGATGATCTCCGGATCCGGTTCGTCGGCCGCGAGCTCCGGCACGCCGACAAGATCGAAGACGAACTGCTCCTCCGGCTCCAGTTCGGCCGCCGACAAACCGGCGATGATCTTCCACGCGGGATGATCCACCAGATCGTTTTCGGCATTGGTACGGATGAACGCGGCCAGCTCCGCTACGGAGTCGAAACCGTAGAGGTCTTCCTCGTGGCCGAGGAATGCCTGCCACTCATCGTCGCCGTCTCGCCAGCGTGGCGCCCACAGGGTGACGAGATCGCCTTTGGTAAGTCCGAGCGCGATCGGGACGATGTCTCCAGAAGCCATGACCGGAAGCCTATCTAGTGGTCGCCTCAGGCACTATCCGGGCTGCCCCAACATTTCCCGGCGCGATGGACTCGTTCAATCGGGCGAGTGCTTCGGCCCGTTGCGCGCTCGCCTGTGCGGCCGCTTGCTGGCACGCCCAGAGGACCAGTTGCGACACCTCGGCGGGCGGCCGGGAGGTCACCGATTCGGCCAGCCACAGCCCTGTCAGCGCACCGTCGCCGTCCACTTCCGCGGTGACCGAACGGTCTTCGCTGGTGAATTGCCCGCGCACTCGGCCGAGCTCGTACAGCGTGGCCTCGAGCGCTTCGAGCCGGTCGGCGACACCGCTCACCAGTGCCTTCATCTCGTCGCTCATGCCCGGCCCAGCCAGCTCGCCGGGCCGGTGTCGGCATCGTCGAGCCGATCGAGTTCGTCGACCGCGGCCCGGCGGGTGGGGAGGCCGAGCCGATCGAGTAGTTCGTCCGGCAGGCCGGCCTCGGCCAGTAGTTCGCGGCGGCGGGATTTGGCGACCAGGGCGGAGCGTTTGCTCAGCCGGAGAATTTCGTCGGCGAGAGCCTGTGCGCCGTAACGGTATTCACCGCGCTCGAAACGCACCTGCACCGGCATGCCCTGATCGGTGGCATGCACGGTGACGGTGCCGGCGCGATTGCTGCTCGCCGCCACCGTGACTTTGGGAACCTCCGGCGCCGTGACCTTGGGAACCTCCGGCGCCGTGACTCTCGGAATCTCTGGCTGCGTCATGCCTGCCTCCTCCGGGCGGTTCCGGCGACTCAGGCGGTGGGCCTGTAGAAGCCGAGGAACCGTTCTCCCATGTTCTCCGTCCGAATCGGACCCGTCTGGACGGGATCGCCCGCCTCCACCAATTGACCGTTGCCGATCACCATCGCCACATGCCCGTCCCACACCGCCAGATCGCCGGGCATCAAGTCCCCTGGATCGACCTGTAGATGCCCGTAACCCTGTTCCTGCGCCAAACGCGGCAACCGAACCCCCGCCTGTGCGTACGCCCACTGCGTCAATCCGCTGCAATCGAGACCGGCACCCGGTGTGGTGCCGCCCCAGACGTACGGCGTCCCGACCGCGCTGAGCGCATTACGCACCGCATCGGCGGCCTGCTGGTTCGGGGCTTCCACGGTACTGCCGTCGGGCAGCGTGAGCTTCACCCCGGTCCCGGCGGGCCGGGTGCCCAGCGTGGTCCGGTGGGTTCTGGCAGTGGTGTGCGGCGACGAATCACCCACCGAAGCCGCGACCGTGGACAGCCCGCTGCCGACCAGCGCGGCCCCGGACTCCAGCACCTTCCCGCCGGATGCGGCATAGCCCGAACCGGCCTGCTGCGCCCCGCCGAATCCTGGATCGACAGCCGCCGCGACGACCGCCGGAGCGGTGCCGTGCGTGGCGGCCGCAGCTCCGGCGGGCGGGGTCACCGCAGCCGCGGCCAGCGGCGGAACCGGTGGCGGCGCGACCAATTCGCCCATCGCCGCGGTCTCGGATTCGAGCTCCGCCCGCACCCGCTCGACCACATGCAGCGCTCGCCCCAGATGGTCCAGAGCAGACCTGACGATGAGTGCCGCAGAGGGTCCGGCTCCCGCCGCCCCCAGCCCCTCGGCCGAATCCAGAAACGACCGCAGCACCTTCGCCAGTTCCCGCTGTCCGGCCGCTATCGCGCCGCCCGCCCGATCCAGCACCTCCGCTATCGACTGCCCGTGATCGGAGACCGTGGCCGCACTCGTCTGCACCCGCAGCGCCTTGTCCATGGCCGCATCCCCAGCGCGCCCGCGCCACGAGTCGTACATCCCGTCGACCCCCGAACGCCCCGCTGAATGCACCCCGTCCACAGCCCCCGAAGTCTCCCGAAGCGCATCGACCGCACCCCGGGCCTCCCCGCTTCCAAAACTGGCCAGCAACTCCACAATCGGCCGCGCCAGCCCCTCCACATCCACCCCGGTGCTCATTCGTCCACTCCCATCCAGAGCACGGCACAGATCTGCCGCGGCATTTTCTTGCCCAAGGCGTGACGGCGACCGTTGTGCGTATGGAATCTCGCGCTGCGCACTTCCGCCGAGATCGGTGTGCGCCGCGCAGTACCGGTCCGCGTGGTCGCTGTGCGCGGAATATGGCGCATCGCATCGAATGCTGTGCTCATTCGCCGAGTTCCGGCGTAGCGGCTTGCAAGGCGGTGGCGTAGGTCGTGTCGGTGGCGACGTAGGTGGTTGCGGCGCCGGTGGTGGCGGCGCCGAGGGTGGTCAGGACGGCGGCGAGGGAGGTGAGGGTGGTGAGGTGGCCGGTGTGGGCGGCTCGGTAGGTGGTGAGGAAATCGCTGCCGATGAGACCGAAGGCGGGGGCGAGTAGGAGGGGGTCGGCGGCTGCGGTGCGCGCAGCGGCCGCGGCGAGGGCGGCGGCCATGGTGGTGGCCGTGCTCGCGTAGGTGGTCAGGCCTGGTGGATCGATCGAGATCCGGTGCATGGATGCCCCCATCGTGCCGGTCGCTGGCTGATTACGTTCTGCAAGAGATTGGACGCGCGGTGCGGGGCGGCGGTTCCGGGCCGGTGGGAATCTGCGGGCTCGAACCGCGAATCAGCTGCACTGACCTATCGTTTTCTTATGCGCACTGACATCGTGGACCACCCGCTCGCTGCGGCATTGCTCACCACCATGCGCGATGCGCGCACCAGTAACCCGACATTCCGGGCGGCGCTGCGTGATCTGACCGGGCTGCTCGTCTACGAAGCCATGCGCGACGCACCCGTGACCAGGTTCCCCATCGCGACCCCGGTCGCGGCCGCCGAGGGCACCTGCCTCGCCTCCCCGCCGCTCCTGGTCCCGGTCCTGCGCGCCGGCCTCGGCATGGTGGAGACCGCGGAGAATCTGATCCCCGATGCCCGAATCGGTTTTGTCGGCGTCGCCCGCGACGAGACCACCCACCAGCCGACCCCGTATATGGAGTCGCTGCCCGAGGACCTCGCGGACACCCCCGTCATCGTCTTGGACCCCATGCTCGCCACCGGCGGCTCGATGGTCTTCACCCTGGACCTGCTGGCCACCCGAAATGCCCGCGACATCACCGTCATCTGCGTGGTCGCCGCCCCCGAAGGCATTGCCGCCCTGGAGAAGTCGGGGCATCCGGTGCGCCTGGTCACCGCTTCCATCGACCGGGGACTCAATTCCGACGCCTATATCGTCCCGGGTCTGGGCGATGCCGGGGACCGCCAATTCGGTCCCCGCTGAACGGAATTCACCGCCGAATCCGAAGGGGTCAGAAGCCGAACGAACCCGTGCCGTTCTGCGGGCCGGTGGCGGGGCCGCCCCGGCCGCCGTCGATGGCCCAGGTGCCGCAGTGCGAGGTCGCGAAGGTGGTGTCCTGGGACGTGATTCGCACGGTCTGGTTGCCATTGCCGCCATCACCGCGTTCGATGATGTCGCCGTCGGCGCCGAGCCGGACCCACTGGCAATCCGGTGCGGGGTTGTGCGTGGTGTAGTAACCCGCCGAAATATCGGTGTTCACCGTGTAGGGGCCGTCGTGATCCATGACGGAACCCGCTGCGGAAGCGGTTCCGGCGGTACCCAGCACGGCCGCCGCGGCGACTCCGAATCCGGTGAGCCACAGGGAATTACGCATATGCGGACAATCCTTTCATCGGTCTGACAGTCCCGGTCCACGCTAGTGTCCGGCGGGTAACCGGTATAGCCCCAGAATTGCGGGGTTCGCAGCGAACCCAGCGTTCAGAGTTTTTCGCAGAACGCCCGGATCTCGGAGAGCTGTTGCGCGGCGGCGGCTTTCGCAGCACCTAGATCGGCGTCCGTGGCGACCGGGTGGACAACCTCCACATAGCATTTGAGTTTCGGCTCGGTGCCGGACGGCCGGATCACCACCCGTAGCGATTCACCCTCGAAAACCAGTGCGTCGGTGCGCATCTGCCCGCGCAGCTGCGACATATCGGTGCAGGCCACCGCTTCTCCGGCAATCTCGGCAGGCGGATTCTCGCGCAGCCGGTCCACCACGGCGGCCGCCTCCGCCGCATCGGCGAGCCGCAGCGATATCTGATCACCCGCATGCACGCCGAATTCGATTGCGTAACCGTCGAGTACCTCGTCCACGGTGCGCCCGGCCGCCTTCAGCTGGGCGACCAGATCGGCGGCCAGCACGGCAGCCGAAATCCCGTCCTTGTCCCGCACGGCAACCGGATCCACACAGTGTCCGATGGCCTCCTCGTAGGCATACACCAGCCCGTCGCCCGCCCGCGCCAGCCATTTGAAACCGGTGAGGGTCTCGGCATAGCGCGCGCCCCGGGCCGCGGCCAACTTGCTCAACAGCCTGGACGACACGATCGTGGTGGCCACCAGCGACTCCGGGGCGGCGGTCCGCAGCATGAAATCGCCCAGCAGCACCCCGGTCTCATCGCCCCGCAGCATGCGCCACCCCGTCGGCCCGCGCACCCCCACCGCGCACCGATCCGCATCCGGATCCAGCGCAATGGCGATGTCCGCATCGAGCCGCTCGGCCAATGCCAGCAATAGATCCGAGGCCCCCGGCTCCTCCGGATTGGGGAACGCCACCGTCGGAAATTCCGGATCAGGCGTGAATTGCTCTGCCACCACCAGCACTTCGGTGAACCCGGCCGCCCGCAATGCCGCAACGCCCGGCTCGCCACCCACCCCGTGCATCGCCGTCAGCACCACCCGAATATCAGCCCGTGCTGCCGAGCCGCCGATGAGTTCGGGCAGGGTGGCGACCCGGGCCAGGTAGCGGCGCAGGATTTCCATGCCCATGTCCTCGATGGTGGCGGTCGCCGCGAGGCCGAGGGTCGCCGGATCCGGTGCTGTCGCAGTGGGATCGGAGCGGGGGATGCGGCCCCGGACCGCGTCGATGCACTGCTCGATTTCGGCGTCGGCGGGCGGCACCAGCTGGGAGCCGCCGTCGAGGTAGAGCTTGTAGCCGTTATCGGTGGCGGGGTTGTGCGAGGCGGTGATCTGCACTCCCGCGACCGCGCCCAGTGCCCGCACCGCGTAGGCGACGATGGGGGTGGGCAGCGGCCGGGGGAGTTCCAGTACCGAGAAGCCCGCTGCCGCAAATACTTCCGCGGTCGCGCGCGCGAATTCGGCGGAGCCGTGCCGGGCGTCGCGTCCCACGATGACCAATCCGCCACCGAGACAGCGATTCCGGAGCCAGTCGGCAATGCCCGCACTGGCCCGCGTGACGGTGTCCACATTCATGCCGTCCGGACCGTCCTGCAGCGGTCCGCGCAGCCCGGCCGTCCCGAAGCGCAGCATGCCATCTCCTCAAAGCGTGTCGGCCACGACGATCCGGGCTCTGTACTACGGGCCTCTCGTCGTCACCGCAGCGTAAGCCGTGCGGCGGATCGTTCAGAGGGGTTCGAGAACTCCGTTCGGGGGCGTTCGAGAACTCCGTTCAGAGGCGTTCGAGAACTCCGCGCAGGAGCTTGCCCAATCGCGGTGCGGCGGCGTGCCCTTCGGCCAGCACCTCGGCGTGCGAGAGGTGCGCGCCGGTGACTCCGGCGGCCAGATTGGTGACCAGCGAGATGCCCAGCACCCGCGCTCCGGCGGCGCGGCAGGCAATGGCCTCCAGCACCGTGGACATACCCACCAGATCCGCGCCGATGGTGCGCAGCATGCGGATTTCGGCCGGGGTCTCGTACTGCGGTCCGGTGAGGCCCGCGTACACGCCCTCGGTCAGGCTGGGGTCGATATCGCGTGCCAGCGCGCGCAATTCGGGATCCCAGGCGTCGACCAGATCGACGAAGTTCGCCCCGGTGACAGGCGTGCGCCCGGTGAGATTGAGGTGATCGCTGATCAGTACGGGCTCGCCGACGGAGAGCCCGTCCCGAATCCCGCCCGCGGCATTGGTGAGCAGCACGGTCTGCGCGCCCGCGGCAATCGCGGTGCGCACATTGTGGACAACCTGGGCGGGCTCGTAACCCTCGTACAGGTGCTGGCGTCCCATGAGCAACAGCACCGGCGCGTCATTCACGAGCACGGAGTGGATGGTGCCCTGGTGCCCCTGGGCGGTCGGCGAGCCGAAGCCCGGAACCTCACCCATGGGGACGGAGGTGGCGGGCTCACCGATTTCGGCGGCGGCTTCCTGCCATCCGGATCCGAGCACCACCGCGACCCGGTGGTTCTTTACTCCCGTACGTTCGGCTATCGCCTCCGCGGCGGCCTGTTCGGCTAGCATGTCGCCCACCCTAGTCGCAGGCGATCATCGGTGCGATGGCACGGCGTGGACCTGCCGGTTTCGCACCTTTTTCAGCTTTCGCAAAGCTCGCGAAGCAATGGCTACCCGCGAGTAGGTGTGCGTCCGCGCCCCCGCTAATCTGCACTCATGCCGTATTTGAAGCGTGATGGGGATGTGTTCGTCCTGTACCTCGGTGCCGAGGGCCAGAACATCGACAGCGAGAACCGCTTCCATCCCGATCTGATCACCGAGCTCCACGCGCTGCTCGACGAGGTCGAGGCCTCCGAGGGCCCGGCCGCGCTGGTCGTCACCGCCAACGGCAAGTTCTTCAGCAATGGCCTCGATACCGATTGGCTGTTCGGCAATTTCGACAAGAACTGCTGGTACCTCGACCGCGTGCACTCGCTGTACACCCGCCTGCTCGGCTTCCAGATGCCGACCGTCGCCGCGGTGAACGGGCACGCCTTCGGTGCGGGCGCCATGCTGGCCACCTCCTGCGATTTCCGCATCATGCGCGCCGACCGCGGCTACTGGTGCCTGCCCGAGGTGCACCTGGGCATGCCTTTCACGGTCGCCATGAATGCGCTGGTCACCGGCCGCCTCACCAATCAGGTGGCGGTCGAGGCCATGACCACCGGCCGCCGCTACGGCGCCGACGACGCCCTCGCCGCCCGGATCGTGGACGGCAAGGCCGACGCGGAGTCGCTGCTCGCCACCGCGGTCGCGCAGGCCGACGCGCTCAAGGGCAATCGCAAGCCCAATCTGCCGGTCATCAAGCGGGCCCTGCATCAGCACATCCTGGCGGGCCTCGCGGTCGAGACCACCCCGGAGAACCTGGCCTTCAACCCGGCCTGAGCCCGGGCGAAATGCCGACGGGTTGCTCGGAACGTGACAACTGATCTCGTTCGGTCCGGTAACTCGTCGGGTACGTCCAAAATCGGTGTCGTCCCTGACCGCGGGCACGCGTGCACGGCGGCTAACGGCTCCAAAGCTGCGCGCCAAAGTTACGGGGAGGCGGGACAGTGTAAGACTGTGTCTTATGCCACCATCGCGCAGCGGCGATGACCGGAAAATTTGCACATCCAGTGAACGGCACTCGGCGTCTGTGTCGGCGTTGAATGCTGCGCCGTCCAATCTTGCTGTGTCGCCTTTGAATACGACTACGGCGTCTGCCTCCGACGCTGCCATCGCTGACGCCCGCGAGCAGTTGATCGCACTCTCGCACTCGATTCACGCCGAGCCGGAGCTCGCTTTCGAGGAATTCCGCAGCGTAGCCAAGACCATCGAGCCCCTGCGCGAACGCGGCTTCCGCATCGAAACCGGTGTGGCCGATCTGAAGACCGCCTTCTCCGCCGAATTCGGCACCGGTGAGCTGGTGGTCGCGATCTGCGCCGAATACGACGCACTGCCAGAAATCGGACATGCGTGCGGGCACAACATCATTGCCGCCTCCGCGGTCGGCGCGGCGCTGGGGCTGGCCGCGGTCGCCGATGCCTGCGGTATCACCGTGAAGTTGCTCGGCACGCCCGCTGAGGAGAGCGGCGGCGGCAAGGTGCTCATGCTCGAGCGTGGCGTCTTCGACGATGTGGCCATGGCGCTCATGGTGCATCCGGGTCCGGAGGATATCGCCGGTGCGCATTCGCTCGCGCTGGCCGATCTGTCGGTGACCTACCGCGGCCGCGAATCGCATGCCAGCGCCGCGCCGCAGCACGGCCGAAACGCCGGGGACGCCGTCACTATCGCGCAAGTTGCCCTCGGTTTGCTCCGTCAACATCTCAGCCCCGGACAGCAGCTGCACGGTATAGTCGCGTCCGGCGGCGTAGCCCCCAATATCGTGCCCGGCCATGCGGAACTGCTGTATTACCTACGGGCAGTCGACTCCGCGAGCCTCGATGATCTGATGCAACGCGCATCGGCCTGTTTCGAGGCAGGCGCCCTCGCGACCGGATGTACCCATGACATTCGGAAGCTCGCGCCGACATATACCGAGCTCACGCCCGACAGCGCACTACTGTGTGCCTATCGCGAGCAGATCCGCGATCTCGGACGCGAGCCCATTGCCCCGGAACTCGAGGCCGCGCGGCCGCTTGGTTCTACGGATATGGGCAATGTCACCAATGTGATTCCCGGCATCCACCCGGTCATCGGCATCGACGCCGGGGGAGCGGTGACCCACCAGCCGGCGTTCGCGGCTGCTGCGGTGAACGTCTCCGCTGATCGAGCTGTCATCGATGGGGCAACGGCTTTGGCCCGCACCGCGATACAGATCGCAGGGGACGAATTTCATAGGGACAGGTTGTCGGAACGAGTCATGCAACGGCAGTTTCTTCGACAGGAGGACATTCGGTGAGCACAACCGGCCGGTCCACGGTGCGAGCATCGGGCCCCGAGGCGGCAGCTTGCGTAACCACGCAGGTCCACGCGAGTACCGTGGTGGATTCTGCGCGAGCGACGCTGGATACCGCCAGGGCTACGGGACCGTTAGCGGCCTGTAAGCCGGAAGGGGTTGCGAGCGTCGTGACGGGCAGCGCGGTGGGGGTCGATATGGGCTTTGAAATGGGCACGGTGAGTGTTGATATGGCTGAAATACCCGATGGTGAGATCAGTGGTCGAGACGTCGTGGACGCGTGGCTCGCCGAGCACGCGGACGACCTGGTTTCTTGGCGCCGGCACATCCACGCCAACCCGGAGCTGTCTCGCGCCGAGTTCGGTACCACCGAATTCATTGAAACCTGGCTGGTCAAGGCCGGTCTCGAGCCGCGCAAGCTACCGAACGGCACCGGCCTGATCTGCGATATCGGCCCGGACACCCCGCGCATCGGCCTGCGCGCCGATATGGACGCACTGCCGCTGCAGGAGTACACCGGCCTGCCGTTCGCCTCGACGGTGCCCGGCGTCTCGCATGCCTGTGGCCACGATGCGCACACCACGATCCTGCTCGGTACCGCCTTGGCGCTGGCCGAAGTTCCGAACCTTCCGGTCGGTGTGCGGCTGGTGTTCCAGCCCGCCGAAGAGGTCATGCCCGGCGGCGCCATCGATATGGTCGCCGCGGGCGCGATGGAAGACGTCTCGCGAATGTTCGCGGTGCACTGCGACCCTCGGCTCGAGGTCGGGCGGGTAGGTATTCGCGTCGGCGCCATCACCTCGGCGGCGGACACCGTCGAACTGGTCCTGGATTCGCCGGGCGGCCACACCTCGCGCCCGCACCTCACCAGTGATCTGGTGTACGCCATCGGCACCGTCATCACCGGCCTGCCGGGTCTGCTGAGCCGCCGTATCGACCCGCGTACCAGCACCGTCATGGTGTGGGGTGCGGTGTCGGCGGGCAAGGCGCCCAACGCGATTCCGCAGACCGGCATGCTCACCGGCACCGTTCGTACCGGCGATCACGCCACCTGGTCGCTGCTCGAGCCCATGGTGCGCGAGATCGTCGAGGGCCTGCTCGCCCCCACGGGCGTGCGCTGGCAGCTCAACTACAAGCGCGGCGTGCCCCCGGTCGTGAACGACGAACTGGCCGTGCGCATGTTCGAGGAGGCCATCCGCGAGGTCGGCCCCGATGCCCTCGCCGATACCCAGCAGTCCGGCGGCGGCGAGGACTTCTCCTGGTACCTGGAAGAGGTCCCGGGAGCCATGGCCCGCCTCGGCGTCTGGTCCGGCCAGGGCGAACAACTCGACCTGCACCAGCCCACCTTCGATATCGACGAGCGCGCCCTCGCCGTGGGCGTCCGCGTCATGACGAACATCGTGCTGAACGCGTACTGACCTACGCCTTCACCGGAAAACAAAACGCTGGGCCGCACCCGAGGGTGCGGCCCAGCTTCGTATGAATTCAGCTTCGTATGAATGCTGATAGCGAGCAATGAAGTCGATGGTGACCGGGAACTGTCAGGGCCCGAAGGTGCCCGGCCCGACGTTCTTGCTGTTGCGGGTGCGGAGGGCGTGCACGTATTCGCCGGGGGCACCGGCCTTTTCGGCGCCTTCGGCGATCACTCCCAGATAGCGGGCCGAGGGTAGGCCGCCCTCGTAGGCGTCCAGGACGTACAACCAGGCGAGCACCGGCTGCGTGGCATTGCCCTGACTGGGTGTGACGCGGAGCCGGATCTTCTTGTGGATGCCGAAGTCCGAGCCCTCCCAGCGGTCCAGGCTCGCCTCGTCCTCACCAGGTACGTCGTACAGGACGACGAATACCCGTGAGCCGGGCTCCTCGACCACGGTGGCAAGCGGTCCCTCCCAGCCGATGTCGTCCCCGGCGAAGGTCAGGCGCCAACCCTCCAGCCAGCCGGTTCCGGACACAGGGGAGTGCGGACAGCGCTTGAGCATCTGCTCGGGATCCATGTTGGACCCGTAGGCGGCGTAAATCGGCACTGTGAGAGCGTATCGAACAATCCCCGGCAACCTCCCCCGATCCCGATCCTCAGCGGTTCGCGAGTAGTTCGGCCGGTCCCTCCGGACCTGCTCCGACCGTGATCGAGACGGTCGCGGAATGTGACGAAGCCGTCTCCAGATGCGGTTCCAGCTGCGCGGACCTGAGCCGATAACGTTGGGGTGCGGCATCGGAGATCCCGATAGCCCACCCAGAAGCGAGGGAACAATGACCCGCATTGCGATCATCGGAGGCGGCCCCGCCGGTTACGAAGCGGCATTGGTCGCCGCACAGCACGGGGCGCCGGTCACGCTGATCGACAGTGACGGCATCGGCGGAGCCTGTGTGCTCTGGGACTGTGTGCCCTCGAAGACCTTCATCGCCTCCACCGGCGTGCGCACCGATCTGCGCCGCGCCCGCGACCTCGGCATCACCGTGCATCCCTCGCAGGCGCAGGTGAGTCTGGGCGAGGTGAATTCGCGCGTGAAGGCGCTCGCGCAGGCGCAGTCCTCCGATATCAAGGTCAAGTTGCAGGCCGCCGGCGTGACCGTGCTGGCCGGCCACGGCGAGCTCATCGACCAGGCGCCGGGCCTGGCCACCCACCTGGTGAAGGCGACCCTCGCAGACGGGCAGCAGCAGGTGATCGAGGCCGAGGTGGTACTCATTGCCACCGGCGCCAGCCCGCGCGTGCTGGAGGGCGCTGAGCCGGACGGCGAGCGCATCCTGAACTGGCGCCAGCTCTACGACCTCAAGGAACTGCCCGAGACGCTCGTGGTGGTCGGTTCCGGCGTGACCGGCGCCGAATTCGTCTCCGCCTATACCGAAATGGGCGTGCAGGTGAAGTTGGTCTCCAGCCGCGACCGCGTGCTGCCCGGCGAGGATGCCGATGCCGCGCTGGTGCTGGAGGACGCGCTCGCCGAACGCGGTGTGGAACTGGTCAAGCACGCGCGCGCCGATGCGGTCGAGCGCACCGCCGACGGCATCGTGGTGAAGCTGTCCGACGGCCGCACGGTGACCGGCTCGCATGCGCTCATGACCGTCGGCTCGGTGCCCAATACCCAGAATCTCGGCCTGGCTCGCCTGGGCATCGAGCTGGACAAGGGCGGATACCTGCGTGTGGACCGGGTTTCGCGCACCACCGCCACCGGTGTGTACGCGGCCGGTGACTGCACCGGACTGCTGCCGCTGGCCTCTGTGGCCGCCATGCAGGGCCGAATTGCCATGTACCACGCACTCGGTGAGGGTGTGCAGCCCATTCGCCTGAAAACCGTTGCCTCCGCGGTGTTCACACGTCCGGAGATCGCCACCGTCGGCGTCAGCCAGACCGCCATCGACAATGGTGAGGTCCCGGCCCGCACGGTCATGCTGCCGCTCAACACCAATCCGCGCGCCAAGATGTCGGGGCTGCGCCGGGGTTTCGTGAAGATCTTCTGCCGTCCGGCCACCGGGGTGGTCATCGGCGGAGTAGTGGTGGCGCCCATCGCTTCCGAGCTCATCCTGCCAATCGCCCTTGCGGTGCAGAACAATCTGACCGTCAACGATCTTGCGCAGACCTTCTCGGTCTATCCTTCGCTGACCGGTTCCGTCACGGAGGCCGCGCGCCAGCTCATGCGGCACGACGATCTCGACTGACGGATGAACTTCCGGTGATGTGAGGGGCTTCGCCTTGCCCCACTTACGCCGGTGTGATTCACTTCGCGACGGGAAGCGATCGGCAGGGCGATCGCGAGAATGTCGGTGGGTCAACCCTTTCCGGGTCAGCCGGTGTACAGCTCGTACTCGCCCGCACGTCCGTTCGTGGTGATGAGGGACGAAGGAATAGGGCGAAAAGTGAAGCACCGCAAGCCGAATCGGATCAAGGCCACCACCTCCCTGTCGCTGGTGGGCGCGGCCGCCGTGGTCAGCCTCCTGGGCAGTCCTGCGAATGCGGCCCCCGCCGACCCGGGCGCGGTCCCGGCGGCCCCCGGGCAGCAGCCGAGCACCGACGGTCAGCCGGGCGCCACCGATGGTAGCCAGGCGGCGGCACCGACGACCGAGCAGCCTGTCCCCGTCGACCCCAAGATCGGGTCGATCCCGGCGCCCAAGCCGGATACCACCAAACCGGACGCCACCAAGCCACAGCCGAGCCAGCCGGGTGTCACCACCCCCGGTTCGCCCAAGCCGGATACCAACGCGCCCGCGGGTGACGCCCCGACGGACGGCACCACGCCCAAGCCCGATACGCAGCCGGCCGGTGTCGCGCCGCAGGACGGTCCGAAGTCGAAGCCGACGCAGCCGGGTGTGACCGTGCCGCGCGTCGCGCCGCTGCCGGTGCCCGGCCAGACGGTGCCCGCCATTCCGGTGCAGGTGCCCAATCAGCCGAACCAGCAGACGGTTCCGGGTCAGGCGAACCAGCCGGCCAAGCCGGGTACCACGCAGCCGGACACGGTCGCCCCGACCCAGCCGGATACCACCTCGGTGGACACGCTGACCGGTGAGCCGACCGTGCAGAAGCCGCAGTGGCAGTCCCCGGCCGTCGAGACCGCCCCGGCCGCGCCGGTGGTCGCGATGACCGGTCCGCACACCGAGATCGGTGCGAACGTCGACGGCGGTGTCGCGCTGCCCGGCTGGGCCGCCAACACCCACCACTTCAGCAATCTGGACGGTTACGTCGGCACCATCGGCTACACCACGCCGGGTGGTACCGGTGAGGCCGGTGTGTCGATGGACTACACCACGGTCAACCAGATCAAGGTGACGGCCTTCGCCAGCGCGGGCGCCGGCGATGATCGCAAGCTCGAATTCGTGCTCGACAGCACCGGCGCCAATGCCGCCAAGGCGGACGCCGAGAACTTCGTGCGCCTGCTCCCCGGTGGCGGCACCATCCTGGACGCGCTCGGCCAGATTGGTAAGCTCCCCGAGGGGGATATCCCCGGCCAGACCTCCGACGTCGGCGGTGTGACCACGCAGTTGGGTGGTTCGGTCCAGTACTGAGCGAAACCGGCCGAATTTATTGCCGGCGGAGAGTTGAAATTCGGTGCCGGCAGGAGTTGAGTCGTCGCGTGGGGCGGTCGTAAACGACCGCCCCACGCGTGTGTGGCGAAAGGACGGGTGATGGATTCCGGCAAGGACGAGTCGGCGGACCGCCCCGAGGCCACTCCCGGCGCCGAACCGGCGCCCCGGGGAGCGCACGAGCCGCCGCAGGACGGGGCTCCGCAGGCGGACTCGGGATCGCCGTTCGGGTCCGGGCCGGGAGCCGTCGGCGGATCCGACTTCGGGCCGCCGCTCTCGGAATTCGGCCCGTCGCTGAACGAATTCGGGCCGCCGATCTCGGTATTCGGCCCGACGACCGATACCTACAGTGTGCAGGGGAACGACTTCGGTGCGCCGCTGAACGAGTTCGGTTCGGCAGCACCGGGTTTCGGTGCACCGCCGAGCGATTTCGGTGCCGAGGCCGGTGCGCCCGGGTGGGCGCCGCCGGCGGTCCCGGCCAGCCCCGAGCTGGCGTGGCGGCCGGCCGGCGGCGAATATCTGGCGCCGGACTCCTCGGTGCCGCCGTCGCAGGACACGACCGGTGACGATGCGTTGTACGGCACTGAATTCGGCGACCCAGAGAGCGTCGAGGAGACCGTGCGCTACAACGTCGAACCGGCCCCGCCCGCCAAGAAACCGTCGGCGGGCTGGGCTCGGGGCGGTGGCATCAGTACCGCCGCGTTCGCCGGGCGGGAATCGGCGTGGCTGCGTTCCGCCGATGCCGGAATGCCTCCGGACGCACCGGAATCGGCTGCGCCGCAGCAGGAATCGCTGTCGTGGGCGGACGATCCCATCGGCCGCATGCTGATGCCCAAGAAGACCGAGCCGAAATCGGAGTCGCTGTCCTGGGCCGACGATCCGATCGCACAGCGATTGGCTCCGAAATCTGCTGCGCCGCAGGACAAGCCGAAGACGTCGCGGAAGCCGATCCTGATCGGCGCTGGTGTCGTGGTGGTACTGGCCGCCGTTGCGGCGGTGGTGGTCGCACTCACCGGTGGCGGGGACAAGTCCGATTCGGCGGCCGCCTCCTCCAATTCCGACGGCTTGGTGACGACCGCCGCCCCCACCACGGTGGCCGCGCTGAGCTGCCCGACCAAGCGGGACGGCCCACTGACTATCGGTAATGGCGCGGGCGGTACCGAGACCGGCGCGGATGCCATCCTCGGCTTCCAGCACGCCTTTTATTCGGACCGCAATGGTGTGAAGGCCCGCGCCTTCGTCGCCCCCGATGCGGCCAATGTGTCTCAGGCCGACACGATTCAGCAGGCGATCAATGACGTGATCCCGATCGGCACCAGCTACTGCCTGCGCATTACCGACGCGGGCCCGGACGTCTACGACGCCGACCTCACCGAGCACCGCCCCGACGGCACCACCACGGTCTACCGCCAGCACATCCTCACTGTGAACAAAGACGGCAAACACCTGATCTTCGCCATCGACGAGCGCTGACACCCACTGCGGCAGTCGAGGTCGGGGCCGGCTCTGCGATTACCGCAGACGGGTGGAGAACGACTGGTCTCGCTGAGTGTCGGCAGACGGCCCATCGGCGGTGCGAACCCCGTCGGTGGCCAGGGCCTGAGCCTGGGCGTCGGCGATGTGGTCGACCTCGACTGGAAACTCGCGGGCGTCGTGTGCGGTGGGGCCGCGATGTTCACCTGTGGTGGTGTCGGTCTCATTGCGGGGAATTCGTCCCATGATCTGGGACCCGGGTTTCACCTCGTGGTTTGGCTGTGACACAGTGGAATTTCGCATACCCCGGCGTTCCTCGGAGGTTCTCATGTCCGCGATAACTCCACCGCTGTCTCGAAGGCTCGATGGCCTGCAGAGTTCGGCGATTCGCGACCTGCTCAAACTCACCGCGCGCGCCGATATCATCAGCCTGGCCGGTGGCCTCCCGGATGCCGAGCTAATGCCCCGTGATCGCATTGCGGCTGCGGCCGAGGCGGCGCTGGCCGACCGGTCGGTCCTGCAATACACCGAATCGCCGGGCTGGGGACCGCTGCGTGAGGTGCTCGCCGCCCGCGAGTCGGCGCGGCTGGGCCGCCCGGTGCCGGTGGACGAGGTCTTCGTCACGCACGGCTCGCAGCAGGCACTGTCACTGCTGGCCGAGGTGCTGCTCGATCCGGGTGCGCTGGTCGTGGTGGAGGATCCGGCGTATATCGGTGCGCTGCAGGTGTTCCGGTCCGCCGGAGCCCGTATCGTCGCGGTCCCGCTGGATGCCGAGGGCATGCGCGTGGACGTCCTGCGTGAACTGCTGGCCACGGGGGAGCGCCCGGCCTTCGTGCACACCGTCAGCAACTTCCACAATCCGGGCGGCGTCACCATGAGTGTGCAGCGCCGCATGGAACTGGCGGAACTCGCTACGGCACACGGCTTCTGGGTCATCGAGGACGATCCGTACGGCGAACTCTGGTTCGACAGCCCCGCCCCCGCGCCGGTGGCGACGTACTCGCCCAATGCGATTCGCCTGTCCAGCGCCTCCAAGATCCTCGCCCCCAGCCTGCGTGTGGGCTGGATGGTCGCGCCCACCCAGGTGTGCCGCGCGGTGGAACTCCTCAAGCAGGGCGCCGACCTCTGCGGCTCCGCCCTCACTCAGCAGATCACCGCCGACCTGCTGTCGGACACCGATTGGCTGGCCGCCCATGTCGATTCGGTCCGCAAGATCTACAGCGAGCGCGCCCACGCCCTCGTCGACGCCGTCCGCACCAGCTTCGGCGACCGCATCGTCACCACCGACGCCACCGGCGGCATGTTCGTGTGGGCCGACTTCACCGACGGCACCGACACCCAATCCCTCCTCCCACACGCCCTCGACGCCGGCGTCGCCTACGTCCACGGCTCGGCCTTCGCCGTCACCACCGACTACACCCACTCCATGCGCCTGTGCTTCACCACCTCGGACACCACCGTCCTGCGGGAAGCGGTCGACCGCTTGGCCCAAGCCCACGCGTCCGCCCCCGCCCGGGTCTAGCCACTGGACCGCTGCTTCGCCGGGTCTACCCCCAAGATCACGGCTCGCAGGCATCCGATGAATTGTTGTTCGCGGCATCCCGCTCCGTCATCCCGCATGTTTTTGGCCGGGATCCACACCCGCAATGGTGTGGCGGGTCGCGGTGGATCCCGGCCAAAAGCGCGCCGGGATGACGAGGGGAATCCGTCCGCTGGGCATCCGTTCCGGGGCATCGCCCGGGCCTGGTCGCGGGCACCAAGATCATCAGGAAATGGTGGCGGCATTGTGCGAGTGGCCGCCGCCCTCAGTTCCTGGTCGGTGGCTCAGGCCCAGTTGTAGGTGCGTTCGACTGCCTTGTTCCACTCGTGGAGGAGGTGGTCGCGGGTTTCGTCGGACATCGTCGAGTTCCAGCGCTTGTCTTCGGCCCAGTTGTCGCGAATGTCGTCGGGGGAGGCCCAGTAGCCGACGGCCAGTCCGGCGGCGTAGGCCGCGCCGAGCGCGGTGGTTTCGGTGACAACCGGGCGCACCACGGGGGCGTCGAGGATGTCGGACTGGAATTGCATGAGCAGTTCGTTGATCACCATGCCGCCGTCGACCTTGAGGGTCACTTTTTCGACGTCCAGATGTTGTGCGGCGGCATCGGCGCGCATGGCGTCGATGACCTCGCGGGTCTGGAATGCGGTGGCCTCCAACACTGCTCGGGCGATGTGCCCGCGATTCACGAAGCGGGTGAGGCCGGCGAATACGCCGCGTGCGTCGGGCCGCCAGCGCGGGGCGAAGAGGCCGGAGAAGGCCGGGACGATATAGCAGCCGCCATTGTCGTCGACGGTGCGGGCGAGCGGCTCGATCTCCTCGGCGGCCCCGATCATCCCCAGGTTGTCGCGCAGCCACTGCACCAGCGAACCGGTGACGGCGATGGACCCTTCGAGCGCGTACACGGCGGGTTGGTCGCCGAGGCGATAGCACACCGTGGTCAGCAGTCCGTGCTCACTGAATACCGGTGTGGTGCCGGTGTTCATGAGCATGAAATTGCCGGTGCCGTAGGTGTTCTTGGTATCACCGGGCGACAGGCAGGCCTGTCCGAAGGTCGCCGCCTGCTGATCGCCGAGAATGCCCGCGATCGGCACTCCCGCCAGCGCGGTGGTGGTGATGTCGCCGTACACCTCCGACGAGCTGCGGATGGTCGGCAGCACGGCCATGGGCACCCCGAAATCGGCGCAGATCTGCGGATCCCATTGCAGTGAGCGAAGATCCATCAGCATGGTGCGCGAGGCATTGGTGACATCGGTGAGGTGCTGCCCGGTGAGATTCCACAGCACCCAGCTGTCGATGGTGCCGAAGCAGAGCTCCCCGTCCTCGGCGCGCTGCCGTGCGCCCGGGACGCGATCGAGGATCCACCGCAGTTTGGGCCCGGCGAAGTAGGTGGACAGCGGCAGTCCGGTGCGGTCGGCGTAGCGGTTCGGGCCGTCGGAACCGGCCAGCTCGACGGTGAGATCGGCGGTGCGGGTGTCCTGCCAGACGATGGCATTGTGAATCGGCTTGCCGCTGGCGCGTTCCCACACCACAGTGGTCTCACGCTGATTGGTGACACCGACCGCGGTAATATCGCCCGCGCCGATCCCGAGCTTCTCCAGCACCTCGGCGATCACGAGTTCGGTATTGCGCCAGATGGTTTCGGCATCGTGCTCGACCCAGCCCGGCTGCGGGAAGATCTGCTCGTGCTCACGTTGCGCGACCCCCACTATGAGGCCGTGGTGATCGAAGACGATGCACCGGCTGGAGGTCGTACCGGAATCGATGGCAGCCACATATCGACGCATTCGAGCAGGCTACTCGCCGCGAATGCGCGCCCGGCGCCATGACGCGCGCTGCCACGGACACCACGGGGCGGGGTCGCACGGTGAGCCATTAGTGTGGACTACGGTTGCTCCCGAGTAGCTGAGCTTCGACCAGAGCGTCATCGATACGAGCGCCGCATCGTCGATACCGCGGCGGGCCGGAGGAGTCGAGCATGACGAAGAACCCGCGATCGCAGTTTCTGGGCCCCGAGCAGCGCGAGGAGGCCTGGGCACGGCTGGGCAAGGACACCTTCGATGTGGTGGTGATCGGCGGTGGCGTGGTCGGCGCCGGAATCGCCCTCGATGCCGCCACCCGTGGCCTGGAGGTCGCGCTAGTCGAGGCCCGCGATCTGGCCTCCGGCACCTCCAGTCGCTCGTCGAAGATGTTCCACGGCGGCCTGCGCTATCTGGAGATGATGGAGTTCGGGCTGGTGCGCGAGGCGCTGCACGAGCGCGAACTGTCGTTGTCCAAGCTGGCGCCGCACCTGGTGAAGCCGCTGAAATTCCTGTACCCGCTCACCCACTACGGCTGGGAGCGGCCCTACGTGGCCGCCGGCCTGACCCTCTACGACACCATGGGTGGGTCTAAATCCGTTCCGGGACAGCATCATCTGACCAAGTCGGGGGCACTGCGGCTGGCTCCGGCGCTCAAGAGCGATGCGCTCACCGGCGGGCTCACGTACTACGACACGGTGGTCGACGATGCCCGGCACACCATGACGCTGGCCCGCACTGCCGCCCACTACGGCGCGGTCATTCGCACGTCCACGCAGGTGGTCGGCTTCCTGCGGGAGGCGGACCGGGTGGTGGGTGTGAGGGTGCACGACAGTGAGGACGGCCGCCGGACCGAGGTTCGCGCGAGTGTCGTCATCAATGCGACCGGTGTGTGGACCGATGAACTGCAAGCTCTCGCGCATCAGCGCGGTCGATTCCATGTGCGTGCGTCCAAGGGTGTGCACATTGTGGTCCCGCGCGACCGCATTGCCAGCGACACCTCGATCATTCTCCGCACGCCGACCTCGGTACTGTTCGTCATCATGTGGGGCACCGATCACTGGTTGATCGGCACCACCGACACCGACTGGAATCTGGATCTCGCGCATCCGGCCGCCACCAAGAACGACATCGACTATCTACTCGAACACGTCAATTCGGTGCTGGTCACACCGCTCACGCATGGCGATATCACCGGCGTCTACGCGGGTCTGCGGCCGCTGCTGGCGGGGGAGAGCGATCAGACCTCCAAGCTCTCCCGTGAGCATGCCGTCGCCCGGATCGCACCGGGCCTGGTCGCCATCGCGGGCGGTAAGTACACCACCTACCGCGTCATGGCCTACGACGCCGTCGACGAAGCGGCACAGGACATTCCGCGCCAGGTGCCGCCCACCATCACCGACAAGGTGCCGCTGCTCGGCGCGGACGGCTACCACGCCCTGCTGAATCAGACCCCGCACCTGGCCGAGAAATACGGGGTGCACCCGTACCGAATCCAGCACCTGCTCAACAGGTACGGCTCCCTCATCGACGAGGTGCTCGGCCTCGCCGACGGCAAACCCGATCTGCTGCAACCGATCGAAGCGTCCCCCGGCTATCTGCAGGTCGAGGTGGTCTACGCCGCCGCCGCGGAAGCCGCCCTGCACCTGGAAGACATCCTTGCCCGCCGCACCCGCATCTCCATCGAATACGCGCACCGCGGCGTCGACTGCGCCGACCAGGTCGCCCGCCTCGTCGCCCCGGTCCTCGGCTGGGACGACGCCGAAACCGCCCGCGAAATAGCCACCTACGTAGCCCGAGTCACCGCCGAAATCGAATCCCAGACCCAACCCGACGATGCCTCCGCCGACGCCCTCCGCATAGCCGCCCCCGAACCCCGCCCCCAAATCCTGGAGCCGGTCCCCGTCGAAAAGTAGCTTCCGCCAGCACAACTGAGTGCCCGTGGCATTGATGACGAGCTCCGCACGCGCGGCCGCCTCGGCCGGATCGCTCGCACTCAGGGTCGGGAGCTCCGGCGGGAATCAATGCACGCCGGCGGTGGCGTCGTGTGCCTGCTGGCAGTCCGGGCACAGGCCGTGCAGGGTCAGCCCGGCGTGCTCGGAGAGGGCGAACGAGCTGCCCAGGCTGGCTTGGGCCAGTGCGGTGCTCAATCGGTCGGCGGGGACTTCGATCATGGTGGCGCATCGGGTGCAGATGGCGTGGTGGTGCGGGTGGTCGGCCAAACCGTAGGTCGTGACGTGCTCGTCGAGCGTCAGCGCATGCAGCACTCCGACCTCCACCAGCGTCGATACCGTCCGATACACCGTGGTCACATCGACCTCGCGGCCCTGCTCGGCGAGCCGCCGATGGATCTGCCCGGCGCTGAGATGTCCGACGGGCGGGTCGATGTCCAGGACGGACAGCACCGCCAGTCGTGGTGTCGTACAACGCAATCCGTGCTCCCGAAGCAGCCTGCGCACCCGGTCTTCGTGATGGCCGGGAGCGGTCCCTGAACCCACTGCGCCGATCTGGTGCCCTGCTCCTGTCATGAGACCAGTGTTGCGCCCAATGCCGTTTGCCGCCAACCCTCTTGTTGCCATCGAGTTGCAACAAGCATGGGGCGAAGTTACCGTTGATTCGTTCGATTCCAACGGTCCTGTGGGAGGGCGCACCATGACAACCACGGAGATCGGGCGGAAGCCTTCGCGGCTGGAAACCATCCGCACGGCACTGACCCGCCGGGAATGGGCGCGGGTCGCCGCCATGGTCGGGGTGGTCGTCGCCCTGCACGTGATCGGCTGGGTCACCCTGGTGGCCATTGTCGCGCCGCAGCATTTCAGCCTCGGTGACAAGACCCTCGGCATCGGTGTCGGTTTGACCGCGTACACCCTCGGCCTGCGGCACGCCTTCGACGCCGATCACATCTCCGCGATCGACAACACCACCCGCAAACTCATGAACGACGGGCAGCGTCCGCTGTCGGTGGGATTCTTCTTCTCCCTCGGCCACTCCACCGTCGTCTTCGTGCTCGCGCTGCTGCTGTCGGTCGGGGTGAAGGCGGTCGTCGGACCGGTCCAGGACGATTCGTCCTCGCTGCACCACTACACCGGGCTGATCGGCACCACCGTGTCCGGCACGTTCCTCTACATCATCGCGATCATCAATATCGTTGTCCTGGTGGGGATCCTGCGCGTATTCCGGAATATGCGCTCGGGCCGATACGACGAAGACGAACTCGAAAAGCAGCTCGACAACCGCGGATTCATGAACCGCTTCTTCGGCGGAGCCATGAAGTCGATCACCAAGCCCTGGCAGATGTACCCCGTAGGCATCCTTTTCGGACTCGGCTTCGACACCGCCACCGAGGTAGCCCTGCTCGTCCTGGCCGGCACCAGCGCCGCCGCCGGACTGCCCTGGTACGCAATCCTCTGCCTGCCGATCCTTTTCGCCGCCGGCATGAGCCTGCTCGACACCATCGACGGCTCATTCATGAACTTCGCCTACGGCTGGGCCTTCTCCAAACCGGTCCGCAAGGTCTACTACAACATCACCATCACCGGTCTGTCCGTAGCAGTAGCCCTCATCATCGGCACCGTCGAACTGCTCGGCCTCCTCGCCGACCAACTCGGCTGGACCGGCGGCATCTGGGACTGGATAGGCGGCCTGAACCTCAATATCCTCGGCTTCGTCATAGTCGCCCTCTTCATCCTGACTTGGCTTGCCGCACTACTCATCTGGCGCTTCGCCCGCATCGAGGAAAAGTGGACCGTCGCACTCGCAGATCAGCCGAGCAGCACCTGAACTCACGCAATCGGAAGAGACGTCTCGTATGAGTCTTGCAGCACATCTGGAGCAGCTCGGCCGCCCGCTGGTCGAGGAGCAGCTGGCGCACCCGACCGTGGCAGGGATCGCGAAAGGCACCCTCGCCGAGCCGGTGTTCCGCTCCTGGCTGGAACAGGACTATCTGTTCCTGCTCGACTACGTCCGCGTCTTCTCCCGCCTCGCCTGGCAGGCCCCCGCCGCCCACCTCGGCGACCTGGTCGACCTCGCGCACGGCACTTTCCACGACGAACTCTCGCTGCACCGCAGTCTCGCCGCGGAGTTCGGCGCCGACCTCGACGGTGCCGCGAAGGGCGAACCGTGCACGAAATACACTGCGTTCCTGCTGGATTCGGCCGCGAACTACGCCGACGGCCTAGCCGCCCTCTACCCCTGCATGTGGGGTTATTCGACGCTCGGCACCATCCTCGCGGCAAACCCGCCCGCCGACCCGCGCTACCAGCGCTGGATCGACACCTACGCCGACCCCGGCTTCGCGGCGCTCACCGCCCGCTGCGCCCAGATGCTCGACGAAGCGGGCGGCGACAATGCGGAGGAGCTGTTCCTGACCGGCATGCGCCACGAACTCGCGTTCTGGGATGTGCCGTTCAGCTGCGAGTGAACCGGTAGGTCATATCGGTGAGCGGGCCGACCTCGATCTGCGAGATCCCGGCGATGCCCAGGTCCATGCAGTGATCCAGGACCAAATAGGTGGGGGCGGAACCGTTGGTGGCGCCGAGCAGCGCGTAATAGTCGGGGCTACCCGACACTCGCGGGCCGACGGCGACCGTGTTGTCCCGCGCGGGATTGAGCTGAATCATGTACTGATAGAGCTCGATCGCCTCGCCGGCGCCCGCATTCTCGGTCCACATGTAGTTCATGAGCGGCAGCACATAGTCGGTGACATCTTTGTCGGTGGCTTCATCAGAGGCGGCCAGCCGGTACTGATGGAACAAGATATCGGAATTGCTGAGCTTCTCCCCGTCTTCGCGCTCTGCGTTCCAGAGCAGGATGGCGCCCTCGTCCGGGATCGGAGTAGCCAGGTATTCGAAGGAATCTTTGGTCGCCGCCGTCCACGTGGTGCGCATGACCCGCCCGGTCGCCGATTTGGGCCAGTCTTGCATAGCCGAACCGTAGAACTTCTCGAACAGAGCCCTCCGATCGGCAAGGGTCTTGATGTGCGCTTCGGTGCGCGCGCCGGCGGCCCTGGCGACCGCGTCCATCTTGGCGGCCCGGTCCTTGCCCTTCTGCACGCATTTGTCGTACACGGCCTTGAGTTTCGCGGCATTGGCCTGTGTGACGTGCTCGTCCTCGGGGATGGCGACCACGTCATCGCCCGGGGCATCGGGAATATCGAACGGTTCGATGTCTGTCATAACACTGCCTTGTGATCAGATGAATCCCCCTCGATGGCAGTGTGCGCCGACCGCATCGGCCGCACGCGGCAATCTGCAAACAAACCGCGGGGTCAATGACCTTCTGCGGGTGGCTGTTTCACCTGGTTCGGTCAGGCGACGACCGTCCGGCACGGTGCGTAAGACAGCAGCCCGATTTTGCTCGGTCATCAACGCTGTAGGTGGACTTGATCCATTCGGCTCGGTTCAGGTCAACGGTCACTGTCGTACTCCCTTGCTACTTCTCGAATCAAGTCTCGGCTGAGTCGGGTGTCCAGCGTGGCACGCTGAACTTTCTTGAACGCTTCGCGATATATCCCGACCTCAATCTGGCGCTCAAAATACATTGCCCCAGCGAAGCTTTCAGCAAACACAACCGTTGGCTCCGACAGCTTCCCCCGGGCGTCCTTCCCGAACAGAAAGATGGTGAACGGAGTCAGCGGCATACCCAGCGGGAATCCCGCATAGAAGGGGAGCACCCGTACCTCGATGTTCTGTCTGCTCTGTGAGCGCCTTCGCGGCGGCGATCGTCTCCTCGTCGAGTCCGAACACCTGGCACAAGCCCAGAACGTCACGGACTCTGACCTTTTCGGTGAGTCCGCGTTCTAATCGGCTGAGGGTGGATTTGTTCCATTCCATCAGTGTGGCGGCCTGCTCGACGGTAAGCCCGGCCTGTTCCCGGGCATCTCGAGAAATCGGCCAAGTTGCCTGCGGGGCAGGGTGCTATCCGTCTCCGCTGGTTCGTCCTCATCAGTCACGGCCGCTCGCCTCCTGTTGCATTCTGGGGCCGAGATTTGTTGCGGAATGCACCGAGAGTAGGCCGCATTGCGCAACACGACCTGGGGATTCGCGCGATTTTCCTCAGGTCGATGGATCCGTCTGTTCCAGCAACGGCGCGGGCACATCCTCGGTGCATGACCTTCTCTTGCCGGCTCGATCAAGCGCAGATCGCGGTGCTGGAAGCACTCGATCCCGGTGGGGTTCTCGCAGTGGACAGCCTTGCGAAATCGGCGGCGCTCACCCTGTGGCGCACCCGAAGTGCGGTATCGAAGCTCTCTTCGCGCGGGCTGATCATGGGGCGGAAGCGAGGTGGGCGCGGCATGTGGGAAATCACCGATCGCGGCCGGAGAACGCTCTCCGCGCGCGGCCGGTACTACCGCTAGCTGTATCGCCCCTGACGAGCGTCACCGAGACTATCTGCCGCCCAATGCCGCAACCGACATCGCTTCGAGGGGGTTTTCATGCCCGCACCAGCTCAACTCCTGGTTTTCCTGCTGTCCTACGTCGGCGTGGTGGCTGCCGTTCGATGGGGGATTTCCGGTGATCGGTCGCACCCGTCCGCCCCTGACGAGCTTCTTCTCGTCGCCGATGGGCACCCGTTCCGCCGCGTCCCGGTTCGCAATCTGCATCGCTTGCATGGGAGGCATCGCGCTTGAGCCGCTAGGTGTGCGGCGCGGGTGTATTCGGCCGCGGGTGTGTAGGGCCTCGGCCTGCCGCCGACGATTCCGGCTTCCACACCACGAAGAGTAGTGAATGTCGTTACCCGGCAGCGAATTCCGCTATCGGTTGAACCTGGATCAGGTGCCGTGCGGTGCGGGCTGGCAGCGTGGGCAGAAGTAGATGCCGCGGTCTGCGCGCGGTAGGGCTGGGTCGTCGGCTAGTAGGTGGACGACCATGTTCGTGCCGCAGCGTCGGCAAGGGCGGCGCTGGCGGCCGTAAGCGAGTGCGCGCCACGGTGGTTGGTGTGCGGCCTGGGTGAGTACGCGGTGCGCTTCGGTGACCAGGCCGGGTAGGTCCGCGATGTCGCCGACCGGTGTCGCCGGGTGGATGCGGCGCAGGAAGCAGATTTCGCTGCGGTAGATATTGCCGATGCCTGCGAGGTTTCGCTGGTCCAGTAGGGCCAGGCCGATGGGTTGTTCGGGTTTCTCCGACAGTCTTCGTACTGCTTCTGCCGCATCCCAGTTCGGGCCGAGTAGATCGGGGCCGAGGTGATCGGTGGCGGTGTGTTCGTCGGGGCGGCGCAGGACCTCCACCAGGCCGAGGGCGAAACCTACGGCCTCCGAGTCGGCGGTGGCGAGGATCAGGCGGGCGGTGAAACCCGGCTTGGTCCAGCGCTGTCCGGGGGTGTAGACCCGCCATTCGCCCTCCATCTTCAGATGGGTGTGAATGCTGAGGTCGGGGGTGCGTACGAACAGGTGCTTGCCGTAGGCGCCGACACTCTCCACCTGCCGGCCGCGCAGGTCGAGGGTGGCGTACTTCGGTACGCGGAAGTCGCTGCGGGTCAGCACCTTTCCCTCCAGGGCACGTCGAAGGCGTGCTGCCGTCAGGAAAACGGTATCGCCCTCAGGCATGGGGAAGTCGCCGGATCACGGGCGGCTCCGCAGTCGGAAACCCTTGGGGGTGGCGGCGAAACCGGCTTGGGTGAGGAAGTCGGCGAAGGTATTGCCGTGCACGGACTCACCGTTCACGCGGTCGATGACCAGCGAATCGACGCGCCGATCGTGCACCAGCCCCGCCAAGGCCGTGGCCGCTGCCGCCCGGGCCGCCGGATCCTCGGTGAAGGTGAGCAGCGTTTTACCCCCGCGCTCCAGATACAGCGCTAGCTCGCCGTCCACCAGCACCACCAGCGCACCCGCCTTGCGACCCGGTCGATGCCCCGCGCCCTCGACGGCCGACTTCGGCCAAGGTAGCGCCGCCCCATACGAATTCGCCGGATCACAGGCAGCGAGCACCAGCGACTTTCCAGCGCTGTCGGCGGAGTAGCTCCCGCCCTGGCCGGCGTAGCCCTCGCCTTCGCCGGCGTAACTCGCGCCCACATCGGCGCGGCGCGGCCGGTCGTTCTCGAACGACCGCAGCCGATCCACCACATCCGTCGTCGAAAACTGTGCCCCACCCAGCGAATCCACGAAATACCCGCGCCGGCACCGCCCCCGATCCTCGAACTCGGTGAGCACCCGATACATCAGCGCGAACCCGCCCCGCACCCCCTCACTCTGCACCGACCCCTTGGTCAGCACCCCGTACCGCTCCAACAGCACATCCGCCGTGGCATGCGCGCGCACCGTATTGTCGGCCACCCGCTCGGGTAGCAGCGCCCACCGCCCCGCCACACTGGGCGGACTCGTCCGCACCGGAATCCCTGTGCGCGGCAGGTACATCCGCCCCCGCGGCGCCCGCCTAGGCGTCCGATGCGCCGTCGTAGTCCGCGCCGTCCCCGCCAGCAGCGCCCGTACCGGCGCAAACGTATCCCCGCCGATATACCCCGCCCACACCAACTCCCACAGCGCCGTAACCACCGCCGACTCGTCCTCCATCCCACTGGCATCAACCAGCTGCCGGAAGAAGTACGCCCCGCCCCCGGCCGTATCCACCACCTGAAATCCGGATCCCGTTGCGAGCGAGCCGATCCTCCGGCGACCAGAGCCCGAATCCGAGCCGGACCGAGCGCCGGAGTGTGCGTCCGAGCTCGAAGCGGAGGTTGAGCCCGACCCGGAGATCGCGTCCTCGGCGGCGGTCCGCGCACGACGGCGATCTGGTGCGATGACGTCGGCTTCGTGCCCGGCTCGCTTTGTGGCTGCGGAAATGTCGGTGGGGTCGTCGGTGCTGGTCGGGCTGTCGAGCTCGGCTGCCTCGGGAGGTGCGGCGCCGCCGATGACTGTGGCGCCCAGGGCCATCAGGAGGCTGATGTGGGTTTCGGTGAGATCGAGGTCGTCGGGTGGGGGGAGGGTGAGGGCGGCCTGGTCGGCGGGGTGCAGGGCCAGCCAGCCGTCTTTGGCGGTGATGGAGCCGTGGCCGGACCAGAGCACCTCGCCGGTGGCCATGAGTTCGTCGAGCATGGCGGGGGAGTAGTCGCGCACGCGGGCGGGAAGGATGAGCGATTCCCAGGCGGAGGCCGGGATCGGTACGCCCGCAAGCTGTTCCACCACGGCGGCGACGCCGTCCACCCCGCGCAGTTCGCCGGTGCCGATGTGCTGCCAGGCCGGGAGGAAGCGGGCCAGGGCGGCGGTGGCGACCGGCTCCACCTCCTTGCGGGCCGCTGCCAGGGAACGGCGGCGCAGGCGGCGCAGTACCTCGCTGTCGCACCATTCGGCGCCGGCCGAACCGGGGGTGAATTCGCCTTCCACCACACGTTTTTCGAGGGCCAGTCGATGCAGGCCGGTGGCGACCACGGCCGTGCCCAGCCCGAATCGCTGTGCGGCCGCGGTCAGCGTGAACGGTCCGTGCGTGCGGGCATATCGGCCGATCAGATCGCCGAGCGGATCGGCGACCGGCTCGATGAAGGCGGCCGGAACACCGATGGGCAGCGGCACACCCAGGGCATCCCGCAGCCGGGCCGCATCCTCGACCGCCACCCACCACCGCGAGCCCGCGAAGGAAACCTCCAGGGCCCGATGAGCTTTCACCAGCTCGGCGAACCACGACCGCGGATCATCGGTGCAGCGCTCGGCGGCCTCCTCGGCGGTGAGCGGCCCGAGCAGCCGCAAGAGATCGGCCAGCCCTTCCATATCCCGCGCATGCCGCTCCGGTGTCAGCCGCTGCAATTCCCGCGCGGTCTGCTCCAGGACCGCGGCATCCAGGAGTTCGCGCAGTTCCACCCGGCCCAGCAGTTCCGCGAGCAGGCTGGAGTCCAGCGACAGCGCCGCCGCCCGGCGCTCCGCGAGCGGACTGTCGCCCTCGTACATGAACTGCCCGATGTAATCGAACAGCAGCGAATTCGCGAACGGCGACGGCGTAGCCGTCTCGACCTCCACCAATCGCACCTGCCTGCGCGCCACCCGGCCCAGCAGATGTCGCAGCGAAGGCAGGTCGTACACATCCTGCAGGCACTCCCGCACCGTCTCCAGCAGGATCGGAAAGTCCGGGAATTTCCTTGCCACATCCAGCAATTGCGCGGCCCGCTGCCGCTGCTGCCACAGCGGTGCCCGCTTCCCCGGATCCCGGCGCGGCAGCAGCAGCGCCCGCGCCGCACACTCCCGGAACCGCGAGGCGAACAGCGCCGACCCACCCACCTGCTCGGTCACCACATCGTCGATCTCATCCGGCTCGAATACGAACAACTCCGCCCCCGGCGGCTCATCCGTGGTGTCCGGCAAGCGCACCACAATCCCGTCATCGGAAGCCGTGGGCGCCGCATCCACCCCGAACCGCTCCCGCAACCGAGCTCCCACCGCCAGCGCCCACGGCGCATGCACCGGCAACCCGTACGGCGAATGCAATACCACCCGCCAGTCCCCGAGCTCATCCCGGAACCGCTCCACCAGCAGCGTCCGATCCGTCGGCAACTGCCCCGTAGCCGCCCGCTGCTCTTGTAGCAGCGCAACCAAATTCGCCGTCGCATTCGAATC
Source organism: Nocardia sp. (assembly GCF_025465275.1). Taxonomy (GTDB): domain Bacteria; phylum Actinomycetota; class Actinomycetes; order Mycobacteriales; family Mycobacteriaceae; genus Nocardia. The sequence continues at coordinate 28,884 of NZ_JAODNK010000063.1, read as the reverse complement.
CAGCCCGGCCGCCGAAGTAACCCGCTCCAACTCGGTTTCGGGTCGAGCGGCCTTCGCGCGACCAGCGGACTTGCTGCCGCCCTGCCCATTTCGCTTGCTTCGGGAGCCCTTGGTTTCAGCGTCGCGCGTGAGCTCCTGCAGCACCGTGCCGAGTTCGACGGGGTCGGCGGCGCTGACCGGGACCGGCGCGGTAGTCGAGCGCACCGCCTCCGTGCCGTGCTGCTCCACCGCTTTGCCGGCGGTGCGGACGAATTCGCCCAGGGCTGCGCCCAATTCGGCGGGGCGGCCGAGGGAGTCGCCGTGCCAGAAGGGGAGTCGGCCGGGGAGGCCGAAGGCCGGGGTGACGAGGACTCGGTCGAAGGTGATTTCTTCTATGCGCCAGCTGGTGGCGCCGAGGGCGAAGATATCGCCTACGCGCGATTCGTAGACCATTTCCTCGTCGAGTTCGCCTACCCGGGAGGCCTTTTCGCCGACCATGAAGACCGGGAACAAGCCGCGGTCGGGAATGGCGCCGCCGGAGGTGACGGCCAGCCGCTGGGCGCCCGGACGGCCGGTGAGGGTGCCGGCGTCGCGGTCCCACACGATGCGGGGGCGGAGCTCGGCGAATTCGTCGGAGGGGTAGCGGCCGGCCAGCAGATCCAGCACCGAGTCGTAGGCCGAACGGGGGAGGGCGCCATAGCTTCCTGTGCTGCGTACGGTGTCGAACCAGGTTTCGGCGTCGATGGCCTCCAGAGCGCACGCCGCGACAGTTTGCTGGGCGAGGATATCGAGCGGATGCAGCGGAATCTTCAGTTCCTCGATCTGCCCGGCGGTCATGCGCTGCGATGCCACCGCGCAGTGGATGACATCGGTCCGATGCTTCGGGAAGATCACCCCGCGCGAGATCTCACCGACCTGATGCCCGGCCCGGCCCACTCGCTGCAGGCCGCTGGCAACCGAGGGCGGCGCCTCCACCTGCACCACCAATTCGACCGCGCCCATATCGATTCCGAGCTCCAGGCTGCTGGTGGCGACCACACAGCGCAGCCGGCCACTCTTGAGGTCATCCTCGATGAGCGCCCGCTGTTCCTTGCTCACCGAGCCGTGATGCGCGCGCGCCAGCAGCGGTGGCGCACCGTGAATCACCTCGGTGGACGCACCCAATTGCGCGGGCGGCGCATGCTCGGTGTCCACTTCCGCGCCGATGCGCCCGGCGTACTCCTCGTTCAAGCGTGCGGTCAGCCGCTCGGCCAGCCGCCGCGAATTCGCGAACACGATGGAGGACCGATACTCGAGCACCAGATCAACGATGGCCTCGTCCACATGCGGCCAGATGGAGCCCGGCTGATCCGAATCCTCGCCACCCGCATCGGGTTCGGTCATATCCGCCACCGGCACCCGGACCGACAGATCGAACGTCTTGGGCGAGGGCGGATTCACAATCGTGATCGGTGCGCTACCGACCAGGAACCGACCCACCTCGGCAGGCGGCCGCACCGTCGCCGACAGCCCGATCCGTTGCGCCGGACGTTCGAAAGCCGGCGATCCCGAACGCAGTGCATCCAGCCGAGCCAGCGAAAGTGCCAGGTGCGCACCGCGTTTGGACCCGGCAATGGCATGCACCTCATCCACGATCACGGTGTGCACCTCGCTCAGCGTCTCCCGCGCCGCCGAGGTGAGCATGAGGAACAGCGATTCCGGCGTGGTGATCAGAATGTCCGGCGGCGTGCGCAGCAACCCGCGCCGATCGGCCGGACTGGTATCGCCGGACCGCACACCCACACTGATCTCCGGCACCGGCAATTCCAGCCGCTTGGCCGTCTGCGTGATCCCCACCAGCGGCGCCCGCAGATTCCGCTCCACATCCACCGCCAGCGCCTTCAGTGGCGAGATGTACAGCACCGAGGTCTTGCGCTTCTCACCCTTCGCCTTCGGCGGCGCCGGCTCCCGGGTGGCCAGCCGGTCGATGGCCCACAGGAATGCCGACAGCGTCTTACCCGACCCGGTGGGCGCGACGACCAGGGTGTGCTCGCCCGCCGCAATGGCCTGCCAGGCCCCCAGCTGTGCGGCGGTCGGCGCCGGGAAGGCGCCGTCGAACCACTGTCGGGTGGCGGGAGAGAACCGATCCATCGCCCCAGTCTGCACCGGCCCACCGACACTCATTAGCGGCACCCACAGTGATCAAAGGACCCCGTCTGCATCCACCCCAGGTTCGCGGCCCGTCTCGTTCTGGACTGACGGAGCGGGGAGCGAAGCGGAGGAGCGGAGGAGGGAAGAACGAGACATCAGGGGCCGCGAACAGCCGTAGCGAAGCGGAGGCAAATAAACGCCATACGGGCGCTTTCGCCGCGCGTAAGGTTCGAACGGTGCAGAAGGTGCTCCGACTCGATCTGGTCAGTCACGGGATGACCGAGGCGATGCGCAAAGCACGATTTCCGGTCGACGAACCGCTCACCGAGGCCGGTCGCCGCGCGGTCGCCGCCTGTGGCCGCCTGCATGCCGCCCGGGTGCTGACCGCCCCCGAACGCCGGGCCGTCGAGACCGCCACCGTCATGGGCCTCACGGGCGACGAGGATTCGCGACTACGTGATCTGGATGCCGGAGCCTGGCGCGGCGGCGAGCTCATGTCGGTCCCCAAGGAGGACCTCTACCTCTGGCTCACCGATCCGGGTTATCGCGGCCACGGCGGCGAATCGGTGGCCGATGTGGTCGAGCGAACCGGCGAATGGATGGCCGATATCGCGGTCGAGGGCGAGCCCACCATTGCCATCACCCACCCCGCGATCATCCGCGCCGCCCTGCTCGTCACCCTCGACGCGCCCGCAAAATCGTTCTGGCGCATAGACGTTCCCCCGGTCAGCGTGACGCGGCTGCACTATCGCGGCGAATGGACCCTGCACTTCCGGCCGTGAGTCGCAGGCCGATCAGGTGCTGAGCTCGCTGCGCACCATGGCCCGCACCGCATCGGTGATCAACCGCGCGGACAGACTCGGATCGATGGCGCGCTGAATGCCGAGACCCAGACCGAGGCTCAGGACGGCGGTCGCCGCGTCCTCGGCGGGTAGCGGCAGCGTGAGGCCCGTGGAATCCGCCAGCACCTGCAATTGCGCCGCGACGGTGCCGCGTACCAATCCCAGGCTGGAGACGAGGGCGGCCTGCAGCGCCGGATCATCGCGCGCCACGATGGCGAATTCGAATTCGAGCATGGTCCACCCGATATCGCCGAGCGTGCGCTCGGCCCAGCTCTGAAAGCGCTCCAACCGCGCCTCGAGGCTGTCCTCGCCCTCGATCAGTTCGGTGACCTCGCCGAACTTGGTCTCGTGGATGAGTCCCAGCACTTCCAGGCACAGGGCCGATTTGGTCTTGAAGTTCGAGTACACCGCGCCCTTGGAGTACCCGGCCTCCTCGGCGACCCGCTCCAGGCTGGTTTTGGCGTACCCCTCGGTGAGGAACAGGTCGCGCGCGGTCACCAGCAGGTCCGTGCGGGTGCGGGCCTGGCTCTCGGACCGGGTCAGTCGTGCCATGGGAGTGATTCTATGTACTGAAAGATTTGGGATACCATCGGTATCTGGAATCTAGCCGCAGGGAGGTGGAGGCGGTAGTGTTCGAAACCATGAGTAACAGGAACGGGTCACATCGACGTGGCCTGGCCATCGGCTGCGGCGGCACCCTCGGCGCGGCGTGGATCGTGGCGGCGCTGGCCGCCGCGCGCGACGTGCTGAACTGGGATCCCCGCGAAGCCGACGTCATGATCGGCACCTCGGCCGGCGCCGAAATGCTGACCATGCTCGGCAGCGGCATCGGCGTCGACGAGCTGGTGGCCATGCAGGACGGCACCTCCACCAACCCGATCCTGACCGCCCATATGCGCTGCGAGCCCGGGCGTTTCCCGCCGCTGCCGCATGCCCGCCTCGGCGCGCCTGCCCGTGCGGTACGTGAACTGCTCGCCCGCCCCGGCAACGGCCACGCCCTGCTGACCGCCGGCAGCGGCCTGCTCCCGCAGGGCAGCGGTGACGCCGCCTGGCTGCAGCGCCTCGCGGACCGGCTGAATCCGGACCGCAGCTGGGTGCCGCATCCCGCCACCTGGCTGGTGTCCATGAACGCCGCCACCGGTGAGCGCGTGGCCTTCGGCTCACCCTCCGCACCTGACGCGAGTCTCGGTGCGGCACTGCGGGCTTCGTGGGGCGTCCCCGGCTGGTTCCCGGCCGTGCCGATCGCGGGCAGCACCTTCATCGACGGCGGCGCGGCCTCCACCGCCTCGGTGGATCTGCTCATCCCGGCGCAGCTCGACGAGGTGGTGGTGCTCGCGCCGATGGCCTCCACCGGCCGGCTGCCCGCGACCAGCGCAGGTCACTTCCTCGAGCGGCAGATGCGAAATCGCATGAGCGAGAAGCTCGATGCCGAGATCGCCCTGCTGCGCGCCGGCGGCACCAAGGTGCTGCGCCTGGACGCCACCGCCGAGGACCTCGAGGTCATGGGCCCCAATTTCATGGACGGCCGCCGCCGTCTCGCCACTTTCGAACACAGCCTGCGCAGCACCCGCAAGGCCATGGAGCAAGGAGTCTTCGCGTGAGTGGTCAAGCCCGGAGGCGGCAGCGAAGCGTAACCATGCAGGGCTCCACTCACGCGAAAAAGGAAACAGCATGACCATTCTCGGAAAGAACTACCCGGCAATCGATCTCAACGGTGCGCGGGTGCTGATCACCGGCGCGGGCCGCGGCATCGGCCAGTGCACCGCCGAGCTGTTCATCAGCAAAGGCGCTGAGGTGGCCATCGCGGATGTGGACACGACCGCCGCCCAGGCCACCGCAGCCGCCCTGGGGGCGAAGGCATTCGAGCTGGATGTGCGCAATCGCGAGCAGTGGGACAAGGTCGTCGCCGACTTCGGCCGCATCGACATCCTGGTCAACAATGCCGGTGTCATGCCCGCCGGTGCCTTCCTGGACGAACCGGATGCCGTGGGCCACACCACCATCGACGTCAATGTGTGGGGGCTCATCCACGGCATGCGCGCCGTCGCGCCCGCCATGGTCGAGCGCGGCCAGGGGCACATCGTGAATGTCGCCTCGCTCGCCGGCAAGATCCCGATCCCGGGCCTGGCCGTCTACAACGCCAGCAAGTTCGCGGCCGTAGGCCTTTCCGCCGCAACCCGTTTGGAGTTCGCGCCGTACGGCGTCAGCGTCAGCACCGTCATGCCGTCGGCCGTCCGCACCCGCCTGTCCTCCGGCCTCGCACTCGGTGCGGGAATGCCCACCGTCGAGCCCGAAGACGTGGCAGCCGCCGTCGTCAACACCGTCCGCACCCGCAAGGCCGAGGTCGCCGTACCGAACTACCTCGGCCCCATCGACGCCCTCTTCGCCGCGACACCGGAGCCCGCCATCCGCCTGGTCCGCCGCCTCATCAACGGCGACCGTGCGCTGCACCCCTCCGATGAAACGACCCGCGCCCAGTACGAGGCCCAGATCCGCGCCATCGCCACCGACGACCGCGACTGACGCCGAACCATCGAACAGCCCGAACCGTAGGGGGGTTCGGGCCGTTGCCGTGCAGCGGACCTCCGCACGAGTCAGTCACCCTCGTCTGGGACGAGCCTCTGTGCGGGGTGTATCACCGACCGGGTGAGCCGCCTACTCGAACCGAATACCTTGGGCCAGCGGAAGTTCGGTGGAGTAGTTGACCGTGTTGGTGGCGCGGCGCATATAGGACTTCCAGGAGTCCGAACCGGATTCGCGGCCGCCGCCGGTCTGCTTCTCGCCGCCGAAGGCGCCGCCGATCTCCGCGCCCGAGGTGCCGATATTGACATTGGCGATACCGCAGTCGGAGCCGTCGGCGGCCAGGAAACGTTCGGCCTCACGCTGGTTCTGCGTGAAGATCGCCGACGAAAGGCCCTGCGGGACACCATTGTGCAGGTCGATGGCGGCATCGAGATCGCGGTAGGTGAGGACGTAGAGGATCGGCGCGAAGGTCTCCTCGCGGACCACCGCGCTCTGCGCCGGCATGCGGACGATAGCCGGGCGGACGTAGTACGCATCCTCGCCGAAGCCCTCGACTCGTTCACCACCGCAGATCAATTCACCGCCGTCCTCCTGAGCGCGCCGCAGCGCCTCCTGCATGCCCGTGTACGCCCGGCCATTGATCAGCGGCCCGACCAGCACACCGTCATCGAGCGGATTACCCACGTGCAGTTGGCGATACGCGGAGGCGATGCGATCCAGCAGCGGCCCGGCCACATCCACATGCACGATCAGCCGCCGCAGCGAGGTGCACCGCTGCCCCGCGGTGCCTGCCGCCGAGAACACGATGCCCCGCGCGGCAAGATCCAGATCAGCCGAAGGTGTCACCACCGCACCGTTATTGCCACCCAGCTCCAACAGGCAGCGGCCGAAGCGCGCGGCCACGCGCGGTGCGACGGTCCGGCCCATCCGCACCGATCCGGTCGCGCTGACCAGCGCCACCCGCGCATCGTCGACCAGCTGCTCGCCGACCTCGACCGCACCCTGAATAAGCTGGTGCACTTCGGGATTCGCACCCACGTCCACCGCCGCCCGGCGCAGCAGCGTATGGCAGGCCAGCGCCGTCAGCGGTGTCGTCTCCGACGGTTTCCACACCACGGTGTCCCCGCACACCAGCGCGAGCGCGGTATTCCACGCCCACACCGCGACCGGGAAATTGAAGGCCGAGATCACGCCCACCACACCCAGCGGATGCCAGGTCTCCATGAGCCGGTGCCCGGGGCGCTCCGACGGCATGGTGCGCCCGTACAGCTGCCGCGACAAGCCGATGGCGAACTCGCAGATATCGATCATTTCCTGGACTTCGCCGCGGGCCTCCGCACCGATCTTCCCGGCTTCGAGAGTGACCAGTTCGCCCAGCTCAGCCTGGTGTTCGGTGAGCAGCTGCGCCAGCCGCCGGACCACGGCCGCACGCTGCGGCGCGGGCACCGTGCGCCAGCCGTCGAAAGCGGCGGCGGCCCGCCCGATGGCGCTGTCCACCTCGTCGGTAGTACTCGCTCGCAGGCTGGTCAGATCGCCGCCGGTGATCGGCGTACGAGCCGAGAGTGCGCCCGGTTCGGGTGATTCCACGCCGAGGCCGCGTAGTAGCGCCTCCGTGCGGGTGCGCAGTTCAGGTGTGATGTCTGCGGTCAGTGCGGGCGTCATCGACTGCTCCCTGCTCGATAGCGGCATGCGCCGGGTGATGGGTTCCGGCCACGAGTTCGGTTCGCTGCGTTAGCCTTCGCTGATGGCGGATACACCGGCGAAACCACAACTCGACGACATCGATCGTCTGCTGATCCGCGAGCTGATTGCCGATGGCCGCGCCACATTGTCGAATCTGGCCGAGAAGGCCAATCTGTCGGTCTCCGCGGTGCAGTCGCGAGTCCGGCGGCTGGAGGCGCGAGGCGTGATCCGCGGCTACACAGCCAATGTCGATCCGGAAGCCCTGGGGCAGATGCTGTCGGCATTCGTAGCCATCACTCCTCTCGACCCGTCGCAGCCCGATGATGCGCCCGCGCTGCTGCAGCACATCCCCGGCATCGAAGCCTGCCACTCGGTGGCCGGTGACGAGAGCTACATGCTGCTGGTGCGTGTCGCCTCGCCCCGGCATCTGGAGCAGCTGCTGCAGGAGATTCGCGCGACGGCCAACGTCCGGACTCGAAGCACCATCATTCTGCAGACATTCTATGACAAGTAGATCTCACTCGTAATTACTTCGAAATTTACGGACAAAACCGTAAAGATTCCCTTACCCTGGGGGAGTGACCCTCGAATTCGATCGGCTCGGGGCGGTTGCCGAAACGCTGAAAACTCGACGTGAGTTGGTCACCCCCGCCCGGGTGCATGAAATCCTGTCCGCGAGCATCCTCGCCGACGGCTTCGATCTGGTGCTGGACCTGCAAAAGTCCAGCGGTCGAAGACTTGTCGACGCGCTCGACGGCTCGGCCTACCTGGATATGTTCGGCTTCTTCGCCTCCTCGGCGCTGGGCATGAACCATCCGGCGCTGACCGGTGACCGTCACTTCCTGGCGAATCTCGCCGCCGCGGCCCTCAACAAGCCCAGCAACTCCGACGTCTACACCGTCGAAATGGCGCGCTTCGTGGACACTTTCGCGCGTGTCCTCGGCGATCCGCGGCTACCGCACCTGTTCTTCATCGACGGTGGCGCGCTGGCGGTCGAGAACGCGCTCAAGGCGGCCTTCGACTGGAAGTCCCGGCACAATGAAATGCACGGGCGCGCACCGGAACTCGGCACCAAGGTGCTGCATCTGACCGGTGCGTTCCACGGCCGCACCGGGTACACGCTGTCGCTGACCAATACCGATCCGGTCAAGACCGACAGGTTCCCGAAGTTCGGCTGGCCGCGCATCGACACCCCGTACGTGGGCACCGATCACCCGGATATCGAGGCGGCCGAACGGCACGCCCTCGACCAGGCCGCGCGCGCCTTCGCCGAAAACCCGCACGACATAGCGTGTTTCATTGCCGAACCCATTCAGGGCGAGGGCGGCGACCGGCATCTGCGCCCGCAATTCCTGCGGGCCATGCAGCAGCTCTGCCACGACAACGACGCCCTGTTCATCCTCGACGAGGTGCAGACCGGCGTCGGCATGACCGGCAGTGTGTGGGCCTATCAGCAACTCGGCCTGGAGCCGGACGTGGTGGCCTTCGGCAAGAAGACCCAGGTGTGCGGGATCATGGCCGGCGGGCGCATCGACGAGGTGCCCGACAATGTTTTCCACGTCAGTTCACGGCTCAACTCCACCTGGGGTGGGAATCTCACCGATATGGTGCGCTCCCGCCGCATTCTCGAGGTGATCGAGCACGAGGGACTCGTGGAGCGCGCCGGACGGCTCGGGACGCACCTGCTGGGGCGGCTCACCGAATTGGCGGACGCCCGTCTCGAAGTCACCGAGCCGCGCGGACGCGGGCTCATGTGCGCCATCACACTCGAGACGGCGCAATTGCGCGACTCGGTGGTGACCGCGCTGCGCGAGGAAGAGCACGTCCTGATCCTCGGCACGGGGGAGCGCGGTATCCGTTTCCGGCCGCCGCTCACCGTCACGGTCGCGGAGCTGGACGAGGCCGTCGACGCACTGGACCGCGTATTGCCTTGAGCCGCACGGCGATCTACTCGAACCGCCCGGAACCGTCCGGGCGGTTCGTGTCTGCTCACCCTTGGCCGGGCGCCGATTTTTTTCGCCGTCTCCGTGGCGCTGCGGCCTGCATAATCGGGTATCTACCTGCGGATATTTACTGGCAGGTAGTCAATAAACGTACTCACGAGTAGCCATTCCTGGATTACCAGAGGGCACTGGCACTGGTTACACTCCGGGCATGACGAGTGTCCAGCAGCAGCCTTCGCCGGGGTCGGCGGGCGCCCCCGATATCCACACCACCGCCGGCAAGCTTGCTGACCTGCGTAACAGGCTGGAAGAGGCCAAGCACCCGATGGGTGAGGCCGCGGTCGACAAGGTGCACGCCAAGGGCAAGATGACCGCGCGCGAGCGCATTCTCGCCCTCGTGGACGAAGGCTCGTTCGTGGAACTCGACGCGCTCGCCCGGCACCGCAGCGTCAATTTCGGCCTGGAGAACCAGCGTCCGCTCGGCGACGGCGTGGTGACCGGTTACGGCACCATCGACGGCCGCGACGTCTGCCTCTTCTCCCAGGACGTCACCGTCTTCGGTGGCTCGCTCGGTGAGGTGTACGGCGAGAAGATCGTCAAGGTCATGGACCTGGCGCTGAAGACCGGCCGCCCGCTGGTCGGCATCAACGAGGGCGCTGGCGCACGCATCCAGGAAGGCGTTGTCTCCCTGGGGCATTACGGTGAGATCTTCCACCGCAATATCCAGGCGTCCGGCGTGATTCCGCAGATCTCGCTCATCATGGGCCCGGCCGCCGGCGGCCACGTGTACTCCCCGGCGCTCACCGACTTCGTGGTCATGGTCGATCAGACCAGCCAGATGTTCGTCACCGGCCCCGACGTGATCAAGACCGTCACCGGTGAGGAAGTCACCATGGAGGAGCTGGGCGGCGCCCACACCCACATGGTGAAGTCCGGTGTCGCGCACTACGTCGCCTCCGGCGAGCAGGACGCCCTCGACTACGTCAAGGACCTGCTCAACTACCTGCCGAGCAACAACCGCGCCGAGGCGCCGCGCTTCCCGGCCACCGATCCGATCGTCGGCGCCATCGAGGACTCGCTCACCGCCGAGGACCTCGAGCTCGACAGCATCGTCCCGGATTCGCCGAACCAGCCGTACGACATGCACGAGGTCATCAAGCGCCTGGTGGACGACGGCGAGTTCCTGGAGGTGCAGGCCGAGCGCGCGATGAACATCATCATCGGCTTCGCCCGCATCGACGGCCGCAGCGTCGGCTTCGTGGCCAACCAGCCCTCGCAGTTCGCGGGCTGCCTGGATATCGACGCCTCGGAGAAGGCCGCACGCTTCGTGCGCACCTGCGACGCCTTCAATATCCCGATCATCACGCTGGTCGACGTTCCGGGCTTCCTGCCCGGCACCGGCCAGGAGTTCAACGGCATCATTCGCCGTGGCGCCAAGCTGCTCTATGCCTACGGCGAGGCCACTGTGGGTAAGATCACAATCATCACCCGCAAGGCATACGGCGGCGCCTACGACGTCATGGGTTCCAAGCACATGGGCGCCGATGTGAACCTCGCGTGGCCGACCGCTCAGATCGCCGTCATGGGTGCTTCGGGCGCAGTCGGATTCGTCTACCGCAAGCAGCTCAAGGACGCGGCCGCCGAAGGCGCCGATGTCGACGCGCTGCGCCTCGAGCTCCAGAACGAGTACGAGGACACACTGGTCAACCCGTACGTGGCGGCCGAGCGCGGCTACGTCGACGCGGTCATCCCGCCCTCGCACACCCGCGGCCAGATCGTTTCGGCGCTGCGTCTGCTGGAACGCAAGATGGTGACCATGCCGCCGAAGAAGCACGGCAACATTCCACTCTGATTCGACGATAAGCGCGGTGTGAGGCGCACACTGAGGCTAGGGTCCGGCATGCTTCGTGCCGGTTCCCCGTACCGCGCAGGAACGCCTCATCCGAGTAAAGATGGTAGGAACCGGCCCTCGACGTAGAGGGTCGAAACTATTACCGTTTGCGGACTTGAACCACTTTCCGTGAACAGCCGCGCTACCCGCGCGGCAATTGGACAGGAGGACTGGCGCTGTGACGACCATGGCTGACGAAGAAGTACTGCGCGCCGCCGAACTGGATCTGGCCGTCGATGGATTGACGGAAGCGGTCGATACGGCAGTAGCCGAGACTGAACCGTCGAATATCGGCCCGGTCATCCAGGTTGTGAAGGGCAATCCGAGCGACGTCGAACTGGCTGCCCTGGTGGCTGTTTTCGCCGCCGCCTCGAGCGCTCCCGGTGGTTCCGCCGACAACGGCCCCGCCGATATGTGGGGTCGCCCCACACTGCTGCACCGCGGCTCGTCGCCGTTCTCGCCGTACGCATTTCCCGCACTGTCGCATCAGCGCGACTGACTCCGCGGGTAGTCAGGGCATGGGGGCGCCGCGCCGCCTCCCCGCCGCTGACGTGCGTTCCCCTGTAGTACCTTCTCGCAGTGCCCTTGCCTCCGACCCGTCGAAATGAGACAGCGCCTGTGACGACTTTCGTATTGGCGTCCCAATCTCCCGCTCGGCTCGGTGTACTCCGCAATGCGGGTATCGAACCGGTGGTCCGGGTATCGAACGTGGACGAGGACGCTGTTGCCGCGGCGCTGCCCGCAGGCACCGCACCGGATCAGGTCGTGATCGAACTGGCCCGCGCCAAGGCGCGCGATGTCGCTCCCACACTGGCCGGTGCATTCCCCGATTCCGTTGTGGTGGGCTGTGACTCGATGCTGCTCGTCGACGGTGTGCTGCAGGGCAAACCGCTGACCGCCGAGGTCGCGCGGGCACGCTGGTCCGAGATGGCCGGGCGCAGTGCCGATCTGCTCACCGGGCACTGCGTGCTGCGCTTGCGCGACGGTGAGATCGTCGCCGAGGCCGCCGATTGCAGCTCCACCACAGTGCATTTCGCCAAACCCGACGCCGATGAGCTGGATGCCTACATCGCCACGGGTGAACCGCTGCAGGTGGCCGGCGCCTTCACGCTGGACGGCCGCGGCGCCTGGTTCGTCGATCGCATCGAGGGTGATCCCTCCAGCGTGATCGGTATCGGTCTACCGCTGGTTCGTCGACTGCTTGCCGAGGTGGGCGTCGGGGCTACGCAATTGTGGAGCGACGCGATTCGTTGAGGTCGCGAGCCGGGGTTCTTCGGCATCGCTGTTCACGCCGGGCACGCCCTCGGCTGTCCGGGCCGTGAGCAGTTCCAGTCGCGCCACGCACAATTCGGGCTCCACGAACGGATGCAGGCGGACGGAAACGGTATCGCGGGCGCCGTTGTGGTCCAGCACTTCGCGCATGAGTCCCAGATGGACGCCGCACACCACTTCGGAATGGGTGCGCGCGAGTTCGCGCAGCGGGCAGGCGGTGAGCCGGATCAGGGATTGCTCATCGGTTTCACCGGCGTGGTCGCGTTCGGGTGCGAATCCGAGTTCGGAGGCGACGGTAATGGTGAGATCCCGGGCGTCGTCGAGAGTCTCGATCGGCTGATCCACCGATTCCAGTTTCGAACCCCAGACGCGTCCGGCCGAAATGGCGGCGTCGGAGCGGCGGCGCGGATCACTACCGAGCTGGTCAGCGAGTACCTGTGCCAATTCCTGATAACCGACGGATCGCTGCACGGCGGTATAGCCGATGCGCGGGCGGCCGCGACCCCGTGGGGGTTGCTGAAATTGCCGTACCAGCGATTCCCGGGTGAGGACATCCAAATGGAAACGCACCGTAGTCACATGCTGACCGGTGACACGGGCCAGTTCCTGCGCATCGAGAGGCTCGCTTGCGCCACGTAGGATCGCGAGCAGTCGTCGTCGCGGCCAAGAATCGGACATAGCTCACCCCTCCTCTCGGGAGACTTTATCGGATGAAGCTGCGCTTAATTCGCTCAATCACCCGATTCGTGATCTGAAACGAGTTTCGTTGCCGCTACTTGCCTACGATCGGTGCTGAGATTCGAACCGCCAACACCCAACCCACCACGCGTGAAGGACCACACTGTGCCCGTTGCCCCGGATCCGCATCCCTCGTTCGGTTCCTTCGCACATCCTCACCGACTAGTAACCACAGAATGGCTGTCGGCAAACATCGGCGCGCCGGGACTCAAGATCATCGAGTCCAACGAAGACATATTGCTATACGACATCGGGCATGTCCCGGGCGCCATCAAGATCGATTGGCGAACCGAGTTGATGGATCCCCGGAAACGCGATGTCGTCGACGGTGAAACCTTCGCCGCGCTCATGCGCGCCAAAGGTATCGGACGCGACGACACCGTGGTTATCTACGGCGATCGGGCCAATGGCACCGCGGCCGCCGCCCTGTGGGTGTTCGACCTCTTCGGACACGAGGATGTGCGCCTGCTGGACGGTGGCCGGGATGCCTGGATCTCCGAGGCCCGCGACACCACCTTCGAGGTGCCGTATCCGGTCCACGGCGAGTACCCGGTGGTGGAGCGTGACGACAAGACCGCGCGCGCGTTCCGCGCGGACGTGGTGGCCCATCTGGGCGGCCCGCTGATCGACGCCCGCGAGTTCGGCGAGTACACCGGCGAACTGGTGGTGCTGGACCGCCCGGAGGAGCAGGCCCTGCGCGCCGGCCATATTCCGACGGCCGTCAGCATCCCGTGGAGCGCCTCGGTCGGTGCGGATTCTCGATTCCGCCCCCGCGCCGAGCTGGATGTGATTTACGGTGGGGTGTCCGAGGGGATTCCACCGCTGGTGTACTCCCGCATCGGCCGGTGGGCAGCGCTCACCTGGTTCGTCCTGACCTACCTCGTCGGTGTGCAGGGCGTCCGTAACTACGACGGTTCCTGGACCGAGTGGGCAAACGCCGTCGGCGCACCCATACTCGTCGGAGAAGACCCCGGCCAGTAATTTCGGGCCTACCCATGGGTAGCCCTATCCCGGTTCGGCGGTTGTTGGCACACTGCCTACACTCGCCCAAGACGAAGTTTTCAGAGCACAGGAGGCTCAGTGCCCAACCATGCCAACGCGCAGATCACCAAGGTCCTCGTAGCCAACCGAGGCGAGATCGCCGTGCGCGTGATCCGGGCTGCCAAGGACGCCGGTATCGGCAGCGTCGCGGTGTACGCGGAGCCGGATGCCGATGCGCCGTTCGTGAAGCTTGCCGACGAGGCGTTCGCGCTCGGTGGCCAGACTTCCGCCGAGTCGTACCTGGTGTTCGCCAAGATTCTCGAGGCCGCCTCGAAGTCCGGCGCCGACGCGATCCACCCGGGCTACGGCTTCCTTTCGGAGAACGCCGAATTCGCGCAGGCCGTGATCGATGCCGGTCTCATCTGGATCGGCCCCTCGCCGCAGTCCATTCGCGACCTGGGTGACAAGGTCACCGCGCGCCACATCGCGCAGCGTGCCAATGCTCCGATGGCCGCGGGCACCAAGGATCCGGTGAAGAACGCCGACGAGGTGGTCGCGTTCGCCAAGGAGTACGGCGTTCCGGTGGCCATCAAGGCCGCCTTCGGTGGTGGTGGTCGCGGTATGAAGGTCGCGCAGACCATCGAGGAGATCCCGGAGCTGTTCGAGTCCGCCACCCGTGAGGCCATTGCCGCCTTCGGTCGCGGCGAATGCTTCGTGGAGCAGTACCTGGACAAGGCCCGCCACGTCGAGGCGCAGGTGCTCGCCGACAAGCACGGCAACGTGATCGTCGTCGGTACCCGCGACTGCTCGCTGCAGCGCCGCTTCCAGAAGTTGGTCGAGGAGGCCCCCGCGCCGTTCCTCTCCGACGAGGTGCGCGGCAAGATCCACGCCTCCGCCAAGGCCATCTGCAAGGAGGCCGAGTACTACGGCGCCGGCACGGTGGAGTACCTGGTGCAGGGCGAGACGGTGTCCTTCCTCGAGGTGAACACCCGCCTGCAGGTCGAGCACCCGGTGACGGAGGAAACGGCCGGCATTGATCTTGTGCGCCAGCAGTTCCGCATCGCCGAGGGCCACGAGCTCTCGATCAAGGAAGACCCGACTCCGCGCGGGCACTCGTTCGAGTTCCGCATCAATGGTGAGGACGCGGGCCGCGGCTTCATGCCCGCCCCCGGCCCGGTCGTCGTCTACAAGGAGCCCGCGGGCCCCGGTGTGCGCGTCGATTCCGGTGTGGTCGAGGGCAGTGTCATCGGCGGCCAGTTCGACTCCATGCTGGCCAAGCTGATCGTCACCGGCGAGAACCGGGAGCAGGCGCTGCAGCGTGCCGCTCGCGCTCTGGCCGAGTACCAGATCGAGGGCCTGGCAACGGTTCTCCCGTTCCATCGCCACATTGTCGAGAACCCCGCGTTCATCGGCGACGGCACCAAGTTCGACGTCTACACCAAGTGGATCGAGAACGACTGGGACAACACCATCGAGCCGTACACCGGTGGCGTCGCGATCGATGAGGACGAAGAGGGCCCCCGCCAGAAGGTGGTCGTCGAGGTCGGCGGCCGTCGCCTCGAGGTCTCCCTGCCCGGCCAGTTCTCGGTCGGCGCCGCTGCTGCCCCCGCCGGTAATGGTGCGGGTGTCATCCGCAAGAAGCCGAAGCCGCGCAAGCGTGGTGGCGCGGCCGGCGCCGGTGCGTCCGGCGACTCGGTGACCGCGCCCATGCAGGGCACCGTCGTCAAGGTCGCCGTCGAAGAGGGCCAGACCGTCGAGATCGGCGACCTGGTCGTCGTGCTCGAGGCCATGAAGATGGAAAACCCCGTCACCGCACACAAGGCCGGCGTCATCACCGGTCTGTCGGTGGAGGCGGGCGCCGCCATCACCCAGGGCACCGTCCTGGCCGAGATCAAGTGATCTCCCGCCGGATCTGACCGTCCGGCAACATCTTTCCCGTTTGGGCCGCTCACTTGTGAGCGGCCCAAACGCATTCCAGGGTGCGTCAGGCTGCTTTCACCGAGGGGGTTAGGGGGCTTGTCCCCGAGTTCTCTCTCCGGGGGTTCGGAGGCGGCGCCCCCGCGAACCCGCTACCCCTCGCAGCGAGGGGCGATTACGCCTTGCGGCGGACGCGGGGCTCGACCGGGCGCGATAAGGTCGACATATGGCTGAACCACCGGACATTCGCATCGGCACCGCGGAGCGGGAGGAGGCCATGAAGCGGCTATCGGACAACTTCGCGGCGGGCCGGCTCAGCGTGGCCGAATTCGATGAGCGCAGTGGGATTGTCGCGGCGGCGATGACGCGCGGGGATCTGGAGACGGTGTTCACGGATCTGCCTGCGGTGGTGAGCGATAGCGCTGTGCCCGCGAAGCGTGAGTCCCGGTTCGGGACGAACTGGCCGGAGCGCATCATGCCGGTGGTCCCGATCGTGGCGGTGATCCTTTTCTTCATCACCAGTCAGTGGTGGGTGTTCCTGCTGATCCCGCTCGCCGGTGCGCTGCTGTTCGGTGAGAGCAGTCGGGAGCGGAAGAGTCTGCAGCGGGAATTACGGCGGGATGATCGCCGGGATCGCAGGCGTGGGCGCTGATGGAACCCATGGAGATCAACGCGGGCAATTGGTATCTGCGGGCCCTGCGCGCGGATGAGCGGATCGATGATCGGCCCGCGCTGGCGGACGGTGGCATCACCGATCCGGAGTACGTGGCGCGGCGGACCGCGGAATGGGCCGACGAGACGCACTTCTCGTGGGCGGTGTGCGTACCGACAACCGCCGAGATGGTCGCCGAGATCGGCGTGACGCCCGGCGGCGACGGCACCGCCGAGGTGTCCGGCTGGGTGCGGGCCGGGTATCAGGAGGCGCTCGACGACGGCTTGCTCGCGGTGCACCGCTTCACGTCCGGATTCCTCGGATTGCAGCCGCGCGCGACCGTCTGATTCACTACTGAAAGCCCAGCTCATCGCCTTGCCATCGGTTGTTCCATGGCAAAAATCGCTGGTGCCCAACCACATTGCAAGGGACCCTGGAGTCGCATCCGAAACCGGCGACAGGGGAGACGGTCATGTGGAACTGGGGTAGTCACCAGGCAGAGAGAGCTGCGGTATCGGCGGTCACGAGTTGGAAGGTCACCGAGCCGCAGCCGACGATCACCGATCCGGGCCATTACACGGGGACCGACAGCGATCAGGGCGAGCGTCCGAATGGCGGGGACGGCGCGTCCGCCGGTAACAGCGGGCGCGCCGCGGCGGACTTCGGTGGCGATATGTCCGGTGCTTCCCGTGGAGTAGCCTGCGGGCATGAACAGGCCAGCCTTGGATATCGCCCGGTTGCGCAGCACTCTCGCCGAGTCGCCGGAGCGGGCGTTCTTCACCGAGATCGACGTGGTGGAGTCGACCGGTTCGACGAATGCGGATCTGGTTGCCCGTGCGGCCGATTCGCACAACGATCACCTGGTGCTGATCGCCGAGGCGCAGGAGCGGGGCCGCGGCCGGCACGAGCGGACCTGGGTGAGCCCGCCGCGCGCGCAGATCGCCATGTCGCTGCTGGTGCGGGCGCGCGGTATCGATCCGGCGGTGCTGGGCTGGCTGCCCCTACTGACCGGAGTGGCGGTGGTCGACGCGGTGCGCGCGGCGACCGGGGTGAAGGCAATTCTGAAGTGGCCCAATGACATTCTGGTCGATGGGCGCAAGCTGGCGGGCATTCTCGCCGAGATCGCCGCTGCGGGCAGTGATCCCGCGGTGGTGGTCGGCGTCGGCCTGAACGTGAGCCTGACCGAGGCGGAACTGCCTGTCCCGCATGCCACTTCGCTGGTGCTGTCCGGCGATCTGGAACCGGATCGCACCGCGCTGGCGGCGGCCATCCTGCGCGAGTTCGCCCGCCGCTTCACCACCTGGGAAGCCACGGGCTGGGATATCGGCGACCTGTCGGCGGACTACCGCGACCGCTGCTCCACCATCGGCGCACAGGTCCGCGCCGAACTCCCCGGCGGTGAGGTGCTCACCGGAATCGCCACCGGCGTAGACGAACACGGCCGCCTGCTGATCGGCGACCGCGCCGTCGCCGCCGGCGATGTCACCCACCTGCGCGCCGAGTACTGACAGCGGTGCACCCCCGTCATCGCGAGATGACGGGGACTGTTCGAATAGGTGCTAGACGCTCAGCAACTCCGCGCGCGCGGCCTCGCGGGCGAGCAGCCGGTCGCGCTGCTCCTCGAACTTCACGACATCGCCTTCGAGCTTCTCGACATAGGCGGCGAGGGTGTCGCGATCGGCTTCGCCCTGGGCGGTGAAGTCGTTGCGCTCGAAGATATTCCAGTTCTTGAGCACCGGCTTGATCACCTCTTCGAGGTGCTGGCGCAGGTCGTAGATGCCGTGCTTGGCCATCATGGCGCCATTTCGCCGGAAGTTCGGCATGCCGTACCCGGGCATGACGAAGTTGGTGAGCACCTTGGTGATCGCCGCCATGGCCTGATCGGGCACCAGGTCCAGGCCCGCGCCGCAGAGGGTGCGGTAGAAGATCATGTGCAGGTTCTCGTCGGTGGCGATGCGCTGCAGCATGCGGTCGGCCAGCGGGTCGTCGCAGACCCGGCCGGTATTGCGGTGCGAGACACGGGTGGCGAGCTCCTGGAAGGTCACGTACGCCACGTTCTCCAGGAAGCCGCCCCAATCGTCGGGGGACTGGGCGCCATTGGTCATGTGGATCATGCGCGCCTCTTCGAGCGCCACCGGATCGACGCCACGGGTCACCACGAGGTAGTCGCGAATGACGATGCCGTGCCGGTTCTCCTCGGCGGTCCAGCGGCCGACCCAGGTGCCCCAGGCGCCGTCCTGGGAGAAGTTCTCGGCGATCTCCCGGTGGTACGAGGGCAGATTGTCCTCGGTGAGCAGGTTCGTCACCATGGCGATCTTGGCGACCTCGGTGAGCGTGGACTGGGACGGATCCCAGTCCTCGCCGCCCATGGCGGCGAAATTGCGGCCCTGGTCCCACGGCACGTAGTCGTGCGGGTACCAGTCCTTCGCAATGGACAGGTGGCGGTTCAAATTCTCTTCGGCCACGGGTTCGAGTTCTTGCAGGATCTGCAGCTGGGTCAACGATCGGGTCACACACGCCTCCTGAGTCATGCGCCGGGGATCGAAAAGATACGGCGGGGCCGGAATGGTGTTGCGCGGGACAGCTCGACGAAAGGCAGTTCTGTGGTCGCCGATGCTACGCGGATGCCGCACGATTGTGCGCCAGAGCGCTGCTCGGCGTGAGGCATTCTGACATCTCCGCGCGGTACGGTGCTCGTATGGGTTATCCGGAGGAGGCACTGGCGCCGGAGGAGCACTTGGTGCTGCATCGCCATCCGCATTGGAAGATGTTGTTCTGGCCCGCTGTAACTTTCATCCTTATCACCGCATTGGCCGGGTTCGGTGCGGGTGTTGCTTCGCGCAATACCGACGGCACACTGCGGTCGGGTCTGCTGATCGCCATTCTGGTGGTGTGGCTGGCGATCGTGTTGTGGCGCAGCGTCACCCCGCTGCTGCGCTGGAAGTCGACGCACTTCATCATTACCGATCGGCGTGTCCTGATCCGGCAGGGTGTACTCACGCACACCGGTATCGACATTCCGATGAACCGCATCTCGAATGTGCAGTTCCGGCACCGGTTGTTCGATCGAATGCTGGGGACGGGCACGCTGATCATCGGGTCGGCGTCGGAGGATCCGTTGGAGTACGACGATATTCCGCATGTGCAGCAGGTGCACGCGCTGCTCTACCACCAGGTCTTCGATGTGGTGCAAAACGATCCGCGAGGTGGTGGCTATCCCGGTTCGCCGCCCGTGTACCCGTAGGCTTGCCCCGTGACCGCTGTTCTCCTGGCCGAAGACGACGAGGCCATTGCCGCTCCGCTGTCGCGTGCGCTGGGGCGTGAAGGCTATTCGGTGACCGTCGAGAGTTACGGTCCCGCCGTATTGGAACGCGCCCTCGAGGGCGGCCATGATCTGCTGATTCTCGATCTCGGCCTACCGGGCATGGATGGCCTCGAGGTGTGCCGTCAGGTGCGGGCGCGCGGGGCCGATCTGGCCGTGCTGATGCTCACCGCGCGCACCGATGAGGTGGATTTCGTGGTGGGCCTGGACGCCGGCGCCGACGACTATGTGGGTAAGCCGTTCCGGCTCGCCGAGCTCCTCGCCCGGGTTCGAGCGCTGTTGCGGCGCAGCGGAATCGGTGACGAGACGGTGGAGGTCGGCGGTATCCGGCTGGAGCCGGCCGCGCGCCGGGTGCTGGTGAACGGCCTCGAGGTGAATCTGGCCAACAAGGAGTACGAGCTGCTGAAGGTGCTCATCGATCGTGCGGGTCAGGTGGTCTCGCGCGAGACCATTCTGCGCGAGGTGTGGGGTGATGCGGATCTGCGCGGCTCGAAGACCCTGGATATGCATATGTCCTGGTTGCGCCGCAAGATCGGTGACGAGGGGCCGGTGGCGGAGCGCCGGATCGTGACGGTGCGCGGCGTAGGCTTCCGCTTCAACACCGACTAGCGGCCTGTGCTCTCTGAGAACGACCCCGCGCCGTGGCGCGCCCGTATCGCAAGCCGAGCGAAGCGAGGCATATCTACGATGAGACGCCGGATCCTGCTGTCGATGGTGGCCGCGCTCACCCTCACCACGCTGATTCTCGGTGTGCCGCTGTCCTTCACGGCCTGGCAGTGGGTCGAGGACATCACCCGCAACGAACTTCGCAATCGCCTCGATCGGATCGCGGTGGAGGTGGTGGCGCAGGAGAAGGACGACGGCCTGGTGCACGGGGAACTCGACCTGCGCTCGGTGCGGCCGCTGATTCCGGAGGACGGGCAGCTGACCATCGTCTATCCGACGCCGCAGGACAATGCCTCCCGTGTCGATGTCGGCGCCACCGAGGTATCGGATCCGCTGGCGGAATCCCTCGCCATGGGCACCTCCGGTTCGCTGCGGCTGGAAACGCCTGCCGCGCCGATGCATTCGATGCAGCGGCAGGCGCTGGGCGCGGTGGCGGCGCTGGTGCTCATCTCGCTGGGCGCGGGTATCGCGGTGGCGGTGGTGACCGCGCGCCGGGTGGCCGATCCGCTGCGTGATGTGGCGGCGCGTGCGGCGCGCTTGGCCATGGGTGATTTCCGCGCCGATTCGCGCAGGCACGGCATCACCGAACTGGATCGCGTGTCGGATGTGCTGGATTCGGCGACAGTCGAAATCGCGGGCCGCCTGCAGCGTGAGCACGCGCTGGTCGCGGATGTGTCGCATCAGCTGCGCAGCCGGCTGACCGCGGTGCGGCTGCGCCTGGACGAACTCTCCACGCACAGCGATCCGGCGGTGGTGCACGAGGCGGAAGAGGCCATGGCACAGGTGGATCGGCTCACCGGCGCCATCGACGAACTCGTGCGGGCCTCCCGCGACGAGGGTGCGGCCGATCGCGATCCGGTGCCTGTGGTGGCGGAATTGCGTGGCGTGGTGGCGGAATGGCGGCATCCCTTCGCCGAGGCGGGCCGCAAACTGGTGTTGCTCGGTGATCCGACACTGCGCGCGCCGGTGACCGGTTCCCGGCTGCGCGAGGCGCTCGCGGTGCTGGTCGACAATGCCCTCATGCACGGCGGCGGCACCTGCACGGTCTCGGTGCGCACGGTCACCGGCGGCATCGCCGATCGCGAACCGCTGGTCTGTGTCGAAGTCGCCGACGAAGGTGACGGCGTGCGTGACGAACTCGCCCCGCACATCTTCGACCGCGGCTTCTCGGCCGCCGGATCCACCGGTGTGGGACTGGCTTTGGCGCGCGCCCTCATCGAAGCCGACGGCGGCCGCATGGAACTACAGCGCCGCCGCCCCGCCCTCTTCGCAGTCTTCCTCGGCTCCACCGGTGGCTCGGCAGCCAGCGCCACCCGCGCCGCCACCGGCCCCATCACCGAACCGCGCTGACGCACCGCGCACGAATTCCCACCCCGTGCGCGAACTCGTACGCCCTGAGCGTCTGCGCACCCTAGCGGGCCACCGGCCAGCCGCGCACCCGGCCGACGAAGAACATGCCGCGCGCCTTGCGCGAACTCGCACGTTGGGCACGAACTCGGACGCCGCGCACGAGTTGGGTTGCCGCGCAGGAAATAGCCGCAGATTCCGTGCGCGGCAGGCGACGCAGTGCGCCGGCTTCGGCGGCCGGTCGGTTTCTATCGGTTCTCTAACCATTCGTTAGTGGGGGCTGAGGAGTTGCTGCATACCTTCGGATTCGTCAGGACAGGCAGGCGAGACGAAGGAGCAGTTATGCAGAAGTCCACAGTACGGCGCGGAGCGATTGCCGGCGGGTTTGCGGGAGTCGCTTTGATTGCCGCGTTGATGGTTCCGGCGGCGGCGAATGCGGCCGAGCCCGAGGTGAATTCGGGTGTCGCGCAGGTGACTCAGCCGGGTGCGGCCGTCCAGCTGGATCCGGGTCAGTACCTGCCTGGCGATCCGTCGCAGACCGTGACTGTGACCCAGGACCGCGACGGCAATGTCACGGTGCTGCAGCCGGGTCAGTTGCCGCCCGGTGCGGTCCTGGCCACCCCGATGCCCGGTGACCAGCCCCGGGTGACCCTGGTTCCGCGCGACAGCATCCCGGCCCAGCCCACCTACCCGGCTCCGTCCACCGGCAGCGCGGGCTGAGTCATCCCACAGGACGGTCTGAGCGACTGCTCGGCGCTGAGTCCCTGGGAGCGCGAGCTGAGTCACCTGCGACGCTGGGCGGGGTGACCGCCGATGCGTGATAATCGGCCGGTGGCCCGGAATCACCGATCGCACGGGCCGATCGGTTCGCTGACAGTTGGCTCACGGGTCGCGTCCGTATCGTCGGTGCCGTGAACAATCCGCTGATCCTGGTTGTGGATGACGATGCCCGGGTGCTGGCATCGGTGGCGCGGGGGCTGCGGCTGTCCGGTTTCGAGGTCGAGACCGCGACGGACGGGGCCGCCGCGCTACAGCGCATTACGGCGAGCGCGCCGCAGGCCATGGTGCTGGATCTGAATATGCCGCAATTGGACGGGGTGCAGGTGGTGACGGCGCTGCGCTCGTTCGGCAATGACATTCCGATCTGTGTGCTGAGCGCACGCGCGGAGGTGACCGATCGGATCGGTGCGCTCGAGGCCGGAGCCGACGACTATCTGACCAAGCCCTTCGATCTGGGTGAACTGGTGGCGCGCCTGCGGGCCATGCTGCGCCGGGCACCCGCGCCCGCCCACACGTCCGATCGAATTGTGGTGGGCCCGCTCACCATTCATCCCAGTGCTCGTCGCGCCTATGCCAACGATGTGCTGCTGGATCTGACCAAACGCGAATTCGACCTGCTGGCAGCGCTTTCCGCCGCACCGGGCCAGGTCTTCACTCGTGCCCAGCTGCTGGATCGTGTGTGGGGCTACGACTTCGAAACCCAGACGAAAGTGGTCGACGTGTTCGTCTCCTATCTGCGCCGCAAGATCGAGGCCACCGGCTGCCCGCGGTTGGTCCACACCGTGCATGGCGTCGGTTTCGTTCTGCGGATGGACGCATGAACCCCGGGTACGCGCGGCCTGCTCACCCCGGGGTGTCCGGCGGTCGCGGTGCGCAGCGCCCCGGTGGTCCCGCGAGGCGCGGCGTGATCGATCCGGTCGGCGCTGCTACACCGGTCGCGCAGGGAGTTTCGAAGTGAACCGGCAGTTGTCGCTGCGCACGCGCGTCGCACTGGCGAGTGCGGCTACAGCGGCGGTTGTGGTGGCGGTGATGAGCGTCGTGTTGTTCGCGGTCGCGAGCAGTGATGCGCGTTCGCAGGTCGGCTCGGTGGTGGACGCCATTGCCATCAACCCGGCGCAGACCATTGTCACCACCGAAGGGCCGAATGGTGCGGGCGCCGGAACGGCGGCCCCGGCCTTACCGGCCGCGCCCGGACAGTGGCAGGAGAGCCAACAGCATCCGCAGACGTCCGCACCGAACCCCGCAATGACCGCACCGAGTCCAGCGGTACTCGCACCGGGTTCGGAGTACGCGCGCACGTTGCCCGTGGACGGTCAGACCGTGGTGCTGGCTGTACCCCGCACGGTGGCAACGGATTCGGCGGCCAAACAGCGCACCCGAATCATCGGTATCGGCCTGGCGGGAACCGCACTGGCCGCCCTGCTCGGCTGGTTCTTCGCCTCGCGGGCGGTGGCCCCCCTGCGCCGTCTGACGGCCGAGACCGCTGAGCTCGGTGATCGGCTCACCCTCGACCCGCCGCGGCATCCGGTGGCAAGCGAGACAACGGAATTGGCCGAGGCCATGAACTCCATGCTGGGCCGGATCTCCGCGGAACGCCGTCACACCGGCGAAGCACTGGTCACCGCAAGGGATTTCGCCGCAACCGCCGCACACGAATTGCGCACGCCGCTCACCGCGATGCGCACCGATCTGCAGGTGCTGCGATCCATGCCGCTGTCGGAGGCCGAGCGCATGGAGATCCTGGACGAAGTACTCGCCGGACAGCAGGCGGTGGAGTCGGCGCTGTATGCCTTGGAGCGCTTGGCAGTCGGCGATCTGACGACCGAATCCGATTGGGAAGACGTCGATCTGGGTCAGCTGGTCGACCAAGTGGTCGAGGATGCCCGCCGCCTGAACCCCGGGGTATCCCTCACCGCAGACGGCGTCGAGTCGATCCGCCTGCGCGGACTGGCCGCAGGGCTGCGCTCGGTCATCGAGAATGCCGTCACCAATGCGATCCGGCACGGCGACGCCACCCGTATCGAGATCGCCGCGCACCCAATGGCTGACACCGTCGTCCTGACCATCGACGATGACGGCTCCGGCATCCCCGAACCGGACCGCACCCGAGTCTTCGACCGCTTCCACCGCGCCAGCCCCACCCCCGGCAGCGGCCTGGGCCTGGCCCTGGTAGCCCAGCAGGCCCGCCTGCACGGCGGCACCGCTTCAATCAGCGACAGCCCTTTGGGCGGTGCCAGGCTCGTCGTGACTTTGGCGGTCCGGTCACCGAATCTCGGTGTGACGCAACGACTGATCTAGTTTGTGTCGGGGTAACTCCCGGGGTACCCCCCAGAACTTTCTTCGCGCCTGACAGCAAGTGCGCGAATGGAACTTTCGTGGCTCTTAGCCGTGCGCTGAAGTTTCGGGGAGGCGGGCGGTCGCGGGCTGCACTAGGTCTCAGTTACTAGCTGTGCCCGAGTTGTTCCTCGTTGATGAGGTCTTCGAACTCTTCGGTGAGTTCCTTCATTTCATCCGGGAACACCCAGCGGCGCATGGCGTAGAAGCGGAATGCCATCTGTAGCAGATTGCCGATGATGAAGGCGCTGAAGAAGTCCGCGACGTTCTCGACGGTGAAACTCACATTCGGCTGCCGCAGGTCGAACACGTAGCTGGAGATATAGAGCGGGAGGCTGGCCAGTAGTACGCCGATACCGCTGACGACGAAGAACAGCAGCGCCTCGTGATGTTTCTCGCGGCCGCCGCGCTTGTCGAAGGTCCATTCGCGATTGAGGATGTACGACACGATGACCGCGATGGTGCCCGAGAGGATGCGGGCGATCGTCGGCTTGGTGTCCAGTACGGTCCACTTGAGCAGGTAGAAAATGCCGGCGTCGATAACGAAGGTGGTCGCACCGACAATGGCGAACTTGAGCAGTTCGGAATGCCGGTCTGCGAGGTCCCGCAACGGTGTGGGCAGGACGTTTATGACCTTGTCGACAAATGACACCTGACGAGTCTACGTCGCTCATCGATGCTGAGACCAACCCGCGGGGGGTACCGGGTGGGTGCCATGACAACATTTACGAACGTGAGCGCACGTTCCTTCGATTCTTCCGCGATGCCCACCGTCACCATGATCGGTGGCGGTCAGCTCGCGCGCATGACCCATCAGGCGGCCATTGCGCTGGGTCAACGGTTGCGTGTCCTGGCCGAACGGCCCGACGACCCGGCCGCGCAGGTGACGCCGGATGTGGTCTACGGCAGTCACCACGATCTGGCGGCGCTGCGCAAGGCCGCAGTCGGTTCGAATGCCCTGACCTTCGACCACGAGGGTGTGCCCACCGAACATCTCGAGGCGCTCATCGCGGAGGGCGTGAATGTGCAGCCGCCGCCGAGCGCGCTCATCTTCGCCCAGGACAAGCTGGTCATGCGCCGCAAGCTGGCCGAGCTGGGTGTGCCGATTCCGGCGTTTGTCGACGTCTCCGCGGCCGCCGACGCCGTGGCGTTCGGCAATGAACACGGCTGGCCCTTCGTGCTGAAGGCCACGCGCGGCGGTTATGACGGCCGCGGCGTGTGGATGCCCACCGATGCCGCCGAGACCGAGCGCATTGTGGCCGATCAGCTGGCGCACGGTGTTTCGCTGCTCGCGGAGGCCAAGGTGGATCTGCGGCGCGAGTTGTCGGCCATGGTGGCCCGGTCCCCGTTCGGTCAGGCCGCCGCCTGGCCGGTGGTGGAGACCGTGCAGCGCAATGGTCAGTGCGCAGTGGTCATCGCACCCGCGCCCGGCCTGTCCGAGCGCAAGGCGACCGAAGCCGAGGCCCTGGCGCTGCGCCTGGCGGCCGAACTCGGTGTCACCGGAGCCATGGCCGTCGAACTCTTCGAAACCCACTCCGGTGAGCTGCTGGTGAACGAGCTGGCCATGCGCCCGCACAATTCCGGGCACTGGGGTATGGACGGCGCCTGCACCGGTCAGTTCGAGCAGCATCTGCGGGCGGTGCTGGACTATCCGCTCGGTTCGACCGCCGCGCTGGCTCCGGTCACCGTGATGTCGAACATTCTCGGTGCGGCCGAGGCCCCCGAGATGTCCATGGACGAGCGCCTGCACCACCTGGCGGCTCGCCTGCCGGAGGCGAAGGTGCACCTCTACGGCAAGGGCGAGCGCCCCGATCGCAAGATCGGCCACATCAATATTCTCGGCGACGACCTCGACATCACTCGCGAGAAGGCGGAGCGCGCGGCGTACTGGATGTCGCACGCGATTTGGACCGACGGATGGGATCCGCATCATGACTGAGACCGCGCAGGTAGGCCTGATCATGGGCAGCGACTCCGACTGGCCCACCATGGTGGCAGCGGCAGAAGCCTTGGCCGAGTTCGGAATTCGCTTCGAGGTCGGTGTCGTTTCCGCGCACCGCACCCCCCAGCGCATGCTCGACTACGCCAAGGAGGCCGCGGGCCGCGGCATCCAGGTCATCATCGCCGGCGCGGGCGGCGCAGCCCACCTGCCCGGCATGGTCGCCTCCGCCACCCCCCTGCCCGTCATCGGCGTCCCCGTCCCCCTCAAGCACCTCGACGGCATGGACTCCCTCCTGTCCATCGTCCAGATGCCCGGCGGCGTCCCGGTAGCCACCGTCTCCATCGGCGGCGCCCGCAACGCGGGCCTGCTCGCAGTCCGCATCCTCGGCGCCACCGACCCCGAATTGCGTTCCCGCATGGCGCAATTCCAGGCCGACCTGGAAAAGATGGTCATCGAGAAGGACGCCGCCCTCCGCGCCCAGCTCCTGGGCTGACGTCAGATCAGTCGGCCGTCGCGCAGGGCGGCGACCGATTCGACCAGCCCGGCGCGTTCCAGCGCGTCGAGAACATCCTCGACGGTTTCGGGTGGATGAAGTCGTGAGTCAGCGATCTGCTGCACACAGGCCCAGACCACCCGATCATCGAGCGTGATTTGGTCCAGGACGAAGTCGTCCGGGCTCTTGGCCTCGACGTTCCAGGAAGCCAGTGCGTCCGCGGGGAAGTCTTTGAGATTCGATGTCACGATGACCTGCGCCCCCGCTTTGCTCGCCGCGGCGAGGACATGCCGATCGTCCGGGTCCGGCAACTTCAGTCCTTCGATGAGGGGCTCGTAGTCGGTGACCAGGCAATCCGGGACGGCGTCGATGATGAGCTGCCGCAGCCGAGTGAGCTTGTCCGGAGGGATATCCGGACGTTTGGCGGCCAGACTGCGAATGGCCTCGTCGAGGATTCGGATGACTCCATTTGGCCTGTACGACGCCTGACCGCGCAAGGCGAATCATCATGTCGCGCACCGTGTTGCCGTAGAGCACGTTCGCGTCGTACATCACCACAAAAGCCGTGGTCAGATTCCCAGCTCCTGGCCGAGTCGGTTCAGTTCGTCCGCCGCCGATCTGCTCTTGGACTCGCTGCGCTGGTGGTAGGTCTTGAGGTCGTCGTATCGAATGCGGCGATGAGTGCCGACGAGTCGATACGGGATCTCGCCGGATTCCAGCAGATTGATCACGAATGGGCGTGAGACGTTCAGCATTGCGGCTGCCTGCTGGGTTGTCAGTTCGGCGTGCGACGGGACCACCGATACCCCACGCCCTTCGGCGGCCTGCGCCAGGATGAATGCCAGCATGCTCACCGCCTCACGTGGTAGCACCAGGGCGTCCTCGCTGCCGACCTCCCCGGTTACGGGAATCACCTCCTCATCGGGGTGACGCATGAGGTAGTCCTTGATCCGTCTCATCGCTCGCGCGGCCATCTCGGCATCGATCGCACCCGGTTCGGAGCGCTTCACGGCTTCCATCCCTGCCATAGCACGCCTCCTGTTCTATTCGCATTATACGAAATAAACGCAATAAGTGAAGAGTTTCCGAGTGGATGTCGGGAGGCGGCGGTCTGGGTCGATACGGTTGGCTGATGCCCACCGATCTGCCCGCCCACGCCCGCATCGATGCGGATGCGACTGCCCGGCGGCTGACCGTCGTCGATCAGGCGTTGCAGTTGTTTGCCGAGAAGGGTTATGAGGCAACGACTGTCGAGGAGATCGCGGAGGCTGCGGGGATGTCCCGCCGTACCTTCTTCCGGCAGTTCCGATCAAAGGAGGACGTGGTCTTCGCAGATCACGAATCGCAGTTGGCGCAGGCGCGGGCGTTCCTCGACGGCGCTGCGGGCGATCCGTGGGATGCGGTGATCGAGGCGGTTGTCGCGGTGTTCGAGCGGTTCACCCAGTGGCG
>NZ_JAODNK010000055.1 GCF_025465275.1 Nocardia sp. | reverse complement strand
GCAGGAAGAACTCTTCGACGAGGCCACCAAGCGCCAGTTCGAGTCCCTCATCCCCCGTGGCCAGATGGGCCGCCCCGACGAAATCGCCACCGCCGCCCTCTTCCTCGCCTCCGACGACTCCAGCTACGTCAACGGCATGGAACTCGTCGCCGACGGCGGCACCACCGCCATCTAAACCGAACGTCACACACCCAGGACAGGACATCTCATGAGCAACATCAGCATCATCGGCACCGGGAACATGGCCGGTACCATCGGCGCGCGGGCGGTGGCGGGCGGCAACACCGTCGAGGTCATGGGCCGCGATCAGTCCAAGGCCGCTGACCTGGCCAAGGCGCTCGGCGGCGGCACCACGACGGGAGAATGGCGCACCGCCCCGGCCGGGGACATCGTCATCGTGGCCCTGTTGTACGACGGTGTCGTGCCGGTCGTCGCCCAGTACGGAGACGCTCTCGCGGGCAAGGTCATCGTCGAGATCAGCAATCCCTTCAATTCCACGTTCGACGGGCTGGCCCACCGCGAGCAGACCTCGATCGCGCAGGAAGTCGCCAAGGTGGCCCCGGCCAGCGCCAGCGTGGTGAAGGCGTTCAACACCGTCTTCCGTCATGTCCTGGAGAAGGGTCGGCCCGACATCTTCATCGCTGGCGATAATGCGCAGGCCAAGGCAAGTGTGGAGGCGTTCATCGAGAGCCTCGGGCTGCGCCCGCTGGACGTCGGCGGCCTGAAAATGGCGCACTGGCTCGAAGGAGCGGGCGTGGTCACGATGGGCCTCGCCAACCACGCGGTGGGGAACTTGGACTTCGCCCTCAGCATCACCGAACTTCCCGTCTGAGCAAACGGTTGACCGATCACCGAAAGGACTCGCCAATGCAGTCACCGCGGCGAAGCGTCGTCAAACTGCCGGCAGCCTGAGGCCACGATCCGGTCTACCTGACCGGCGGCCGGCGGCTCGACTTTCTCACTCCGACGCCACGAATGCCCGAGCTGCGACGCGCGCCCGCTGGAAGTGCCTGCCGCACACGGGGCGGCAGAACCGCCGCGAAGTACTGGAGGAGGCTCTGGAGCTCGCGCACCAGTTCAAAGAGGCCGCGCCCGAGACACCGGTGATCTTCACCGTGCACGAACTCAAACGTCTGGCCCGCAACGCCGCCGAGTTGATGGCGTTCTCCGGGGAGTTGCAGGACGGTAGGGCCGGCCATTACCAGCGGTAGAGGCCGCCCGGCCCCCCGCATCCGGTCCGAAGGGCGCCTGACAAGCTGAACGCAGCACCGCTGTCAACTGACCTGAAGGACGGAATCCGACGTGGCCGATGCAGAACGGATCAGCTGGGACCATCTGAAGGCGCGGCAGCCGAGTGACGTTGAACGTGATGCGCTGCAAACGCAGCTGGTTGAGCGCGCTGTCGCGGTCAACCAGCATGGGTGGGACGAGTATCGGGACGTCTGGTCGGCCGGGGAAGTCGCCGGCGTTGCGTATCTGCTGGGCGACGCCGCACTCCTGGAGGAACTCGAGGAGCATGAGGGCTCGGTGCTGACCCGCTTCGCCGGAGACCTCTATGGATTCAAGGGTGCCCGCAAGGAGATCGAGTCCGGCCTGGTCAACACCCAGGCCTGGTTCGACGCCGCGCGCAAAAAGCTGGGTAAGGCCACCACCTAGCCGGTCGATTCTGGTGACGCCCACCGACTGCCACCAAGAGGCCGAACTCCACCGGGAAGGTGTCGGCGGCTCCAAGGCTGCTCTCTGCCTGCCTCGGGACTTCCGGTTGAAATGGTGGGCCAGACGGATATTGGGACCGGGCGAGCGTGGCAATCTGCAGCCACAGCAAATGTGCAGCAGGTGCAATCATTCGGTCAGCGTATGTTCAGCAAACATATGAACCGAGGGAGGTTGACTGTGAGCTGCCCTCACGCAACCTGCCGTAACGGACTACCGCACACAACTTCTGACCATCGAAACTCGGCGAGCGGCTCGCCGTGCAGCACCGATTGACCGCTTATTCCGTGTGTAAATATCAGCGCTATGACCGCACCGTTACTACTCCGCAAAATAGCCATCACCGCTGTGGCCGTCAGTGCGTCGATGGTGCTGCCGACAGCGTCGGCGCTGCCCGCAATTCCCGCGCCCGGTGGTGGATTCCAGGCATGTACGGCCGATGCCTGCGGCACCATCGGCTACGCCTGGGCCGACGATTCCGGCGCGCCGGTAGGCCATGTCACCGTCGCGCACCTGGTCTCCGAGGTGGGTCAACAGGTCACGTCGACCGCATTCAACGGCGTCCCCGTAACCACCATGACGACACTGAAGAGCACCCACGACGCCGACCTGTCCGTGGTGTCGGCGGTGTCGTCAGATCTGTCCTCGTCGATCACCCTGTCGGACGGCACGGTGCTGACGGTGTCCGGCTATGCCACGGAAGGCGACATCAAATCGGGTCAGCGAGTATGTCATTCGGGATGGAACGGCACGACCGCGACCATGCACGAGGTGTGTGGGACCGTGGACTCGATCGGGCCCTCCGCCGCATGCCAAGCGGCCGGTACCGGCACCAGCACCTGTGTGGTGCTGTTCGCTCCCCCAGCCGGGACCCGGGGTGGTGGCCCGGGCGACTCCGGTGCAGCCGCCTACAGCTACCAGCCCGACGGCAGCGTCACCGTGATCGGTAACTACAGGGGGACCACCACCGAAGGCAAGGCCATCATCGAACCGGTCTACGCCGCGATCCAGATCTTCGGTGGCCGCCCCTATCTCGGGGGCACGATCATCCCGCACGGCCCGCTGCCGGCGGGCCTGACCAGTGGATCGAACGGAAGCTGATCCGTGCGGACTATCTGGGCAGCGATACTCATGCCTGACGGTCTTTGATCCAGAACATGCCGCGGCCGGACTCCGCAGGCGCGCGAATCTCGAGTGGTTCGATCCGGTCGAGGCGGTAACCCAGTCGGCGAGCGACCTCGGCGCTGCGGATATCGGCTGCGTCGCAATGAATTTCGTGGCCGGGCAAAGTGATGGGAGGAGGTGACTCACTCCTTGCCCCCTCTCAACATATAGCGCACCCGGGGTCTTGCGGCAAGACCCCGGTGGTGCTGCAGAATCTCCTGCCGAAGCCAGAACCACCGGAAATAGGGGGTTTGATGATTGACGTAATCATTGCCGGCGGCGGACCGACCGGCTTGATGCTGGCCACCGAATTGCGTCTGCAGGGTGTGCAGGCGGTCGTGCTGGAGAAGGACGCCGAGCCGACCAAGATCGTCCGTGCGCTCGGGATGCATGCGCGCACCGTCGAGGTGATGGATCAGCGCGGTCTGCTGGACCGATTCCTCGCGCTCGGTAAGCAGTACCCGCTGGGCGGTTTCTTCGCCGGCATTCAAAAGCCGCAACCCGAGCGGCTGGACACGGCGCATGCGTACGTCCTCAGCATCCCTCAGCCCACAACCGTTCGCCTGCTGACCGAACACGCGCTCGAGGTCGGCGTCGAGATCCGGAGTGGCAGCGAACTGGTCGGGCTCAGCCAGGACGACCACGGGGTGACCGCCGAGCTGGCTGACGGCACACAGTTGCGTGCGCGCTATCTCGTCGGTTGCGATGGCGGCCGCAGCACGGTGCGCAAGCTGCTCGGCGTCGAATTCCCCGAAATGGTTCGGCACCGCCGTCCGCTGACCCAGCGTGAGGTCGTAATGCTCTGTGGTCCAGTCGAATACGGCATATGCCAGTCAGTCCGGATTCGTGCAGACTCGACTCCATGCCGATTCCCTCGATCGTCGAAGATACTGTCGGTGCCTACTTGGCTCTCGTCGACTCCGAAGCGCCCGGTCTAGTCCAGGGTCTGTATCTGGAAGGGTCTGTCGCACTGGGAGATTTCCGCCCTCACACTAGCGATATCGACTTTGTCGCGGTCACCGCCGCACCACCCGATACCACGGCGGTGGCCGCGCTCGACCAAGTCCACACGCGGCTTCGCCAAGAACGACGTCGTCCTTTCTTCGACGGGGCCTACCTGACGTGGCACGACCTCAGCACCGGTCCGGATGCTGTGGCGGCGCGGCCATTCAGTCTCGAGGGACAGTCAAGCGAAACCCATTGGTGCCCAACACACTCCGATCACTTGGCACACCCTTGCCCGTCACGGCGTCATCCTCCGCGGCCCCGCCATTTCCGAGATCGAGATCTGGACCGACGCTGCCGCCCTGGCTGCCTGGCAGAACACGAATCTCGACAACTACTGGGGGCGTGAACTGAGCCGAGCCTCTCGGCTACTCACCAAACCAGGCGTGGCGCTCCTCACCGATTACGGCACCGCCTGGATCGTCACGGGCGTCGCCCGCCTCCACTACACCATCGCCACCGGCGGCATCACTTCAAAGGAAGGAGCCGGACGCTATGCCCTGCAATCCTTCCCCGACCGCTGGCACCACTTGATCAACGAGGCGCTGCGGATCCGCCGCAACGACTCTCACCGCTCGCTCTACCGAAGCCCACTCCCCCGTCGCCACGACATTCTCGCGTTCGGCCATTTCGTGATCGCCGATGCTCACAGAATCTTCGATGACCGACCTGGATCCGAGACATCCCGCATCGAGTGACGGCTGGTGCGGTGGCTAGAGCTTGACGTGGCCATATGCTCGCGGGTGGGTTGCCATGAAAGATCGCCAGAAAATGTCGCGGCAGGATGTCGAGAATCCGGGCGCGGCTCCGTCCCCGAGGTGAACACGGCCGCACTGGGCTGTACCGCATCAAGGAGAACATGATGGCTAAGTACTTGTTGCTCAAGCATTACCGTGGGGCGCCGGCATCGGCCAATGATGTGCCGATGGACCAGTGGACGCCGGAGGAGATCACGGCTCACGTGCAGTACATGGGCGATTTCGCCACCCGGCTCGAGGGCACCGGCGAATTCGTCGACAGTCAGGCATTGTCCTCGGAAGGCACATTCGTCCGGTTCGACGGCGAAGGGCGGCCGCCGGTCACGGACGGGCCGTTCGCCGAGACCAAGGACCTGATCGCCGGGTGGATGGTGATCGACGTCGATACGTACGAGCGCGCGCTCGAGCTGGCCGGTGAGTTGTCCGCGGCTCCGGGCGCGGGTGGCAAGCCGATTCACGAGTGGCTCGAGCTGCGCCCGTTCCTGGGCGAAGCGCCGACGGTCACCGAGTGAGCGGACCGGCCAGGGCAGATCAGGTGGACGAGCTGCTGCTGCGGGAGCTGACTCCCGCGGTGATCGGCGTCCTCGTGCGTCGCGGAATCGACTTCGCGACCGCCGAAGACGCTGTGCAGGAAGCACTTATCCAAGCCGCGCTGTCCTGGCCGGACCAGCAGCCTGCCGATCCGAAGGGCTGGCTGGTCACCGTCGCCTGGCGCAAGTTCCTCGACACCCACCGCTCCGAGGCGGCGCGCCGCGACCGCGAGCAGCGGATCGAGGCCGAGCCGGCGCACGGACCGACCGAGGCAGAAGACGACACCCTTCAGCTGTACTTTCTGTGCGCGCACCTGTCACTGACACCAGCCTCGGCCGTCGCGCTAACGCTTCGCGCGGTCGGCGGTCTCACCACGCGGCAGATCGCGCAGGCATACCTGGTGCCGGAAGCAACCATGGCCCAGCGCATCAGTCGGGCCAAGCGGACCGTCTCGGGCATCCGGTTCGACCAACCCGGTGATGTCGGCACGGTGCTGCGTGTGCTCTACCTCGTCTTCAATGAGGGCTACTCCGGCGACGTCGACCTCGCCGTCGAGGCGATCCGCCTCACGCGTCAACTGGCAGCCAGGATCAAACATGAGGAGGTGGCGGGTCTCCTCGCGCTCATGCTGCTCCACCACGCCCGGCGCCCCGCACGAACCCGCACCGACGGCAGCCTCGTCCCGCTCGCCGAGCAGGACCGCAGTCTGTGGGACACCCGCCTGATCGCCGAAGGCGTCAACATTCTCCAGGCCGCTCTGGCTCGCGACCATCTGGGCGAATTCCAAGCCCAGGCAGCAATAGCCGCACTACACGCCGACGCCCGCACGGCCGAGGAAACCGACTGGGTACAGATCGTCGAGTGGTACGACGAACTGCTACACCTCACCGACAACCCGGTGGCCCGCCTCAACCGCGCCGTCGCAGTAGGCGAGGCCGACGGCCCCCGCTCCGGCCTCGCCGCCCTGGCGAACCTCGACCCTTCCCTCCCCCGCCACACTGCCGCCGCCGCATACCTACACGAGCGTGCCGGTGACTCAGCAACCGCAGCAAGGCTTTACACCGAAGCCGCCCGCGCAGCACCCAACCTCCCCGAGCGCGACCACCTCACCCGTCAGGCCGCACGGCTCAACGCACAGCTGCGCGGTTGAGCGGCCGTTCACCGGGGCAGACATTCCTAACCCGATAGCAGCCGTCCGCACAGCCTGCATGTCTCCTTCGATTTCGAGGCCGAAGCCGTCGATATCGAGAAACCGAACTACGGTCCTGACAGCCGAACTGCAACCCTGGCGTCGAGCAGCACCGGGCACCAAACGACTTAAAGTTCGCTCCTTGTGCACGCAATTCGGCATGAACACGCACGGCCCGTGGCCCGCGGTTGCCCGAGATGATCTCGGCCCGTTGATCTGCGGGCGTGCCATGTGGCCGACTCAAACAGCGCGCAACGCGGCA
>NZ_JAODNK010000054.1 GCF_025465275.1 Nocardia sp. | reverse complement strand
CGAGTAGCTGGGTGAAGCCGTCATTGATCTCGAGGACCGTGAGATCGGCGTCGGCAACGAAGAATCCGTCCTGCATCGCATTGACAAGGGCTGTGCGCCAGGCGGATTCGTGATTGCGCAGGCGCGCGAGCTTCAGGTTCGAGCGCACCCGGGCCAGCAG
Source organism: Nocardia sp. (assembly GCF_025465275.1). Lineage (GTDB taxonomy): Bacteria > Actinomycetota > Actinomycetes > Mycobacteriales > Mycobacteriaceae > Nocardia. Next base: position 16,322 of record NZ_JAODNK010000054.1, on the reverse strand, counting down.
ATCGGTGGAGGAGAACGGTTTGGTCAGATAGTCGTCCGCACCGGCCGCCAAGCCTTCGGCGGCGGCTTCCTCACCGGCCCGCGCGGACAGGAACACCACGGGTGTCCCGGCGGTGACGGGGTCGGCGCGCAGCGCGCGCAGCAGGCCGAACCCATTCAGGCCGGGCATCATGACGTCGGCGAGGACCAGGTCGGGACGCAGCTCCCGGGCCTGCCGCAGTGCTTCATTGCCGTCGGCGGCCACGGTGACGGTGTACGTGGGCTCGAGCAGGCCCGCCAGATACATCCGGAGATCGGCATTGTCCTCGGCGACGAGCACCGTATCGCCGTCGGACGGGTTGCGCGCCGAGGGAGTGTCTTCGCTCCCGGAATCGGGTGACCGCCACTGCAGAGCCTCGGCGACGTAATCGTCGACAACGCCGTGGGTGGGCGTCGAGCGGGCGGGAGTTTCGGTGAAGCGGGCGGGGACACGGACGGTGAAAACGCTGCCCTTACCGGCCTCGCTCGCGACTTCGGCGTAGCCGTCGTGCAGCTGAGCCAGTTCCTGAACCAGGGCCAGCCCGATACCGGAGCCCTCGTGCGAGCGTCCGTGCGTGCCGCGCACCTGCCGGAATCGCTCGAAAATATGCGGGAGGTCGGCGGGCGGTATGCCCACGCCGGTGTCGCGTACTTCCAGTTCCACGATGTCGTCGACAATCCGCAGACTGACCTGGATTTCGCCCGCCAAGGTGAATTTCACCGCATTGGACAGCAGGTTCAGCACGATCCGCTCCCAGAGCGCCGGATCGATCAGCACCGCTCGATGACCGGCCGGGCAGTCGATGACGAACTCGAGTCCCGCCCGGTTCAGCGCCGGCGCGAACGATTCCGCGATCCCGCGTGTGAGCGCGTCTACGTCGACCGCGATCGGTTCGCAGATCAGGCGGCCGTCCTCGATCCGGCTGAAATCCAGCAGGGTGTCGACCATGCGCCGCAAGCGTCCCGCATTGCGCCGGATGATTTCCACTCGGTCGCGCTGTGCGGGCAGCAGCGGAAACCGGACATCGCTGAGCGCGTCCTGGGCAGGTCCGGTGATCAATGCCAGCGGTGTCCGCAATTCGTGGCTGACGCCGGTGAAGAACTGGGTTTTCGCGCGATCGAGTTCCGCCAGTTCCTCGGTGCGGCGCACCTGCTCGGCCTGCGCCTCGGCGTCGGCTATCGCATTCGCCAGGTGACCGGCCGCGAGGTTGAGGAATCCGCGGTAGGCCTCGTCGAACAGCAGATCCGGGCTGACACCGAAGACCACCACACCCCGTGGTCGCTCGAGCGCTGTGGCGGCGAGCGGCAGGGCTACCGTGGTATAGGAGATATTGCCCTGTGCCGCAACAGCATCCGGTGTCTGCCTGATGCTCGTGTGCGGGATGCCGGTGGTGGCGGTCTGCCAGATCCAGCCGGTGTCGGTGTGCGCGGAGATCATGTCCGGCAGCGGGCTGGTGATCGACGAGTCCGATCCGAAGGAAGCGATGATGCCGGCTCGCTCGCCGTCCGCGCCGAGCAGGTAGATGGCGCCGAACGGCACGTCCTCCCGGTGCGCGTCGAGCACCGTCGCGGCCGCGAGGCAGGCCTCGCCCACATCGGCGACCTGCGCCGAACGGGCCTCGCCCAGCTCGCGCAGCGTTTGCAGGCGACGTGTGCCGAGCACCTGCGCGGTGGTCTCGGTGACCACGGTGAGCACCCCGCCCACCCCGCCGCCCGCAATGCGAATCGGGCTGTAGGCGAAGGTGAAATAGACCGATTCGTCGAAGCCGTGCCGAGTCAGCACCATCGGCAGGTCCTGGTGGTATGTGGATTCGCCGCGGTTGATGACATTGCCGATCATGTCGCCGACCACCGGCCACGCATCGGACCAGACCTCGGCGCACGGTTGCCCGAGCGCGGGATGTTTGGCGCCGAGGATCGGGACGAAGGCATCGTTGTAGATCATGGCCAGTTCCGGCCCCCACATGATCATCATGGGAAACGGGCAGTTCATGCAGGCGCCGGCAATGGTGCGCAATTCCTGACGCCAGTCCTCGACCGGGCCCAGCGCCGTCGCTGACCAGTCGGCATCCACCAGTAATCGATTGAGCGGACTACCGCCGTCGATCGCGAGCAATTCGGCGGGAAATAGCGGACCGTCGCCGGAGGAGGAATCGCCCGCAAGACCAACCACCGCGGCGTCCTCTCTCTTCGTTCTGACTGCCCGTTTCGTCCGGTCCACGGCCTGAGCGATAGCTTGCCACGCTATCAGTGCGGGTCAGCGGAGAACGGCCGCCGCTGCCTCGCACTAGGATTCGATCTCGTCGAGGAACTGGCGCGGGCCTGCGGCGGTGGCTCCGAGTGCCTCGATACGTGCACGCAGTCCGCGGTCGGCGGTGACAACGGTGATGGACCTGCGGTTTCCGGCGTTCGCGACCACATCGACGATAGCGTCGTCGCCCGAGCCCGCTGCCAGCACCAGCCGCAGGCCGCCGAATTCCGGATCCTGCTCACCGGTCACCGCGGACTTGGCACCGCCTTCGAGCACGACAACGACCTCCGAGGGCAAGCGCTTGCGGGCCGCGGCGAGCTGGAGCAGCAATCGCCGTGCCGCACCGGCACGATCGCGCCACCAGCCGTCGGGCCTGGAACCGACGACGTTCGCCGCGTCGACCACGAGCAGGGGAACGCCGCCGATCGCGGCCAATGCGGTGGCAGCGATTTCACTTGGCGGAGGCCCGATTTCGATCGTGATGATTTCTTCGTCGGCGGTGGGGGTTTCGAGGGTGTCGAGTTGGGAGTCCAGCAGGCCGGGCGGCATGAAATGGTCCGTGCGGGTCGCGAGACGGTGTTCGAGCCGGTCACGGGAACCGGACAGGTACATGAAAGTGAGGACACCTTCGGGATGGTCGATCATGCTGTGGCGCAGAATGTCTCGATACGAGCGCTTCAGCGCGGAGCAGGTGACTATGCCGGATCGTCCCGAGGCTATCTGGCCGGACATCCACTGCGAGATGGCCTCCAGCCACGGCCGCCGATCGTCGTCGGTAAGCGGTTGGCCCGCCGCCATTTTCGCGATATTCGCCGCCGGGTGCAGGTCGTCGCCCTCCAAGAAGTCCCAGCCCAGCGCGACCGCGAGCGCGCCACCGAGGGTGGATTTCCCCGATCCGGAGACGCCTATGACGACCACGATCCGCGGCCGCGCCCTGTCACCGATTGCCATGAACCCTCCTATTCCCGATGTCACGTCAACAGTGGCGTATCTCTCCGCGAGTGTTTCATTCGGCCCTATCCGGCAATTGCAGATGGGACCGGCCGGATCGAGCAGACCGGTCAGCCTAGGAAGGGACATCGATATGAGTGGGACCGACAAGGCCAAGAACAAGGTCGATGACATCGCTGGCCAGGCCAAGGAAAAGTTCGGCCAGGCGACCGGCGACAAGGAAACTCAGCACGAAGGCAAGGCCGACCAGATCAAGTCGAACCTCAAGGATGCGGGCGAGAAGGTTAAGGACGCCTTCCGCGACTGATCATCGCTGTAAAGCGCGGCCTGAGGGCTGCTGAAGACCTACGAATTGCAGTGGTCCCGCCCGGAAATCCGGGCGGGACCACTGGCGTCAAATTCGGAAAATATCGGAAACTTCGAAAATTTGCTGGTGCCACCGGTGTCACCGGCGGCGGTGCCTGTTTCAGGCCTGCGACGGTGCCGAGGTGGCCCCGTCGGGATACATCACCTGCTCCCACCAAAGTTCCAAGGGGCTCGGCTCGGGCCAGCTGACATCGGCTCGAGTGCCGGTGTCAGCTACCTGCCCTCTTCCCTGGATCCCACGTGCGGTCGGCATGTCTCTTCTCACTTCTAGCCATCTCCTGCGTTGTGCGCATGACGTTCGCGCCGGACAGTCGGGCAAGACGGGACTTCCCCTTTCTATCACTTCGAAACAAATCGGGAGATTCCAAAGCTGTTGCGAAATGCCGTTTCGACGGCGTCCTCCCGGGTATAGCGGCTGGTGGGAGCGCCGCACCCAGAGGTGGGTAATCCGAAGAAACGGAGACCGGAAATGAGAACTTACGCCAACGATGACTTGCGATACCGTGGTCGCAGCCGCTCGGCAATTTCCAGTGTTGTCACACTTGTGCTGTTCGTGTGGCTGATCATCGGCGCTGTCGCTGCGGGACAGCGGCACTACTACGACAATGCGCCGACGAACTGCGCGAGCACCGGCACTATCGCCGTGACCATCATCGCCGGTCCGCTGAATTATCTCGGCATGAACCCGAAGGTCGAGAACTGCCATGTCGATGTGCCGCAACCGAGCCAGTGAGATGGCCTCGCGCTGAACGTAGTTCGCTGAGCCGCGGCCGACCTGCCAGGTCGGCCGCACTCGGAATCAGGGCTTGTCGGTCCAGAGCAGACGATTGTGGGAAAGGGGAGAACTCACCCCTTCCCACCCTCAACATATAGCGCACCCGGGGGCTTGCGGCAAGACCCCGGTACTGCTGCAGAATCGCTGGCCGAAGCCAGTGACTGCGAATATGGGGAGCGAAATGCGTGTGACTGACACCGACGTGATCATCGTGGGCGCCGGTCCGGCCGGTCTGATGCTGGCCGGTGAGCTGGGCCTGGCAGGGGTGCGGCCGGTGGCGCTGGAGCGGCACGCGGAGCCCCGGGACACCCCGAAGGCCAGCGGAATCGGCGGGCAGATCCTGCACCTGCTGCGCTACCGAGGCATGCTGGATCGATTCGAAGCAGCTGGCAGTGATCCCCACCCGCCGCCCCGATTCCCGTTCGGCGGAATGCATGTGGACCTCCGGCACCTGGTGGATCCGCCGATGCAGGCGGTGGCGATCGCGCAGGTGGACACCGAGCGCGTACTCGCCGAACGCGCCGCCGAACTCGGCGCCGATATCCGCCGCGGGCATGACGTGGTCGGGGTCAGCCAGGACGAGGCCGCGGTGACCGTGGACGTGCGCGGGCCGGACGGAACGTACCGGGTGACCGCTCGATACCTGGTGGGTTGCGACGGCGGTCGCAGCCGAATTCGCGACTTGGCGGGAATCCCGTTCCCCGGCACCACATATCCCGAGGTCAACAGGGTCGGTCACGTTGCGGTGCCGGATTCGGTGATCGTATTCGACAATGGCGATATCGAGGCCCCGGGACTGGGCAGAATCCGCGCCGGTTTCACCCGGACAGACCGCGGCGTATTCGCGTACGCGGTCACCCGCGACGGCATGTTCCTCTCGACCACCGAGGACGAGTCCGCCGAATACGACGACGACCAGCCGATGACCCTGACGGAACTAGGGGACAGTGTGCGCCGCGTGCTCGGTGCCGATCTCCCGCTGGGTGACCCGATCCGATTGTCGCGCTTCACCTTCAAGGATCGGCAGGCGCAGCGGTACCGCGACGGGCGGATTCTGCTGGCCGGCGACGCGGCGCACCTGCTGCCCGCCACCGGTGTCTCGCTCAACCTCGGCATGCTCGATTCGGTGAACCTCGCCTGGAAGCTGGCCGCGGACATGCACGGCTGGGCGCCGACCGGGCTCCTGGACACCTATCACGACGAACGCCACTTCGCCGGCGCACGTGCACTGCTCCAGACTCGAGCCCAGGTTGCGCTGCGGCGCGGTGATGACCCTGCCGCAGAAGCACTTCGGGAAGTCTTCCAAGAACTGCTTGTCGACGAATCGGCACTACGCCGAGTGGGGGCCCTGATCGCCGGTGCCGACATCCGCTACCCGCAACCCGGCTCAAACGATCGCACCTTGGCCGGCACTTTCGCCCCCGACCTCGCATTACGCACCGACGAGGGCGCATCCAGCGTCGCCGAGCTCATGCGCACCGCCCGCCCGGTCTTCCTCGACCTCGCCGATCGCCCGGACCTCCGCGAGATCGCCCGGGACTGGCAGCACCGCATCGACATCATCTCTGCCACAACCGATCACCGACCGGCCGACGCGTTACTGATCCGCCCGGACGCCCACATCGCCTGGGCCGCAACCATTGACGAACCCGCAGATACCGTCACGTCCGCACTGCGAGAAGCACTCACAGTCTGGTTCGGCGCCCCCGTGAAGTCGACAGTGCCGAACATCCGGTAACCCGTTGGGGTCGGAGCGCCACCCCGGAGTTCCCCTCTCCTGCAGGAGAAACAATCTCGGCCAAGAACTGTTGGCGGCAAACGCCGAGAAGCCTCCGCCCTCAGTTCCTGGACGATGTCAGTCTCGGTCGACGAGGTGCCGGAGGTAGCGGTTCGGGTCGGCCAGGAAGTCTCTGGTCAGGCGGACCGGGAGGGCTTCGTCGTAGGTGACGGTGTTGATGTCGCCGGTTTCGGAGATCTCGTAAATTGTCGCGCCGGGTAGGGCCAGCAGGATCGGTGAGTGGGTGGAGATCACCAGTTGGCACTGCTGGGCTACCAGGTCCGACAGCATTGCGAGTACTGCCATGCAGGCTCGGGGTGAGAGTGCGGCCTCGGGCTCGTCCAGTAGGTACAGGCCGTTCGGATAGAAACGATGTCGCATGAGGTCCACGAAGGATTCGCCGTGGGAGCGCTGGTGCGGCGAGACTCCGCCGAAGACTGCCAACTGCTCTGGGCCGAGGGCCTCGGTTTCGGTGGCCACGTTGTAGTACGACTCGGCGCGTAAGAAGAAGCGGCTTCGCGGCTTGCGGGGACTCCAGCTGAGTACGAGGTGCTCGCCGAGTACGGACTCGGTCGAGCGGGTCGTGAAGCGGTAGTTCTGGCTGCCGCCTTCCGGATTCATTCCGGCGGCTACGGCCATCGCTTCTACCAGTGTCGACTTACCACTGCCGTTCTCGCCGACGAAGAATGTCACGCCGGGCGCCAGGGTCAGACCGCCGGCCTGGCCGAGGTACTGCACCGCGGGGAGGGAGAACGGGTATTCGTCCGGGTCGGTGCCACGTTCGAGCCGCATTGCGCGGAGGTATCCACCACCGGTCTGTGCGCCTGCCATGTCCGGAACTGTCTCACATGCAGCCGACAGTTCGGCGTTCGTCAGGCCGCGAAGGCGTGGGTGTCCGCCAGGTTGCGGAGCGGTTCGCGGCCGACGGTCCGGCGCAGCTCGGGCAAGGGCAGCGTGCCGGTGGCGATGGCGCGGCGCACTCGCCACACGCCCTGCAGATCCTTGCGAGCGGTATCGATGATGTCGACACGGCTGTCGGGATCGTCGATCCAGTCGACGGGGACCTCATGGATCCGCAGCCGCGCCCGTTCGGCGATGACGAGCAGTTCGGTATCGAAGAACCATTCACCGTCGCACACCAGCGGCAGCACCTGCCGGGCGATATCGGTGCGGATCGCTTTGAACCCGCACTGCGCGTCCGAGAACCGCGCTCGCAGCGCGGCTTTCAGAATCAGGTTGTAGCAGCGGGAGATGAACTCCCGCTTCGGCCCGCGCACCACCCGGGACTTCCGATGCAGCCGCGTGCCGATGGCAAGATCGGAGTGCCCGGAGACCAGCGGAGCGACCAAGGGCAGCAACGCATTCAGATCGGTCGACAGGTCGACATCCATATAGGCGACAACCTCGGCGTTCGAGGCGAGCCACGCCGTCCGCAGCGCCCGCCCGCGCCCCTTGGCGTCGAGGTGAATGACACGAACATTCTCGAACTCATCCGAAAGCCGCTGTGCGACCTGCAATGTCGAGTCCGTGCTCGCATTGTCGGCGATGGTGATTCGCGCCGAGAACGGAAACCCTTTGTCCAGGTGAGTCAGCAGCCGATGCACGCATTCGGCCACACCGCGCTCCTCGTTGTAGACGGGGATGACGATATCGAGGACCGGGGCGGCAATCGTCTGTGCGATGCGCGTCGGGGCGATCAGCAGCTGTGTCATACCGACTACATTCGGCCACCCACCTACAGCAGTGCTGCGTCGTGGCTGCCAGATTCCTGTGACTGCGGTGGGATTCTGCGCATTTCCAGCAGATCGAGGCCTCGATTTCGGTCGGGACGCCGTAGCGGGCGGAACAATCGGGGCGGCGGCTGTATCAGACGAATGCGCTCAGTCCGGTGATGGCGCGGCCCACGATGAGGGTGTTCATTTCGCGGGTGCCCTCGTAGGAGTAGATGGCTTCGGCGTCGGCGACGAAGCGGCCGACATTGTGCTCCAGCAGGATTCCGTTGCCGCCCATCAATTCCCGTGCCCAGCCGACGGTTTCGCGCATGCGGACTGTGCACCAGGCTTTGGCGAGCGAGGAGTGGCGGTCCTCGGCGCGGCCCTGGTCCTGCAGCTGGGACAGGCGTGCGCACAGCGCCCAGGACGAGGTGATATTGCCCAGCATGCGCACCAGCAGATCCTGTACCAGCTGGAATCCGCCGATGGGGCGGCCGAATTGCTCGCGTTCCAGGGCGTATTGCAGGGCGTTCTCGTAGGCGCCGCGGGCGCAGCCGACCGCCATCCAGGCCACGCCCGCGCGCGTCATGCGCAGCACGGCGGCCGTATCGCGGAAGGAATCGGCGTGCTGCAGCCGATCGGCCTCGGGCACCCGGACATCGGTGAGGGTGATGAGCGCGTTCTGCACCACCCGCAGCGCGATCTTGTCCTCCAGCTTCTCGGTGTGGAACCCGGGCCTGTTATTGGCGACCACAAAACCCTTGACCTGGCCGTCGGCGACATCCTTGGCCCAGATGACGGTGAGATCGCCGAAGGTGGCGTTGCCGATCCACTTCTTGTCCCCGTTGAGCACCCAGGTATCCCCCTCGCGCCGCGCGGTGGTGCGCAGACCGCCGGACGCCCCGGACCCGACCTCCGGTTCGGTCAGCCCGAAGGCGCCGATCGTCTCCAGCCGCGCCATAGCGGGCAGGAACCGTTCGCGCTGGGTATCGTCACCGCACAGGTAGATCGAGCCCATGGACAGCCCGCCGTGCACGCCGGCGAAGGTGGCGATGGACGGATCGGTGCGGGCCAGCTCCATCGCGACCATGCCGTCGAGCAGGAAAGACCTTCCCGGACAACCGAATCCCTGATACGGCAGTCCCGCGATCCCGAGTTGCCGCAAGCCCGGCACGATCTCGAACGGGAAGCTCCCGCGCTGCCAGTGCTGGTTGATGATCGGCTCCACCTCGGTCTTCATGAATTCCCGGACCCGGTGCAGGACTTTCGCTTCGCTGTCGTCGAGCAGGTCTTCGAGGGCGTAGAAGTCGGCGCTGTCGATGGCGGGGGAGGTGCTCATGGCCGTTAGTTTCTCTCGGTGCGGAAGTCTTCGATGACCGGGGCCAGCGCACCGGCATTGGTGATCAGGTCGACGTGCCCGCCCGCATGCAGGTGCACGGTCGCATGCGGCAGCAACCGGCCCATGATGCGGGCATTGACCACCGGAATGATCGGATCGTCGGTGCCGGCCAGGATCAGCGTGGGCTGGCGGATGAGCGGCAGTGCGAACAGGCTCGTCCACACCGATCCGGCCAGCAGTTGATGCAGATAGCCGATGCGCGATCCGGCCATCAACTGCCGGTCGAACAGCTGCTCGACAATGGCGGCGTCATGGCGGACGGTGCCGCCGTAGAGTTCGCCCGCAATGCCCGCGGCGTATCGGTGATCCAGGAAGCGGCGTGGGGTCAGCATTTTCAGCAGTGCCGGCGGCCGCCCCGGAACCATGAGCACACCGGTGCCGGTGGAGACCAGAACGAGCAGGCGGCACCGGCGCGGATGCTGGAAGGCGTACTGCTGGGCCAGCGCACCGCCCCAGGACAGGCCGAGCACGTCGACCTGCCCGTTGATGCCGAGTTTGCGCAAGACTTCCCGAAGCACTGCGGCGAGGTACGGAAACCCGTACGGCAGTGGTGAATTCGGTGATCCACCGGAGCCGGGCACATCGAACCGCACCACCGTGGTCTCCGGATCCAGCGCGGCGACAAACGGATCGAAGACCTCCAGCGCGGCCCCGATGCCATTGCACAGCACCAGCGGAACGCCGGAGCCCCAGCGCACGCTCACTCGGATCTGTTGTCCGAGTACGGCGAGCAGTCGCTCCTCGGCGGCATCGGCGGGCACCGGCGCGCTCACGGCTCCACCTCGCTGGCGCTCGGCTCCACCGTGCGCGCGGCGCGCTGTGCCCATGGTTCGCTCGCAAGCTCGCTCACGGGTAGAGCACCACGACGTCGGCGACGCAGGCCGGGCGGGTACCGCCGTCGATCTCGTAGGTGAGACCGAACACCGCCTCCACCCCGGATGTCTTCTGCTGCGCGGCATTCAGCGTCACCACCGCCCGAATCTTCGAACCCACCGGCACGGGTGCGGGGAAGCGCACCTTGTTCAGGCCGTAGTTCAACGCCGCGGTGAGCTCACGGATCTCGAGCACATCGGAGATGACCACCGGTGCGAGCGAGAGCGTGAGATACCCGTGCGCGATGGTCCCGTGGAACGGCCCGGCGGCCGCCCGCTGCGGATCGGTATGAATCCATTGCTGATCGCCGGTGGCCTCGGCGAACCGATCGACCTGCGGCTGGGTGATCTCCATCCACTCGGTGGTGCCGAGCTGCTGTCCGGCGAGCCCGATGAGATCGGCCGGAGTATCGAGTTGTGTTGTCATGGCGGACCTTTCAGTGTGCGAGCACGTATTTTCCGGGAGCGGGCTGCAAGGGCGGCAGCTCAGCAGTTCCGAGGGCGGCGGGCGCATCCCTGCGCGGTCCGCTGCGGTCGGCGAGCCAGAGTGCGAAGTCGGGCCACCACGAACCCGATTGCGGCGGTGCGGCTTCGACCCATGCGCCCGGATCGGCGATGTCCGCCTCCCCGATGCGGTAGGCGGCCTTGGGATTCCCCGGCGGATTGACCAGTGCGGCAATATGGCCGCTGGTGGACAGGACGAACCGCAGATCCTTGCTGCCCAGCAGGCGAGCGCTGCGATAGCAGGCCTGCCACGGCGAGATGTGATCGGCCAGCCCGGCGACCACATAACTGTCGACGGTGATCTTGGACAGATCGACGGGTGTGCCGAGCATGCTCACCGAATTCGGGACGGTCAGCGAATTGTGCACGCCCAGCATGACCATGTCGCGGTGCAGTGTCGCCGCCATCCGGGTGGTATCGGCATTCCAGAACAGCACATCGAACGCCGCCGGCGCGCGGCCCTGCAGGTAGTTGTTGACCCAGTACCGCCACACCAGATCGGTGGGCCGCAGCCAGGCGAACACCTCGGCGAGCGCGCGGCCGTCGAGGTAACCCTTGCGCGCCGAGACCGCGATGGCCATCTTGGCGGTCTCCTCATCGATGGCGGCCGCGGCGAATCCGGCGTGGCTCTGATCCAGCACGGTCACCATGAGCGTCAGCCCGGCCAGCCGGTGATCCTGGCCGATCTCGGTGAGGTGCGCCGCGGTCATGGCCGCGAGAATGCCGCCGGAGCACGACGCCTGCAGATGCGTGCGTTCGCAGCCGGTGATCCGCTCGACGGCGTCCAGCGCGTCGATAATGGCCTGCCCATAGGTATCGAATCCCCAATCCCGTTGCGCGGCATTCGGATTCCGCCATGAGATGGCGAACACTTGCTGGCCCTGGGAAAGGAAGTACTCGATCATGCTGCGACCGGGCGCGATATCCATGACGTAGTACTTGTTGATCACCGGCGGCACCATGAGCAGCGGAATGGTGCGCACCTGCTCGGTCTGCGGCGTGTACTGGATCAGCTCGAAGACCTCGGTGCGCAGCACCACCGATCCCGGTGTGGCGGCGACATTCACCCCGAGGGTGAACGCGTCCGCCTCGACCATGGCGGGAACCCGTGGCGCACTGGCCATATCACCGGCGAAGTGCCGCAGCCCGCGCACCGCGCTGAGTCCGCCGGTATCGATCAGCGCCTTCCACCCCAGTGGATTGAGCAGCGGATTATTGCTCGGCGACAGACCTTCCAGCACATTGTCGACCACGAACCGCATCCACTCGTCGTCACGCCAGTCCAGATGTGCGTCGGACAGCAGGCTCTCGGCGGTGTCGCCGGCCGCCAGGTACGCCTGCATACTGCGCTTCAGCAGCGCATTGCCCTGCCAGGCCGGATCGGCAAACCGCTTGTCCGCCTTGGCCGGAGCCCGCTCCGACCGCCCGCGTGCGATATCCACCAGTTCCTGTCCCAGGTGTGACACTCGCCCGCCGACCGCGCGGGGGCGGCGGGCCAACTGCACGGCCAACCGGCTCCAGGAATTATTGGGCAGCATGCGGCGGCCGATGCCGATGGCCGAACTGGTCAGCAGCAGATCCAGCGGTGCGGCCAGTTCGTCCGCGTGGTCGGAATTCGTCACCATGTGCTCACTTCTCCTGGAATTCGGGAAATTCGGGTTGCTGCACCGCGCGGCGCAGGATCTTGCCGGTTGGGATGGCAGAACAGCAATTCGCCGGTGGCACGCAGCGAGCCGTCGTTCTGCACCCAGACCCGGAAGGTCTCGAACAGCACCTCCCGCTCCTCATCGGCCAGTTCGTCGAAGGAATCGAACAGGGGCGCAACAAGTTTGGTGGTCACCTCGGGTGCACTCACGGCGGCGCTGCCGAGTATCGAGCTGTCGAAGACCGATACGAGTTCACCTGATTCCCCGCGCCCGCGCAGGGCGATGCGCGCATAGCGCAGCCCTTGGGCGGTATCGCGGAGATCATCGAAGCGGGGGCTCACCCCCACCCGCGCGGTCGCGGCGCGGGACAGTAGGGCCAGCGCATTCGTCAATTGCGTCTCTGCCCGGAAGCTCACAATGCCGATATGTTGCTCCGGCAGCAGCCACCAGGCCGAGAAGACGTCGAGGCTGCGCAGTTTGAACTCGATCTCCGGTAGCGCCACGACTCCGAGCGCCGGAGCCTGGGCCGCGACCACCACGAACGGGCCTGCGGAGGGGAGCCGCAGATGATCGGCGGCCTCCCGCACACTCCACTCGTCGAACAGTCGGCCGTGCAGCAACTCGTCGATGAGCTGATCGGTGGGGCAGGCCGGTGCACCCGCCGTGGTGCCGATCTCCGAGGGTGTCGGGCCGCTGTTCATGGCCAGAAAGGTAGGCCGCTCGCGACCGATTGCCATTGTCTCGCGGGGACGAAGAACCGGCCGGTCATTGTCCGCGGCGCGATCAGGCCGGATGCGCCCGCAGCACCGCCTTGCCGTACCAGTGGCACACCAGCAGTGCGACCTCGACGTCGAGCCGGTCTTGGGTGATCGGCCGCTCGCGGCGCGCGACGGCCCGGCCGACGCGGTACTTCACGGAGTTGAAATGCAGATCCAGCTCGCCGGCCGCCGCCTTGAAACTCGAACCCGTGCGCAGGAATACGCGCAGGGTCTCGCGCAGCCGCTCGTCGTTCTCGGTATCCGAGGCCAGGTCTCCGAGCACCTCGCACACCCAGTCGCGGGTCTCGGCAAGATCGCCGCCGAGCAGCGCCGCGGTCGACAGACCCGGATCCGAGGCGGCCAGAATCGGATTCGGCAGATCGCGGACGAGCGCCACCGCCTGGGCGCGCTCGGCGTGGCGGTGCGAGGCGCGGAATCCGTCGATTCCGGACCCGGCCGGGCCGATTGCGATACCGGGCGATCCGGGCTGAGCCAGCGCATAGGACCGGATGCGCGGGGCTAGGTCGCGGGGATCTGAGCGATAAGGCAGCCATGCCCAGCAGCAGACCGGATCGGTGGCGACGAACAGCGGCGCCGCCTCGGTGTCCAGCGCCTGGGCGAGCTCGCGGACGAACTGCTGCAGCCGCGGGATCTCATCGTCCTCGGCTTCGGGATACCACAGCACCAGAGCGACATGATGCCAGCGCAGCGGATACCGGATTGTCGTGGATGTCGCGTCGGCGTCGACAGCTTTGCGGGTGGTCAGCAGTTCGCGGATGCGTAATGCGCGCAGGCTGTTCCGATTCTCCAGCCAGCGCTCACGCTCATCGTCGTAGATGACGATGACCTGCTCGGTGATCCGGTCGATGTAGTCGAAGAGAATTCCGGTGATCCGCTCGATGGCGGTGACCCGGTCGTCCGCCGGGATGGCCATCTCGTGCAGTTCGGCGAAGACCATCTCGGTCAGGCGGCGTTGCCCGAGACGATAGGCACGCACCAGGGCATTGGACGGAATCCCCTGCTGTGCAAGGCGTCTGGCATATTCGACGGCGGCCCCCGGCGCCTGGATGCGCTCGACGGGGATATCGTGGCGCAGGGCGTGCAGCAGGGTCTCGACATTGGCCTCGACGCTCGCGCCGAGCAGATCCGCCGTGCGGGGGTCACCGCGAAGATCGGCGATATCCTCCTCCAGCGCGGTGCGAATGGCCGCACTGACCTGGGTCACCCGCGCATTCATCCGCGCGGCGATCGATTCCACATAGCGGTCCACCGCGACGTCGCTGTCGCGCCGCGCAATCGTCACCCCTCCACGGTAGATCCGTCTCGCGACCGTGGTTGCGGATTCGCCGGGACGGCTCTTGTCCTCCCGAGACAACGGCGGGTGCGAACTTCGTTCACGGACGACGGTGGCACGGGGACCTGGGATTTCTACCGTTAGCGCCATCGTTTCCCCTCCCCGCAAGGACATGCTCATGAATCTCTCGGCACTGCCGGACCGCAGAGCCGCCGTCCGCCCGGACGGTCCGGCCCTCACCGACGACGGCATCGCACTGAACAACACGCGCTTCCTCGAGGCCGTTCGGCGTGCCGCGGCCACCCTGCGCGGTTACGGCGTCGGGACCGGTGACGTGGTCGCGGTCATGCTGCCGAACACCGCTGATCTGGTGATCGCGCTCTTCGCCGCGTGGCGATTGGGTGCGGCGGTCACGCCGGTGAATCCCGCGCTCGTCGCCGCCGAGGTCGGCTATCAGGTGGCCGATGCCGGAGCGAAAGTCTTGATCACCGACCGGGCGTTCGACGGTCCGGTGCGCGCGGTGGTACCGGTCCGGGAACTGCGTGCGGGCCGGATCGACGCGGACGTCCCGGTCGAGGCGAGCGCGGACGCCTTGGCCCTGCTCATCTACACCAGCGGAACCACCGGACGGCCCAAGGGCGTCATGCTCGATCACGCCAATCTGCTGGCCATGTGCGACATGGTGATCGACGCGCTCGCGCTGACCGAGACCGATCACAGCCTGCTGATCCTGCCCCTGTTCCATGTCAATGGGATCGTGGTCGGGGTGCTGTCACCGCTGCTGGCGGGCGGGCGCACCACAGTCGCGGGACGCTTCGACGCGGCAACGTTCTTCGGCAGCATCGAAAGTACCCGCGCTACTTACTTCTCCGCAGTTCCCACCATTTACACCATGCTGGCCAATCTGCCGGCGGAGGTTCGCCCCGACACGTCCTCGGTCCGATTCGGGATCTGCGGGGCGGCACCGGCGAGCGTCGAGTTGCTCGCCAAATTCCAAGACCGGTACGGCATTCCGATCGTCGAGGGCTACGGGCTGTCCGAGGGAACCTGCGCCAGCACCCTCAATCCGGTTGCCGGACAGCGGAAGCCGGGCACGGTCGGCCTACCGCTGCCTGGCCAGCGCATCCGCATCCTGGGCGCCGATGGGGGTGATGCGCCTGCAGGGGAGAGCGGCGAGGTGCTGATCGCCGGCCCGAATATCATGCGCGGCTACCTCAACCGGCCGGAATCGACCGCCACCACGATCGTAGACGGCTGGCTGCACACCGGCGATATCGGCCGCTTCGACGAGGACGGCTATCTCGTCCTGGTGGATCGGGCCAAGGACATGATCATTCGCGGCGGCGAGAACATCTACCCCAAGGAGATCGAGACCGTCGTCTATCAGCTGCCGGACATTGCCGAGGCGGCGGTGGTCGGCAGGCCCGATCCGGTCTACGGCGAGCAGCCGATCCTGTTCGTCGCCCTCACCGGCGGTTCGGCCTTGGACGCCACCGCGATTCGCGAGCACGCCCGCACCTGCCTGGCGAAATACAAACTGCCCGTGTCGATCCGAATTCTCGGCGAGCTGCCCAAGAATGCCGTCGGCAAGATCGACAAACCCGCGCTGCGTCTGCTCGACGCCGAGACGCACTGAACCCCCACCCTTTTCCCCGGACAGGAGCACCATCATGGGATTCATCAGCCCCGATCTTCCCGCCGTCGAGCCGGAGGTCTTCCTGCGGCTGCCGCTCATGGAGCGCATGCGGATACTCGCGGTCAACTGGGCCGAACACGGCTTCGGTTCACCGCGCATGGTGCATACGATCTACATTCTGAAACTGATCGTGCTGTACGTACTCGGCGGCATTGTGGTCGCCACCACCACCTCGCATCTGCCCGCCTTCTGGCATGTCGGGCAGTGGTGGAACCAGCCCATCGTCTACCAGAAGGCGATCCTGTGGACCGTCCTGCTGGAGACCATCGGCATTGCCGGCTCGTGGGGGCCGTTGGCGGGCAAG
>NZ_JAODNK010000043.1 GCF_025465275.1 Nocardia sp. | reverse complement strand
GGTGGGGAGGTTCAGGCGGGTGGTGATGCCGTCGAGTAGGCAGGTGAGGGTCCAGGCGACGGGGTCGGTGAGGTCGGTGAGGGTTCGGGCGGCTAGCCAGCGGGTGAAGGCGGGGTGGCGGTCGGCGGCGAGGATGGGCTGTAGGAGGGGGGCGGCGGCTTCGGCTAGTTGCTGGTCGGTGTGCAGGCCGGTGCGGGTGCGCATGCGTTGTTCTTCGGCGAGTTGCAGGGCGGTGCCTATGAGGTGGCCGTCGATGGCGGTGGTGATGCGGGTCATCTCGTCGGCGGTGATGCCGAGGGGTTCGAGCAGGGCGAAGCGGAAGTCGAAGTAGCGCAGGGCATTCGGGCCGAGCGGGGGGCGGGTGTGGACCAGGTGGCCGAACCACAGGTGGCGCCCGATGACGGTCCAGGTGTCCAGGGACAGCTTCTCCAAGGCGGTGCGCCAGGGGCCGGAAGGTGCTGTGGGGAGGGGGATTTCGCCGTAGACGGCATCGATCATGAGGTCGACCAGGCCGTCTTTACTGCCCACGTAGCGATAGAGGGACATGGGGGTCGACGCACCCACCGCGGTCGCCACCCGGCGCATGGTGAGGGCGTGCGCACCTTCGGCATCGGCGATGGTCAGCGCGGCTCGCAGGATATCGGCGCGGCTCAGCGTGGTGGTGGGGCGGCCCGGGGGTTCGGGCAGCGACCAGATCAGTGGGCCGGGTGCGGTCGTGTCGTCGTTCATGTCACCTCCTTGCGGGAGATTCAATCATTCGTGTACAACGTACACATGATGTACGACGTACACGAACAACGAGTAGTGGTGGTCGGGGGCGGATTGGCAGGACTGTGCGCGGCGCTGTTCCTGCGCCGGCACGGAGTCGAGGTGACGCTGGTGGAGCGGCGCACCACAACATCGCCGCAGCCCAAGGCGCGGCGCATCAATATCCGGACCATGGAGTTGTTCCGGCAGCTCGGCATCGCCGACGAGGTCCTGGACGCGGCACGCGACCTGGCGAGTTACCAGTTCATGGCCGCCGGACCGACCCTCGCCGAGGCCGAGCGGCTGCCGTTCACGCTGCCCGGCGGCCTGCCGGACTGGGATGCCATCACACCCGCGACAGCCTGCCTCTGCGCACAGGATCACCTCGAACCCGTGCTGCGCGGCCTGGCCGAGGCGCGCGGCGCCGACGTGCGATTCGGTGTGGAACTCATCGACTTCCACGACGACGGCACCGGAGTCGACGCCACCTTGCGTACCGCCGACGGCACCGTGCAGCAGTTGCACGCCGACTACCTGATCGCCGCCGACGGGTCCGGTAGCCCGATTCGGGAGCGGCTGGGCATTCCCCGCAGCGGTCGCGGCACCCTGGGCCGGGCGGTGAATGTCTACTTCCGCGCCGAGCTCGCGGAGCTGGTGCGCGGGCGCGAGTTCAATCTCTGCCAGATCGAGAACGACAGTGTGCCAGGCGCTTTCGCTTCCATCGACGGCTCGTCGCGATGGATATTCTCCAGTGCGACAGGCCTGGATCGCGCTGCCCGGGAGTGGCCGGACGCCCTGCGCACCGCCATCGGCGATCCCACGGTCGATATCGAGATCATGAGCGTAATGCCCTGGGAGCCCGGGATGTTCGTCGCCGATACCTATGGCCGCGGCCGCATCTTCCTGGCCGGGGACGCCGCCCATGTCATGCCGCCGTTCGCCGCAGCGGGCGCGAATACCGGAATCGAGGACGGACACAATCTCGCCTGGAAGCTGGCCCGCGTCCTGCACGGCACCGCGGACCCGGCGCTGCTGGACACCTATCAGTCCGAACGCCACCCGATCGGATGGTTCATCGCCGACCAATCGAGCATTCGAACCACCAACCTGCGCACCATGAATCGCAAGTCCATCGATGCCACACCGTTGGCCGATCCCCTCGCCCTCATACTCGGAAACCGCTATCCCACAGGCGCATTCGTCGACGATGCCAGCACACACAGCATGGATCACCTCGATATCGCAGGCCAGCCGGGAACTCGCCTGCCACATGCCTATCTCACACCAGGCCGATCGACCCTCGATCTCATCGACACCGACTTCGCACTGCTCGTCGGCCCCTCCGGAGCGGCGTGGCACGCGACCGCGACCGGCATTCCGGATTTGAGAGTTCATGAAATACCTGAGACTTATTGCAGGACAGCAAATCTCACACCAGATGGCGCACTACTGGTTCGCCCTGATCAGATAATCGCCTGGCGCGCACCGCAGCTGCCCACGGATCCCGCAGGCGCACTCCAGACTGCCCTGGCGCTCACCCTCGGCCCGGCAGCACGTCCTCGACTGCCTTGGCAATCCGGCGCGCACGAGTCTCCGGCCGCTTCGCATCGGTGATGGCCTTGACGGCCTCGCGGCGGCGAGAATAGGAGAGCGCGTCGAACGCCGCCCGCGCATCCGCGTCCGCCAGGGCCGCAGCCAGGTCATCAGGCACGTCGACGGCGCGCTCGGCGGCATCGCGCTCCACGGTCACCGACACCGCGTCGCCGGGCCCCTTCCCCAGATCGGCCCGAATGGACTTCAGCAGGCCCAGACAGGGGCCGCCGCCCATGGACATGATGGAACCGATGTACGGAATACCGTCGAAGGTGGCATGCACGGGGATGCGACCGCCGCCGCCGAGCGCTTCGAGGATCGCGGCGGGAACGGGGATATACGCGCCACCCCCGTCGGCGGAGTGAATCGAGCCCTCGAATCGATGCATGCGAGCACAATATTCGAACGATCCCGGAGTGATCCGGATATTCCTCCGCGATTTCCCGGCAATCCATATTGCCGGGAAAGTGTGTTAACAAATGTAAAGCGCGGGAGAACCGACCGTTTCCAAAGCATCACCGCGAGCGGCCCGGAAGTCCTCGAATGTAGCCTCCTTCACCGCGTGAAAGTGAATCACCGCAGGTCACGCCCGAATGCACAAGGTAGTGTCGCGACTAACCAGTGACCGGCAGGTTGCCGCGATCTCACAGCTCACAAACACCTCACGCGCACTGTGAGAGAAGCGTTTTGCTGCCCGCGTCCACGTCCTTACAGTCGAGCCAGCAGCCCAGTTCTTCTCTCTCGATGGGGGCGTCATGCCTGAAACGCACACCGGATCTTCCTCCGGCGATGCACTGCTTCGATTGGGAAAGTACTTCAATCGCGGTGAGGTTTCCGCAGACCTGCGCACGCTGCATCAGGTGGGCGGGCGCGAAGCGGACGAGTTCTACCGGGATCGGTGGTCGCACGACAAGGTGGTGCGCTCCACGCACGGTGTGAACTGCACCGGGTCGTGTTCGTGGAAGATCTACGTCAAAGACGGTGTGATCACCTGGGAGTCACAGCAGACCGATTACCCGTCGGTGGGCGCGGACAAGCCGGAGTACGAGCCGCGCGGCTGCCCGCGTGGTGCGTCGTTCTCCTGGTACACGTATTCGCCTGCCCGCATTCGGTATCCGTACGTGCGCGGCGTGCTGCTGGAGATGTACCGGGAGGCCAAGGAGCGGCTGAAGGATCCGGTGCTGGCGTGGGAGTCCATCGTCGAGGATCCGGAGCGGGCCAAGACCTACAAGTCCGCACGCGGCCGGGGCGGGTTCGTCCGGGCCGAGTGGTGGGAAGCGTCCGAAATCGCCGCTGCCGCACACGTTTACACCATCAAGCAGTACGGGCCGGATCGGGTCGCGGGCTTCTCCCCCATTCCCGCCATGTCGATGGTCAGCCATGCCGTCGGCGCGCGCTTCATCTCCCTCATCGGCGGCTCCATGCTGTCGTTCTACGACTGGTACGCCGACCTGCCGGTAGCCTCGCCGCAGGTGTTCGGCGACCAGACCGACGTACCGGAATCGGCGGACTGGTTCGATGCCGGCTACCTGATCATGTGGGGCTCCAATGTCCCGGTCACCCGAACCCCGGACGCCCACTACATGACCGAGGCCCGGTATCGCGGCCAGAAGGTCGTGGTGGTCTCCCCCGATTACGCCGACAACACCAAGTTCGCCGACGAATGGGTGCCCGCACGCCCGGGCACCGATGCCGCGCTCGCCATGGCCATGGGGCACGTGGTGCTCAAGGAATTCTTCGTCGACAAGTCGACCTCGTATTTCGACAACTACATCAAGCAGTACACCGACCTGCCCTACCTCGTCACCCTCGACGAGAACAACGGCGTCTGCGTACCCGGCAAGTTCCTCACCGCCGCCGACCTCGGCCACACCGCGGAAGCGGTGGAATTCCAGCCCGTACTACTCGATGCCGACGGAAATCCGCAGGTGCCCAATGGATCCCTGGGACATCGCTTCACCGAAGCGGGCAAGGGCCGCTGGAATCTGGACCTGGGAGGCGTCGATCCGCTGCTGACCCTGCACGGCCGCACCGATGATGCTGCGGCCGTGCAGTTTCCCCGCTTCGACGGAACGACCTCGGAGGTGCTCACCCGCGGCGTTCCCACGACTGTTGTTGCGGGCAAACGGGTGACGACGGTATTCGATCTATTGCTCGCCCAGTACGGCGTGGCACGTCCCGGCCTGCCCGGCAGCTGGCCGACGGGATACGACGACCCGAACGAGCCGTACACCCCGGCCTGGCAGGAGACGATCACCGGCGTTCCCGCCAAGCAGGCCGAACGCATCGGCCGCGAATTCGCCGACAATGCCGAACGTTCGAACGGCCGGTCCATGATTCTCATGGGCGCGGGCACCAACCACTGGTTCCACTCCGACCAGATCTACCGCGCCTTCTTCACTTTGACACTGCTCACCGGCTGTCAGGGCGTGAACGGCGGCGGCTGGGCGCATTACGTGGGCCAGGAGAAGTGCCGGCCGGTAACCGGTTGGTCCACACTGGCTTTCGCCGCCGACTGGCAGCGCAACCCGCGCCAGATGCAGGGCACCGTGTTCTGGTACCTCACCAATGATCAGTGGCGGTATGACCCGTTCACCTCGGAGACCTTCTCCTCACCGCTGGGCAAGGGCAGTTTCGCGGGACGGACGGCGGCCGACAATATCGCGCTCGCAACACGATTGGGCTGGATGCCGTCCTATCCGACGCTCGATCGCAACCCGCTCGATCTGGCCGATGAGGCGGAGGCCGCGGGCAGGAGCGCGGCCGACTACGTCGTCGACGGTCTCAAAACCGGCGCCCTGCGCTTCGCCTGCGAAGATCCGGACGCACCCGAGAACTTCCCGCGCGTACTGACGGTCTGGCGGGCCAATCTGCTCGGCTCGTCCGGCAAGGGCAATGAGTACTTCCACAAACATCTGCTGGGCGCGGATTCCAATCTGCAGACCGCCGAGGCCGCCGGGGTACGGCCGCAGGAGCTGGTGTGGCGCGATCAGGCCGCCACCGGAAAGCTGGATCTGCTGCTGTCCCTGGACTTCCGGATGACCAGCACCACCATGTTCTCCGATATCGTGCTGCCCGCCGCCACCTGGTACGAGAAGCACGATCTGTCCTCCACGGATATGCATCCGTTTGTGCACGCCTTCTCTCCGGCGATTTCGCCGCCGTGGGAGACCCGCACCGATTTCGAGGCATTCCATCGCATTGCCCGGGGATTCTCCTGGCTGGCGGAGAAGCATCTCGGTATCCGCAAGGACATCGTGATGGTGCCGCTGCAGCACGACACCGCCGATGCGCTGGCACAGGCGAGCGGCCGGGTACTCGACTGGAAGAAGGGCGAATGTGAGCCCATCCCCGGAAAGACGATGCCGAAAATCGTTGTGGTCGAACGTGATTATCCGAAGGTCGCGGAGAAGATGGCCGCACTCGGGCCGCTCGTCGAGCAGCTCGGCCTCACCACCAAGGGCGTCACCACCTATCCCGGTGCCGAGGTCGAGTATCTGAAGGGCATGAACGGGGCGGTGGTCTCGGGTATCGCGCAGGGGCGGCCGTCGCTGGCCAAGGACACTCATGCGGCGGAGGCCATTCTGGCGCTGTCCGGCACCACCAATGGCCGGCTCGCGGTGGAAGGTTTCGAGGCGCTGGAAAAGCGCACCGGTACCCGGCTGGCCGATCTGGCCGCCGAGCACGAGGGCAAACGAATCACGTTCGCCGACACCCAGGCTCGGCCCGTTCCAGTCATCACGTCCCCGGAATGGTCTGGCAGTGAGACCGGTGGACGCCGGTACTCCCCGTTCACCATCAATACCGAGCGGCTGAAGCCCTGGCACACGTTGACGGGGCGGCAGCACTTCTACCTCGATCACGATTGGATGATCGAACTCGGTGAGCAACTGCCGATTTATCGTCCCCCACTGGACATGTCGGCGCTGTTCAGCGAACCCGGTATCGGCAAGGTGACCGAGAACGGAGTGACGGTGCGGTATCTGACGCCGCACTCGAAGTGGTCGATCCACTCCGCGTACCAGGACAATCTGCACATGCTCACGCTCTCGCGCGGCGGCCAGGCCATCTGGATGTCGGAGGTCGATGCAGCCAAAATCGGTGTGGCCGACAATGATTGGATCGAGGCGGTGAACAGAAACGGTGTGGTCGTGGCGCGCGCCATCGTGTCACACCGCATGCCCGAGGGCACGGTGTTCATGTACCACGCCCAGGACCGCACGGTGAACGTGCCGCGCATCGAGGGACCGCCCGTCGCATCGAACGGCAAGAGCGGCAACGTGACCGACGCGCCCGACGACTTCAAGGGCCGGGGCAAACGCGGCGGTATCCACAATGCGCTGACTCGCATCATGATCAAGCCCTCGCACCTCATCGGCGGGTACGCCCAGCAGTCTTTCGCCCTGAACTACCACGGGCCCACCGGAAATCAGCGCGACGAGGTCACCACCATTCGTAAGCGCTCGCAGGAAGTGGAGTACTGACATGCGTGTCATGGCGCAACTGTCGATGGTCATGAACCTCGACAAATGCATCGGCTGCCACACCTGCAGCGTCACCTGCAAGCAGGCCTGGACCAATCGCGGCGGCACCGAGTACATGTGGTTCAACAATGTGGAAACCCGGCCGGGACAAGGGTATCCGCGGCAGTACGAGGATCAGGAGAAGTGGAAGGGCGGCTGGGTACGCAATCGGCGCGGCAAGCTGACGCTCAAATCCGGGTCGCGAATGAAGCGGCTGCTCAATATCTTCGCCAATCCGGACCTGCCCACCGTGTCGGACTATTACGACCCGTGGAGCTACGACTACGAAAACCTGCTGGCCGCACCACACATGGACACCAGCCCGGTAGCACGCCCCAAATCGCTGATCACCGGCAAGGACACCAAGGTCACCTGGGGGCCGAACTGGGACGACTCGCTCGGCTCCGGTCCCGAACAGGTCGGCAAGGATCCACTGCTGGCCAAGCTGTCCGAGCAGGTGAAGCTCGAATTCGAGCAGACGTTCATGTTCTACCTCCCACGCATCTGCGAACACTGCCTCAACCCCTCGTGCGCGGCGGCATGTCCGTCCGGGGCGATCTACAAGCGAGCCGAAGACGGCATCGTGCTGGTCGATCAGGACAAGTGCCGCGGCTGGCGGCAATGCGTCACCGGCTGCCCGTATAAGAAGATCTACTTCAACCACAAGACGGGCAAGGCGGAGAAGTGCACCTTCTGCTACCCGCGCATCGAGGTCGGCATTCCGACCGTGTGCTCGGAAACCTGTGTCGGGCGGCTGCGCTACATCGGGGTCATGCTCTACGACGCCGACGCGGTGCTGGAAGCGGCGTCGGTCGAGAACGACAAGGATCTGTACCCGGCGCAGCTGGGCGTGTTCCTCAACCCGCACGACCCACGCGTGATCGCCGAGGCGGAGCGTGCCGGGATCTCGCCGGAATGGATTGCCGCGGCACAGGATTCACCCTGCTACAAGCTCATCGTCGACTACAAGATCGCGCTGCCGCTGCATCCGGAATATCGGACCATGCCGATGGTCTGGTACGTGCCGCCGCTGTCGCCGGTGGTGGATGTGCTGTCGGAGACCGGGCACGACGGCGAAGACCACTCGAATCTGTTCGGCGCGATCGATGCGCTGCGTATTCCCCTGGAGTACCTGGCCGAACTGTTCACCGCCGGTGATGTAGGGCCGGTGCGGGATTCGCTGCAGCGACTGGCCGGGATGCGGTCGTTCATGCGCTCGATCAATCTCGGGCAGGAACCCGATATGCGTATCCCGGACTCGACCGGGCTGGCGCCGGAAGAGATCGAGGCGATGTACCGCCTGCTGGCCATCGCCAAATACGAGCACCGGTATGTGATTCCCTCCGGGGCGACCTCCCGTGCCCACGAACTCGATTCGCTCGCCACCGGATGCTCACTGGATACCGACGGTGGGCCCGGCATGACCGCCTTCGAGGTCGTGGCCGAGAAGTTCCACCTGACTGACTCCAATATTGCTGCGCCGGAAGAGAAATCGGCGCGCATCAATTTGCTGAACTGGGACGGAAAGAGCGCCGAGGGGCTCATCCCGACCCGCAATGGCAACGGTAATGGCGACGGCCACAACGGCGATGGCACAACAGCCGAGCCGGAAGCTCCCTTCCCCAGCGGGGCAGTGCGATGAGCCTGCTGAAGATCCGTAAACGCCCCGAACCCACGGTCCAGCTCTCGGACCGGGACCGCCGGCTGGTATGGCGGCTGGCCGCGCTGCTGCTGGACTATCCGAGCACCACCATGCTGGCCGCTCTCGACGATCTATCCAGTGCCACAGCGGAATTGCCCGATACCATGCGGCCGTTCCTCGAACCGATCCTCACCCACCTGCGCACCGGCAACCCGATCGCCCTGGCCCAGGAGTACGTCGAGACCTTCGATATGCGCCGCCGCGCCGCCCTGCACCTGACCTTCTACGCCTACGGTGACACCCGCAAACGCGGAATGGCCCTGCTGCGCTTC
Organism: Nocardia sp.; assembly: GCF_025465275.1. GTDB lineage: Bacteria > Actinomycetota > Actinomycetes > Mycobacteriales > Mycobacteriaceae > Nocardia. The sequence continues at coordinate 77,039 of NZ_JAODNK010000043.1, read as the reverse complement.
AAACACGCCTACCGGCACGGTGGCGTCGAACTCGGCGACGAGGAACTCCCCGACCACCTGCCGGTGCTGCTGGAATTCGCCGCCACCGTCGACCCCGTCGGCGGCGAACGCCTGCTCGGCGAACACGTCCCGGTGCTGGAACTACTGCGACTGTCGTTGTCCGACATCGATTCTCCCTACTCGGGCATACTCGCCGCCGTCACCGCCACCCTGTCCCCGCTCACCACCGCCGACCGCCGCCGCATTGCCGAACTGGCCGCCCAGGGCCCACCCGACGAGGAAGTCGGCTTGGACCCCTTCGCCATGGACCCGATCACCTTCGCCGAAACGGACAGCCGCCGATGACCTCCACGGTGTGGATGACACTCCCCTATATCGCCTGCACCTCGTTCCTGCTCGGCCACCTCTGGCGTTACCGCAACGACCAGTTCGGCTGGACCACCCGGTCCTCGCAGATCTACGAATCGCGGCTGCTGCGCCTGGGCAGCCCGCTGTTCCATTTCGGCATGCTCGGCGTCATCGGCGGTCATGTTCTGGGCGTGCTCATCCCCGAATCGTGGACCGCTGCCGTCGGCATCTCCGAACACCTCTATCACGTGGTTGCCGTGTCGGCAGGCACCGTCGCGGGCGTCGCCGTCATAGCGGGCATCGCCATCCTGCTGTACCGCCGCGTCACTGTCACCGCCGTCCGCATGGCGACCACCCGCAACGATTTGCTCATGTATGTGCTGCTCGCCGGCGCACTCGTCACCGGCCTGCTCAATACCATCGGCAGCAATCTGCTGTGGGGCACCTACAACTACCGCGAGACCGTCTCCCCGTGGTTCCGCAGCCTCTTCACCCTGCATCCCCACCCGGACCTCATGGTCGGCACGCCCTGGACCTTCCAGGTGCACGGCCTCATCGTGCTGACCCTGATCGGCATCTGGCCCTACACCCGCCTGGTCCATATGTTCAGCGCCCCTGTCGGCTACCTGGTCCGCCCCTACGTCGTTTATCGCAGCAAGGAGACCAACGCCACCGACAAACGCCGCTTCGCCCGGGCCTGGGAATCCCCCGCCCTCCCACCTCGCTGAATGCCGCCGCGCCCCCCATTTCATTTCTATAACCATCCTCACCCCGTAGGGTGAGGTATAGACGGAGTTGACCCGAGTCATTCGGATACGGCAACCCGACACACCCCGGGAAGTTTTCTATGACCTCGGCACGACAGACGATCCTTGTAGAAGAGCAGAGCGAATTCGGTGCCGCACGGGCCGCCGAAAAAGCCGCCACGATCAAGCAGAACGCCATGGCCACCCGGACAGTCGCAGGTCACGCCCTCGATGTAGCCGATTGCGAATACCTCCTCCAGATGCTCGGCCTCGACGCGGCCAGCAAAGAGGAATAACCCTCCCGCTCGACCTCCACCACTTCCGGATCGGCCGATGACCCTGCGGGCAGAATGCCCGCGCAGGTCGGCTCGAGCTGTGGGCAGGCCGCGTGGTGCGGTCTCTGTGAACCCTGGGGACCACGTCGGCCGGCCACCAGCTGTTGCTGACGACCGGCGTTGATGGGACGGGTGACGACGGTCAGCCGGCGAGCTTGGCCAGGTTGGGGAAGTTGCTGATTTCCCAGCCGCCGTCTACCACCAGTTCGGTGCCGGTGATGTACGAGGCATCGTCACTGGCCAGGAAGAGGCAGGGTGCCGCTATCTGTTCGGCGGTAGCGGCGGCGCCCATCGGGATTCGGTCGAGGAACATCTGCTTTGCCGGTTCGTAGCCCATGACGGCGGCGGTCAACGGGGTGTCGACCAGGCCGGGCAGGACCGAGTTCACTCGAATGCGGTACTGCGCGAGCTCGAGGGCTGCGTTCTTGCTGAACATGACCACACCCGCTTTGCCGGTGGAGTACGGGCTGCCACCGGGCATCGGGACACGGCCGTCCAGGGACGAGATATTGACGATGGCGCCGCCGCCGCTGTCGCGCATCAGGCGGGCTTCGTGTTTGGTGCACAGGAAAACACTCTTCTGCACCAGGTCGATGGTGAAGTCCCAATCGGCCTCCGCGAGATCGGTCACGGCGCCGATGCGGGAGCCGCCCGCCACATTGAAGGCCGCGTCGAGCCGGCCGAAACGTGCTGCGGCAACTTCGATTCCGGCGGCGACCTGAGCCTCCACCGTCACATCCGCCACCACCGGCACGAAGGCGTCGCCGAGTTCGGCGGCCTTCTTCTGCAAGCCGGCCTCGTCGATATCGAGACCTACCACATTCGCGCCCTCGGCGATCAGCGCATCGGCGATTGCCGCTGCGATACCGGAGGCCGCGCCCGTCACCACGGCGGTCTTGCCGCCGAATCTACCTGTGCTCATTACGAACTCCTCTTGTCAGCGTCGACCGGCGCGCAGGAACTGCCCGGTGCGCTCTTTGCCGAGGGCCGGGGATTTCTCACCCAGGCCGAATACGTATTCACCGTTCACCAGTACCGCGGTAATGGTGTCGTCATTGCGATTGACCATGCGGGAGAGATTGTCGAATTCCGGAATCGGGTTCTCCGCGTAGGCATCCAGGCTGTCGTCGAGATGCGCCGGATCGAGCACGACCACATCGGCGCGATCACCCACGCGCAGGTGCCCGGCATCCAGGTCGTACCAGTCGGCCAGTTCACCGGTGACGCGGTGCACGGCATGCTCCACGCTCATGAACGGCCGCCCGTCCTGCTGCGCGCGGTGCACGCGCTTCAACAGCCGCAGCCCGAAGTTGTAGAAGGCCATATTGCGCAAATGCGCTCCGGCATCCGAGAAGCCCAGTTGCACACTGGGATCGGCGGCCAGCTTGTCCAGCACCTCGGGCCGGTGGTTGGAGATGGTGGTGCGCCAGCGCACCTTCGGCCCGTACTCCACCACCAGGTCGAGGAAGGCGTCCACCGGGTGCACACCGCCGCGATCCACGCCGACCTGACCGAAGGTCTTGCCGATCACGCTCGCATCGGGGCATTCGGTGATCTCGGCATCGAAGAAGTCCCGATGCCAGACCCGCGGGCCCCACTTCTTGTCGTAGTCCTTGCGGAAGGAACGCCGGTAGCTCTCGTCGGCCAGCAGCTCACGCCGCTGCTCCAACTGGTTCGACAGGTGCAGAGCCGCTGCGCCGGAACCGAATTCCTCGAACACCGGCAGATCGATACCGTCGGAGTACACCTCGAACGGCACCGGCAGATGCTGCCAGCGGAAGTCACCGCCGAGCCGGTTGAGCACCTTGCCGATGAGCGGGAAGATCTGCACCACACCGGGAATCGCCTTGATATCGGCGGCCGAGAGCAGGCTCACCTTCAAATTCGGCCGGAAGATGCCGAGGCTGCTCGCGGCCATGGCGACCAGGCTCTGCGGCCGGGCCACATCGGGACCACCCTGCAGCGTCCGCTTGCGGTCGCGCAGAATCCGATTGAGCCGGCGCCGCTCCTTGGGCTTGGCATACGTCGAAGGCAGGGTGCGCGAACGGCATACCTCACCGTCGAGCTTGTCGAAGAGCAGCTGCTGCGAGGACATGCCGACGAAGCCGGCATCGAGGGCCTCACTCAGCTTGTGCTCCATGGCCTTCAGCTCGGATTCGGTGGGCGCCACATCCGGGCGGGTGGCGCGGTCCAGGCCCATCTGCGCGGCGCGAATATCCGAATGCCCGATGAAGGCAGCGAGATTCGCGCCCAGCGGCAGTGATTCCAGCGCGGCCACATAGCTGTGTGCGCTGTTCCACGTCTTCAGCCCGTCGATCGCCGCCACCACATGCTTGCGCGGAATCGCCTCCACCCGCCCGAACAGGTCGCCCGCATCCGTACCGCCCACATGCACGGTGGAGAGCGAGCAGGACCCCAGCAGAATGGTGGTGACGCCGTGCCGCAGCGATTCCGACAGCGTCGGATCCAGCAGCACCTCCACGTCGTAATGGGTATGGATATCGAGCATGCCCGGCAACACCCACTGCCCGGCGGCGTCGATCACCCGGGCGCACTCGGTTTCGTCGAGCGCCTCGGTGGTGACGGTCGCGATCCGGCCGTCACGAATACCGATATTGCGGATGGCCGACGGCGCACCGGTGCCGTCGAACCAGCGCCCGCCCTTGATGATGGTGTCGTACACGGTCTTCACTCCCCGAGGGATAGGTCGCGGCGCAGCACCTTGCCGGTCGCATTGCGCGGCAGCGCATCAGCGGTGATGAGCCAGCGGGCGGGCACCTTGAAATAGGCCAGCCGCTGCGCCACATGGTCGCGCAGCTCGTCCTCGGTGACCGAATCCGGGTCCGCGACAACAACAATGGCCGCCACCTCCTGACCCAGATCCTCGTGCGGAACCCCGATGATGGCCGATTCCTGGACCAGCGGATGCGCGTCGAGCGCATTCTCGATCTCGGTCGGGTAGACGTTCTCACCGCCGCGCAGAATGAGATCCGAACGGCGACCGGCCATTTGCAGGACACCGCCGGAGACGAATCCGAAGTCGCCGGTGCGCAGCCAGCGGTCCGCATCGATCGATGCGGCGGTGGCCACCTCGTCGTTCCAGTAGCCGAGCATGACGTACGGACTGCGAATGCAGATCTCGCCCTCCACGCCGTCGGGCACGACAGTGCCCTCCGGATCACGGATTTCGACGGAGACGGCAATGATCGGACGCCCCACCGCTTCCGGATTGGCCAGCAGATCCGCCGGCGCCGCGATGGTGGCGGCGGTGCCGCTCTCCGTGCATCCGTAGCTGGTGGTCAATGCCACCTGCGCCACCGGGAGCCGCTCGCGCAGTCGCTGCTGCAGAGCGGGCGAGGAGGGCGCGGCATTGAGCGAGAACCCCGACAGTGAGGACAGGTCGTACTTGGTGATATCCGCGTCGAGCAGGCGGCTGGCCATGGTCGGCACCGCACCCCAGTTGGTGATGCGCTCGGATTCGATGAGCCCCAGGATCTTGTCGGCGTCGAACCCGCCGGCCGGGAAGATCACCGCGTCACCGGTGTTCAGCCGCGGCACCGCGAGATTGTGCAGGCTCGCGATGTGGAAAAGCGGTGAGGTGGTGAGGAACCGGCGACTGGTCGGCGACCCGTCCCACGGCAGCCCGCGGAAGCCCGCCATCAGCGCATCGGTGAAACGGTGATAGTCGGCGACCGCCACCATGTTCCGGTGCGAATGCACCACACCCTTGGGCCGGCCGGTGGTGCCGCTGGTGTAGAGGATGCATGCCGGATCATCTTCTGCCACAGCGGTAACCGGGTACTCGCCCGCGTATTCCGCGACCAGGTCAGGAAGGTCTTTCTCCATGGTGAGGACCGGCACCCGGGCACCCGCATCGGCCAGCGCCTGCGCCCGCTTGGCGTCGGCGATCACCACCACCGGCTGGGTGTGCTCGAGACCGTAGGCGATCTCCAGCGGCGCCCACCAGGCGTTGTAGCCGACCGGAATCGCGCCCAGCCGCTGCGCCGCCCAGAAGGTCAGCACCCACTCCGGGGTATTGGCGGCCAGGATGCCGACCCGGTCGCCCTTGCCGATGCCGTAGCGCTGCTGCAGCGCCGCCGCCAGCGCACCCGCCGCCTCGTAGTGCTCGGCGAAGGTGATGTGCTTGTCGGCACTGACCAGGTAGTCCCGGTCGCCGAGGTCGCGGGAGGCCTCCAGCAGCTCCAGCAGGGAGCGGCGGCGAGTGCGGAAGACCGGAATCTGCGCGCCCAGCACCTCCTCGACCGTCATCTCGAACGGCCCGCCCGGACCGGTGAGTTTCGCGGCCACCTGCGCGGCAAGGGCCTGGAGGTCAACGGCTTGCGTCATAAATTCAAATCCTCGAATCTCGTACCGCTGCGAAGGCTGCCTTCAGATAGGCGTCGGCACGATCGGAGCCGATCAGGCCGGGCGCCATTCGGTTCATGGTGTAGGCGAAGGTGACCCGGTGATCCAGGTCGTTGACGACCATGGACCCACCCAGTCCACCCCACCAGCACACCCGGCCGTCCGGGACCTGCGGAGCCGTCTCCGGCTTCGGCAGACCGTAGCCGATGCCGAAGCGCAGCGGAAGCAGGATGGCCAGATCGACGCCGTCGATCTGCTGATCGAAGATCAGATCGATCGTCTTCTCCGACAAGTACTTCCGGCCGCTCAGCTCCCCGCCATTACTGATGAGCGACTGCACCCGGGCCACCGAGCGGGCATTGCCGTGGCCGTTCATGCCGCCCAGCTCCGCCTGCCGCCACCCGGGGGTGGAGCACATATCGAAGTCCAGCAGCGGCTGGAACAATGTCTTGAACATGACACTGTCCTGCGGCAGCAGCGACTGATCGAACTCCGGATACTCGGGCGGAACGATGGTGGCGATGCGATCGAAATGCTCTGCCCCGGTGCCGATATGGAAATCCGCGCCGAGCGGGCCGGCGAGCTCCTCGGCGAAGAAACGGCCCAGCGTGCGGCCGTCGATCCGGCGGATGAGCTCGCCGACCAGATGCCCGTAATTGAGCGCGTGATATCCCGAGGCCGTGCCCGGCTCCCACCAGGGCGCCTGCTGCGCCAGGCGTGCCGTCGAGGACTCGAGCTCGTAGATATCGGGAATCTCGATCGGCGCTTCCCAGCCGGAAACCCCGGAGGTGTGCGAAAGCAGGTGCCGCACTTCGATATCGGCCTTGCCATTGGCCGCGAACTCCGGCCAGTAGTGCGCCACCTTCTGGTAGACATCCAGGCCACCCTGGTCGACCAGCAGTAGCGCACTCAGCGCCGTCATGGTCTTGGTGATGGAGAAGCAGTTCACCAGGGTGTCCGCACGCCAGCGCGTGGTTTGCTCCGGATCGGCGTAACCGCCCCAGAGATCGACCACCGGATCGCCGTTCACCGTCACACAGAGTGCGCCGCCGAGTTCGGCCCCGGACTCCACCTGTTCGGTGAAAGCCGCCCGGACCGCGGCGAATTCGTCGGTACAGAATCCAGCCACATTGCTCATTCCGTTCCGCCCTTTCTCAGACTCTGGCCGAGGCGCGCGGCGGCACGGGCAGTGCGTGCCCGCGATCGGCGGCCCGCTTGGCTCCGCGCGCCATTTCGCGCTGCAGATCGCGGACGTACGGCTCGAATTCGATCTGAATGGTGTGCCGCGGCGAGTCGTAGAACGTCCCGCTGCGCAGCGCTTCCGCCGCGCGCATGGTCTCGGTCATCTCCGTCTCGGACGGCAGGGCGTAATTGCCGGACAGGTAGGCGGCGACCAGCTTCGACTGCTGCTCAGCGAAGTTCACCAGGGTCGGCATGGGCTGCGCCAGGCCCAGGTAGAAGAGATTGTCCACGCCGGGCTTGATCATCTGCCGGTACAGCGGGATCATATTGCGCGCATCGGGCAGCAACTCCGGATCGGAGAAGAACGGGAAGCTGATGTGATAGCCGGTGGCGCACACCACCACATCCACCTCCTCGACGCTGCCGTCGGCGAAATGCACATTCTTGCCGTCGAGACGGGTGATGGCGGGCTTGAACACCATGTCACCGCAACCGGCCCGGTGCAGGAACTCCTCACTGGCCGACGGATGCGCCTCGAACGGCAGATGATCCGGCTTCGGGAGGCCGTAATCCTCCATATAGCCGCGATTCTTGACCACGAAGCGCTGTTTGAGCTTGAGCCCCAGCTTCTTCGGCATCCAGGCGGGCATGGAGGCCTTGTCACCGACCTTGCCGTTCACATACTTCGGCAGCACCCACACACCGCGGCGGGCGGAGAGGAAGAACTTCGAGGCGATGAACTTCTGCGAGAGTTCGGAGGCGATATCCAGCCCCGAATTGCCCATGCCGACCACCACAATGCGCTTGCCGCGCATATCGATCGGATCGAACGGGTCGTTGTAGGCATGCGAATGCATGAGGACGCCGTCGAATTCACCCGGGTAGTCGGGGATGCGCGGGTCCCAGTGGTGACCGTTGCAGACCAGCAGCGCGTCATAGGTTTCGGTGCGGCCGGTATCGGTGGTGATCTCCCACAGGCCCTCGGCGTCGCGCTTGGCCGAGGTCACCTTGGTATTCAGGATGATTCGATCGCCGATGCCGAAGTGCTCGACATAGTCCTTGAAGTACTGGTGCAGCTGCGTGTGGTGCGGAAAGTCCGGCCACTCGTCGGGGGCCGGGAAGTCCTCGAACGCCAGCCGGAACTTCGACGTATCGATGTGCAGGCTCTGATAGCAGGCCGACATGCCGTTCGGGTTCTTGAAGTACCAATTGCCGCCCACCTGATCGGAGGCTTCGTAGCAATCGAAGGGGATGCCGTATTCGGCGAGGCGCTTTGCGGTGGTGATGCCGGACGGGCCGGCGCCGATGACGCACACCCTGGGCAACTCACGGGTTTCCAATTCACTCTCCTGCTTCGGCGGTGGGTCACATTGCCCGGCCGGACGTGATGTGACACACACGCTAGCATTCACTAGACACAGTGTCTAGTGAATGAACAAACGTCTATCATCGAAGCGAAAACCCCCGACAGACGTAGACTCGAGCATCGGAAAAGGCCGCCGCACGGGCGCCTTTCGCTCACCGGAACCAAGGCGGCCAGCACCCATGCAGACCGAACCGGCCACAGATCCCGCGCAGCCCGCGGAAGTGACCACCCGGCGCACCTCCCTGCGCGACGAGCAGAAACGACTCACCCGCAGCCGTCTGATCGAGGCCGCCAAGGGACTGTTCACCACCCAGGGATACGCACCGGTGCGAGTGGACGACATCGCCGCGGCGGTCGGTTGCAGCCGCGCGACCTTCTATCTGCATTTCACCGGCAAACCGGATGTGCTGCGCGCCATCGCCGAACAGGGGGCGCTGCCCAGCGTCCAGTACTTCTACGAAGACCTCGACCATGTGCTCGACACCGGATCACGCGAGGAGTTCGCGGCCTGGATGCGGCGGTCCATCGACTGGTTCCAGGAATACAAGGATCTACTGCCCGCCTGGGACGAGGCGACGGCATTGGAACCGGAGTTCCGTGAGGTGGCGCGCGAGGGCATTCTCGCGGTGCCGAATGTGATGACCTCGTATCTCTCGCGCTGGCCGGCCGATCAGCAGGACGAGGCGCGCTTGCGGATAGAACTGCTCGTCGCGCAGCTGGAGCGGTTCTTCACGCGCTGGGCCATGCAGGGGACGATCGATGTATCCGCGGATCAGGCCGCGACCGTGCTGACCGATATCTGGTTCCCGGCGCTGCAAACCCCGGGCGCCTGAACCGATTTCGACGAGTCCGGCAAATGTCGAGCGGGCTCAGTTCGGCAAGAATGTGGTGCGCGCCTGTTTCAATTCCCAGAAGGCGCGCAATGCCACGATTTTCCCGGCCGAGTTCACGCGATAGGTGAACACGCCGTCGACCTCGACGGCCCGGTCGCCGCGCTCACTGCGAATGGTTCCGACGAAGGCCACCTCGTCGCCGCAGGCATAGGAATCGGCGAGCCGGAAGTCGATGCGGCTGTCGGCAATCGCCATATCCCAGAACGCCGCTATGGCCTCGGGCCCGGCATGGCCATCCCCCACCGGGTCATACGGTGAGACGCCGATCGGGTCTTCCACCCGGGCCTCGGGCGCGAACAATGCCAGCCATTCGGCCTTACGCCTGCCGCGCACCGCGGCCTGCGAGGCGAGTCCGGCACGGCGAGCGGGATGTTCGGCATCGAGCATGCCGCCATCCTCGGCTCGCCGCGAATGATGGTCACCCATCAATTCCGGTCAGTGGTCACCCACCGGGTCGATCAGTGCGCCGCCGCGGAACCCGTCCAGCCGAAGCCGGTGCCGGGCGCCGCCGGATCATTGGCGTTGACCTGCTGGCTGCACGCTTCGTCCGAGAGGCCGGAAGCCTTGCACGCGGTCCACGGGTCGTACAGACCGGAAACGGCGGACGCGGTAGACGCGGTGGCGAAAGACCCTGCGGCACAGGCGACAATCAGACCGGCGGTGACGACAAGCTTCTTCAACAGAAAACCCTCCGAGCGCAATGGAATTTGATTTGCACATTGCCACGGCAATGCGGAAACCACCAAACACTCGGCAATTTCGGCGATTCGGTCAGGCGACGCGAACGGCCGCGAGAGTATCGGCTGCGGTGCGGTAGCGATCCACCAGCAAACGAACAATGGCGGGATGCACACCGATCGGCTCGGCCACCCCGTCCGCGCCCGCCGTATGCAGCCGCTCATGGAACAGACCGTGCGCCAGCAGGTACGAGGCAATGAATACGCGCCGCGCACCGGCCGCGCGGGCCTCGGCCACCATCTCCGGAACCCGGGGCTCACCGGTGGCGATGTACGCCAGCCGGACCGGCGCCGCGATCTGCTCCGCGAGCAGACCGGCCGCCCGCCGCACATCCTGTCGCGCACGGGGATCCGACGAACCGGCGGCAGCGAACACCACCGCATCGCCGCGGCGCCACCCCGCCGCCCGCAATCGCATGCGCATCACCGCGGCCAGCGCCGGATCCGGACCCATCGCCTGGGTGACCGCGACCGCCACATGGGCACTCGCGGCCACCTCTCGCGGCACATCCTGATACACGTGATAGCCCGAGGCCAGGAAGGCCGGAACCACCACGGCGGGAACAGCATTCAAATCCCGCAACACCTCTGCGGGCGAAGGCCCGAGCACATCCACGAATGCCGTGCGCACCCGCGGGCCGGACGCTACGTCCGGCTCGCCGACAGCACGCAACGATGCCGATGCGGCCCCGAACGCGGCACCGGCACCTGTCTCTGGGTGTGACGTAGCCACGGAATCAACTGCGCTGGAGCCGAAATCAGGCGCGGCCGCCCCCAGCTCCCGCGCAACAGCCTCAGCCAATGCGGCGATCATCTCCACGCCGCGTGTACTCCTGGTGCCGTGCGCCACCAGCACCAGCGCCGGGCTGGTCACCAGACCTCCGCAACGGGCGCGGGCCGACTGGGGCGCACCGGTACACCGGAACCGGTCGCCGGAGGCTGCGTACCGGCGTGCGGCACAGTCGCGGACCGTCCCGGAAAGCCCTGGCGGGCAACGGCAGTGGGAGCGGGAACAGGTTCGGCAGGACGCGGTGTGCTCACGGGTGCGGGCGGGAAGCCCGGGCGGCTACCGGAACCCACCGCAGGATCCGCAGAGGTGCGCGGCGGGAGGGCCGGGCGAGCGGAGCCGTTGAGCGGCGGGTCGGACGAGCGCACTGCTGCCGGGTAGCGGGAGGGGATGTCCTGGCGGGTGCCGAGGCCGGAGGTGCGGTTCGGGAACTGCTGGCGGACTGTGGGACTCGGGGCGACGGGGCGCGGGTTGTCGATGCATTCGGCCGGGTCCAGGGCGAGGCGGTAGCCGCGCTTCACCACGGTTTGGATGGCTTTGGGGCTGCCGAGGCCGGCGCGGAGACGAGCGATGGCGGTTTCCACGGCGTGGGTGTCGTCGCCACCGCCGGGGAGGGCGGCGAGCAGGTCTTCGCGGGACACGACGCGGCCGGGCTGGCGGGCCAGGGAACGCATGAGCGCCATAGGGGCGGGGGCCAGCTGGCGCACCGCACCGTCCACGACGACGCAGCTGCCACGGACGCTCAGAATGTGGCCGGCGGCCTGAATTCGATTGGCGCGGCGCGGAAGTTCTTCGGCCACGTGGCGAGCCAGCGCACCGAGGCGGGCGCGACCGGGCATGGTGGTGGCCACGCCGAGCTCTTCCAGGGGTGCGGCGGTGATGGGACCGACGCAGGCCGCGAGCACCCGGCCGCGCAGGGCGTGCAGCACGGCCTCGAGCAGTCCGGTTTCCTTGGCGCGCATGAGAAGTGATGCCACAGCGGGGGCGCTGGTGAAGGTGACGCAGTCGATGCCTGCGGTCACGATGGCCTCGATCATGCGGTCCATCGGAATGCGATCCTGCGGCGGAGTCCACCGGTAGACCGGTACCGGCACCACATCGGCTCCGGCGCAACGCAATACCTCGCAGAAGTCCGGCACCGGCTCCCACTCGGTGGTGGCGCCGTGCAGCTGCACGGCGATCCGCACACCCTCGACCCCTTCGGCGAGCAGATGATCCAGCACCTCCGCGGAGGATTCCGAGGCGGGCGACCACTCTTCGCGCAGTTCAGCGGCACGAATTGCGCCCTTGGCCTTCGGGCCTCGGGCCAGCATGCGGGTGGCTGCCAAGGTGGCACGCAGGTTTTCGGCCAGGCCCCAGCCCTCTGCCGCCTCCATCCAGCCCCGGAAACCGATACCCGTGGTGGCGACGGTAATCTGCGGCGGCTCGGCCACCAGCTGACGCGTCACGCGCTCCAGCTCATTGTCGTCGGCCAGTGGGATGATCCGAATAGCAGGAGCCATAACAACATTCGCGCCACGACGGGTGAGCAGCGTACCGAGCTCATCGGCCCGCCGCGCCGCCGTGATGCCCACCGTGAAACCGGCCAGTGGCGTGCCGGCGTCGGGCTCGGTCATGCCGTACCGCCGTCGAACGATCCAGGACCATCGGCGAAGAGCGTGGGCTCGTTGGACAGCGACACCACACCGTCCACCACCTGCACCCCGTACACCGGTAGCCAGACGCCCGAATCGTCCAGGCAGCTGCCGTCGATGAGCGAGAAACTCTGCTTGAGCAGCGGGGAGGCCACCACCGGCACGCCGCCGCGGTCACCGACGATGCCGCGTGACATCACTGCGGCCCGGCCGAACGGATCGATATTTCCCACGGCATACAGCGTGCCATCGGCGGTCAGGAACAGGGCGGCCTGGCGACCACCCTTCAGAAGCACCGCCACGCCGCGGCCGGGAATCAGGTAATCCAGTCGGCACGCTCGAGTCCAGCCGCTGAGGCTGGTCACGGTGCCGGGTGTGTCGATCACGGTCATCGGTACTCTCCTCCGAACGCCCTCACCTATTGGTACCGACGTCCTGTTTCCGTGCGGTTAAGCAGTCATTTCCCGTGCGTGGCGGCGGCAACGTCGCTGGTCACAGCGTTGATCAGCTGGTCACAGTAGCGATGCCACGCCATATTCAGAGCGCCTGGCGGGCCGGAAGCTCCGGAACACCCAGCAGCACGGGCACCTTGCGCTCGCCGCTGTCGTCGAAGCCGATGGTCGGGTCGGCCTCCTCCGGCGCATTGACGAAAGTGACGAAGCGCGAGAGCTTCTCCTCGTCGTCGAGCACCGCCGCCCACTCGTCGCGGTAGCCCGCGACATGGCGTTCCATGGCCGCTTCCAGATCCTCGGCAATGCCCAGGCTGTCTTCGCAGACCACCTGCTGGAGGTAGGTGATACCGCCCTCGAGGGCCTCCTGCCAGGGCGCGGTGCGCTGCAGACGGTCCGCGGTGCGGATGTAGAACATCAGGTAGCGGTCGATGTAGCGGATGAGCGTCTCGTCGTCCAGCGCGCCGGCCAGCAGCACCGCGTGCTTCGGAGTGAGACCGCCATTGCCGCCGACGTACAGGTTCCAGCCGTTCTCGGTGGCGATGACGCCGACATCCTTGCCACGCGCCTCCGCGCACTCCCGGGCGCACCCGGAAACGCCCAGCTTCAACTTGTGCGGGGACCGCAAGCCGCGGTAGCGCTTCTCCAGCAGCACTGCCATGCCGACCGAATCCTGCTGGCCGTAGCGGCACCAGGTGGAACCGACGCAGCTTTTCACGGTGCGCAGCGATTTGCCGTACGCGTGACCGGATTCCATGCCCACATCGACCAGGCGCTTCCAGATCAGCGGCAGCTGCTCCACCCGCGCGCCGAACAGGTCGATGCGCTGACCGCCGGTGACCTTCACGTACAGGCCGAAGTCCTTGGCGACCTGACCGATGGTGATGAGCTGATCGGCGGTGACCTCACCGCCGGGCATGCGCGGCACCACCGAATAGGTGCCGTTCTTCTGCAGATTCGCCAGGAAGTGGTCATTGGTGTCCTGCAGCGACGCCTGCTCGCCGTCGAGAATGTGATCGCTCGAGGTCGAGGCCAGGATGGACGCGACGGTCGGCTTGCAGATATCGCAGCCGGATCCGGTGCCGTACTTGGCAATCAGCGCCGAGAAGGTGCGGACGCCGGCGGACTGGACGATGTGGAAAAGCTCGGCCCGCGATTGGGTGAAGTGCTCACACAGCGCCTTCGACTGAGCTACACCGGACTGCTCCAGCAGCTTCTTGAGCATGGGAACACAACCGCCGCAGGAGGTTCCGGCATTGGTGCAGCTCTTGACGGCCGGCACATCGCAGGCGCCGTCGGCGATCGCGCCGCAGATGGCGCCCTTGGTCACATTGTTGCAGGAGCAGATCTGCGCATCGTCGGGCAGCGAATCCGCGCCCAATTCCGCACCGGCCGGGGAGATCAGCGCGGCAGGCTCGGCCGGGAGCGCGCGGCCCACCAGCGGACGCAGCGCCGAATACTGGGTGGCATCGCCGACCAGGATGCCGCCGAGCAGCGTCTTGGCATCATCGGAGACAACAAGTTTCGCGTAGGTGCCCTTGGCTGCATCGTGCAGCACCACCGAGAGCGCGCCCGCGGTCTTGGCGTGCGCGTCACCGAAGCTGGCCACATCCACACCGAGCAGCTTGAGTTTGGTGGACATATCCGCACCCGGGAATTCGCCTGCGCCACCGAGCAATCGGTCCGCGACGACCTCGGCGGTGCTGTAACCCGGTGCGACCAGGCCGTAGCAGACGCCCTCCACCGCGGCGACCTCACCGATGGCATAGATGCTGGGATCGGAGGTCTGCAACCCGAGATCGGTGATGACACCGCCGCGTGGCCCGACCTCCAGCCCGGACTCACGGGCGATCTCGTCACGCGGGCGGACACCGGCGGCGAAAACCACCAGCGCGGTGCGCAATTGGGTGCCGTCCGAGAGCGTGACGTTCAAGCGCTCGGAAAGCGGTGCGTCCACCATGGTTTCGATGGTCGAGGTGCCCACGCCGGTGTGCACGTGCAAGCCCAGCTCGGTGACCAGCTGCGCCAGGATCGCGCCGCCGCCCTCGTCGATCTGGGCGGGCATGAGCCAGTTGTTGTACTCGACGACGTGCGGGGTCATGCCCAGCAGCCGCAGCGCGTTGGCGGCCTCCAGACCGAGCAGACCACCGCCGACCACCACGCCGACCGCGCCCGGACCGGCCGCCTCGGCGGCGGCGCGAATGCCGTCCAGGTCCGCGAGCGTCCGATAGACGAAGCATTCGGGAGTGTCGTGGCCCGGCACCGGCGGCACCCAGGCATACGAACCCGTGGCGAGAACCAGTGCGTCGTAACCGATTACGTCACCGGTGGAGGTGGTGACCTTGCGTGCCGCCTTGTCCACGCTGTCGGCGCGCACGCCCAGGCGCACCTCCACCAGCGTGTCGCCCTCGTAGGCATTGCCCGGCAGCGCCAGCGCGGAGGTCTCCCACAGACCCACGTACGAGGAGAGCCCGACACGGTCGTAGGCCGCCAGCGGCTCCTCGCTCAGCACGACGATCTGCCAGGCATCGGCTTCGTCACGGGAGCGCAGTGCCTCCACGAAACGGTGTCCCACCATGCCGTGGCCGACGACAACCGCTGTCTTGCGTCCGACTGTGTGCGTCATGACAGTCCTTTCGAGAAGATGCGAGTCAGGCCCGGGCCGATGCGGTGGACGAGGAATCGGTCTCTGCGGCTTCGGCTTCCAGCACCAATGCCTCGGCCTCGACGACGACCCCGGTATCTGTGGGAGCCAGTGCCGGCAGGCTCGGACGGCGCATGAAGACCATCCAGCAGACCGCCCCGCAGAGCACGTAGAAGGCCATGAAAACCCAGAAGGCGGTGGTGGCGGACTGTGTGGAGGCGTAGGAGGAGCGCAGCACCAGATTGATGCCGACGCCGCCCAGCGCGCCGATGGCGCCGACAAAACCGATGAGTGCACCAGAGCTGTTCTGCGCCCAGGCCGCGCGGGTCGCCGAATCACCGGGCAGGCTACGGGATTTCGCCTCGAACACCGACGGGATGAGCTTGGTGACCGCGCCGTTGCCGAAACCGGAGATGACGAACAGTGCGGTGAAACCGATGATCAGCGCCACCAGCACGCCGCCCTTCGGGCTGCCGGTGCTGTCGCCCATGGTGCTGGCGACGGCCACCACCGCAGCCGCCGCGGTCATGGCGACGAAGGTGTAGAGCGTGACCTTGCTGCCGCCGACACGGTCGGCCCACTTACCGCCGTACGGACGAGCCAGCGAACCGAGCAGCGGTCCGACGAAGGCGATCTGCGCGGCATGCAGCGCGGCGGCAGCGGCGGTCGCCCCGCCCGCCTTGAAACTGATCTGCAGCACCTGGCCGAAGGCGAAGCTGTAGCCGATGAACGAGCCGAAGGTGCCGACGTACAGGAAAGCGATCGCCCACGACTGCGGTACCCGCAGCGCCTTGAGCATGTAGGACAGGTCGGCCTTCTGGTTCTTGACATTGTCCATGTTCAGCGCCGCGCCCAGGGCTGCCACCACGATCAGCGCCAGATACACCAGGCACACCGCCGAAGCATTGCCGTACGCGCTGCCGAGGGTCGCGATGACCACCAGCCCGACCACCTGAATGACCGGCACACCGATATTGCCGCCACCCGCGTTCATACCCAGCGCCCAGCCCTTGAGCCGCTGCGGGTAGAAGACATTGATATTGGACATCGACGAGGAGAAGTTCCCGCCGCCCAAGCCCGCGAAGGCCGCGATAACCAGGAACGTCGTGTACGAGGTGCCGGGCTTATTGATGAAATACAGGGTCAGCAGCACCGGCGCCAGCAGCGCCAGCGCGCTCACAATGGTCCAGTTGCGACCGCCGAATTTCGCAGTGGCGACGGTGTACGGAATCCGCATGATGCCGCCGACCAGCGTGGGCACCGCGCCCAGGAAGAACTTGCCCGCCGTATCGATATGGAAGACCGCGGTGGGCATGAACAGCACCATGACCGACCAGATCGACCACACCGAGAATCCCACGTGCTCGGCGAAGACCGACCAGATCAGATTGCGGCGCGCAATGTTCTTGCCACCGGCTTCCCAAGCATCGACATCCTCGGCATCCCAGTGTTCGATGTCGCGATTGCGCGTCAGCATCTGCACGGCCCTCCTGAAATCTGAATGACTTCAAGGTAGGAAACCGGTATTGCCGCGATGCTGCGCAGAATGACCGCTTGATCAACGGTTGCTCACGTTTCCCGGGACCACACGGTGAGAACCGAAGCTATGTTTCGGCTATATGACGCAACGGTTTCCGCGCGTCACGAATACCCCAACTCGGCGAATGCCGATCGTGAGGTGAGAGCGTCGCCACACAGCATGGCGAATAGCTCACCCGTCGGCAACTCGGGAAGTGAATTCGCCGAATTCGCTCAGTCCCAGGTGTCTTCGAGCATGCGCGGCTTGCACGCCAGCCAGGCGCCGGCGAGCAGCACCAGCACCGCGACCGACAGCAGCGCGAACGGCGCCAGCCAGCCGCCGGTCATCGAGTGCAGTGCACCGAAGAGCACTGGACCCAGGCAGGCCACGGCATAGCCGACGCCCTGGGTGAAGCCCGACAGCGCGGCCGAACCGACGGAGGTGCGGGTGCGCAGATTGATCAGGGTCAGCGCCATCGGGAAGGTCGACGGACCCAGGCCCAGCAGCAGCACCCACACCAGCGGCGCGGCCATCGGGGCGATCAGCAGCCCGGCGAAGCCCGCGAAAAAGAAGCCGGCACAGGCGATGACGACCGGGAACGGATTGACCATGCGGCCCACCACAATCGGTGCGCTGAGCGCCGCGACCAAGCCGATGAGCGCGAAGATGCCGACCATGCTGCCGCCGAAGGAGGCGGTCGCACCGGCATCGGAGAAGATCTTCGGCATCCAGGTGAACATGGAATAGGTGATCAGCGAGGTCATGCCGAACATCAGCGCCATGCCCCAGGCCAGCGAGGACTTCCACACCCTACCGGTGGATTCGACTGCTTCGGCGGGCATTTCGGTGCTGTCCGCGCGGGCGTGATCGCGGCGGATACGCAGCACACCCAGCCACGGCAGCATGGCGATGAGCGGCAGAATCGCCCACCACCCCAGCGAAATCCGCCAGCCGTGCGACTGCGCGATCGGCACGGCCACCAGCGCGGGGACCACCGTGCCCAGCTGCACCATAACGATGTAGACCGAGCTCAGCAGTGCCAGTCGATCGGAGAAATACCGCTTGACCAGCGGCGGAATCACGACATTGCCGATGCCCATACCGGTCAGCGCCAGCGCCGAGAAAACCAGCAGCTCCCAGGTCTCGGGGACCACCGCGCGAATCGCGGACCCGGCGGCGGTCATGCCCATCGCGACCAGGGCCGTGGTCTCCAGGCCGAGTCGCCGCGACAGGATCGGGGTGAGCAGGCCGGCGAGGGCGAACATGGCGGTCGGGATCATGCCGAAGACGCCGACGATGGCGGTCCCGTAGCCGATATCCGAGCCGATGCGGTCGGCCAGCGGGGTGAATGCGGTGACGGCGATACGCAGGGTGAGCGCGGACATGACGATCGCGGCGAGTACGAGCAGCCGGCCCTCGACGAGGGAGCGCTTGCGGATCGTGCGATCGACGACGGTCTCCTGCGGTTCCGCAGCGGAACGGCCCCGGGAGGGGGCCGTCTCGTCGTGCAGCGTCTCAGCACTCAGCGTCACAGTCACTACGAAATCATAGGATGACCCGATGATGTGATGCAAAGAATGTGAGGCACGGTACGCTGTCTCCCGTGCAACCAGTCCGGCGCACCAGCCTCATCGCCCAGGTAACCGAGCAGCTGCGTGCCGAAATCCGTTCCGGCCGTTGGTCCGTCGGCTCGCGTATCCCCACCGAGCCGGAGTTGACCGAACTCACCGGAACCGGCCGCAATACCGTCCGCGAGGCCGTCCAGGCACTCGTGCATGCGGGCATGCTCGAACGCCGCCAGGGCTCGGGGACCTATGTGATCTCCACCTCAACGCTCGGCGGCACCCTCGCCGAATATTTCGCCGATGCCCAGCAGCGCGACATTCTCGAATTGCGGCAGGCCCTGGACACCACGGCAGCGGCCCTCGCCGCCCAGCGCCGCGACGCCGGCGATATCGCCGACCTCGAACGACTGCTGGAGGATCGCCGCGCGACCTGGGACGACAATTTCGACGCCGCCATCGAGGCCGATGTGCAGTTGCACCGCGCCATCGTGGTCGCCAGCCACAATGCGGTGTACCTCGAGTTCTACGACTCGCTGCTGCCCATCATCGAGGCCGTCATCCGCTCCCGCTCCGAAAAGGCGGGGGCGGCCTACCATGACGAACACGCCGAACTGGTGCTGGCCGTCATCGACGGCGACCCGGAACGCGCTGCCCGCGCGGCCAATTGCTTCCTCAGCTCGCTGATCGCCGAATTTCCGGACGCCCGATAAATCCTCCGGGTAACCGGAAGGTCACCGTGTGCGGCACCGGAAGGTGAGCCGGAATTACCTCTGACGTCACCGAAAAACCCCTGCCCGTAACCAGTACTTCGTACGGTGAACGCGACCGCAGGGACCTTCTCCCGGAACACATTCGGAAGAACACGATGAGGGCGGTCGACAGTGCGAGAGGAACACTGCTGATGGCAACCGTAGAGGCGCCGGAGTCCACTTTCCGATATCAGCAACGAGGTCGGTGGATCGATCACTGGGAGCCGGACAATAATGAATTCTGGGAGAACGGCGGACAACAAACTGCCCGCAAGAATCTGATCTTCTCGGTATTCGCAGAAAATCTGGGGTTCAGCGTCTGGGTGCTGTGGGCCAGCGTCGTCACGGTCATGGGTTCGGCCGGATTCGACTTCCTCGCCGGACTCGGCAAGGGCAATCCCACCGCGGTGAGCAATGCCCTGCTGCTCACCTCCATGCCGACCCTAGTCGGTGCGGCACTGCGCATTCCGTACACCTTCGCCATCCCGCGCTTCGGCGGCCGCGCGTTCACGATCTTCAGCGCCGGCATGCTGCTGATCCCTACCCTCGGCCTGGCCTGGTTCATCAACCAGCCGCACACTCCCATGTGGGTGTTCGTGGTGCTGGCCGCGATCGCCGGTGTCGGCGGCGGCAACTTCTCCTCGTCGATGGCGAACATCAACTTCTTCTTCCCCGAGGGCAAGAAGGGTACGGCGCTGGGCATCAATGCCGCGGGCGGCAATCTCGGTGTCGCACAGACACAGCTGTTCGTACCGCTGATCATTACCCTCGGCACACACATCATGGCCAAGAACGCGGGCGGTTACCGGTTCGGCATCACGCTGGCGGTGCTGATGTGGATTCCGTTCATCCTCATCGCCATGGTCGGCGCGATGCGCTACATGGACTCCCTCTCCGGCGCCAAATCCGATGGGACGTCGTACAAACTGGCGCTCGTCAACCCGCACACCTGGGTGATGGCCGTGCTCTACGTCGGCACCTTCGGGTCCTTCATCGGCTACTCCTTCGCCTTCCCGACACTGCTCAAGTCCAATTTCCCGGACCTGGCCAAGATCGGCTGGATGGGAACGCTCGGCAATCTCGCCTTCCTGGGCGCGCTCGTCGGCTCCATGAGCCGGCCGTTCGGCGGCTGGGTCTCCGACAAGCTCAGCGGAGCGAAGATCACCCTCTACGTATTCGGCGGAATGGCGGTCGCGACCCTGCTCATTATGGCGTCGCTGTCGGCGAAAAGCTTTCCGCTGTTCCTGATTTCGTTCCTGTTGCTGTTCGCGCTCTCCGGGGTCGGCAATGGTTCCACCTATCGGATGATCCCGATGATCTTCACCGCGGAGGCTCGTCGCCGGGCCTCGGAGACCGGGCAGGACATCAGCGTCGCCCTGACCTCGGCCAAACGGCAGGCCGGCGCGGCCATCGGTGTCATCGGCGCGGTCGGGGCCGCGGGCGGCTGGGTACTGCAGCAGGCCCTGCGCCTGTCGGGCCTGCACTACGGCAATATGAACCCGGCCTTCTGGGGCTACGTTGTCGCCTATCTCGCCATGGGCGGGCTGACCTGGTGGTTCTACCTGCGCTCCTCCTTCGCCACCAGTCGCGCACCCTCGCTGGCACACGCCAACGTGTAGCACTTCGTCTGGAAATGACTGTCGCGCCGAGCAATTCGCTCGGCGCGACAGTCGTTTCGGCGGATTCGCCTACAGCAGCAGGCGGATTCGATCGGCGGTGCGGCCCAGGCCCGGGAAGGCCTCCGGGGTCGAGCGGGGGTGCAGCGCATGCACCGCGAGGCGGAACATGACCGCGCGCACCAGCATTTGCGGCCACTCGGGCAGACTCCCCCAGCGCTCCAGCAGTCCGTCGTCGGCGCCGCCCCACGACAGCGCGTCGACCACTATCACCGCCGCGGCCCAGGGGGCTGGCCGCCAGTACGGGGTGATATCGGTGAGACCGGGCGCGAGCCCGCCGCCGGCGAACAGCACGGTGCCGAAGAGATCGCCGTGCACCAGCTGCGGCGGCGTCGCCACCGGCTTGCGCAGGGTCGAGAGCTGAGTGATCAGGTGCAGGCTGCGGTCACCGTCGGGTGAGGTGGCGGGCAGCATGCCGCCGACCTTGAGGCTGCGCAGCGGCACCGCCTCCCAGGCGGCGCGATCGGCCGCGGCGAAGACATCGACATCCACCCACGGTGCGACCGGCGCCTGCGCCAGGAACCGCGGGCGTTCCAGCTGCTGCGTCACCTTGTGCAGTCGCAGCGACAGCGACACCACCTCGTCGTGCCGCGGCTCCGGCACGCCGTCCAGGTAAGTGTCACCACGCCAGCCGGAGACAACATATCGACCGTCGGTGGCTCGCACGGGGCGGGCCAAACGCAGCCCGTCCACCCGCAAGGTCTCACGCACCTTCGCCGACCATGCCGCACGCGCATGGTCGGTCACCGGGCTCAGCACCACATCGCCGCACCGCCAGCCGCCGTCCCAGTTCCCCAGCGGAACCGGCGCGACCTCACGCAACCCGAAGGTCGCGCGCACGTGCTCGGGAGGTTCCACAGCAGTCATGGTCACGCGCGTACGCTACCGCCGCAACACATACCGAATCGGATGCCGCGCCGGGCGACCGCTCGGTCTCATTGCCCGAGTGCCGGCAGCATCCGACGACGTTCTGCCCCTTCGCGATTCCGGCGCTGTTTCGGCCGAAATCTCCGGGTGACGCGGTTGGTCACCGTGGATCCCGGCCAAAAGCATGCCGGGATGACGGAGTGGGTCAGCACCGCAGGACGGGGCTGGTCAGTAGACGGGGAGCGAGGGATCTACCTGGTTGGCCCAGGCGATGATGCCGCCCTGCAGGTGGGTGGCGTCGGAGAAGCCCGCGTTCTTGAGTGCGGCAAGGGCTTCCGCGGAACGGATACCGGTCTTGCAGTGCAGCACGATCGGGCGGTTCTGCGGGAGCTCGGCCAGCGCCTCACCGGTGAGGATGCGGTCCTTCGGGATCAGGGTCGCGCCCTCGATGCGGACGATGTCCCACTCCACGGGCTCGCGCACGTCGATGATCGCCACATCCTTGCCCGCGTCGAGCATTTCCTTGAGCTCGCGGGCGGTGATGGTGGAACCGATGGCCGCCAGCTGACCTTCCTCGGACACCACGCCGCAGAAGGCGTCGTAGTCGATGAGTTCGGTGATCGGCTGCCGCTCGGGATCGCGGCGCAGCTTGATGGTCCGGTAGGTCATATCGAGTGCGTCGTAGACCATGAGGCGGCCCAGCAGCGGGTCACCGATACCGGTGAGCAGCTTGATCGCCTCGGTCACCATGATCGAGCCGATGGACGCGCACAGCACGCCCAGTACGCCGCCCTCGGCGCAGGACGGGACCATGCCCGGCGGCGGCGCTTCGGGGTACAGATCGCGGTAGTTGAGGCCACGACCGTCGGGGGCGTCCTCCCAGAACACCGATACCTGACCCTCGAACCGGTAGATCGAGCCCCACACGTACGGCTTGTGTGCGAGTACCGCGGCATCGTTGACCAGGTAGCGGGTGGCGAAATTATCGGTGCCGTCCACGATCAGGTCGTACTGCTCGAACAGCTCGATGGCGTTCTCGGGCTCGAGGCGAATCTTGTGCAGCCGCACGGTGATTCCGGAGTTGATCTCCAGAATCGAATCACGCGCGCTGTCGGCCTTGGAACGGCCGATATCGGATTCGCCGTGAATGATCTGCCGCTGCAGATTGGAGGCGTCCACCTCGTCGAACTCGACGATGCCGAGCGTGCCCACACCGGCGGCCGCCAGATACAGCAGGGCCGGGGAACCGAGGCCACCGGCGCCGATCACCAGCACCCGGGCGTTCTTCAAACGTTTCTGCCCATCCACCCCGAGATCGGGAATGATCAGATGGCGGCTGTAGCGGGCGACCTCGTCCTTGGTCAGCTCCGCGGCCGGTTCCACCAGGGGCGGCAGGGACTGATGCGATGCTGTCACGCTTGCGGACTCCTCAATCGAATTCGCCGACTACTCGCGGCCACACGTGCAACACCGAGGACCGGGCCGTTCTTCCCCAGCCTAGGTCGCACCTGCCGAGCCGATACTCCCGGGCCAGCCCTCCGCCTGATCTCTTTCAGTTCCCGAATGCGGCAGCGGGGACCGGGCCTAACCGCGCGGGTACGGCCAGGGGTTGAAGCGGCACTTCTTGCCGTCCATGGGCACGACGCCCGCGGGGTCCAGGGTCGCGATGTCGTTATTGCGGGTGCCGAAGGTCTGCTGCATCATCACCGGGGCCAAGCCGCCGTCGGTCTCACACGGCTGATGCTCGTGATAGCCGATGGCGTGGCCGACCTCGTGGTTGATCTGGTACTGCCGGTACGAGCCGACATCACCTTCGAAGGCCAGTGCGCCGCGCACCCAGCGCACCTCCGAGAGCACCACGCGACCGAGATCGGTGTTGTAGCAGGAGGAGTCGATGGGGATTTCGAATCCGCAGGCCTTGCGCGTGGTGTCGCGCGAGGTGAGTGAGACGCGGAAATCCGGATTGCCGTTGTCGATGCGGTGGAAGCCGAAGCGCGAATCATGGGTCCAGCTCTTGGGATTCGACAGCGTGGCATCGACCATATGGCCGATCGCATCGTCACCTCCGAGGCTGGAGGTGTCCACGCCGTCCTCGATCTCCACCGTGTAGGAGAAGACGTGCTCGGAACCGGTGCCCACCTGGCCGGTGCTGCCCGGCACCACATGCCAAGCGCCCGTACCGATATCGGTGTACGGGCCGCCGCCGGGCACCGCGCCGGTGGGCAGGTCGGCGGCGAACTTGCCGTCGCCCTTGGGCGCACCGCCGATGATCCCGGCGGGCTTGTCGGTGTGATCGCTCAGCCGGCCGAAACCGGGCAGATCCGCGACACTGTCCGGGCCGCTGCGGAAGGCGTCCACCGCCACCAGCACCGTGACCGCCAGCAGTACCGGCAGCGCGTAGGCACGCCAGCCGTAAGTGGAGACGAAGCGGCCGAGCCCGCTCTGCTTCTTGGCCTCACGGTCCGGGCGCTCACGGGTGCGGGCATCGTCGGGTGTCGCGGTCGGGTCCCAACTGGCCCGCAGCGGTTCGTGCGGGAGCGGCAGACGGTCGCCGATGGTCGCCGGAAGTCCGGATTGTCCGGGCTGCGGTTCGCCGCGCTCGGCGTACAAACCGAGCGGATCGTAAATCGGGCCGGTCGGTCTGCCTTTTCGTTTCGATGCACTCTTCGAGCCACCGGAAACCGCTGGGCGTGGCGCACCGGCTGCTACGGGTCGGCGTGAATCGCGCCCGCCGGAGTATCTGCCCCCATCGTCGGTCACGCTCACAGACTCTCACAGAGCGCGCGGACGCGGTCAGCTGCCGTCGCACGGACAGCGACAGATCTCACAAATCGGGACAAGTGCTTCACATTTGTGACCGGGCTCGCATAATCAATCCAGCACGCGCATTTGCCGGAGCAACGGCCACCACCGCGCGTATCGACAAATATCCGGTGCGGATCGCCAACATCCAGCACACCAATATTCGGAACCTGGATCAGCACGGACCCCTCGAGCGAGTATCGTTCGGGGGATACCCGGCGACATCCTTTCCGCCGGTAATCGACTGGGAGATCGGAAAATGACTGACCTCGTGGACCGGATGACCGCTCACCGCACGTCATCCGAGGCTACGGCGCCGACAAAGCGCGGCACCCGACTGCCCCGCGAGGCCCGTCGCGCACAGCTGCTGGCCGCTGCGGGTGAGGTTTTCGTACTCCGCGGCTACCACGCCGCCGGCATGGACGAGATCTCGCAATGTGCAGGCGTCAGCAAACCCGTGCTGTACCAGCACTTCTCGAGCAAACTCGAGCTGTACCTGGCCGTGCTGCAGAACTATGTCGACGCCCTCGTATCGAGCGTGCGCCAGGCGCTGCGCTCCACCACCGAGAACCGGTTCCGCGTCCGCGCGGCCGTGCAGGCGTACTTCGACTTCGTCGATCACGAAACCCAGGGTTTCCGACTGGTATTCGAATCGGACCTCACCAATGAGCCGCAGGTTCAGCGGCGCGTGGAACAGGCCACCGAAGCGTGTGTGGACGCGGTCTTCGACCTCGTCGCGCATGACTCCGGCCTGGATCCGTACCGCGCCCGCGTGCTCGCGGTCGGTCTGGTGGGCGCCAGCCAGTTCAGTGCCCGCTACTGGCTCGAGGCCGATCGGCCGATCCCCAAGGACGAGGCTGTGGACACCACGGTCGCGCTCTGCTGGGGTGGCCTCTCGCACATCCCGCTGCATCCGATCGACTGAGCATCCGATCGACTGAGCAGGCTCGTTCGCTCAGAGCGCAGGGCGGTGTCTGCCGGAGCTCCATGCGGCTGCACTAGCCTTGGCGTGGACAGCACAGGACTCTAGGTTCGGAGGTTGGCCGTGGAGGTCAAGATCGGTATTTCGGATAGCCCACGTGAGCTGATCATCAACAGCTCGCAGACGCCCGCCGAGGTGGAGGCACTGGTTTCCGGTGCACTGCAGGGCGAGACCGGCGTAGTGGCGCTGACCGACGAGAAGGGCCGCAAGTACCTGATCCAGGCCAACAAGGTCGCGTACGTCGAGATCGGCGCTGCGGCCGCCGGCCGGGTCGGCTTCGCCGCCGTCTGACGAGCACAAAGCAATTGCACTCCCCCGCCTCTCCGAACCTTTTGCCGACCGGATAGTGCCGGAAGACTTGCGTTGCGGACTGGCGGGTAGCGAGTGGGGCGCTTTTGCCCGTACCCGGGGAGTTACCCAGCCCTTGCGAAATAAGTTGCCCCGCTGAGAATCTCAGCGGGGCAACTTGTTTCGGGAGGGGGTCGCTAACCCAAACCCAGGACGCGCATGCGCTCGGCGTGGCTGTCCTGCATGTGCTCGAAGAGCACGGCGATGCCGTTCAAGTCTCCGGTCGCGGTGAGCACCAGTTCGGTCAGCTCGTCGCGCTGGGCCATGACGTACTGCGCCTGGGTGATGGCCTCACCGAGCAGGCGGCGTCCCCACAGGGTGAGCCGGTCGCGCTCGGAGCGATTCTGCTCGACCGCGGTGCGCACCTCTTCGATGACGAATTCCGAATGGCTGGTCTCGGCCAGCACATCGCGCACCACATCGGCGACCTCGGGAGCCAGGGCGCCGGCGATCTCGGTATAGAAGTCGGCGGCGATACCGTCACCGACATAGAACTTGACCATCGACTCCAACCAGGTGGAGGGGTCGGTGGAGGCGTGATAGGCGTCCAGGGCGCGGACGAACGGGGCCATGGCGTCGAATACTTCGGCGCCACGGGCGGCGAGTGCCAGTTCGAGCGTCTCGAAATGGCCCATTTCATTGGCGGCCATCTTGGCGACGGCGACCTTGCCGCGCAGTGAGGGCGAAAGTTTCGCCTCTTCGGCCAGACGATAGAAGGCGGAGATCTCACCGTAGGCGAGAACCGCGAAAAGGTCGGTGACTCCGGGGTGACTGGCGGCGACCCGGTCGTCGGCCGATTCCGACGCGGCGCCCAGCGCAGTAGACGAGTTTGCTCCCATGGCCCCCACCCTAGTCCGCGTTCCTGAACGCCAATCACCCATCGGCGAGACATTGCGCGGCGTACCCTCGAAATATTCGGAAGGCCTTGCGCCACTGGAGAACTCCATGCCATCCGCAATTCAGAACCTGGTAGTCCTCGGCGACTGCCTGGACGGCGAGAACTGGGCCGATTTCCTGGTCGAATGGATAGGCGGCGAACCGCAACGGAGCCGCACCGACGGCTCACCGGTGCTCGGCACCCACACCGCGAATCTCGCGCCCGTGCGCTATGCCAACTATGCCGTGGGCGGCGCCTTCGCGCTCTGCTGTTTGAAAGATCAAGTGGCCGAATACATCGCGGCCCGCCGGGCGTTGACGGCGAAAACGAAGGCGCGCACCGCGCAGCACCGGTTCACCGGGCAGACGCTGCACATCATCTGGATCGGACTCGATGATCTGATCACCGGTACCGGTGTCGGGCCGCTGATCGAGGACATCTATCGGCTGGTCAATTCCATTCCGAATTCTGTCCCGACGAATCCCGGGAACGAGCACTTCATCCTCATCGATCTGCCCAGTCCCATGGTGTCTGTGCCGGTGCCGGTGAAGAAGGTCTCCGAGTTCAACGATGCTCTCGGCCACTTGGCCACGCACTGGCCGCCGCCCGGCCCCGGCCCGGGAGACGGACCGGGCGCGACGCCGGCCAATATCTCGCTCGTGCGCATGTCCGACTGGATGCAGGTCGTCTCGGACAATGCGAAGACCTTCGAACTCATCGCCCGGCAGATCACCGATGTGCTGGTCGCCAAATACACCCTGGGCACACTGAATCGGCAGTCCTGGCCCGAAATACGGCCGTTCCCAACGATTCCCGGGATCTAGGACTGATCGCGGAGGAACTTGTCGAGGTAGGTCCAGGTGGTGTCGCGAGCCGAGAGCAGGCCGAGGTGGGAACCGGGTGCGGTCTCGTATCGCACCTCCGGCGATCCGGTCAGCGTGGTGCGGCCGTGCTCCACCGCCGCGGCGGGGGTGATCACATCGGCAGGTCCGCCGACCAGCAGCACCGGCACGGTGACATCGGCGAGGGCGATGCGACGATCGCCGAAGTGCACTACGCCCTTGCCGATATCGTTGTTCAACATGAACCGGCCCCACAGCTGGTTGTAGAACCGGCCCGGATAGCCGGGCAGCGAATTCTGGAAACGGTCGATGGTTTCCATGCGCGCCAGCGTCGCGGTATCGGCCAGATTGCTCGCAATGAAGAAGGGGCGCTTGAGTTCCCGGTCCCACGCGGTGGCGCGGTAGGCGATGCGGGTCAGCTGCGCGGAGACGCCGCCGGTGGCGCGAATGGCGGCGGTGGCGGTGCGGCCGCCGTCCAGCCGGGCCAGTGCGCGCAGTTCCCGCACGCCCACCATGTGGTCGTAGCTCAGCGGTGCGCCGACGGCGGTGATGGAACGGATCGGCAGCGTCTGATCCGCGGCGGCGGTCAGCAGCGCCAAGACGCCGCCGATGGACCAGCCCACCAGATCGACCGGGCGGCCGCCACGATCGGCGGAGACCTGCCGGATGGACTCGGGCAGGAGGTCGTCGATCCAGTCCTCGAAGCCCATGCGGCGGTCCTCGAAGCCGATATCGCCGTAATCGACCAGGTAGGTGGCCCGGCCGGTGTCGCGCAGGAAGCGCGCCATGCTCTGGTCGGGGCGCAGATCGAAGCAGAAGGCGGGCGCGGCCAGCGGCGGCACCAGCAGTACGGCCGGATCGTCCACCCCGGCACCGGCCGGAAAGTCCGCGTCGATACCGTCGTAGCGGCGCAACTCCCGATGCGGTGCGACCGATACCACCGTCGACGGGGTGGATTCGGGTTCACCGATGCCGGTGCCGAAGGTCAGGGCCCACGCATTGCGTGCGGCGGTGCTCACGGTGTCTGCCAAGCTCACTCGCACAACTTCGCACATACTGCTACAGCTTGTAACACCTATGTGAGCAATCCAACTGTCGACCAGGCCGGGTATACTGGACCTGCGGGCCAATTGTGGTGCGGCGCAATCCTTAACGCGGCTGCGAAGTTCCCTCGAGGCGGCGGCGATATGTCGCAATCGCGCCTACCAGCGTTATCCCGCCGGCCAATTGCGGTGGCGGAAAAAGGGGCGAAGACCGTATCACGCTACAATCTCCGCAGACAACGGAAATTTTCGCCCGAACGAGTTTGCCGGATACACCGTGAACCGGTGCTCGGGCGGCCGTAGTCCACGGAAAATGTGCGCGCACTCCGATCCGCAACAGTGTCCGCCGCGCCAGGTCGATGCCAGTCCGATCACCGGATGGGTATCCCGCAGCGGCGACAGAAACCCGGATCAAGTGGTCGTCGCGGACCGACCGGTCCGCCCCACCTCGTGCGCGCGAGACGCGATAAAACGAGGAAGGCACGAACCCTGAGCAAGATCACCGTAGAGCAGGAGCCGGGCGTGGCGGACACGCTACTGACGGCGGAGCTCGACGAAACCCACACTGCCCCCACTTTCGCCGAACTGAATGTCAACCCGGATATCGTTCGCGCGCTCAGCGAGATGGGCATCGAACGCACCTTCGCCATCCAGGAACTCACCCTGCCGCTCGCGCTGGCCGGTGAAGACCTCATCGGCCAGGCCCGCACCGGCATGGGCAAGACCTTCGGATTCGGTGTGCCGCTGCTGCATCGCATCGGCTCCGCCACGTCGGGGACCATTCCGCTGGACGGCACCCCGCGTGCGCTGGTCATCGTGCCGACGCGTGAGCTGTGCATGCAGGTCACCTCGGATCTGGAGAACGCCGCCAAGTACGCCACGTCGCAGGACGGTGTCCCGCTGCGGGTGACCTCCATCTACGGCGGCCGGCCCTACGACACCCAGATCGCGGCCCTGCGCGCCGGTGTCGATGTGGTCGTCGGCACCCCGGGCCGCCTGCTGGACCTCGCGGAACAGCAACACCTGATCCTCGGCAAGGTCCAGGTCCTGGTCCTGGACGAGGCCGATGAAATGCTCGATCTGGGCTTCCTGCCCGATATCGAGCGCATCCTCAATATGGTTCCGGACCAGCGGCAGACCATGCTGTTCTCGGCCACCATGCCGGGACCGATCATCACCCTGGCGCGCACGTTCCTCAACCGGCCGACCCACATCCGGGCCGAGGAGCCGCACGACTCCACGATCACCGACCGCATCACGCAGTTCGCCTACCGGGCGCACGCGCTCGACAAGAGCGAACTCGTCGCCCGCATCCTGCAGGCCGAAACCCGCGGTGCCACCATGATTTTCGCCCGCACCAAGCGCACCGCGCAGAAGGTGGCCGACGATCTGGCCGAGCGCGGATTCTCCGTCGGCGCCGTACACGGCGACCTCGGGCAGGTGCAGCGCGAGAAGGCGCTGAAGAAGTTCCGCGAGGGCAAGATCGACGTGCTCGTCGCCACCGATGTCGCCGCACGCGGTATCGATATCGACGACGTCACCCACGTGATCAACTACCAGTGCCCCGAGGACGAGAAGACCTACGTGCACCGGATCGGCCGTACCGGCCGCGCGGGGCGCAGCGGTGTCGCCGTCACCTTCGTCGATTGGGACGAGCTGCGGCGCTGGGCCTCTATCGATCAGGCGCTCAAGCTCGGCATACCCGAGCCGGTGGAGACGTACTCCAGCTCCAAGCACCTGTTCGAGGAACTCGGTATTCCTGCGGGCACCACCGGCATCGTGCGCAAGCGCCCGGTCGTCCGTGAAGAAGAGGCCGTGGTCGTGGAGCGCGAACCCCGCGCCCCGCGCAACCGCAATCGCAAGCGCACCCGTGGCGCTCACACCGGCGAGGCGGGCTTCGAGGTCAATACCGTCGAGACCGATTCGACTGCGCCCGAAGGCAATTCGGCCAATGCCGAGGGTTCCTCGGAGCGGCCGGGTCGTCGTCGCCGCCGTCGCGGACGCGGCGGCGCGGACACTGCCGCCGTGAACGGCGCCGGTAGTGGCGCCGTCACCGGTGATGGTGCGGCCCAGGCCGATACCGCCCGGGCAGTCACCGAAGCCGCTCCGCCTTCGGACACTGACGGGGTGCGGAGCGAAGGCCGCAGCCGCAAGCGCAACCGTCGTGGACGTGGGCGTGGGCAGGCCGATACCAATGGCTCGGGCAGCACCACCGAGGTTTCGGACAATAGCGGCACGGAGTCCGGCAGCGTGGTTTCCGACCACACCGCCGAGGTCCCTGCTGTCGCCGAAACCGCCGGCACCGCAATCGCTTTCAGCCATGCCACGGAGAGCCCGGCAGCTGTGACGGCCGACTCCACCGAGCCGGCCAAGCGCTCCGCCCGCACTCGCACGCGCCGCAGCGGCTCGGACGAGACCGTGCGCAGCACCGCGGACACCAACGGCGCGGCCGACGCCACCGCCGATGCCGCAACCGTCGCAGTCTCGGACGGCACCGCCGCTTCCGTTGCCGCCCCGGTGAATTCGACTGCCGCCACCAACGGTTCGGCCGAAGCCGCGGCGGAGCCCGCGAAGCGCACTCGCACCCGGCGCGCCAAGGGTTCGACCGGGACCGGAAACGGCTCGGCCGATGCGCTCGGCACGTCCACCGGTGATTCGCACGCTGCCGACGTCGTGGTGAATTCGACTGCTACCGCGGTCGATTCGGCCGAGGCGACAGCACCGGCGAAGCGCACCCGCCGCACCGCCAAGACCGCGGTCGACACGGCCGCCGTCGAAGCGACCGCGGCTGCCACCGCCGCCGAGGCACCCGTCGTCACAGCCCCCGCCGCGGGGGTCACGACAGCCGATGCGGGCGTCGTGACAGCTGATGTAGCGGCACCGGTGCAACGCGCCGGTCGCCGCCGGGCCAGCCGCCCGGCTTTGGCTCCGGGCGACGTCGCCACCGATACCGCAGCTGCCGCAAGCGATTCCACCATTGCGGCCGACACGGTGGAAGCAACCGCGAGCGAGCCGGTCAAGAGCACAGGCCGACGGCGCGCCAGCCGTCCGGCCCAGGCACCCAGCGATGCGGTGAGCGGATCCGCGACTGCCGCAGGCAGTTCCGTGGAATCCACTGCCGTGGTCGCCGGTGGCGAACCCGCCCCCGCCAAGGGTCGCCGTCGGTCCGCATCGACGCCTGCCACTGAATCTGCTGCTGCGGCAAATGGTTCCGGCGAGCTCGCGGCTGCCGCGATCGTGGAGAGTGCGGCTCCCAAGCGCACTCGCCAGAGCGCCAAGTCTGCCGCTGACTCGAATCCTGTTGCGGCCGAACCTGCGAAGCGGGCGGGACGTACCAAGTCCGCCGCTGCGGCCGACGTTTCCGAGACCGCTGCGGCCGAGACCGTTGCGGCCGAGACCGTTGCGGCCGAGACCGCGAAGGCCCCGGCACGCAAGAAGGCCGCCAAGGCCGCGGTCGAAGTTGTTGCGGCCGAACCGGTGAAGACTGCCGGACGTAAAAAGGCTGGCAAGGCGGCAGCCGAGGACAGCAGCACGGCCGAAGCTGTCGCCACCGTGCCTGCCAAGGCTGCCGGAGCCAAGAAGTCGGGCAAGGCCGCGATCGAGAGTGCTGCCGAGGTTGCTGCCGAACCGGTGAAGGCTGCCGGGCGCAAGAAGGCCGCCAAGACCGCCGAAGCTGTTGTGGCCGAACCGGTCAAGGCTCCGGCGCGCAAGAAGGCCGCCGCCGAAGCTCCGGCCGAGGTTGTCGTGGCCGAACCGGTCAAGGCTCCCGCACGGAAGAAGGCCGGTAAGGCTGCCGAGGCTCCGGCCGAGGCTGTTGTTGCCGAACCGGTCAAGGCTGTTCGCAAGCGGGCGACCAAGCCCGCCACGGAAGCTGCGGCGAGCCCTGCCGTGGTGGAGGCTGCCGAGCCGGTAAAGCGGGCCAAGCGCGCCACCAAGGTCGCGGCTGAGGTTGCCGTCGAGGCGGAGGCCGTCAAGGCTCCGGCGCGGAAGCGGGCCGCGCGCAAGGTCGCTACGGCGGATGTCGAGCCCGTGCATGCGGTGGCCGACTCGGCCGCTGCCGGCAACGGCTCCGGCGAGACCGCTGCCAAGCGGCCGCGACGGCGCAAGGCCGAGGTGAACGGCGAATCCTCCGGGGCCGCAACCGACACCGCTGTCGCCGCCTCGGCGTAGCGGCACGGATCGGCTAGTCTCGCTGTCGTGCTCGCACCAGAGCGGCGAACGCGCGCCGATATTCTGACCGCTGTCGCGATCGTCGCCCTGGTGGCGATCGCGACAGCGCTGGTCTGCTGGCGCAGTGATGTGCGTGGCACCGCATCGGCGACCACGAGTCAGACCCTCACCGCACCATCCACTCCCGAGCAGCTCCCCAAGGGAATGCGCGAGCTGTGGCATGCGCCGGATGCGGCGACCGCCCGCGCGATCGCCGTGGGCGGGGTCGCGGTCACCGCCGACGACGGCGATGTGACCGGTCGCGATCCGCAGACCGGGCAGCAGGTGTGGAAGTACCACCGCGATATGCCGCTGTGCGCAATGGAATCCCAGTTCGGCACGGTCATCGCCACCTATCGGGACCAGCGCGGCTGCAGCCAGACCACCATGCTCAATGCGGAGACCGGCACCCGGATCACCGCGCGGTCCAGCTATATGGACGAGTCGATCGAACTGTCCGTGGACGGCACCTACACCCTGGCGCAGGGCAGCGACCGGCTCGAGATGTGGCGTTCGGATCTGGTGCGCACCCTCGAATACGGCAAGGTCGACGCCCCGGTCAATCCGCGCACCCAGCCGCGCTCCGGCTGCACGCTGGTCTCGGCGTCCTCGGCGCCGAGCCGGCTCGCGGTCCTGGAGCGCTGTCCCAATGACGGTGCCGACCGGCTCACCGTTCTCAATCCCGCGCCCAAGGACTCCACCGTCCCCGAGGAATACAACACGCACGTGCTGACCGAGCCCGGCGGCGCGGTGGACGGTGCGCGCGTACTTGCGGTGTCCGACAGCCGAATCGCGCTCTACCTGCCCGGAAGCGGCACCACCGCACCGCAATTGGCGATCTACGATATGTCGGGTAATTCCATTGCCACCCACCAGCTTTCCGCGCCGCTCTCGAACCAGGCATTGGTCAGTCACCTGAGTTCCGCCTACTTCATCTATACCGGCGAGAATCTGATCGCACTGAATGCCACCACATTCGATCCGCTGTGGGGCGTGCAGCACGTACTCGGCACTCCCACACTCCTTTCCGGCCAGCTGCTGGTTCCGGTTCCGGACGGCCTGGTCGCATTGGATCCCGGCACGGGTGCGCAGACCAACCGGATCTCGGTGCAGCGCAGCGATTATCACAACGAACCCATTTCCCTGGCCGCTGTAGGTCCGACCATTCTCGAACAGCGCGGTACCGCGCTCTACGCGCTCGGCGCCGGTTAGCCGCGTACCGCCGTACGTCCTGGGCGCCGACTGCGCCGCGAGCCCTTTCCGTGCGCCGATGCCGGAGTCGCGAGGATTGTCAGGCATGATCGACTCGTGTCCGCACACGATTTTCGGCTGATATTGCTACGACATGGCGAAACGGAGTGGTCGGCTTCGCGCCAGCACACGGGGCGCACCGATATTCCGCTGACGCCCGCCGGGGAGGAACAGGCCCTCGCTGCCGGGAAATTGCTGGCCGGGCTGAACCTGCACGATCCGCTGGTGTTCAGCAGCCCTCGGCAACGCGCCACCCGCACCGCGGAATTGGCCGGTTTGACCGGAGTGCACATCGACAATGATCTGGCCGAATGGGACTACGGCGAATACGAGGGCCTGACCACGCTGGAGATCCAGCGCATGGCGCCCGACTGGACCATCTGGACCGGCGTCACCCCCGAAGGCGAAGACGCCGGGCAGGTGCGCACGCGCGCGGATCGGGTCCTGGCCTCGGTACTACCGGAACTCGCGAATCGCGATGTGGTGCTGGTCGGGCACGGGCATTTCTCGCGGGTGCTGATCGCCCGCTGGGCGGAATTCGATGTCATCGAGGGCCGCAGGTTCTTCCTGTCGACGGCCGCGATCACCGTGCTCGGCTACGACTACCACGCGCGAACAGTGCTCGCGCACAACCTGACCGCACAGTTGGAAGGGCCCCAGCGATGATCCGCCGCGCCACCCCCGCCGATATCCCCGCGCTGGTGGAGCTCGTCTACGACCTCGCCGACTACGAGAAGCTGCGCGAGGAGTGCACGCTCACCGCGCAGCAGCTCGAGACCGCGCTGTTCGGCCCGAACCCGGCCGTCTTCGCGCACGTCGCCGAGGGCCCGGGCGAGATGGGCGTGGCCGGCTGCGCCATCTGGTTCCTGAACTACAGCACCTGGACCGGCGTGCACGGCATCTATCTGGAGGACCTGTTCGTCAAGCCGGAGACACGGGGGCTCGGGCTCGGCCGCGATCTGCTCGCCGCCCTGGCGCGCGAGGCCGTCGAGCAGGGCTACAGCCGGGTCGACTGGTCCGTGCTGGACTGGAATACGCCGTCCATCGACTTCTACAAGGCCCTCGGCGCGGTGGCCCAGGACGAGTGGACCGGGTTCCGCCTCGCAGGCCACGCACTGAGCCGCCTGGCCGCGCACGCCGACGACTGAGCCGATCCGGAACTCGGCCAGGATCGGGCCGCCGCAAGCCCGCTATGGAGCGTTCAGCACGCTTTACGCACCGCCCCCGGACGCTCGTCCTACTCCGGGGGAAGGTCGTACCCCGCGGCCATCCACCGATTGGACGCGGGCGCGAACAGCAGCACCAGGCCGGCAATGGCGACCGCGCCGAACGGAACCGCGAGATCGAGGCGGTCCGAGGTGACCATGAACCAGGCGACGCCGAGCAGCAGCAGCTGTGTGATCACCGCGATGGCCCGGCCCCAGCGACGGCCGCGCCACAGCCCCAGCCCCGCCGCGAGCACCGCGCCGCCGACGATCACCGCGTAACCCGCGGTGAGATAGCTGTTCTTCGCATTGTGCGCGGCCCCGTCGACACCCATCACCACGAAAACGATCCCCGCCACCACGGCGGCCGCGCCCTGCACCGCCACCAGCGCACCCGCCGCTCGCACCGTCGTCGGCGCCACCTCGATTTCAAACGGCGCGTTCTTCTCGCCGGAGTTCTGCTCAGCCACACGCCAAGCCTACGACCGTGTGTCGTTCTCGAGCCCACCCGCACTCCCCCCATGAATTTCGAGAAACAGCACCCGAAGGTTCGTGGCCCGTCTCGTTCTGGACTGAGCGGAAGCAGGGAAGAACGAGACTCCAGGGCCACGAACCCGCCCGGAGCGAAGCGGAGGGCAAATAAACACAGCAGCGAAGCGGAGGCAAGATAGACACCGTGCGAACGCTGCTGATCGTGAATCCCAATGCCACCTCGACCACTCCGGCGACTCGCGATCTGCTCGCTCACGCACTGGAAAGTCGCACCGAGCTGACCGTTGTGCACACCGAACGGCGCGGGCACGCGGCGGAACTCGCAGAGTGGGCCGCCGATAATCGGATGGACCTGATCGTGGTGCACGGCGGCGACGGCACGGTGAACGAGACCATCAACGGCTTCCTGCCGCTGCCGGACGCGCCGCAGCGCGAATGGCTGCCGCGGCTGGGCATCATTCCGGGTGGTTCGGCGAATGTGTTCGCGCGCTCGCTCGGCATCGAACAGGATCCGGTGACCGCCACCAATCAGCTGATCGATCTGCTGGCGGCAGAGACGGATCGGCGCATCGGCCTCGGTCTCGCCGACGACCGCTGGTTCACCTTCAGCGCCGGCGTGGGCCTGGACGCCGATGTGTGCGAGGCCATCGATGCCAAGCGCGCCAACGGGAAAGCTGCTACACCCGCACGTTATCTGCGCACCACGGTCAGGCAGTTCTTCAAGGCCGCGCGCAGTCTTCCCCAAGTGCGCTTGGAGATTCCGGGTCACGAACCGGTCACGGATGTCCACTACGCATTCGTGACCAACACCAGTCCGTGGACCTACCTCGACAACACGCCCGTTCGCACCAACCCGGCGACGACCTTCGAATCCGGTCTCGGAGTGTTTGCCATGCGCACCATGGGGATCGTGCCCACCCTTCTGATTGCCCGCCAGTTGCTGGCAGTCGATGGAAACCCCAAGGGCCACAAATTGTTTCGCGAAGACGACGTGCCCGCGGTGCGTGTCGTGGCCACCGAGCCCCTCGGGCTGCAAATCGATGGCGACTTCATTGGTCGGCGCAACATGGTGAATTTCACAGCCGCAACGGATATCCTCGATGTGGTCGCGCCGAAGCCCTAGACGGCTCGACACACCTGAGAAACCTTGCGGTTGCGCTGCGAAAACCCGCACGACCGAGTACAAATGGTTCGGCAGGCCCGCCTTGCAGGGGCCTTACAGCGTGAGCTTCCCCACGGTGCACTAGGTATCTATTGACATCTACGGTGTTCGTGAAAGCATTCACAAGCAACCGTGCGGAAACATTCGAGACGCACAAGTGAACGGACCACAAACCCGAGGGGCAGAGCCATGCGGCATGCCCTAGCAAAGGAGCAGAGGAATGGACTGGCGCCACAATGCCATCTGTCGCGACGAGGACCCTGAGCTGTTTTTCCCGGTGGGTAACAGTGGTCCTGCGCTCGCGCAGATTGCTGATGCCAAGCTGGTCTGCGCTCGCTGCCCCGTCACCGCCGATTGCCTGTCCTGGGCCCTGAAGTCCGGGCAGGACGCTGGCGTGTGGGGTGGGATGAGCGAAGACGAACGTCGTGCACTGAAGCGTCGCAACGCTCGAACGCGTACCCGCACCGTCGTCTAATCAGCTAGACGACTGGCGCTACGGCCGATCAGCCTTACGGCCATAGCGCAATTCAGCCCGGCACCACATGGTGCCGGGCTTTCGTGTCTGTACCGCCTCTCCGAACCTTTAGCGCACGGCTGAGATCCGTTATCTGTTATGCACGCGTAGTGCGGTTGGGTACATACCCGATTTTGGGGGTACCCGGGGAGTTACCCGGATCTCACGAGATCAGTTGTTGCGTTCTTGGACAAGAACAATCCCGGTGAATAGGTTTCGGGCTTTATTCAGGACATATCTTCAGCGGGCCGAACGGCGGCCGAGGGGGACGCGCAGGACCGCGTCGGTGCCGATGTCGGCGCCGGGGTGCAGGCCGATGGAGCCGCCGAGTTCGGCGGTGACCAGGGTGCGGACAATTTGCAGGCCCAGGCGGTCCGAGGCTTCCAGACTGAAACCGTCGGGCAGGCCGCGGCCGTCATCGCTGATGATCACGTCCAGCCAGCGGGCGGAGCGCTCGGAACGGATGGTGACCGTACCGTTCTCGCCCGCATCGAAGGCGTGTTCGATGGCGTTCTGCACCAATTCGGTGAGCACCATGACCAGGGGGGTTGCACGTTCGGCGGAGAAGACCCCCAGCGAGCCGGCCCGGCGGACCTTGATGCGCGCGGTGTGCACCGTTGCCACATCGGCCATTATCGGCAGCAGGCGGTCGACCACCTCGTCGAGATCGACCTCCTCGTCGACCGACATGGACAGCATTTCGTGAACCGACGCAATGGAAGTCACACGCCGGACCGATTCGGTGAGCGCCAGTCTGGCCTCCTCGTTCTCGGTGCGGCGGGCCTGCAATCGCAGCAGCGCGGCGACCGTCTGCAGATTGTTCTTCACCCGGTGGTGGATCTCACGAATGGTCGCGTCCTTGGACAGCAGCGCGCGGTCGCGGCGCTTCACCTCGGTGACATCGCGGACCAGCACCGCCGCTCCGCCGAGATTGCCGTTCGGGCGCAGTACCAGGGTGCGCAGCAGTACCGTCGCCCCGCGCGCCTCGACTTCCATTCGGCGCCCGGCCTTTCCGGCCAGGGCGGCCTGGATATCGCCGACCACCTCCTGCGCGTCGAACGGATCGGTGATCAGCGACCGGGTGGTGAGCGCCAGATCCTGACCGACCAGATCGTTCTGCAGACCCATGCGGTGGTAGGCCGAGAGCGCGTTCGGGCTGGCGTAAACCACGATGCCGTCGGTGTCGAGACGGATGAAACCGTCACCGGCCCTTGGGCTGGAGTGCGAACCGGTGCGATCCTCCAGCGTCGGCCAGGTGCCGTCATTGACCATCTGGCACAGGTCGTCGGAGGCCGCCATGTACGCGATCTCCAAGCTGGAGCGCATCTTTCGGCGCTGCACATCGGTATCACGACCGAGAATGGCGATCACATCGTCGCCGACGCGCACCGGAATCGCCTCGCGAATCGCGTGCACCGGCTGCGGGTGATAGACGCCGGAGACCTCCGAATCGGTGTCCACCCGCACGATGTCATTCGTTTGCAGGGCCTCGAAGATCTGCGGGTGCATCTCCTTGGTCGCCTGCGAACCGACCAGATCTTCCGGGTGCACGGTGGGGGCGGTGGTGGGGCGGGCCTGTGCGACGCACACCACTTCGGCGCCCTCGGCTATCGGGCCGGTCCCCACCCAGAGCAGCAAATCCGCGAAGGAGAGGTCGGCAAGTAACTGCCAATCCCCCACCACACGTTGAAGATGATCGACGGCGGCACCCGGTAGGTCGGTGTGCTCAGCCAGTAGATCGCTCAGTGTCGACATTCACCCTCGCTCCTCTGATACCCACAACATTGGGTATCTTCCCACGCTCCCATGTTCGTGGCCCGTCTCGTTCTGGACTGAGTGGAGCGGGGGAGCGCAGCGGAGGAGCGGAGGGAGGGAAGAACGAGACTCCCAGGGCCACGAACCCGCCGGAGCGAAGCGGAGGCCGAAGATACCGTCAGCTGATGACGGCGATCAGGTCGTCCTTCTGGATCACATCGCCGGGCTTGACGTTGATGGAGGCAACAGTGCCGTCGATCTCGGCCACGACCGGGATCTCCATCTTCATCGACTCGAGGATTACCAGCGTGTCACCCTCCTTCACCTGATCGCCCACAGTGGCGACGATCTGGTAGACGGTGGACACCATCTCCGCGAGCACTTCCTCGGCCATGAGGCTCCTTGTTTCCGTTGACCCTGTATCCGATGAAGGTACAGACAACCACACATGAAAGAATGCCATGAACAGAAGGGAGACTACCCATGGGTAAGCGTGGCCGTAAGAAGCGCAGCCGGAAGAAGAACGCAGCCAACCACGGCAAGCGTCCGAACGCCTGAGTTGCAGTACCTAGCTCCAAAAGCACTGAGCGGCACCACTTCCCAGCGGGAAGAGTGCCGCTCAAGCTATTTCTACGGAACGTGACGACTGATTTCGTGAGGTCCGGGTAACTCCCCGGGTACCCCCAAAATCGGGGTGGCGCCTAACCGCCGGCACGCGTGTGTGACCGGCGACGGCACTCAGTCGGGCGCTGAAGTATCGGGGAGGCGGGGGAGCGTGAAGGTGGTCCGGATTTCCATGGTGAGACGGGCGCGCAGGGAGTCGGGGGCGCGCTCGCCGCCGCATTTGCGGTTGAGCAGGGATTTGAGCTTCTCCTCGAGGCCGTAGGCCTCGATGCAGGGCGAGCAGCGGTTGATGTGCTCTTGGAGACGGGCCTTGATGGTCTCGTCGCATTCGTTGTCCAGGAGCAGCCACACGTCGGCGAGCACCGCCGTGCAGTCCATGTCCATCTCGTCGCTCACTGGGTGACCTCCTGACGCGTATCGCTGCCCCGGTTGAATCCGCGTTCCCGGGCCACGTCGGCGAGCAGGCCCTTGAGCTGCTTACGGCCGCGGTGCAGGCGGGACATGACGGTTCCGATGGGGGTTCCCATGATCTCGGCGATTTCCTTGTAGGGGAAGCCCTCCACGTCGGCGTAATACACCGCCATCCGGAATTCCTCCGGCAGCTCCTGTAGAGCCCGCTTGATGTCGTCGTCGGGCAGGGCCTCGAGCGCCTCCATCTCGGCCGAGCGCAAACCCTGTGAGGTGTGCTCGGCGGTGGCGGCCAGCTGCCAGTCGCTGATCTCGTCGGTCGGATACTGCGCGGGCTGGCGCTGCTTCTTCCGATACGAGTTGATGTAGGTATTGGTGAGGATGCGGTACAGCCACGCCCGCAGATTGGTGCCCTCGCGGAAGGACCGGAAGCCCTGGTACGCCTTGGCGAAGGTCTCCTGGACCAGATCCTCGGCGTCGGCCGGATTGCGCGTCATGCGCAGGGCCGCGCCGTAGAGCTGATCGAGCAGCGGCAGTGCGTCGCGCTCGAATCGGCGCGTCAGTTCCTGGGGGGTCTCCGTGCTGCGCGCACGTTCCGTGCCGTCGTCGGTGCCGTTGTCGCCGGCCTGGATGGTCTCGGCAGTATCCGAGTCGTCATCGGGCAGGCGAACGACCATGTCGTCGTCGCTCGTCACGTTGTTCCCTTCGATCGCCGTAGCTGTCGAATCTACCGCGAGCGGGGTGAGCGCCGGGAAACCGGCAGGGTGCAGCACCAAGCGCACCGGGCGTTCCTGGACCAGAACGGTCACCGACTCCTCCTTCGTGATGGGAAACATAACGCGTATGGCATGCAACAGGCCGAGTGGTCGCCATGTTCCCCGAGGACGCGAAAAATCGGTATCTCGCGCGGTGGGCCGCTGTTTAGGGTGGGCGCATGGCAGCTTCGACCCCCGCGATCAAGGCACTGGTGCAGGCAGCAGTGGAGCACCGGGTGCACGCCTACCCGCACGATCCGCGCAGCGATTCCTACGGTGCGGAGGCGGTGGCTGCGCTTGCGGCGGAACTCGGGGTGAGCGCGGAACAGATCTTCAAGACGCTGGTCATCGAGCTCGGTTCGGGCGGGCTCGCGGTGGCGGTGCTGCCGGTTCCGGCCAAGCTTTCGCTCAAGGCGGCGGCCGCGGCGCTCGGTGACGGCAAGGCCGTCATGGCCGACAGGGCGAAGGTGGAACGCACGACAGGCTATGTGCTGGGCGGGATTTCGCCGCTCGGCCAGCGGAAGCGGCTGCCGACCGTCATCGACGAATCCGCACTCGGGTTCGATCGGGTGCTGTGCAGCGCCGGGCGGCGCGGGCTGGAAATCGAGCTCGATCCGGCCGAGCTGGTACGGCTGACCAGCGCCGTTACCGCCGCGGTCGCAGTGAGCTGAGACACCCCCGCCGAAAATAACTTGCCAAGGAACAACTATCTCCACATACTTGCTGAGTACAACTAGTTGATTGCTACAAGCAGTTGATAGACACAAGCAGTTGTTTGATGCAAGGAGGTGGACCCGTGACCGATGACCAGGCGCAACCCAGTTGCCCCGTCACCGACGACGTGGCCGACACCGTCGCCACCCAGATCATTCGTTTGAACAGACTGCGGGATCGCGCCAATGCGCAGATCGCCGCGGCCACCGACGGCGAGGTCGAACCCGCCGCGTTCGCCATCCTGTTCAAGCTGATCCACAACGGGCCGATGCGCTCCGGGGCCCTCGCCGAGGCGCTCTACTCGGACGCCTCGACCATCAGCCGGCAGGCGGCGAACCTGGTGAAACGCGGTTTCATCGAACGCCGTGCCGACCCCGCCGACGGCCGGGTCAGCGTGCTGGCGGTGACCGCCGCAGGGCACGACGTAGCCGCCGAGATCCGAGTACGGCGCAACGAGACACTGCGCGACATCATGGCCGACTGGACCCCTGACGAGCAGGAATCCTTCGTCACCCTGCTGAGCAGGTTCGTCGACGGCTACGAGCAGACCCGCAGTCTCAAGATGGCTGCCCTCTACCCCAAGGGCACATCCAAAATTCTTCCGAAAATCGAGTCCCCAGAGAGTAATTCGTGACGACTACAGCAGAAATGGAACCGCAGTCCACCGCCGGTTTCACACACAAACAAATCATGGTCGTGCTCAGCGGCCTGCTGCTCGGCATGCTGCTCGGCGCGCTCGACCAGACCATCGTGTCGACGTCGATCCGCACCATTGCCGATGACCTGCAGGG
This sequence comes from Nocardia sp., assembly GCF_025465275.1. Taxonomy (GTDB): domain Bacteria; phylum Actinomycetota; class Actinomycetes; order Mycobacteriales; family Mycobacteriaceae; genus Nocardia. The sequence goes on along the minus strand of NZ_JAODNK010000043.1, from coordinate 34,403 downwards.
TTATTCGATGCAGGCGTGGGTCACCACCGCGTACCTGATCACCGCGACCCTCTCCACTCCCCTGTACGGCAAGCTCTCGGATATGTACGGCCGCAAGCCGTTCTATCTGGCGGCCATCTCGATCTTCGTGGCCGGTTCGCTGCTGTGCGCCTTCGCCTCGTCCATGTACGAGCTGGCGGCCTTCCGGGCCTTCCAGGGTCTGGGCGCGGGCGGTCTGATGTCGCTGGCGCTGACCATCCTCGGCGATATGGTCGGGCCGCGTGAGCGCGCTCGCTACCAGGGTTACTTCCTGGCCGTGTTCGGTACCTCCAGCGTGGCCGGCCCGGTCCTCGGCGGCATCATCTCCGGTCAGAACGAGATCCTCGGGATCACCGGCTGGCGCTGGGTGTTCCTGGTGAACGTGCCGCTGGGCATCATCGCGCTGGCCGTCGTGTCCCGCGTGCTGAAGCTGCCCAAGGTGCAGCGATCCAAGGCGACCGTCGACTGGTTCGGCGTGCTCACCATGGCCATCGGACTGGTGCCGCTGCTGGTCGTCGCCGAACAGGGCCGCATCTGGGGCTGGGGCAGTACCAACTCCATGGTCTGCTACGTGGTCGGTGCGCTCGGCTTGATCGGATTCATCGCGGTGCAGGCCAAACTCGGTGATGCCGCACTGATTCCGCTGCGCATGTTCAAGAACTCGACCTTCGCACTCGGCGTGGCCATTTCGATCGTGGTCGGCTCGGCCATGTTCGGTGGCATGACCATGCTGCCGCAGTACCTGCAGGTGGTGCGTGGTTCCAGCCCGACCCTCGCCGGTATGCAGATGCTGCCGCTGGTGGTCGGCATGATGACGGCCTCGATCTTCGCCGGTCAGACCATCTCTCGCACCGGCCGCTACAAGATCTTCCCGCCGCTGGGCGCGGGCCTGCTGGTGCTGGGTCTGTTCATGCTGCACTTCATCGGCGCGGACACCCCGCTGTACGTGGCCATGCTGTTCATGCTCATTGTGGGCCTCGGCCTGGGCAATCTGATGCAGCCGCTGACGCTGGCGATTCAGAACGCGCTGCCGCCGCAGGATATGGGCGTGTCCACCGCGGCCGCGACCTTCTTCCGGCAGATCGGCGGAACCCTGGGTGTCGCGGTCTTCCTGTCGATCATGTTCTCGCAGATCGGGCCGAATATCAGCACCGAATTGCAGTCCGCCGCAACAACATCGTCGTACCAGCAGGCGATCAGGGACGGCATGCAGAGCAGCAATCCGGCCGATGTGGCGCTGGCCACCGGTCTCGCTCAGCACGACCAGGCCGCCGCGGCGAAGGTGCTCGACGACAGCTCGATCATCCAGAAGGTGAATCCGACGCTGGCGCATCCGCTCAAGGTCGGCTTCGCCAACGCCATGGACACCGTGTTCCTCGTGGCTGCCGCGGTCGCGCTCATCGCGCTGATCCTGGTGATGTTCTGGAAGGAAGTGCCGCTGCGCACCTCCGGTGGTATCCAGGCCCGGCAGGAGAAGATCGAAGAGGCCGCCGCTGCGGCGATCGGCTAGCAATATGGGCACCTGACCAGTGCCTTGACACGCACAAAGTGGGCCGCGATCCCCGGATCGCGGCCCACTCTGTGCGTTACTTGTCTCAGTGCGTATTTGTCGTTTTTGTACGTTTCCCCCTCTCGCCAGGTTCGCCCGACTCGAGGATGTGATGCGTTTATGTCTCCCCATCAGCGATTTCGAACCAGCGTGGTAGCCGTCTCCGGCGCACTGCTCGTAGCGCTGGCGTCCGGCCCGCTGACGGCAGCCACCGCGACGGCGGCCCCCATCACCGTCGCTCCCCAAAATCCGAACTATCCGCTCGGACCCGATCCGTCGGCGCCCGGGCAGCAAGCGCCACAGAAGGACGAGAAGCCCGAAAAGGCCGGCAAGCTGGGCGGCACCATGACGACGAAGATCATCGATCTGGCCACCGGCGCGTTCAAGTGCGGGCTGAATATCGCCCTGCCTTCGGTGAAATGCGATCTCTAGCAGATTGATTCGTGCGGGCCGGTCAGATCAGACTGATCTGACCGGCCTGTTCGTCCACCTTGCTCAATAGCTCGGGCCCGTTATTGCGGACGCTGTTCACCAATAACGGCACCGGACGGATGAGGATGTCCGAAACATCCTCGGGGCGTGGGGTTTCCAGGAGTTCTTCCGGTGCGGGGTGGTCCGGGTCCAGCCAGGCGGCCCAGTGCTCGCGGGGCATGGGTAGTGGCATGCGGTCGTGGATCTTGGTGAGGTCGCCGACAGCGTCCGTGGTCAGGATGGTGCAGGACAGCAGGGGCTGCGCCTCGTCGCCCAGACTGCGGTCGCGCCAGACCGACCAGAGACCGGCCATATAGAGGCGCTCACCGTCCGCCCTGGACATGAAGAAGGGCTGTTTGACGGCCTTGCCCGAACCGCCCGGTTCGGTCACCCACTCGTACCAGCCGTCCATGGGGACCAGGCAGCGGCGCTTCTTCACGGCATCGCGGAAGGATGCGGTGGTGGCAGCCTTATCGGCACGGGCATTGAAGAGCGGTTTGCCCTTGGCCGGGATGCCGGGCTCGGAAGCCTTGCTCCAGGGCGGGATCAGACCCCAGCGCATGGCCCGGATGCGTAGTGTCGCCGGGTCCTGCGGGTGGTCGCGGTCGTGCCGCTCCACCACTGTGAGCACCTGATTCGTGGGCGCCACGTTGTAGTTCGGGTCGAAGCCCTTGCCGTTGCCGGCACTCGTCTCGTCGAGAGCATCGAGTTCGGCGGCCAGCGTGGCGGGATTCGTGGTTGTCGCGTACCTACCGCACATGGTCACCATGCTGCCACCGGACACCGACAGATTCGAGACTTCCCACACCTTGAAGCACTCGCGGGTAAAGTGAGGGCAATTGACTTCACTTGGAACGTATGAGACGTTCGTCGCATCACACTCTCGTAAAGGGACCGCTGCCAATCATGCCTGCTACCGACACCGCCCCGATCGATCAGGACGCCGTGCTGACCTCCGTCAACCCCGCCACCGGCGCGGTTCTCGCCACTTACAAGATCGATGACGAGGCCGCAGTGCACGCCGCCGTCGCCAAGGCCCGCACCGCCGCCGCCACCTGGGGCGCGCTGAGCTACGCCGAGCGCAAGCGGCATCTGCTGCGCTGGAACAGCAAGCTGGTCGCGAAATCCGACGAGCTGTGCGCGCTCATCCACGCCGAGAACGGCAAGCCGCTCGACGACGCCTACCTCGAGCTCATGCTGGTGCTCGAGCACATCAAGTGGGCGGCCTCCAATGCCGAGAAGGTGCTCAAGCCGAAGAAGGTCTCGCCGGGTGCGCTGATGTCGAACTTCTCCGCGCATGTGGAGCAGCGTCCGCTGGGCGTGGTCGGCATCATCGGGCCGTGGAACTACCCGATCTACACCCCCAACGGGTCCATTGCCTATGCGCTCGCCGCCGGTAATACGGTCGTGTTCAAGCCGAGCGAATTCTCCACGGGCATCGGCAATTTCGTCGCCGCCGCCTTCGCCGAGGCGAATCCGGACCTGCCGGACGGTGTCTTCGTCGCCATCAACGGCTTCGGCGCCACCGGTGCCGCGCTGGTGCGCGCGGGCGTGAACAAGCTGGCGTTCACCGGATCGACCGCGACCGGTAAGAAGATCATGGCCTCCGCGGCCGACTCGCTCACCCCGGTACTGCTGGAGTGCGGCGGCAAGGATGCGGTGATCGTGGCCGCAGACGCCGATATCAAGGCCGCGGCGGACGCGGTCGCGTGGGGCGCCACCTCCAACTCCGGGCAGACCTGCGCGGGCGTCGAGCGGGTCTACGTCGACAAGTCGATCGCTGAGCCGTTCATTGCCGAGGTCAAGCGAATTCTCACCGATATCAAGCCGGGCTCGGACGACAAGGCCTCCTACGGGCCGATGACCATGCCCAGCCAGATCGATATCGTGCGGCGGCATATCGAGGACGCGCTGAAGAACGGTGGCACCGCCGTGCTCGGCGGGCCCGAATCCATCAAGGGTCCGTTCATCGAGCCGGTCATCCTGGTCGATACCGACGAATCCTCGGATGCGGTGTGCGAGGAGACCTTCGGGCCGACCGTCACCATTCGCACCGTCAACGGCATCGACGAAGCGGTCGAGCTGACCAATAAGAGCAAGTACGGACTGGGCTCGGCGGTGTACTCGGCCAAGCACGGGCTGGAGATCGCGCGCCGCCTGAATGTCGGCTGCACCTCGGTGAATTCGGTGCTCAGCTACGCCGCCATCTCCGGACTGCCGTTCGGCGGCGTCGGCGATTCCGGTATCGGGCGCATCCACGGTGCACCGGGGCTGCTGGAATTCTCGCGGCCGCATTCGATCGCGGTGCAGCGCTTCACGATTCCGGGTATGGCGCTGCTGTCGTACTCGCGGACCGACAGCACCATGAAGCTGCTGCGCAAGATCGTGCCGTTCCTGCACGGGCGCAACAAGTAAACAGCGCCTAGGACGCCGGTTCCCTTGCAGGGGACCGGCGTTCGGCATTTCAGGGGGTCGGCGGCAGGGCCGGGGGGACGAAGAAATCTTCGATCGGGGTCGGGCCGGTGTAGCGCCGGCAGTTGCAGCTCGCCCACTCCTTGAGGCCGTGGCCGTTCTTGCGGAAGGTTTCGCCGTGACAGCGACTGCCCTCCCGATCGTGCACGGCGAGATCGTGGCCGCAGCCGCACAACGCGGTGGCTTGTGCGAGCTGCTTGGGCTGCTTGTTCCGGCGGGAACCGAAGCGGCCGAGCACCCAGCCACCGCCGACCAGTGCGGCGCCGAGGGTGAGGCTGATGGGATCGATCACTCGGCCAGTATACGTACTCATATACGTATATGGCTAGTCTGACGGGCATTCCAGGGTCCAGGACAGCCGATACGGTGGGAAAACCGCGGTTTTCCAGGTCCCGCACCGGACGAAAGGGGCGGGGAGCCCCGCAGGGCGTCGATCGTTTGGGAAGATGGACCTGTGACTTTCTGGCCCGCGCCCCATGTCCGAACTCCCGTGCACGCGACCGTGACCCTGCCCGGGTCCAAATCCATTACCAACCGGGCGCTGATCCTCGCCGCACTGGCGGATCGGCGGTCCACCCTCACCGGTGCGCTGCGCAGCCGCGACACCAACCTCATGATCGATGCGCTGCGGGCCATGGGCGTGGGAATCGAGGGTGACGCCGATACGCTCACCGTCACCCCGCCCGCGGAATTCACCAGTGCGGTCGTGGACTGCGGGCTCGCGGGCACCATCATGCGATTCCTGCCCTCGGTGGCCGCCCTGGCCACCGGTGATGTCGCCTTCGACGGCGACGAGCAGGCGCGGGTACGGCCGCTGGACACCATCCTGGACGCGCTGCGCAGCCTCGGCGTCGATATCGACGGCGCCACACTGCCTTTCGTGGTGCACGGAACGGGTGCGCTGCGCGGTGGGCCGGTCACCATCGACGCTTCCGGATCCTCGCAATTCGTGTCCGGACTGCTGCTGTCGGCGGCGCGGTTCGAACAGGGCGTCACCGTGAATCACGATGGCGCGCGGCTGCCTTCGATGCCGCACATCGAGATGACGGTGCAGATGCTGCGCCAGGCCGATGTGCAGGTGGAAGCTCCCACCGATCCGCGCAAGGCGCAGACCTGGACGGTAGCGCCCGGGCCGATCCGCGCCGTGGACTGGGAAGTGGAGCCGGATCTCTCCAATGCCACCCCGTTCCTGGCGGCGGCGGCCGTCACCGGCGGCACGGTGACCATTCCGCACTGGCCGCGCTACACCACGCAGCCCGGCGATGTGATCCGCGAAATCCTGGTGCGCATGGGCGCGGAATGTCGCAGCTTCGAGAATGTGCTCACGGTACACGGGCCGCAGCGCCTCGCCGGCATCGATATCGATCTGCACGACGTGGGTGAGCTGACCCCGACCGTCGCAGCCCTTGCGGCCCTTGCCGATTCGCCGTCCCGCCTGCGCGGTATCGCGCACCTGCGCGGCCACGAAACCGATCGGCTCGCGGCCCTTGCCGCCGAGATCAACCGGCTCGGCGGCAATGTCACCGAGACCGAGGACGGGCTGATCATCACCCCGGCGCCGCTGTCCGGCGGGCAGTGGCACTCCTACGCCGATCACCGAATGGCCACTGCCGGAGCGATTATCGGTCTCGTGGTGCCGGGCATCGAGATCGAGGACATCGGCACCACCGCCAAGACGCTCCCGAATTTCGTTGGGCTGTGGGAAAACATGCTCAGCGAATCGGAGGCAGGGAACTGAAGCGCCGCGAGTACGACGAGTCCGACGTCCGGATCCGTCCGGGCAAGGCCTCGCGTCCCCGCACCAAAACCCGTCCGCAGCATCTGGATGCGGAAGCGGCCATGGTCGTCGCGGTCGACCGTGGCCGGTGGGGTTGTGTGCTCGACGACGATCCGGAACACCGGATCGTCGCCATGCGCGCCCGCGAATTGGGCCGCACTCCCATAGTGGTCGGCGATCAGGTGGACCTGGTCGGCGATATCTCCGGTAAGCCGGACAGCCTGGCGCGCATCGTCCGGGTCGCGGAACGGCGAACGGTTCTGCGCCGCACCGCCGATGACACCGATCCGTTCGAACGGATCGTCGTCGCCAATGCCGGGCAGCTGTTCATCGTGGTCGCCCTGGCCGATCCCCCGCCCCGCACCGGATTCGTGGAGCGCGCCATGGTCGCGGCGTATGTCGGTGGGCTGCAACCCATTCTGTGCCTGACCAAACATGATCTCGCCGCAGAATCCGAATTCGCCGCCACCTTCGAGGATTTGGACCTCACCATCGTCTACGGCGGGGTCGACGATCCGCTCGAACCGGTGCTGGAACTGTTGAACGGCCGCCTCACCGCGCTCATCGGGCACTCCGGCGTGGGCAAGTCGACGCTGGTGAATCGCCTTGTCCCCGACGCGGATCGAGCCGTCGGCGTGGTATCCGGAGTGGGCAAGGGCCGGCACACCTCCACCCAATCCGTCGCCCTGCCCCTGGTGGAGGGCGGCTGGGTGGTGGACACCCCCGGCGTTCGCTCCTTCGGCCTGGCGCACATCACGCCCGACGATGTCATCGGCGCGTTCTCCGATCTCGCCGACGCCATCGAGGACTGCCCGCGCGGCTGCACCCACCTCGGCCCGCCCGCCGACCCCGAATGCGCCCTCGACAGCCTGCCGGGCAAACAGGCACGGGTAGCGGCCATCCGGCTACTCCTCAATGCCCTCAATACCAACGACCCCTGGTTCAAAGGCGGCCAGACCACCACCATCTGAGTTCGGCCGCAGCCCACACCTCTCGCAGCCCCCACCTCTCGCAGCCCACTGAAATTCCCCAACCCCTAGGGAGTTCCATGATCTCGAGCAATGCCGATACCGCACTGACCGAACTGATGCTGCACGCCGCGCATATCGGGCAGCAGGTGACCCGGATCCGCGGGCAGGGTGCGGCGGCGCAGGGGCAGGTGCGTGCCGAGGTCGATGCCGACGGGACGCTCACCGGGCTGTCCATCGCCGATTCGCTGCAGGGGACGGCGGTGCGGGACCTCGCGCACCTGGTGATCGAGGCGCAGCAGGCCGCGTGCGCCCAGGCGCGCGAGAGCGCCGCCGAGATGCGGCGCACCTTCACCGACCATCCCTATGCCGCTTCGCTGCTGCACCAGACCGCGGCGGCGGGACTGCGGGCCGCACAGTCGAAACCTCCACGCACACAACGGCCCTGTGCGGTCGATCCCTATGACGAGCCGTTGCCACCGGGCACGGTCGGCCCCAGCGATTGGCGGGACGACTGGGATCTCCCGCAGCGGGCCTGGTAGACGCCATGCGACAGCATCGACGGCAGCGCCGGCCCGGCGACGGGGCACGCTGGAATCCGCTGCCCGCGCTCGGACGGGCCATTGCTGCACGCCCGATCGTCATGCGCATGTCACCGGCGATCCTCGCGCTCGACCGGACCATCAGGCGGGTCACCCGGGGGCGCAAGGGCGTGCTCGATCTGGCCGGGCTGCCCTCCCTCGAACTGACCGTCCGCGGCCGCCGCACCGGACTGCCGCGCACGGTATCCCTGCTCTACGTGCCCGACCCGGACAACCGGAAAGTGTTCCTGCTCATCGGTTCCAATTGGGGACGTCCCGAACACCCCGCCTGGTCGGCCAATCTGAAAGCCGCCGAGCAGGCCGAATTGCACGTCGACGGTGAGCGATTCACCGTCGAGGTCCGCTGGCTCACCGGTGCCGACCGCTGCAACGCCTGGCAGCACGCAACCACGTTCTGGCGCGGCTACGTCATGGAGCAGCGCTTGGCCGGGGACCGGAAGTTCCGCCTGTTCGAACTGACCAGAGTCTGAGCAGAGCGGCGGCGAACAGGGCCACCGACAGCCAGGCGAACCAGTCGCCGAAGCGGGCGTAGAGGGTGCGGTCCGTGGGGAGGGGAAGATCGGCCAGCACGGATCGGGTGACGGTGATATCCGTTCTGACGGAGGCCGATATGTGGCCCCGGGAGTCGCTGGCCACCAGTTCGCCCAATTGCGGGGCGCGGGCTATGGCCATGCCGGATTCGATGCCGCGCAGGACCGCCATGCGGCTGTGCAACCAGTAGTCGTCGGTGAAATCCAGGGCGGGCACGAGCAGGAGTGTCGCGCCGAGGTGGCGGTTCTGCCGCACCAGGGCGGGGCGATCCAGGTCGAAACAGACTGCGAGAGACCAGGGCCGACCGGGAACCATGGCCCAGCCGGTGCCGGGGGTCAGGTCGTCCTCGAGGCCGGGGACGAGGTAGTGCTTGGCGTAGACGATGCGGGAGGGGTAATCGATGGCGGCATTGATGCTGCTGCCGTCCCGGGTGAGGACCAGCCCCGCCACCACGTGGATATTGCGGCGGGCCGCCACCTCCGACAGCGGATCGGAGAGCAGATGGAGTGTGGAATCGTCTGCACTCCAGGCTTTTTCGGGGAGCACTACGGCCTGCGCACCCCGGTCGGCCAGCGAATTGATTTCGGTGATCGCGCGCGCCACCATATCGCGGCCGTCGGTGGAGTCCACCGGAACATAATCGGGCGGTTGGGAAATCGCGAGCAGGCCGACGCGGACCGAATCGCCTTCCGCCGGGACCATCAATCGCCATGCGCCGAAAGCTGCTACGGCGAGCAGCGCGGCAGAGGAGGTGGCGGCAATCCGAATGCGCTGGGGACCAGTCGCATTCACCACCGCCGTGACTGCGGACGGCACCAGCAGAATCAGGAACGTAATTCCCCAGACGCCGGTGAGGGAGACCGACTGGACGAGGGGCAGTACACCAGCCTGGGTGTAGGCGAGACTCCACCACGCGCCGGTCGAACCGGCCAGTGACAGTAGGAATTCCAGGGTGACCCACCCCGTGGGCAGTGCGAGCGCTGCCCACCCGGGATGGCCCCGGTGCAGCAGCCCCCGCATCACCACGACCAATGCGCCGAACACGAGAGCCGATCCGCCAAGCACTGCCACGGTGAACGGGATCGGTTGTTCGACGGTGTCCGTGAAGTAGGACCACAGCTGCACTTCACCACCGAACCAGGAGAGCAGTCCGGCGAGGAATGCCGTCCAGGCCGAGACCCGTGGTGCGAGCAGCAGTACCGGCAGCGGGGCCAGGAAAGCCAAGCCTGGCAGCGGGCGCAATCCGGTGCCGAAATGCCAGAGCACTGCCGACAGCAGCACCGCGCCCGCCACGAGCAGTATGTGTCGTCTCATCTGCCAACTCCCCCAGCCGAATCCGCCGTCAGGCAATCACCTCATCCTGTGCACTCCGGGCGCGGCAGGCATCACTCCGCCGTACCCACTCGCAGTCACCCTCCCGTAGGGGGTGCGGGGTTTCCCGCGCGTGGTTTAGCCTGCCGAGGTGGAAGACCATGAGCGGAGCGAGTACTCGCCGCTCCTCGATGAGGATTTGGGGCCGGGTGCGCCGGTGACCCCGGAGGTGCGGATCGGCCGCAACGACGACAGCGTGGACTTGCCGGAGTGCGTCCGCTGCGGCAGGCCGGCCGCCCTGTATCTGCGCGCCGTCTGGCTCTCGGCGCGCGCCGTGCTCGGTGGTGACATCGATGTGGACAAGCTCATTCGAGTGGACGCGTGCGGGAGCTGCGCCGGAAGTGTGGCGGGCATGATCCTCATCAACTCGGATCCGCGCTACTGGGGCGAATCCGTGCCCCTGGACTGACGGTTCAGGTCTGCCGGCCGATCCGCAGGCCGTTGGCGAAATCGATATCGGCGAGTTCGGCTCTGCCGGTGAGGCCGAGCTTGCCGAAGGTCCGGGACAAGTGATGTCCGACGGTCCGCGGGCTGACGAACAGTTCGACGCCGATCTCGCGATTGGTCAGGCCCTGCGCGGCCAGGCGGGCGACCCGCAATTCCTGCGCCGTCAGCACCGAACCGGCGCCGGTCCCGGGTGCGAGCGCAGGACCGCGGCCGGTGAGATCCAGTTCCTGCTGGGCGCTCCTGATCCACGGGACGGCCCCCATGCGCTCGAAAGACTCCAGGGCCGTGCGCAATTGCTCGGCGGCGTCACCGCGGCGCCGGGCGCGACGCAACCACTTGCCGTACAGCAGACGGGTGCGCGCGTGATTCAGGTCGTGCCGGGTACGGCGGACCGCCAGGGCGCGGCGGAAGTAGTGGTCGGCCCGCTCGTCCTCGCTCAGCAGCGCCCGGCAGGTGTAGGCGGCGGCCATCGCCCAGTCGGCCCGGGAACGCAGCGCCCAGGCGCGGATGGTCTCGTAGTACTCGGCCGCTTCGCCGACCCGGCCGATCCGGCAGGCCGCCTCGACCATATCGGGGGCCGCGAGCCGGGCGTAGGTCGAATGCCGGGCATCGTGCCCGGGCTGAGCCAGGGCGCGCAGCCGCAGATACGCCGTCTCCGGATCACCGTTGCTCAAGGCATCGAAGCCGAGATGCCAATAGGACGAGGCGATGAGCGCATGCGCCCGATGCGGGCGGGCCAGCGCCAGCGCGCGCTCGATACTGTCGCCGACGACGTCGGAATCACCACGCAGCGCAGCGATTTTCGCGTTCAGGTTCCAGCAATGCGCAAGCACATTGTCGGTCCCGACGGATCGGGCCAGCTCGAACGCGTCGGCCAGCGTCGCCTCCGCGGCCGGTAAGCGGCCGTTCGCGAACTGCACGATCGCCAGCTGCGGCAGCATGAAAACCGCGGCCGGGCGGGCGCCGGCATCCCGCAGCTGCGTTGCCGCCCGGGTGAAGGGCTCGAGCGCCCGATCCGCCAACCCCCACAGCAGAACCAGTGGCGCGGGCGGCAACTGACAGATGCTCAGCGCCGGACCCGGCGCGAAAGCGGCCGTGTCGAAATGCATCGGAATCGACACGGCGTCATCGTGACCGGCGGCCCAGCGCGCCTGCGCGGCCAGCGCCCGCAGCTCGACGGCGGTCCCGGCATCCACCACGGCGGCGTCGTGCAGCAGCATGGCATTGGCTCGTTCCGGTTCGCCCGCAATGAATTCCAGGAGTCCGGCCAGTCCCCCGCCGGCGATGGCGGCCCGCTCGGTGCCGATCCGCTCGACGGCCCGATCCAGCAGCCGGCGCGCCGATTCGATATCCCCACCCGCCCAGGCGAAACGGGCGGCGGCCGCCATGCGCGCACCCGCGTCGACGGGATCGGGAGTGATCGCGGCGGCCCGGCGCAGCATGGCGGCGGCCACCAGCGATCCGTCGCGGGTGTGCTCGGCGCGCTCGGTCAGCGTCGCCGCCAGCTCTTCGTCCGCCAGATCCGTCGCGGCCGCCCGGTGCCAGGCACGCTGATCGATGTCGTCGGGTCCGGTCAGTACCGACGCGAGCGCGCGGTGCGCCGATCGGCGCTGCGCCGGTGTCGCGGCGTCGTACACAGCCGTGCACAGCAGGCGATTGCGCATCTCGACACGGCCGTCGCCGACCACCAGCAGTCCGGCCGATTCCGCCTGCTCCCAGGCACTCACGAGCTGAGCGCTGCCGAGATAGGCGGCGGCGAGGTGGGCGTCGGCATGCCCGAGGGCGGCCGCCGCGGCCAGCACCACGCGGAGCACACCGCGGTCCTCCGCCGCCACCACCCGCAGCAGCATCCGCACCGGATCGGGCAGTGCGGCGATCCGATCGTGATAGGCGCCGGCCAGTCGCGACCCCAGCGGCACCGGTCCGGCCGCGATACCGGCGAATTCCTCCGCCTGGACCGGTAATTCACGCAGGGCCAGCGGATTGCCGCCGGCCACGCGCAGCACCCGCGCCGCGCGCAAAGCTCCGACAACACCCCAGCGCTGTTCGAGCAGCCGGCGGGCGGCGGCATCGGACAATCCGCCGACCGGCAATGCGGGCAGCCGATTCCACCCGGTCTGCGAAGGATCGCCGGACAGGGCGCACAGCAGCACCACCGGTGAGGTGACCAGCCGCCGCATCGCGAACTGCAGGGCCCGGGCTGTCGCGGCATCCACCAGTTGCGCATCGCCGACAACGAGCAATACCGGCTGTTCCGCGGCGAGGGTCGAGAGCAGTGTGACCAGTGCGGCGCCGACGAGGAATCCATCGACGGGGCGGCCCCGGTGTTCGAACGCCGTCGCCAGCGCCTCGGCCTGGGGAGCGGGCAGTGCGGTCAGGCGATCGGCCAGCGGCAGCAGCAGTTCGTGCAGCGCCGCGAAATTCAGCTCCGATTCCGCGGGGTCGCCCTCACACCCGTGTACGCGGAAATCCGTTGCCCGGGCGATGGTGTCCCGCAGTAGTGCCGATTTACCCGCACCCGGTTCACCGTGCAACACAATGGCCGATCCGCGACCGGAGCGAGCCATAGCGAGCATTCGGCCCAATTGGACCTGTTCTTGTTCTCGCCCGTAGAGCCCCTCGATCTCGCGCACAATGCACTTTACCTCAGCTAACAGACCGCAACCAAATCCCCAATCCGGCCGTGCCGAATATCACCGGGCAATCACACATCTATAACAGACCGGCCGGTAAAGCATGACCGATACGGTGACCGATACAGCGGCCGATGCCACCGGCGCCCGCGCTGACTAGCATCACGACCAGTAGTAAGAGCAGCCGAGTCGGGGCGGCTCCTACAGGAGGGCAAGCAGTCACACGCGGGAGCTGGGGAACCCCCACCACACGCCGACAGTCCATCGGCATCATCACGAATACACCTTCGAACAAGGCCATACTCACAAGTTGAGTAGGGCCGATTCTTGGTACATGTAATTCTAAATATAAATCCCAGCAAACGGTGAATCTGTCCATTGATTTGCCGTACCGGAACATTGCGTGATAAATGTTCCAAGTCAGCGGATTACACCGCTGAATTGTTTCGCTCCCGGGAGAATCAATGCGCAGGATGCTCGCTTCGGTCCTGCGGAGCGGACAGCTCGGGGAGGTGCCAGGAAGGGGTTGGCATCTCCCCGGCCAGGGGAGCCGGAACACCCCCGGTGATGTCCACGGGGTGCAGGACAGCGGTCCACGTTGAAGGCGGTGCAGAGCTTCCAGCTGGCGCTGGGGAAACGAAGACGCCCCGGGTGATATCCACCCGGGGCGTCTTCTTACATATCCAGGCCGGACACCGGCGGTCCTGTTCGGACCGCGGCGGTACCGGAATCAGTGGCGGCGCTTGGACTTCGGCGCCTTGTCCTGCTTGGACTGGGTGCGAGCCGCCTCACGACGCTCGCGGCGGGTGCCGGAATCGGCATTGCCGTTGCCGTACTCGTCCTCATCGCTGTGGGCGACCGCGCGGCCGTCCTCATCCGGACCCGAGTAGCTCAGCGCGCGGGGCGCCGACTCGTCGATTCCCTTGGCACGCAAGGCGGCCGGGGCGCCGTTCGACGCCGGGACGACCTCATCGGTGGGCAGCGGGCGATTGCCGACGGGCGACTGCAGGCCCGCACCGACCGAAACACCGGCGGGCTGCGGCTGCTGCACCTCGACCTGCAGGTTGAACAGGAAGCCGACCGACTCCTCCTTCAGGCCCTCCAGCATGGCGGCGAACATATCGAAGCCCTCACGCTGGTACTCGACCAGCGGGTCGCGCTGGGCCATGGCACGCAGGCCGATGCCCTCCTTGAGATAGTCCATCTCGTAGAGGTGCTCACGCCACTTGCGGTCCAGCACCGACAGCAGGATCTGGCGTTCCAGATTGCGCATGCTGCCTTCGCCCGCGAGCGAATCGATTTCGTTCTCACGGTTCTCGTAGGAGCCGTGCGCATCATCCAGAACAGCCTCGAGCAGCTCCTCGCGGGAGAGCTCGCCGACGTCGCCGTCCGAGTTCTCGCCGGTGAGATTCTTGTAGTCGATGCCGATGGGGTACAGCGTCTTCAACGCGGTCCACAGCTTGGCGAGATCCCAGTCCTCCACATAGCCCTCGGCGGTGGCGCCGTTGACGTAGGCGGTGATCACATCGGTGATCATCTCCTGGACCTGACCCTCCATATCCTCACCATTGAGGATGCGGGCACGCTCGGCATAGATCACCGTGCGCTGCTGGTTCATGACCTCGTCGTACTTGAGGACGTTCTTGCGGATCTCGAAGTTCTGCTGCTCGACCTGGGTCTGCGCGGATTTGATCGCGCGCGAGACCATCTTGGCCTCGATCGGCACATCGTCGGGCAGGTTCAGGCGGGTCATGATCGACTCGAGGGCCGCGCCGTTGAAGCGCCGCATGAGCTCATCGCCCAGCGACAGGTAGAAGCGGGACTCACCCGGGTCACCCTGACGGCCGGAACGACCGCGCAGCTGGTTGTCGATACGCCGCGACTCGTGCCGCTCGGTGCCGAGCACGTACAGGCCGCCGGCCTCGATCACCGTCTCGGCGTCCTCCGCCGTCTGCTCCTTGACGCGCTCGAGTGCGGGCAGCCAGGCCGCCTCGTACTCCTCGGGCGTCTCGACCGGGTCCAGACCCTGACGGCGCAGCAGGATGTCGGCGATGATGTCGGCATTGCCGCCGAGCACGATATCGGTACCACGACCGGCCATATTGGTGGCGACGGTGACCGCGCCGGGCCGGCCGGCCTCGGCGATGATCTGGGCTTCCTGCTCGTGGAACTTGGCGTTCAGCACCGAGTGCGGGATACCGCGCTTGGTGAGCTGCTTGGACAGGTACTCCGAGCGCTCGACCGAGGTGGTGCCGATCAGCACCGGCTGGCCCTTCTCGTGCCGCTCTTCGATGTCGTCGGCGACGGCCGCGTACTTGGCCTCTTCGGTCTTGTAGATGAGGTCGGACTGGTCGGCACGGACCATTTCCCGATTGGTCGGGATCTGCACCACACCCAGGCCATAGGTCTGGTGCAGCTCGGCCGCCTCGGTCTCGGCGGTACCGGTCATACCGGACAGCTTGTCGTAGAGCCGGAAGTAGTTCTGCAGCGTGATGGTGGCCAGCGTCTGGTTCTCCGGCTGGATCTCCACGGCTTCTTTGGCCTCGATGGCCTGGTGCATGCCCTCGTTGTAGCGGCGTCCCACCAGGATTCGGCCGGTGAACTCGTCGACGATGATGACCTCACCGTCGCGAACGATGTAGTCCTTGTCCTTGTTGTACAACTCCTTGGCCTTGATGGAGTTGTTCAGGTAGCTGACCAGGGGCGAGTTCGCCGCCTCGTACAGATTGTCGATACCGAGCTGATCCTCGACGAATTCGACGCCCGCCTCGTGCACGCCGATGGTGCGCTTCTTGATATCGACCTCGTAGTGCAGGTCCTTCTTCAGCAGCGGGGAGATGCGCGCGAACTCGGCGTACCACTTCGAGGAGGCGTCTGCCGGGCCCGAAATGATGAGCGGGGTGCGGGCCTCGTCGATGAGGATCGAGTCGACCTCGTCGACAATGGCGAAGCTGTGCCCGCGCTGCACCAGATCGTCCAGCGAGTGGGTCATATTGTCGCGCAGGTAGTCGAAGCCGAACTCGTTGTTCGTGCCGTAGGTGATGTCGGCCTTGTAGGCCACCTTGCGCTCGGCCGGGGTCATACCGCCGAGGATCACATCGACGTCGAGGCCGAGGAAGCGGTGCACCCGGCCCATCCACTCGGAGTCGCGCTTGGCAAGGTAGTCGTTGACCGTGACCACGTGCACGCCGTCGCCGCCGATGGCATTGAGGTAGGCGGGCAGCACACAGGTCAGGGTCTTGCCCTCACCGGTCTTCATCTCGGACACATTGCCGATGTGCAGGGCGGCGCCACCCATGATCTGCACCTTGTAGTGCTTCTGGTTGAGCACTCGCCAGGACGCTTCCCGGGCGGTCGCGAAGGCCTCGAGGAGCAGCTCGTCGAGGGATTCCCCGTCGGCGTAGCGCTCCCGCAACTCAGCGGTCTTGGCTTGCAACTCGGAGTCGGACAGCGCCGCGAACTCCTCGTCCAGGGCGATGACTTCATCCGCCAGGTTCGCAAGGCGCTTGACCGTGCGACCTTCACCAATCCGTAGCAACCTCGAAAGCGACAGCGCAGGCACGGGTCTTTTCAGTCCTCTGGTCGGTGGTCTATCGGTACGCCCCCCAGGCGGGAAAGCAGTGCGCGTAGGACGCGCGCACTGCCATGGTAATGCGCGCATCTGTGGGGAGCCCGTGTGGACATGTCTCAGGCTTCCATACCTCCGCGAACCCGCCGCAGCGAAGCGGCGGCAGAAAATCCGATTGCTTTGTCGCGGAACTTGTTTCGGGGGGCTGGCGTACGATGTACAAAGGTCCGGCGCGCGGAGGCTTGCGCCTGCACCCGGACCGGGGGCCGTCGGCGACGACGCGAGCACACGGGCAGTGGCGCCCGGATCGTTCCCCCAGGTCATCGGATTGCGATAGCTTGCCACTCAACCGGCGCGCGCCGCCGATGTCTCGGCGGGGGGACACCATTGCGGGCGCAGGCAGGGATTCTCAGGGAGTAGCGGGCAGCGTGATCACGAGACTGACGCCACAGGACACAGCGTTCTACCGGCTCGAATCGACCAGCAACCCGATGCACATCGGTTCCCTCGCCATCCTGCGCAATCCGGTTGCCGCCGGGAACTCCGGCCACCCGCCGCTCGATTACGAGGGCCTGGTGTCGCTGGTGGAATCGCGATTGCCGATGGTGCCGCTCTACCGGCGCAAAGTGCGCGAAATCCCGTTCACGCTGGGCCGCCCGGTCTGGGTGGACGATGCGCATTTCGACATCACCTATCACGTCCGCCGGTCCGCGCTGCCCGAACCGGGCAGCGACGAACAGCTGCTCGATCTGGTCGCCCGGCTGGCCTCGCGCCCGCTCGACCACACCCGGCCACTGTGGGAGATGTACCTCGTCGAAGGTCTCTCGCAGGGCCGTTCGGCGCTGTTCACCAAAACGCATTCGGCGCTGGTGGACGGTGATTCCGCCCTGGAAATCGGGCATGTGATCCTGGACACCTCGGCCGCACCCCGCGAGGTCGCCGACGATGCCTGGATCGCACATCGCGAGCCCGCCGATCTGGAGCTGCTCATCGGCGCGGTCCTGCACCTGGCCACCCAGCCGCGCGAGGCCCTCGAGGTCATGCGCCATCACGGCGCCGAGGCGTTCGCGGTGGTCGACGCCACCGGCAAGGCCGTGCAGAAGATGGTGTCCATGCTGCGGACCGCGGCCCTGGGCGCACCGGACAGCCCGCTGAACACCCGGACCTCCCGCAATCGCCGGGTGGAGGTGGTGCGCACCGATCTGGAGGACTACCGCAAGATCCGCAAGCGGTTCGACTGCTCCACCAATGACGTGATTCTCGCCGTGGTCACCGGGGCGCTGCGCAATTGGCTGCTCTCGCGCGGCCAGGTGCTCACCGAGGCCGATACGCTGCGGGCCGTCGTGCCCATGTCGGTGTACGCCGACGGCGCGGCGCTGAAACCGGCGGGCGAGATCACCTCACTGCTGGTGGATCTGCCCGTGGGCGAACCGAATCCGGTGATCAGGCTGTCGCACATCAAGCACGCCACCGAGGCGCACTCCCGGCATCAGCTGGGTGTGCAGGCCCGGACGCTCGTGCATATGGCCGGTTTCGCTCCGGCGAGCCTGCATGCCATGAGCGTGCGGGCGGCGAGTACTTTTGCAGAGCACACGTTCAATCTGGTGATCACCAACGCGCCGGGTCCGCAGCAGCCCATGTACATCGGCGGCGCGCGGATGCTGGAGATGTACCCGGTGTCGCCACTGCTGCGCTTCCAGGCTTTGAGTATCGGGCTCACCTCCTATGACGGGCGGGTCTTCTACGGACTCACCGCCGACCGCGACGCAATGGCCGATATCGCGGTGTTGACCGCTTCGGTGCACGAGTCGATGGAGGAGATGCTCGGTGCCTGCGTCCAGTGAGTCGTCCGGCGTGTCGAAGAAATTGCGGGTGTACGTGCCGGCCACTGTGCCGATGCTGCGGGAACTGGTCGCGGACCGGGAGATCCGGGTCATCAACGACACCGCCTTCGCGGTGACTCCGGCGCTGCGCGAGGCCTACGCCTCGGGCGACGACGACGAACTCGCCGAGGTCGCCATGGCCGAAGCCGCCCGCGCCTCACTGCGGCTGCTGGCCGAGGATCAGGCCGCGGCCGACAATGACAGCGATTCCGCCGACGATTCCGATGCGGCGCCCGCGCGCGGTCCCATCTTCCGGCGCGCGGTCATCGCCGCCGATGTGGACGATGCGACGCTGCGGCCCGATCTCGACGATGCCGTGGTGCGGCTATCGAGTGCCATCCCGTACGACCGCATCGCGTCGGTGCATGTGGATCTGGCCGAGGCCGAACCGGAGGTTGCCAAGGCGGTGGATGTCATCGACGCCGCCGATCTGGGTGACGCGGATGCCGAATTCGTGCTCGGTGATGCCGAGGACCACCAATTGGCCTGGTACGCGGCACAGGAACTGCCGTTCCTGCTCGACCTGCTGTAGCTCACCGTCATCGTTCATGGGCGGAGATCCCGGCCGAAAACATGCCCGGATGACGGATTCTTGTCGCCGACGGCACCGTAACCTACGATGCCGTAACCTTGCTGTGACACCGTGCGGTAAGCCACACGCGAAGCACCCGGGCAGCGACGAAGCTGCGCCACGGAGCCTGTGACCCGGTTCGGGTCGCGCATGAAGACACTGCGCCACGAGCGCACGACGAACAGGAACGTCCGGAAAATGGCATCGAAGACTGGGGGATTCTCCGTGCGGGGACTCCGGGAATGGCTGGAGGCGCCCGTCGCCGAAGGCGCGACCGCGGGACGCACCAAGATGAACGCACTGCGCGGCGCTGCCGCGCGGATCACCACTCCCCTGCTGCCGGACGACTATCTGCACCTGGTGAATCCGCTGTGGTCGGCGCGCGAACTGCGCGGCCGGATCGTCGCGGTACGCAAGGAGACCTCGGATTCGGTCACGCTGGTGATCAAGCCGGGCTGGGGTTTCGACTTCAAGTTCTCGCCGGGTCAGTACATCGGCATCGGCGTGCTGGTCGAAGGCCGCTGGCATTGGCGGTCGTATTCGCTGACCTGCCCGCCGGATTGGACCGATCCTGAGCACAAGGCCAAACGGCTCATCTCGATTGCGGTGAAGGCCATGCCGGAGGGCTTCCTCTCCAGCCATCTGGTCAACGGTGTCGCGGTGGGCAGTGTGGTGCGCCTGGCCGCACCGCAGGGCGGATTCGTGCTGCCGGAGCCGCCGCCGGCGAAGGTGCTGTTCCTGACCGCGGGCTCGGGCATCACTCCGGTGATGGCCATGCTGCGCACCATGGACCGGCGCGGTGTGGTGCCGGATGTGGTGCACGTGCACTCCTCGCGCACCTCCGACGACGTCATGTTCGGCGATGAACTGCGCGAATTGCACTCCAAGCACCCGAGTTTCACCGCCGACCTGCACTTCACCGGAGAGCACGGCAAGTTCGCACTGGCCGAGCTGGACGAGCGGGTGCCGGATTGGCGCGAGCGTGACACCTGGGCCTGCGGCCCGATCGGCATGCTCGACGAGATCGAAAAGCATTGGGCAGCGGCCGGAATCCCGGACCAGCTGCATGTGGAGCGTTTCGAGATCGAGCGTTCGGCCACCGGCGAGGGCGGCACCGTCACCTTCGCCCGCGCGGGCCGCAGCGTCGAAATCGACGGCGCCACCACCCTGTTGCAGGCGGGCGAAAGCGCGGGCGTGCAAATGCCGTTCGGCTGCCGAATGGGCATTTGCCAGACCTGTGTGGTGACCGTCACAGAAGGTCACGTACGCGATCTTCGCAACGGCAATGAGCGCCGTTCGGGCGACAAAGTGCAGACCTGCATCTCGGCCGCGGCGGGCGATTGCACCCTCGATGTATGAAGCGCGTATGAACAACGAATCGTCCGGCACCCTCGCGCCGAAGAGCCGCTACCCTCGGTAGCAGGTCCCCTTCTGAAGCAAAACCCTCCCGGTTCGCGGCCCGTCTCGTTCTGGACCGAGTGGAGCGGAGGAGCGAAGCGGAGGAGCGGAAGGAGGGAAGAACGAGACTCCAGGGCCGCGAACCCGCCGCAGCGAAGCGGAGGCAATTAGACACGGAAGGATCGCCGGTGGCAATCACCGACATCAAGGCGTTCGCCCATCTCACCGAGGCGGATATCGAGACCCTGGGTCAGGAGCTCGACACCATTCGACGCGACGTGGAGCTGTCCCTCGGGGAACGCGACGCGAAGTACATCCGTCGCGTCATCCGCGCCCAGCGCGTGCTGGAGGCGGCGGGCCGCGCCACCCTGTTCGCGAGCAAGAACCGCTGGGCCTGGCTCGCGGGCACCGGCCTGCTCTCGGTCGCCAAGATCATCGAGAACATGGAGCTCGGGCACAACATCAGTCACGGGCAATGGGATTGGATGAACGATCCGGAAATCCACTCCACCAGTTGGGAGTGGGATATGACGGGTGCGTCGTCCCAGTGGAAGCGGGCGCACAACTACTCGCACCACACCTATACCAACATCCTCGATATGGACGAGGATCTGGGCTTCGGCATTCTGCGCATGACGCGCGACGAGGAATGGAAGCCGATCAATCTCGCCCAGCCGTTCGCGAATCTGGTGCTGGCGGCATTGTTCGAGTGGGGCATCGCACTGCACGATCTCGATGCGGCCAAGCGGCAGTTGGGGATTCCGGAGGACGAATGGTTCTCCGCGCCGACCAAGGACTTCATGCGCAAGGCCGGCAAGCAGGTCGTCAAGGACTTCGTGATCTACCCGGCGCTCACCGGTCCGGCGTGGAAGTCGACGCTGAAGGCGAATGCCACCGCGAACCTGATTCGCAATCTCTGGGCGTACGCGGTGATCTTCTGCGGCCACTTCCCGGACGGCGCACAGAAATTCACCGAAGAGCAGTTCGAGAACGAGACGCAGGGCGAGTGGTACCTGCGGCAGATGCTGGGCAGCGCCAATTTCGAGGCGGGCCCGGCCATGGCGTTGATGAGCGGCAATCTCAGCTTCCAGATCGAGCATCACCTGTTCCCGGACATTCCGAGCAATCGGTACGCCCAGGTGTCGGTCAAGGTGAAGGAGCTGTGCGACAAATACGACCTGCCGTACACCACCGGCTCGATCGGTAAGCAATACCTGTTGGCGTTCCGCACGATTCACAAGCTGGCATTGCCGGATCAATTCCTGAAGCGCACCTCCGACGATGCGCCGGAGACCTCTTCGGAACGCAAGTTCGCGGGCGTCACCCTGCCTGCGCTGCCCTCCATGCCGTCGCTGCCGAACAGCAGCGAGTGGCTGGCCGAGCACAATTGGGCGGGCGTGGACCCGATCACGGGTGAGCGGCGCGGGCTGCGTTCGGCGCTGCAGGAGGCCAAGGTGGCGCTCAAGGAGAAGGCGCTGCACGAGAAGGCGGTGCTCCGCGAGGCCAAGGCGTCGCTGCAGGAAAAGGCCAGGCAGGAAAAGGATTTGCTGCAGACGAAGGCGGGCCGCGAGCGCCGGCTGTCGCGCATCCTGCGACGTAACCGCTAGCAGATGCACATGTCGAACGCAATGCGGCGTTCGACACGTTACGGATTCAACTGTAGGAAACCTACGGAGCCGTAACCTTCGGTACAGTAACTTGCATGGCGATCTCGGATGTCAAGGAATACGCACACCTCACCCCGGAGGATGTCGAAGCAATCGGCGCGGAGTTGGATGCCATCCGCCGCGAAATCGAATCTTCCCGGGGTGATAGCGATGCCCGCTACATCCGAAATGTGATTCGCCTGCAGCGCGGCCTCGAAATCACCGGCCGCGGCGCGCTTTTCTTCAGCCTCTTCCCGCCGGCCTGGTTCGCGGGCGCGGCACTGCTCGGCACGGCCAAGATCATCGAGAATATGGAGATCGGCCACAACGTCATGCACGGCCAGTGGGACTGGATGAACGATCCGGAAATCCACTCCACCCAGTGGGAATGGGATAACGCCGGCCCGTCCGAGCACTGGAAGATCACGCACAACTTCCTGCACCACAAGTACACCAATGTGCTGGGCATGGACGACGATATCGGCTACGGCCTGCTGCGCGTCACCCGCGATCAGCGCTGGAGCCCGTTCTACCTCGGCCAGCCGCTGTACAACCTGCTGCTGCAGAGCTTCTTCGAATACGGCGTCGCCATCCAGCATTTGGAGCTCGGCAAGATCGCCAAGAAGAAGTGGGCCAAGGACAGCCCCGAATGGAAGCAGTTCGAAGCGGACCGCACGCTGGTGCTCAAGAAGATCGGTAAGCAGGCGGGCAAGGATTACCTGCTGTTCCCGCTGCTCACCGGTCCGGCCTTCTTCGGCACGCTGACCGCGAACCTGACCGCCAATGTGATCCGCAATGTGTGGACCAATGCGATCATCTTCTGCGGCCATTTCCCCGACGGCGCCGAGAAGTTCACCCGGGGCGATGTGCTGAACGAGACCCAGGGCGAGTGGTACCTGCGGCAGATGCTCGGCAGCGCCAATATCTCCGGCGGCAAGCTGCTGCACTTCATGAGCGGCAATCTCAGCCACCAGATCGAGCACCACCTGTTCCCGGATCTGCCGTCCAATCGGCTGAAGGACATCGCGGTGCGAGTACGGGCCATGTGCGACAAGTACGACCTGCCGTACACCACCGGTTCGCTGCCGGTGCAGTACTTCAAGTCGTGGCGCACCATCATGAAGCTGTCGCTGCCCAACAAGTACCTGAGCCGCAGCACCGACGATGCTCCGGAAACCAAGTCGGAGAAGGTCTTCGGTGGCCAGGCCAGCATCGATCCGACCACCGGCGCGCGTCGCGGCCTGCGCACCGCCCTCGCGGAGGGCCGTCGCCGCATCACCCGCCGCGAGCCCGCCCTGGTCGGCTGATCACCCCGAACCATTCGAAGCGCCCCCGCTGAATTCAGCGGGGGCGCTTCGGCGTACCGGGCAGCATTAACCCGGAGTCGCCCCGTCATCCCGGCATGCTTTCGGCCGGGATCCACCGAAACCGCTGGAGAGCAGCCGGTGTGGATCCCGGCCGAAAGCGCGCCGGGATGACAGGAGGTGGTGGTCGCGTAGCTATGACAGGAAGTGGTCGTGCCACGACCACGCCCGACGAGGAGAAACGGCACCGCGTCTATAGGGCGGGCTGCCCGGTAAGGCCGCGGCGGGGCCTGGTTGACTGGGGGGCGTGTGTGCTGAAGGTCCGATCGCCCCTGATGAATGTCTGAGCGTCTACGACGCCATCCGCCTGCGCCGCGATGTGCGCGCGGAGTTCACCGGAGAGGTCGTAGACGACTCCACGCTCTTGCGCATCCTCGACGCGGCCCATCGCGCGCCCAGTGTCGGCAACTCCATGCCGTGGGATTTCATCGTGATTCGCGATCCGGCCATGCTGTCGAAGTTCGCCGATCATGTCGCCGACAAGCGCCGCGAATTCCATGACGCACTGCCCTCGGATCGCTCCGAGACCTTCAATCCCATCAAGATCGAAGGAATTACCGAGTCCGGCACCGGGATCGTGGTCACCCACAATCAGGCGCGCGGCGGCAGCCATGTGCTGGGCCGCGCGACGGTCCCCGAGACCGGCATCTACTCCACCATCCTGGCGATTCAGAACCTCTGGCTGGCCGCGACCGCCGAGGGTGTGGGCGTCGGCTGGGTGAGCTTCTACGACACCCCGATCCTGGCCGACCTGCTCGACCTCCCCGATCACATCAAGCCGGTCGCCTGGCTCTGTGTCGGCCCCGTCGACGAATTCCAGCAGATCCCCGATCTGGAACGCTTCGGCTGGCGCACCCGCCGCCCCCTCGACTCCGCCATTCACTGGGAGCGCTTCACCCCCCAAACCTCCGCCGAATAGCCGGACTCCCGCGGCGAAACACGCCTCAATTCGGAACCGAACAGCCCGTCTCTCGACCGCACAGTCCTTGTATGCGCTGTGCGATCCAGAGACGGGCTGTTCGGTCCGCTATCCGGCATACCCGGATGCGGCAGGCCTTTTCGCAGGGGCGGGACGGGGATTCGGAGTGGGCTAGACGCGCTCGAGCACCGCCGAGGCTCCGATGCCGCCGGCGGCGCAGATGCCGAGCAAGGCGGTGGATTTGCCGGTGCGGGCGAGTTCATTGGCCATGGTGGTGACCATGCGGGCGCCGGTCGCACCGAAGGGGTGGCCGAGCGAGACCGAGCCGCCGTGCACATTCAGAATCGCGGGGTCGATGTCGCCGACGGCGGTGTCCCGGTCGAGGCGGGTCTTGGCCCAGTCGTCACTGGCCAGGGCCGAGACGACGGACAGGGTCTGCGCGGCGAAGGCCTCGTGGATATCGACGAAATCGATATCGGCCAAGGACAATCCGGCCTTGTCCAGGGCGCGCGGCATGGAGATGGCCGGGCCGATGAGGACCTGGTCACGCGGGTCGACGCTGACAAAACTCCAGGAGCGGAAGGCTGCCAGGGGTTCGAAGCCGAGCGCGCGGGCCTTCTCCTCGCTCATGAGCAGGACCGCCGACGCACCGTCGGTGAGCGGGCTGGCATTGCCCGCGGTGACGGTGCCGCCCTTGGCGAAAACCGGTGCGAGCGTGGACAGTTTCTCGACGCTGGTGCCGGGGCGCACCAGCCCGTCGCGATCGACGACCTTGCCCTCGGGGGTGGTCACCGAGAGCACTTCGCTGTCGAACCGCCCGGATTCGATGGCCGCGGCGGCGCGGTGGTGCGAGCGGGCCGCGAACTCGTCCTGCGCGGCGCGCGAAATACCGTGGATGCGCGCCATTTTCTCGGCGGATTCCCCCATGACCTCGCCGGTGGTCCGCTCCTCGATCTTCGGCCGGCGCGGCACCAGGTCGAAGAAGGGCGCCAATTGCGCTGCGGCGGTGAGATAGTCCTTGGCCTTCGGCTTGCCCAGCGCCAGCGGTGCGGCGGCGTGCACCACCTTCTGCGGCAGCTTCACCTCGGCATTACTGGTGGAGTCACTGCCGCCGGCGATCATGATGTCGTATTCGCCGCGCTCGATGGCGGCGACCGCAGAGGTGATGGCCTGCAATCCGGAAGCACAGGCACGGGTGACGGTGTAACCCTCACAGCCCGGGTCCAATTGGAGATCCAGCGCGATCTCACGCGCGATATTCGGTGCGGCACTGGGGAGAATCACCCCGCCCCAGACGATCGCCTGCACCTCACCCTTCGGCAACCCGGTCCGCTCGAGCAATCCGCGCACGGCCGTATCAGCAAGGTCGATGGAATCCATCCGCGTGTAGTCACCGAACGCTCTAACGAACGGCGTCCGCACACCGGACACGATGACAGCACGGCGAGCACCTTTGGTAGCCACGGGGGTTTCCTTTCGAGAAAAGCCTGAGGCACCAAACTTACCGTGAGGTAAGAAAGAAAGCGATACACCCCGTATCAGATAGTAACCAACTGATCTCGCAAGTTGCGGGTAACTCCCCAGCCACCCCAGAACTAAGCCAACTTGCCAGCCGCCGGCCCGGAACGGCGATCTTCACGCTCCCCACGACCGGCAAAAGTCGCGGGGAGGCGGGGCAGTGTTCTAGCGACTTGCCACTCTTATGCGAGACGGATGATGCCGTAGTCGAAGGCGTGGCGACGGTAGACGACCGACGGTCGGTCGGTCTCCTTGTCCTGGAACAGGAAGAAATCGTGACCGACGAGCTCCATCTGGTAGAGGGCGTCGTCGATCGTCATGGGGATGGCGGGATGGGTCTTGGTGCGGACGACGTGACCCGGTCCGGCGCTATCGCCGTCCAGTTCCTCGCCCGCGTGATCATGTGCGCCGGACGACCCGTTCGGTGACATGAACAGCGAATCGTCGATCAGTCCTGCCGTCGCTTGCGACACCGAGATCGGTGTCTTGTCCCCATGATGTACGCGACGACGGTCCTTGAGCCGGCGTAACCGGCCCTCCAGCCTCTCGATCGCCAGTTCCAAGGCGCCGTAGAAGCTGTCCGCGCAGGCTTCGGCCCGGACGACCGGACCCTTGCCGCGAGCGGTGATCTCTATCCGCTGGCAGTTCTTGCGTTGACGACGGTTGCGCTCGTGCGTGAGTTCCACGTCGAACAGGTAGATGGTGGGATCGAAGCGCTCCAGTCGGGAAAGCTTCTCCGACACGTGGTTTCGGAAATGTTCTGGAACGCCACCCTCGCCGAGGGTTCGTCCCTTGACCACGATTTCCGCCGCCTGGCCGAGCGCGGTGGACTGGTCGTCGGGGATGAATTCATCATCCAGCAGCACCGAGGTGTCTGCAGACTTCGCTGAAGGTCGTGAAGAAGTCGTCACGCGTACCTCCCGGATCTGGCCGCACAAACCGCTCGTGCGGCGGGATTGAAACGGGTGCCGATCGAAGAGATCGCCCGGCACTGATGTCCGAGGCGCCACCTCCAAACTCTTAGTTCGGGTGTCTGGAAACCGACGCTAATACGCCAGCGACCTGTCCGCCAGTGTTCACGCAAATTTCGAAGAATCAAGCGTGGCACGTAACCAGCGCGGCACGAACCGTCACTCGGGCACCGCGTAGCGCACGCACCGATTCACACACCGTGGCCCCCGTGGTCAACACGTCGTCAATAAGGACTACCTCGGCATTTGCCGGAAACAGGGCAGGTTCGGGGCAGCCCGGACCCACGATGATCCGCCCACGCAGATTGTGCTGGCGGTCGCTCCTGCCGAGGCCGACCGAATCGCGCACACCAGGGCGCATGGCCAGTATTCGCACCAGTCGGCAATCGGGCAGGCAACTCGCCGCGACGTGCGCGGCACGCACCACCGGGTCACCGCCACGGCGTCGCGCCGCCACTCTACGGCTCGGTGCGGGAACCAGAATCAGCGGCCGCGAGGTGTCCCGCAAATGATCCAGCCCCCTGGCCAGGGCCACCCCTATCGAGGGTGCCAGGTCGGCGCGTCGCTGTTCCTTGGCGGCCAGCACCGCGCGCCGCGGCGCACCTCGGTAGGGCGCGAGCGCCCAGCACGGCACTCCGGGATCGGCGCGCGGGCGAATACGAACGGGTGGACCGGACAGCGCGTCGGCGCAGTCGGCACACCAACTGGTGCCGCTCGTTCCGCACCCGCCGCAGACGCGCGGCAGGATCAGATCCAGCAACTCCCCCATCGATCCAGTGTGCGCCTAGCCGGGCAGTACCGGCACGGCATTGCCGCCGAGACCGGGAACTTCGCGCCAGTAGTACTCGCCGCCTTCGGGATTGCGGGTCAGTTCGAGGACCGCGCGGGAGTCGGCGATGTATTCGTGGTCCGGCGAAACGCTGACAACACGCACCGGCGGAGTGAGGTTCTGCGTGGTCTGCGGCTGGAACCCGGAGCCGTCCACCAGGACGCCCGCAACGGGGTCCACATTGCCCTCTCGCGTGACAATGACACGCTCATCGCTCTGCCAGTCCACCGACACCGCGGCGGTGCTCAGACCGACAGCCAGGGGCAGTGGTGAGCTCAGCGAAAACTTGCCGCTGCCACCGGCCTGCGGGGCCACGACCACCACGTACACCTTGCCGTTGGCGATCAGCGCCGCCCGCGCTCCGGACGGCGAGATGCGCAGTTCGGTAATGGGCCCGCGCGGCGGCTGGGCGGAATTCGAACTCGAATTGGCCGCGGCCGCCTGCAGTTCGGCGATGTCCACATCCTGGACGGACACATTGCCGGTGCTGCGGTCGTGCACGGCCCGGATCACCCGGTCCCCGTCGACCACCGCCCAGGCGGAGGTGCCGTCGGCGGGCCAGGACGGGCGGGTGAAGGTGCCGCCGGTGGCGACCGGGAAGCCCTGGCCGTCGTAGGTGCCGATGATGAGGGTGCGTTCCGGTTCCGGTGCGGGCCGGCCGGAGTTGGCGACCGCGGCGACCAGTTGCCCGTCCGGGGACAGCGCCACCGATTGCAGGGTGTGGGTACTGCCGAAGAAGCCGGGCGCCGCGGTGATGCCGGTGTCGGTGACGGCCACCAGTGAGCCGTCGCGCACCGCGTGCAGTCCGGTTTTGTTCTGCGCGATGACGTCCGGGCTCATGGCTTCCACATCGGACCGGTTCCAGCCGGTGGCGGCGTAGCGGTCGTCGAGGGGTTTGCCGTCGGCCAGCAGCATGTACGGTCCGAGGATTTCGGCGCCGGCGAGGGTGAGCACCACCTGGGTCGCCAAGAGCTCCTTGGACTTCGGGTCCAGTCCGGACGCCCCCGCGAAGTCGACCTGGACGCCGCCCGCGCCGACGCCCACATTGTCGGTCTCGCCATTGGCCTTGGTGATGGGCCCGCGCAGGGTCACGCCGCCGGAGAGCGGATTGCGCACGGCGGAGGCGAGCGCCTGCTGGGTGCCCTCGCCGAGCATGCCCAGTAGTCGTTGCGGCAGTTGATCCTTGCGCGCGGAGACCCAGCGCAGATCGGGGACCATGGCCATACCGGCCAGGTTGGGGAAGAACAGCGAGTACCGCTTGTAGGACTTGGCGAAGGCGGTCTGTTCGATGAGGACGCCGGCCGGGAGATCGTCGACGCGCCACTCGCCGTCGACCTTCACCATTTCGACCTTGTTCTCCAGGGTGCCGTCGGTGGCGCGGTAGGCGCCGTCGGCGGCGAGCTCGCCGATCTTGCGGGCCCGGATCACATAGGTGGCGGTATCGGCGGTGCGCGATTCCCGCAGCGTGTCCGGACGGTCGACGATGGTGGTTCCGGCCGCGTCATCCCAGCGCACGTTGGCGGCGGGCGAAAGGTACTGCCGCGCGGTCTGATGCCGATTGGTGGGATCGGAGGTCGCCTGCAGGAAGTCGCGCAGCAGCTGATCGGGTTCGCGCCCCGAAATGGGCGGGGTCGGACCGGAACTGCTGGGCTGGTGGTCCAGGGTGCCCAGCGCCTGCGGCGCCGACGAATCCGGCAGATTCGCGCAGCCCGTGAGGCCCAATAGGCAGCCGACAACCACAATCGCCCGGGCCAGGCGGCCCGCCTCTCCGAACCTTTTGCCGGACGTCGGGCGCGGCGAGACCGCCGTCGCGGACCGGCGGTCAGGAATCGGGCCCCGTCGCGAGGTGGCTGGGGAGTTACCCACATCTCGCGAAATCAGTGGGTACTCTTCCGCCTCCCCGAACCTTTTGCCGGACGTCGGGCGCGGCGAGACCGCCGTCGCGGACCGGCGGTCGGGAATCGGGCCCCGTCGCGAGGTGGCTGGGGAGTTACCCACATCTCGCGAAATCAGTGGGTTCCGTTTCCTCACGACCCTCCGTCCCGTGAATCGGTGCGCGCGGGGTGATCAGGATCTTCGGGATTCTCGGAATCCGGTGCGCTGGGCTCGGATTCGGCGGGCGGCGGATCCACGGTCGCCAGCTTGTATTGGCCAGAGGGGGGATCGGCGACGGCGAGCTCGTACTCCGTCACTCCCGCAGGCGGATCGGCAACGGCCAGCTCGTATTCCGTCACCCCGGCCGGGGGTTCCGCGACGGCGAGTTCGTATTCGGTGGTGAGGGGATCGGTTTCGGCCGAGCCGGATTCGGCGGTGCCGATATCGAGGGCGAGCTGTTCGGCCGTGACGCCGCCGCGCGTCTTGGGCGGTTCCAGGGGCAGTGGGCTCTGGCCCAGTTTCCGGGTGCGCACCAGCGGCAGGGTCAGCCGGAAGCTGGCGCCGACGCCGATCTCGCCCCAGGCCTCGAGCTTGCCCTCGTGCAGGTTGGCGTCCTCGACGCTGATGGACAGGCCCAAACCCGTTCCGCCGCTGCGCCGCATGCGCGAGGGGTCCGAACGCCAGAACCGGTTGAAGACCAGTTTCTCTTCGCCCGGCCGCAGCCCCACACCCTGATCGCGCACGATGATGGCGACGGCATTGGCATCACTGTCGCCACGCATGCGCATGAGGACCGGTTTGCCCTCACTGTGGTCGATGGCATTGGCGAGCAGATTGCGCAGCACCCGCTCGACCCGGCGCGGATCCACCTCGGCGACAAGGGGTTCCTCGGGCATGTCGACAACCAGCTCGACACCCGATTCCTTGGCCAGGTGCCGCACGGTGGACACGGCCGCCCGCGCGCACATGCGCACATCGAGCGATTCCACCTGCAGCTCAGCCACACCCGCGTCGTGGCGGCTGATCTCGAGCAGATCGTTGAGCAGTCCCTCGAACCGGTCGAGTTCGTTCACCAGCAGTTCGGCCGAGCGCGCGAGCGCCGGATCCAGGTCATCGCTGGAGCCGTGGATGAGATCGGCGGCCATGCGGACCGTGGTCAATGGCGTGCGCAGCTCATGGCTGACGTCGGAGGTGAAGCGGCGCTGCAGATTTCCGAACTCTTCGAGTTGGGTGATCTGGTTGGACAGACTTTCGGCCATCTCATTGAACGACATGGCCAGCCTGGCCATGTCGTCTTCACCGCGCACGAGCATGCGCTCTTTGAGTCGTCCGTCGGCGAAGCGCGAGGCGATGCGCGCCGCGGATCGAATGGGCAGCACCACCTGTCGCGTCACCAGGGCGGTAATGGCGGCGAGCAGGACCAGCAGCACGATGCCGCCGATGAGCATGGTGCCGCGCATAAGACCCAGCGAGCGTTGCTCATTGGTGAGCGGGAAGATCAGATAGATCTCCAGCGTGGGTATGTCGGCGGCGGGGCTGCCGATGATCAGCGCCGAGCCGCGATAGCCGTCCGGATCGGACACCGTCGCGAACTGGTAGCTGACCTGGCGCTCCTGCACGAAATGCCGCAACTCCGGCGGGATTTCCTGGATCGGCCCGGCATTGAGCTCGGATTGGCTGTCGCCGATCATGGCCAGCGCGGAGTCGTAACTGCCCGCGGCGCCGCCGGATTGGGAGCCGCCGCCCCCGGCCAGGGCGCGGCGGGCATCCTCCAGTCGAGCCAGCTGGGTGCTGGAATCGTGCACGCCCGTCAAGGTGGCCTGCACCGTATTACGGGCACGACCCATCTCCTCGACGGCCGCATTGATCTTCGCGTCCAAGAGCCTGTCGGTGATCTGCGATGTGAGCACGACTCCGAGAATCGTGATCACGATCAACGACAGGGTCAGGGTGGACACGACAACGCGCAGTTGCAGAGAACCACGCCAGACGTGGCCCAGTCGCTCACCTACGGTGCGAAACCAGGCCACCATCACTGCCAGCGACCGCTGAACGCGGTTTCTGGAACCAGCGATCACGGCGGTCCGGCCTTGTAACCCACCCCTCGCACGGTGAGCACGATCTCCGGGTTCTCGGGATCCTTCTCCACCTTGGCGCGCAACCGCTGCACGTGCACATTGACCAGGCGGGTATCGGCGGCATGCCGGTAACCCCAGACCTGTTCGAGGAGCACCTCACGGGTGAACACCTGACGCGGCTTGCGAGCAAGCGCGACCAGCAGATCGAATTCCAAAGGAGTCAGCGAGATCTGCTGACCGCCGCGGGTCACCTTGTGCGCAGGCACGTCGATGACGATGTCCGCGATGGACAGCAGTTCCTGTGGCTCTTCCTCGGTGCGGCGCAGGCGGGCCCGCACGCGAGCAACGAGTTCTTTCGGCTTGAACGGCTTGACGATGTAATCGTCAGCGCCAGACTCCAACCCCAGGACGACGTCGACCGTGTCGGTCTTCGCCGTCAGCATTACGATGGGCACTCCCGAATCGGCTCGCAGCACCCGGCATACATCGATACCGTTCATGCCGGGCAGCATGAGATCCAGCAACACGAGATCCGGGCGCAGCTCCCGGACCGCGGTCAGCGCCTGCGTGCCGTCACCGACGACGTGAGGGTCGAATCCCTCACCCCGCAAGACGATCGTGAGCATCTCAGCGAGAGCCATATCGTCGTCGACGACCAGAATCTTGGGCTTCATAAGACTATGTTGTCACCTCTCCGGCTCCAATCAGGCCGCCACGCCTACACTCGTGACCTGTCGGCGCACATCCAACCCTATCCAGCAACGTATTCCGCGAGCCGCGCGGCAAGTGTTGCCGGATCGTCACCGCTCCGATGCACCCACCACGGTCCATGCCAGTCGGTTTCGGCAAGTTCACGGTAGACGGTCCCGGTGCGCCTTTGCAGTCCGCCGTCTTTTTCGTACGCATCGAGTGCGCGAGACGAATCGGATTCGCCGCGCAGCCGGGCGCGTTCCGCCGCCACATCAACTGGGACATCCAGGAGAATCTGCACATTCGGGACAGGCAGCTCGAAACGCGCGAACTCCAATTCGGCTATCCAGGCCACGATTTCGCCGCGGGCATCCTGATGCAGGCGCGCCGCGGAATAGGCGGCATTGGAGGCGACGTAGCGGTCCAGTAGCACGATGTCGTTGTCCGCCAGCAATTTCGAGAGTTCGTCGCGGGCATCGGCCCGATCGAGCGCGAACAGCAGCGCCATGGCATTCACCGAGGCGGCCAAATCGCCGTGCCCGCCGCGCAGCGCCTCGGCGGCGAGATCCGCGTGCACGGAGACGCCGTAGCGCGGGAAGGCGAGGGTGGCGATGCGCAGGCCGCGGGCGCGCAGATCGGTGACGACGGCATCGGTCAGCGTGCGTTTACCCGCACCGTCGAGCCCTTCTACCGGAATCAGCGCACCCATGGTCGCGAGAGTACCGAATGCGGCCGACCGCAGGCTCGGCCGGTGAGTACGGCGCCACCCGATTTCACTCGATCGACGTTAACTAATTGATTGCTATGCTCCGCGCCATGACCTTCTTCGTAGAGCGCTCGAAGCACGTCAGAAGGACTATTGCGGTCACCGGGGTGGCGGTTGCCGCCCTCGGATTGACCGCCTGCGGCAGTAGTTCCGACACCGGCGGCTCCACCTCGAGTAGCGCCGGCACGCATGCCGACGCACAGCGCGCCTTCGATCTGCAGGCCCATCGCGGCGGGCGCGGAATGACCGTCGAGGAGTCGCTGCCCGGGTTCGCCAAGGCCGTCGAACTGGGTGTTTCGACCCTCGAACTCGATATCGTGCTGACGAAGGACAGCGTCCCGCTCGTCTGGCACGACCCGAAGATCCTGCCGGAGAAGTGCGCCGACACCGCCCCCGCGTTTCCGGACGATCCGGAGTATCCGTACGTCGGCAAGGTGGTGCACGATCTGACCTTCGATCAGGTGCACACCCTCGACTGCGGTAAGAAGCTGGCGGGTTTCCCCGAGGCGCAGGAACTTCCGGGCAACAAGATCGCCAAGCTGCCCGAGGTCTTCGATCTGGTCAAGAGCTACCCCGGCGCATTCGACAAGCTGCGCTACAACATCGAGACCAAGATCGAAGCCGAGCACCCCGAACAGTCCGCCACACCGGACGAATTCGTCGATGTCATCCTCGGCGCGATCCAGGCGGCCGGCGCCACCGACAAGGTCGAGATCCAGAGTTTCGACTGGCGCAGCCTGCCCATCGTGAAGGCGAAGAACCCCACCATCCCGACCGTCGCGCTCTACGACGACTCCACCTTCAAGCCGGAGAGCATGTGGCTCAGCCCCATTCGCTACGCGGACCATGCCGACGACCCGCTGTCCGCGATCAAAGCCCTCGGCGCCGACATCTCCTCCCCCAGCTACATCAACCCGTCGGACAGCGAAGCCAAGGCGGGCGACCCCGGCTTCACATTGACCACCACCGAGGCCTATGTCGCCCGCGCACATGCCCTCGGCATCAAGGTGATCCCGTGGACGGTCAATGACAAGCAGGCGATCGCCCTGGTGCTCGACCAGGGCGTGGACGGCATCATCACCGACTACCCCGACCGGGCACGTGCGGTCATGACGGAGAAGGGCTACCCGCTGCCCGTTTCATTCCATAAGTGACCAAAACTGAAACAGTCACGATTCATCTCTTGTAGGGTCCGACGCACTGTCACCTGCAAGGAGCACACCTGATGAAAAACCCCCTCGCCCACGCGATCCCGCGCGCAGCCGTCGGCGCCTTCGCCATCACCGCCGCGATCGCCGCGGCAGGCACCGCCACCGCCGCCCCGGTCACCGTGGAGCCCGCCACCCCCGTGGCGTCGTCCCCGGCCGATTCCGGCTCCGGCGGATCGGGTTCCAGCAATGTCGGCGGCACCGGATCGAGCGCGAGCGAGCTGATCAACGCGGCCCTGTGCACCCTCAAGGGCGGCAAGTGGGTCCCCCTGATCGACAT
>NZ_JAODNK010000232.1 GCF_025465275.1 Nocardia sp. | reverse complement strand
TTCGGCTGGTGTTCAACGGCGATCTCGCTACCGGCCGCGACGGCATCTGGGTTGTCCCGGCAGGTCGGCCATGGCTCGGCGAGTCGTCCGAGGCGGTGGTCCGGATGATGCTGCACACGATGCTCCGCAACGCCGGTGTCACCGATGACGCAGCTGACATCCAGGGGCGGTCCGAAGTCGTCGGCACACCTGCGCAGGACGCACTTGTCAGCTGGTGTGTCGCCGCCGGTCGCCAGGATCTGATTCGTGACCTCCTCGAGGTGCGTGCCTGGCCTGAGATGCAGGCGGCACACGACAGCCTCGTCGCCCAGGGCCTGGATTCGGCGTTGGTGCGGCTCAAGATCGAACTGCTGCGCCTGCGATTGGCAGCGGGCATCTCGGAGGCCTATCTCGAAGAGCGGCCCGGGTTGGATACGGCCGGAGTCGAATTCGGACCCGACGAACCCGATCGAGCCACCACTGAGGCCCGGTCCTCGCGTGATGTGACGCCAATGGCCGCGTTGTCCGAAGAAGAGATGGAACTGGCCGACGCTCGTGTGGGCGTCAGCCGAGAGCTCACAACGATTTGTGCGGACTTGGGCTTCCCGAGCCAGGCCGGCGTAGCGGCGGCGACTGGCGTGAACCGCAAGGACGTCGTCGGGCCTGTGATGTCCGGCAAGGCGATTCCTCCTGCACGCCTGCTACAACGCCTGATTGATCTCGGTGCCGATGAAATCCAGGTGCGCCGGTTGGCCTGGCGGGCTTTCGGACTGCGGCTGCGGGAATTGCGGCTGGCGAAAGGCCTGACGGTTGCGGAAGCGGCTCTGCTGTCGGGGGTTTCCGGAGAATGGATCGACCAGATCGAATCCGGCAGGTTCACAAGGCCATCGGACGAGGATGTTCGGGTGCTCTGCATGCAGTTCACCAAAATGCCGATCGGCGTGACCAGGGTGCTCGAACTGCTCCATCTCGCTGGCGACACCGATGAGTTGCGCGAGCTCGCACCAAGCCCAACGGGTCTCAAGGTAGCACCGATTTATCGCGAAGTGTCCATGGCCCCGGAATTCGGGCCACTCCGGCACGTGTTCGCAGACTTGGACGACGCAGATACCGTGTTCCGGCTGGTCATGTTCTACCTTGATACCGGCAGATCCTCGGCTGATGCTGTCGCACAACTGAATCTGGCTATCTCCGTGGAGACGGCCCTGGGCCTGATGGTAGGTGGGGTCCGTCAACTGCGCATGGTGCTCCGACAGTTTACCGGTCAGCTGCCCGCGAATACTTACACCGCCCTACAGGCATGGTCCACGGGCGAAGCGTTTCGTGCAGGATTAGTGCAGCACACCAATCTTCCTCCCACCCGCACGATGCGCAGACAGCTGGGGTTGGTCTCGCCTGCTGAGTTGCTTGAGATCGTGACACGGCTGCAGCCCGCGAATGAAGCCCTTCTTCGGTGGTTGTCGCAGGGATGGGCTTCCGCCCATCGACCACAGCGATGGTCCGGCTTTACCCGCGAGATGCTGGCAGAGATCGAGGGCCTGGAAAACCCCGAGCGAAAAGCCTTCGCTGAGCTGAGCAGCCTCCTGCCCGACCCGCCCGCATCCAGCCGCGAGCGTTGGCCTCTTACGGCCGACTCATCCGAGAATCGCGTCATCAAGGCCGTCATCCCGCTACCCGACGCCGAAACTGAAGCAGGGCAACCGGACACCGCCAGAGACGACGAGTTCTATGAGCCGGGGCGTGAGGTCACACCGTCGCAGACCTCGAAGGAAATCGG
Organism: Nocardia sp.; assembly: GCF_025465275.1. GTDB lineage: Bacteria > Actinomycetota > Actinomycetes > Mycobacteriales > Mycobacteriaceae > Nocardia. The sequence goes on along the minus strand of NZ_JAODNK010000232.1, from coordinate 1,164 downwards.
CGAGGTCGTTCGGGCGGCAAGACTTCCACCGGAGTGGGGCGCGAATGCGGTCGCTCAGCCGGGCGACCCTCAGCGTCGGTCCCGCCCGCTGGGAGCGGAACAACGGCGCCGGCGAGATGTCATCACAGAGCGGTGGAAACCCGAGCCGGAGGCGGGGACCGACAACAATCCTTTTGTCGCGCAACTGCGGGACCACGCCGAAGCCCTCCGGGCGCAGGTGCGGCCAGCGCTCTTATCCGCGTGGGGCGCGGACGCCGCCGAAATCGTGGTCGAGGTGGCTTTCGCGCTCGCCGGTGAACGCGGGATCTCGACTCCGGGCGAGATGAACGGCATTCTGCAGGAGGTCGTGGACAAGTTCGGTGAAACCGAGGCTTTGCGACCACATTTGATGGCAAAGCTGCAGAGGCTGCCGTATCCGGCGGAGGCGTACCTGTTGCGTTCTGCGGGCCGGGTCGCTTTCCACCGTGCGGTGCGTTCGCTTTCGGAGCCGAAGCTGACTGAGGTGGCATCGGAGGGGTGGCACCTGCGGGGCACGTCACTGCCGGCCACGGTCATCGACTTCTTCCACGTGCTCGCCACTGCGATGGCGGACTCGGCGGACGTCTTGCGGCAAGCGGACACGGTTCATGACGCGGCCGCCGCCCCTAGTGTCGAGATGGCGGTGCGGACCCAGGGGATTGCCCGTGCTGAGGTGGCCGAACGGTTATCGTTCGCGTTGCGGCGGAGGCTGACTGTTGTGGAAGCGGCTGCGCGTGCAGAGGCAGAGGCAGTTGCTCGTATCGAGGCCGCCGCCCGGGCGGAGATCGTCGCGAGAGCCGAGGCAGCGGCAATCGCCGTGGCGAACCGTACCCATTGGGCGGAGGCGATCGCCCGTAGTGAGGGCGAGGCTGTAGCCCGTGCTCAGGCGCGGCTGGCCAGGGGTGAGCCGATGATGGTGCCGGCCGTGACTACGGCCGAGTTGCCTGGCGCCCGTCGGCGGATGGGCAAGCTGCTAGCAATGTTGCGCGTGCCGACTGGGTTGACCCAGGTCCAATTGTCGGTGGCGGGCAGGGTGGCGAAGCGGTCGATCACCAAGGCGGAGACGGGTGATTGGCGTGCGCCCGCACCATTGGTGGCGGCACTGTTGACCTTGGGCGCGCGGCAGTCGGAGGTGGCTCGGTTCGG
>NZ_JAODNK010000216.1 GCF_025465275.1 Nocardia sp. | reverse complement strand
ATGCGAGATCGGTGCCGGGAACGACGTCGCGGAGCGCGAACGCGATCGGCTTCGTCTCGAAGACGACGGCGTGCGGAGGTCCGGCCTGCGAGCGGACGAGGCCGAGGTACTGCTCGTAGAACGCCTGAGAAGCGTCGAGGTCGCGTGCTTGGAACGAGATGAAGTCGGGACCGGTGGCGGGCATGATGATGCTCCTTCTTTCGTGTCAGTTTTCTGACACAGGTCAATCTATGTCAGAATACTGACATGAGTCAAGACGGTGTCGGCGTCGACCTGGAGACGTCACTGGGCTACCTGCTGAAAGAGGCGTCGAGCGCTCTCCGTGCAGCCATGGAGGAGGTGCTGCGGCCGCTCGGAATGAGCGTGACGCACTACTCCTGCCTCGAGTTGCTGGCTCAACGACCGGGCTTGTCGAACTCCGAGCTCGCACGTGGCGCGTTTGTGACACGGCAGACGATGAACGTGCTGCTCCAGGCCCTGGAACGAGAGGGCTACGTGACCAGGCCCGCGGAGGCACCGGTCGGAAAGGTTCTTCCCACGCGGCTCACGGCTCGCGGACGACGGAGCCTCGAGAAGGCGACCGCAGCGGTCCGGTCCGTCGAGGTCAGAATGCTGGCCGGCATGACCGAGACCGAGCGGTCAGGCGCGTTCCGGATCCTGCAGAGCATGATCCATTCCCTGCGCGATGGAAACGACGGTGCATAGCTCGTTCCCCGGCGCACATCTCGTCGCGCTCGGACAGGAGTGCAGCCGAGCATGAAGATCCGTGCAGGCGACCCGAAATTCATCGGTGCGGCCGACATCGTCTACACGCTCGCGCGAACGCCGTGAACTCGGCTGGTTGGACACTTGCTGTCAGGATCGGGTCCCGGCCACCGAGGTGATCTCTGCTGAGTCGGTTGTGTCGAATCTGCCTGTGGCCAAGGCAGTTTCGCGGTGACGGTCGGGGAAGCCGGGGCCCAGGCGGACGGATACGTCGGGGTGGCGGAGGGGTTCTCGGCAGTGGGCGCAGACCACTTCGGCGTGGGTGTCGTGGTCGCAGGTGTTGTGGTGCAGGACTATTGGGGGGCCGGCGTCGGGGGCTAGCCAGGTATCGCCCCACTGCATCATGGCGGCGACGACGGGGAAGAAGTCGCGGCCTTTGTCGGTGAGCAGGTATTCGTGGCGGGGCGGCCGGTCCTGGTAGGGGACCTTCTGCATGAGGCCCTCATCGACGAGGCGGGTGAGGCGCTGGGTGAGCACATTGCGGCTGAGACCGAGGGTGCGCTCGAAATCGTCGAAACGCTTGGCGCCGTAGAACGCCTCGCGCAGGACCAGCGGCGTCCACCAGTCGCCGATGAGGTCGACGGTGCGAGCTACGGTGCACGGCCAGTTCGCGAAAGTCGTCCTTTTCATGCGCCCACGGTATCCAGCCGGGCCGGGACGTACTTGTGCCACGGTGTGCCGACCCATTCGTCGCGGGAGTCGAATTCGGTCAGTTCGTTGGGTGCGACACCGGTGGTGACCTGCGCACCGGTGGCATCGGTGACCGAGAGTCCGAAGCCATTGGGCAGAGACAGGTGTCCGGAGCGCATGCGATCGGTGGGTTCCACCGGCACCTCGACGCTGCCGCGCCGGGTGCTGACGCGCACGAGGTCGCCTGCCGCCAGCCCGAGCCGGTCGGCGTCGGTGACGCTGATCCGGAGCGTGCCGCCGCTATCCCGCTTGCGCCACAGGGGATCGCGGACGATGGTGTTCGCGGTGAAGGCGCGGCGCTCGCCGGCGGAGAGTACAAAAGGCCACTGCCCGCCAACGGATTCGGGTTCGGGCAGCGTGGCCAGCACCTGCAGCAGTTCCGCGATGCTCAGCTGTACCTTGTTGTCGCGCAGCCGGTTCCAGGTCTCCTCGTAGTCGTCCTCGGTAATGACGACGCCGTGCTTTCCCGCGAGGATGGCCTCGAAGAGCCGCTCCCCCGCTTCCAGTCCGGTGCCGTATCCGGCGCGTTCGACACTCTTGGGGAACTTGCGGGCACAGTTGTACGCCGCCGCCCAGAGCAGGGCGGCCGCCGCCGCACCATTGGGCAGCGTCGGGCCGAGGGTCCGATACAGCAGTACGGGAGCGAGTTTCGACTTGGCGCGATCGGCGAGCACACCGAGGAATGCCATGGCGAACGCCTGCCGCCCTTCGGCGAGCGCGGCGCGCAGCGGCGCGTAATCATCCTCGGTGAGCGCGCCCGAGGCCTCGACCAGCCGAGCATGAATCTCCGGCTCCGACAGCACGCCCTCGGGCGCGGGCAGCACCGGATGGCGGAGGTGGAAGATATTGCGGGGGAAGTCGAAGTTGAAGAACGTCGCCTCGTACTTCTCGAACTGGGTCGCCGCGGGCAGCACGTAGTCGGCCAGGCGCGCGGTCTCGGTCATCGCCACATCGATGACCACCACCAACTCCAGCGCTTCCAGAGCCGCCCGCATGCGGGCCGAATCCGCCAGGGAGTGCACGGGATTGCTGCTCTCGATGAACATGGCGCGGTAGCGGGCCGGGTGATCGGTGAGGATCTCCTCGGTGATCACATTGGCGGGTATCAGGCCGCTGATAATGGGCGCGCCGGCCACCGGGCTCCTGGGCCACTCCCCTGCCGGATGTCCCCGGTCGTGGCCGATGGCGGCCATGCCGGTGAACGCGTATTGGGTTCCCGGCTTGGCGAGATTGCCGGTGAGCAGCCACACCAGCTTCTCCAGATAGCTCACGACGGTGGAGTACCGGTTCATCTGCACGCCGAGATCCTCCAGCGCGGCCACCGATTTCGCCTGCGCCAGCCGATGTGTCGCGGCCACCACCAGGTCGGTATCGACATCGGCGATGGCGCAGTACTTCTCGATGGGCACACCGCCCAGCACCGCGACCACCTCGTCGAGACCCTCCGCGTGCTCGGCCAGCCATTCGACATCGATCAGATTGTCGCGCAGCAGGATTGCCGCCATTGCCGACAGCAGGTAGACATCGGTGCCCGGTCGCAATTGCAGGTGGAAGTCGGCGAGTTCCGCCGTCTCGGTGCGGACCGGATCGAGCACGATCATCGACCGGTCCGGATCGCGCGCGATCTCCTTGAGCACCGTGCGGGCCCGCGGAAAACCGTGCGACTGATAGGGATTCTTGCCGATGAAGAACGCCACCTCGGCATGCTCGACGTCGGCGCGCACCGGGTGCCCGAACATGCGCGCACCCACCCAGAAGTCACCGGTCTTCTCCTGCGCCAGCGCGCTCGACCGGTACTTCATCCCGAAGGCTGCCATGGTGGCGGGCGCATACGCCCCGCCGAGGTGATTGCCCTGACCGCCACCGCCGTAATAGAAGATCGATTCGCCGCCGTAGCGGAGCCCGACCTCCTGCAGCTGTCCGGTGATCTCGGAAATCGCGGTATCCCAGTCGATTTCCTCGAACTCACCGTCGGGCCGGCGGCGCAGCGGCGCGGTGATCCGGCCCGTGCGCCCGTTCTGATAGTGGTCCAGGCGCAGGGCCTTGTTGCAGGTGTACCCCGCCGAGGCGGGATGCAGCTTATCGCCGCGGATCTTCTCGAAGGACCGGCCGTCCGGCCCGAGCAGCACCTGAATGCCGCAGTTGCACTCGCACAGGATGCATGCCGTGGGCCGCCATTCCGTCATTGGAACAGCGTAGGACAGTTAGTTCACTAGCGCTACTTACCCGAGTAGGGCCAGGTCCAGTCGGCGACCTCCGGAATGTCCTCGCCGTGTTCCCGGGTCCAGGCCCGCGCGGTCCAGCGCGCGTCGACCATCTCCTGACGGAGACCGGCCGCCTGGGTCCGCAGGCCGGGCACCCGATCGATGACGTCCATGACCAGGTGGTACCGGTCCATATCATTGAGCATCACCATATCGAAAGGCGTTGTGGTGGTGCCCTTCTCCTTGTACCCGCGCACGTGCAGGCCGGAGTGGTTGGCACGGCGGTAGGTCAGGCGGTGGATGAGCCACGGATAGCCGTGGAAGGCGAAGATGACGGGCCGGTCGGTGGTGAACATGGTGTCGAAGAGGCTGTCCGACAGGCCGTGCGGGTGTTCGCCCCGCGGCTGCAATCGCATCAGGTCCACGATATTGATCACGCGAATCCGCAACTCCGGCAGCCGTTCCCGCAGAATGGCAGCGGCGGCGAGGGTCTCCAGGGTAGGCACGTCACCGGCGCAGGCCAGCACCACATCGGGTGTGGTACCGACATCGTCATTGTGGCCCGCCCATTCCCAGATACCCGCTCCACGAGCGCAGTGCGCGGCGGCTTCTCCCACCGAAAGCCAGTCGGCCTGAGGCTGTTTGCCCGCCACCACGACATTGACGTAGTGCCGCGAGCGCAGGCAGTGGTCGTAGGTCGAGAGCAGGGTATTGGCATCCGGCGGCAGATATACGCGCACGATCTCCGGCGACTTGTTCAGCACCACATCCAGGAAACCGGGGTCCTGATGAGTGAAGCCATTGTGGTCCTGGCGCCAAACATGGGACGACAAAAGGTAATTGAGGCTCGGAATGGGCCGCCGCCAAGCCACCGCCGCACTGGCGTCGAGCCATTTGGCGTGCTGATTGAACATGGCGTCGATAATGTGGATGAAGGCCTCGTAACAGGTGAAGACGCCGTGCCGGCCGGTGAGCAGATAACCCTCCAGCAGACCCTCGCACATGTGCTCCGACAGCACCTCGATGACGCGGCCCCTGCGGTCCAATTTCACGTCGTACTCACCGATTTCGGCCTGCCAGTCGCGGCCGGTCACCGTGAGGATGTCCTGTAGGCGATTGCTGGCGAGTTCATCGGGCGCGAAGGTGAGGAAGTTGTCCGGGTTCCCGGCGGTGACATCGCGCAGCCAGGTACCCAGCACCTGGGTCGCCTCATGCTTGGTCACACCCGGTCCGGGCACCTCCACGCCGTAGTCACGCCAGTCCGGTAGGCGCAGGTCGTGGACCAGCATGCCGCCATTGGTCACCGGGTTGGCGCTCATCCGCCGGTCGCCCACCGGCACCAGACGCTGTAGGTCCGGGACCGGTTGCCCTGCCTCGTCGAAGAGTTCGCCCGGCCGGTACGACTCGAGCCACTGTTCCAGCACCGCACGGTGTTTCGCGTCGGTGCGGGCGGCGGGCAGCGGCACCTGGTGCGCACGGAAGGTGCCCTCGACCCGCTCACCGTCGACCACCGGCGGACAGGTCCAGCCCTTCGGGGTGCGTAGGACGATCATCGGCCAGATTGCCCGCGTGCCGTCACCACTCCGTGCGGCCTGCTGGATGGCGGCAATACGGTCGAGGCAGCTGTCCATGGCGGCCGCCATGGCCTGATGTACCGCGGCCGGATCGCTGCCGGAGACGATGACCGGCTCGTACCCGTATCCGCGCAACAGCGAGACCAGTTCGGACTCCGGAATACGAGCCAGAATCGTCGGATTCGCGATCTTGTACTGGTTCAGCGCCAGGATCGGCACCACCGCGCCGTCACGCGCCGGATTGATGAACTTGTTCGCATGCCAGCTACCGGCCAGCGGGCCCGTCTCGGCTTCGCCGTCGCCGATGACACAGAAGACCGTGAGGCTCGGATTATCCAGTGCCGCACCGAAAGCGTGCAGCAGTGAGTAGCCGAGCTCGCCGCCCTCATGGAAGGAGCCGGGTGTCTCGGGCGCACAGTGACTGGGCACACCACCCGGGAACGAGAACTGCGCGAACAGCGCGGCCATTCCCTCACCATCGCGCGGAATGTGGCTGTACAGCTCGGAATACGTGCCCTCCAGCCAGGCGCACGCATTGGGCCCCGGCCCACCATGCCCTGGACCGGCGACGAACACGGCATTCAGATCCCGCGCCAGAATGGCGCGATTCGCATGCACCCAAACAAGATTCAACCCGGGCACGGTACCGAAGTGCCCCAGCAACCGCGGCTTGATCTGTTCGGGCTCCAGCGGCGCCCGCAGGAGCGGATTGGCCATCAGATAGATCTGGCCTACCGCCAGATAGTTCGCTGCCCGCCACCACGCATCGATGGTCGTCAATTCGTCGCGTTCGAGCGGACCGGCCACCTCACTGAGCCGATAGGGCTGCGGAGCGACGGTCTCGCCGCCTTGCCCGCCGATATTATCGGCCGAGGTATCACTATCTGCGCCGGTCAACTGCGTCATGCGTCGAGCTCCTCACGCTTCGGGACATCGCTGGGCGAACCTACAGGCGGGGATTTCATTGCCCAGGCTACCGGCCGCGCAATCCGGCACGCCACTACGACGCACCGCACCCGAGCGCGCTCCAGCCCCGGCCGCAATGTCGGGATCCGTGCAAGGATTCCAGGATGGAAGCTGCGCCCGAGACGGGTTCCCCGCAGAACGTCCGGACACGGCTGTGGGCTGCGGTCGCTCTCTACATCGTGGTCACACTGGTCGCCTCGGCAGGAATGCTTGCCGTGCAATCCCTCAGCGGGATCGATGCGTCGGTGCTGTCACTGGTGCAGTTCGCCCCGGCAATCGGAGCCTTGATCACCTGGGTGTCCTTCCGCGAGAACATCACTCGGCTACTGCCCGCTGAAATCCCCTGGCGGCGAGTGCGCGTCGATCTGCTGGCGATCATCGTGGCATGCGTATCGATCTGGCTGCTGGCCGCTGCGGCAATGGCCTGGTCCGGGCATGCCGTGGTCGGGCCCGTCGCGGTCGCGGGCACACCCTTCGCGGTGTTCGTGGTGCTGCAGTTCATCGGCGCGTGCGGTGAGGAGATCGGCTGGCGCGGCATGCTGCAGCCGCTCCTGGAGTCGCGAATGGGCCGGCTCGCGGCTGTCGCGCTCACCGGCGCGATATGGGCGTTATGGCACGTCCAAGCCTTCGCCTCGGGGTTCGTGGCGGCCATTTCCTTCATCGTGGCGGCCATGTCGTTTTCGGTGCTGCTCGGCTATCTGGGCAATGGGGGCGTTCGCCAGCGGGTCCTGATCGCGTCGATCGGGCACTGGCTGATCAATATCGCGTGGTACCTCGTGGCCGGTGACAACACCTTGGACCGGCCGCAGGTCGTCTTCGTCGCGGTCGGGGCAGCGGTAGTCGCCGCCACTGTCATGGCGGTGCGCGCGGTACGTCACCGCGCGCACTGAGCTCCTCGGATCAGGCTGGGCAGCCGTCGGCTATCCAGCGGGCGAAGGCGTCGACCCGATCCGACGGCCACGCACCATCGCAAGGCATGCTGCCCTGACGCAGGCGGGTGAGGATCGCGTCGGCATGCTGGGCGACGTCATCGTGAGACCACAGATCGAACACGAAACTCATGGATTTGCGGTCCATTTCACGAAACAGCGGCTTGATGTGATCGGCGAAACCCAGCGGCTCACCCTCGGCCGGAAGTTCGATCGCTGCCTCAGTGACCGGGGCCAGCGCGGAGACTCGTGAACCGGGGGTCGCGTTGCACACCCACCACCAGCGGGGCACCGGCATATGCGGCGGCGGAGTCGCGCCGGGCTGTGAATTCTCCACTGCGATACGCGAACCCCACTCGATATAGGCGGCGAACGCGGCCCGGAACTCCGGGTCCGTGGGCAAGCCCGCATCATCGGCCGACCGCGAGATCAACTGCGCCCAGCGGGCACGCCACTCCTCGGTGAGCGACTTGTTCGCGTGCTCGGCGACCATATGGTCGTAACCGCCGTACCGCTCGGTGTACAGGTTCGGCCCACCGAAGGTTTCCGTCAGCCACGCGGCAACCCGCTCGGGATGATCCGGGGACATGCGCGCGAACAACGGTGCCAAAAGCTCGTCCTGCGGAACGTATTTGCCGTAGAAGATCTGCGTCATCCGCGTGATCGCGGGCAGGCCACCAGCCCACTCGTACAGCGTCGGATCCGCCGACATCGGCGGATCCTGGAACTCGACGTAGTAGTGCATCCCGCTACAGAACGGCTTGTTGCGGGAGTGCCCGCAGCGGCAGAGGCTGTAGTGCTCGCGGGGCACCTCCCCGTCGAGCGGGACATTTCCGGTGACCCGGTAGGGGCCGTCCTTGGACACCTCGATGGCGGCCGCACGCTCGGGGAACGCGACTTGTGGGCTGCCCAGCGCACCGGACGGGCAGGCTCGCACCGCGGCCATCAACTCATCAGCACGGGCACCGCTGGCCGCCACGAATGGATCCGCAGCGGACCGGAACGCTGTCGGCACCCGGTCGGTGCAGAATCCCGAATGCGCACACAACCCGCGATTGTCGGTGACCGTCACCGACATGCCCTCATAGGTGTCCAGCCGGTCGGGGACACGGTCCGGGTCCTTCGCGCCGGTGAATCCGACCCGGGCATGGCTGCCATCGCACAGTGGTTTCATTTCCGAAGCGCCACAACGACATAACGCCATCTGCGGGAAGGTGCGAATGGGTTCGCCGAGCCAGTTGGTGACGGACTCAGGATTGGTCACCAAATACGGACCGTCCGTCGCGACATCGATGCGAGTCGGCGAAACGCCCTGTATCTCAGCGAGTTCCGTTACGCGCGCACTCAAAGTCGCTTCATCGGCGGCGAATACGCAGGCAAGATGCTGCAGCGCGGCCACTGCTTCCTGCAGTTCCGGCAGGTCGCAGGTGGCACGCAGCCGCGTGGCATCCTTGGCCAGCTCCCACAGCCGCAGCCCTGGACTCTCGGCCTGCACGTCGAATTCTATTGCCTCACCGTCGAATTCGCCGGTACCGGCGGCAAGTGGGCGGATTACCGAATCAGCAAGCGGGTGGGCGCCCTCGACGAGCTCGCCATCGAGCCGGCGGGCGCGAGCCAGTAGTGCATACAGTTCGGATTGCGTGGCGGTAGTCAAGGTCGGCCTTCCCTCGCGGTGGCGGATGTCCACTCAGAAGGATGCCAACGAATCGAACCGCGGGCGCGGTAGTTCGCTCAGCGCGTACGCGCGAAACCGCCCCCTCGGGCCACGCCGGCGGAGCGCGGCGGCTTGACAACCGGTCCGTACCGGTCCAGTATTGCCAGGTCAGCACCTCGCTAGGCGAGGCTCCTGTTCGAACACAGGCCACTGATCCGACGACGTCGAGAGACGCCCAGGGTTAGGACAGATCATCCCGGATTAAGGGTCGATCCAAAGTGGCTTCCCCGCTCGGGGATACGTCGTTCAGTGCCGAAGCTCTGACGAGAGGGGTGCCGGCCAAGCCGTTCGGCTTTGGCCTACTCCCCTGCACGTGTGCGGTTGACCCACGTTTTTCAGACGCCCCCGTGCGTCCCAGCGGCAAGGAGGTGAAGGGACGACATGAAGTCCGGCGATAGTCCGTATCCGAGTCCGGTGTACCACCGTTCGTTCCCAGCCTGCCGCGAAATAGCTTGCGGCGGCTGACTTTCCGTAAGGAGAAAGTCATGTCCTTCACCGTATCCCCGCGTCAGCTCACCGTTCTTTCCATCCTGGGCGACTCGGCCCGGCGCATGAAGGCCCGGCACACCCTGACCGCTGCCGAGCGCCACAATATGCGTGCATCCTTCAACCGCGCGGCGGTCTTCACCGCCTCCATGGGCGGGCCGACCTACTACCGGTGACCAGGACTTTTCACGCGATAAGCCCGATATCGCGGCGGCCCGGGCCGACAGCCGGACCCGGGTCCGTCGCGACCACCTTGTGCAGTAGCTCGTGGTAGACGTCGCGGAAATCGACGGTGGTCTTCAGATCACCATTGTCGAGGTCGGTGAGACTGGGTTCGTCGCCATAGAATCCGCCCCGGATCGGGGCGCCGGCGACGAATACCGGTCCGGCCGTTCCGTGGTCGGTGCCCTGCGAGGCATTGGCGGCGACCCGGCGGCCGAATTCGCTGTAGGCCAATAGAACTACGTCACGACCCCGCGGATGGGTTGCCATATCCGCGAGGAAACCGGAGACCGCGGCATCCAGGCGGCCCAGCAATTGCTGCTGGGTGCGGCGCTCATCTGCGTGGGTGTCGAAGCCGCCCAGGCTGACCGAGTAAACCTGGGTCGGGACACCGGCTTTGATGCATTTGCCGACCAGATCGAGCTGGGCGGTCAGTGGATTGTCCGGCGATTTCTCGGGTGGTTCGATCGTCGAGAAGGCCTGCCGCACAGCCTCGTCCGCACCGTATCCGGCGCACACCAGTGCCTGTGCCGCGCTGTCGTGCGGATCCACTGTCGCCAGCCCGCTCAGCGCTGCCGCCATATCGGCGGACAGGGGCGCGGAGGCCGGATCCAGTGCCGCGGCAGTGTATTTCGCGCCAATCGCCAGCTGCGGCAGCACCGGTCCGATACTGACCGCGCGAATGGGATCACCACCGGCGGCATCCAGCCAGCGGCCGATCCAACCGGAGTTGACCGGCTCATCCGGTGCGGCGGTCTGCCAGATATCCATCGACCGGAAGTGGCTGTGGTCGGGACGTGGATAGCCGACACCGCGAACAATGGCCAGGTCGTGCTGCTGCCACAGCTGCGCGAAACCCTTCATGGCGGGATTGAGGCCGAGCTGCGCATCCAGCTTCAGCACCTCCTCCGGCTGGTAGGACAGCTCCGGGCGGGCAGCGTGATATGCGTTGTCCGCGTAGGGGATCACCGTATTGATGCCGTCGTTTCCGCCGTAGAGGGTGAGTAGCACCAGTACGCCGGAGCCGGCCGGAAGCGGCGTGGTGTCAGCGCGATGGTGCAGCTCGTCCCAGGTCACGCCGGCGACGCCCAAGACGCCGAGGGCGCCGAGCACGCTGCTGCCGGCAAGGAAGTTCCGGCGGTTGAATTCCGGCATGGGGCAAGGCCTTTCCGCTCAGCTGGTCAGGTATTCGGGGGTGTTCAGGGCAATGGCGGTCAGCCGGATCGGGTCGCCGTGCACCGAGGCCAGTACCGCGGCGCTGCGATCGGACCAGTGCCCGATTCCGAGTCGATAGCCGACGGCATCGATGCGATCGGCCGCGCCGGTCCCGGAAAGCCAGCTCAGGTCGGATTTCTGCGCCAGTCCGGTAGCCGCGCGCAGCCGGGTTTGCGCGGCCGCGGTGGACAGCCACGCCTGACCGCTGGACCAGCCGCCCACCGAGGGCGGATAGAAGGGCAATTGCCCGAGCGTGCGCAGCACGTTCACCTGTGCCTTCACCCGGGTGTCGGTGTCCAGTGGCACGGCGAGTGCCCGGATGGCGCCGACCAGCCATTCCACCGGTCCCTGTACGACAGTGCCGGTGCCAGTGACGAATTCGGCATCGGTGAGGATCGCGACCACCAGCCGGTTGATATTGCGGTCGGGCCCATAGGCCGTCGTCAGCCGATCGAGCACAGCTGCGGACGGGGGCGCGTCGGCGGCCAGCTGCTGCCACATTCGGCCCGCTACGAACCGCGCGGACTCGGGACGCGCGAGTACCGCGGCACAGAACTCTCGCGCGCCGAGCGAACCTGTCACGCCCAGAACCGTTTTCGATCCGGCGTCATGACGCTTCGGGTCGAGCCGGGTCGAGCCGTCCACCGCGATCGTCCAGCCGGTCAAAGCCCGAGCGCCCTCGCGGACATCGGTCTCGCTGTACCCGTTGCCGTGCCCGAGGGCGAACAGCTCCATGAATTCCCGAGACAGGTTCTCATTGGGCGCTTTCGCGGTATTGGCGGTGCCGTCGAGCCAGCGCAGCATGGCCGGATCGGTGAGCACAGCGTTTGCCAGCGTGCCGAAATCGCCTGCGCCGAGGCGACGTAAGGTCTCGTTCTGCACTGCCATCTCGGTGGCACTGCGCACCTTGCTCGCGGAGGTCGCGAAGTGGTTGTGCCACAGCAGCGTCAGCTTCTCCGGCAGCGGCCGGTGCACGGTCGCCATGCGGCGCACCCACCAGCCGGTCAGGGTCTGCAGCCGGCCGGTGAGATCGCTCTGATATCGCTTGCGGACATCGGTGGCGGCATCCCTGCCCGGTCTCGCGGGTTCCGCGAAAACGGGGAGCGGCGTCAGCCCCGCACCGGGATCGGCCGTCCCGTCCAGCTGGGCACGCAGATAGTCGGCGACAGGCAGCGTATGCGCGGCATCTATCTCCGATCCGGTCGCGCCGAATCCTGCGCGGCGCAGGACTCGGGCGCATTGCATCCACTGCACCGATTGCGACCCCATGCACCGAGTATCGGCCGGTGAGCGAGCATTTGCGTCCTCCCGGAGGGGAACCTTCAGCCGATCTTCAGTCGGGTTGCGGTTTAGCGTCGGTGTACCCCGGGTACCTGGTTACCGGAGTGATACCGATGATTGAAGACAGCTACGACGATATCGAGCCGGCCTTCGAAGAACTTGCGGTCGCCGTCGAATCCGAGAATCCGAAACGAGAAGTGCTGCGCGAGCGGGTAATCCAACGCTGCCTGCCGCTCGCCGACCACATTGCGCGCCGATACTCCGGGCGCGGTGAGGCTTTCGACGATTTACAGCAGGTGGCCCGAGTCGGGTTGATCCAGGCGGTCGACCGCTTCGACATCTCCCGGGGCGCGCCATTCCTGTCCTTCGCCGTCCCCACCATCATGGGCGAGGTACGCCACCACTTCCGCGACCACACCTGGGCGGTGCGAGTTCCCCGGCGCACCAAGGAAATTCAGCTGCATCTGGCCGGCACAGTCGAAACCCTCGCCCAGCGATTCGGCCGCATGCCCAGGGCCCGCGAAGTCGCCGACGAACTCGAAGTCGACGTCCTGGACGTCACCCGCGCACTGATCGCGGCCAATGCCTACCAGTCGTCCCCGCTCGACGCGATGATCAACGACGACGGCGAGAACATGTCCCCCGCAGCATCCCTGGGCGACACCGACCCCGGCTACAACCTCGTCGAACAACAGATCGCGGTCCGCCCGCACCTGATCCAACTCCCCCGCCGCGAACGCGAACTCCTGATCATGCGCTTCTTCGAATCGAAGACCCAGAAGCAGATCGCCGACCACATGGGCATCTCCCAGATGCACGTCTCCCGCATCCTCACAAAAACCCTCAACCACCTCCGCGAAGAGGTGCTGCAGGACTGACCTCACCCGGCAGCCTCGGGCCGCTCGGTGAGCCCGAGCCGTAGATGCTCGCTGTGATACACCGCCTCATCGAGGAGCTGGGCGACATGGTGGTCGTACAGGCTGTAGACGATGCTGCGGCCCGCGCGAGTACCGATGACCAGGCCCAGATTTCGTAGCAATCGCAATTGATGCGAGACGGCCGACTGCTCCATGCCCACGGACTCGGCCAGTTCGGAGACCGGCCGGGGACCCTGCCGCAGTTCGCTCAGGATGAGCAGGCGGCTCGGGGTGGCCAGCGCCTGCAATGTAGTCGCCACGTGCGCAGCCGAATCCGCGTCGAGCCGTGCCACCGGCCGATCGCGGCCCTCTACACCGTGTCCCATGAAAGTGCAGTCTATCTCACAGGTATTCATGAAGACCTCTTCATATGATCTGTTATTCTCGGATGGCTTTCCCCACTTCATGGAGGTCCACCTGTGGTCTCGTCCACCACCACGCCTACACCTCGCGCCCTCGCACCGGCAGCCGCGCCGGTGCGGCGGACACGCCCGTTTGCGCTGCCCGAGATGCGATGGGCCGCAGCAGCATTGGCGTTGTTCCTATTGGGGCTCGCGGCTCAGCAGCTGGGTGCGCCCGCTTGGCTGTGGTGGGCGCTGTACCTGGCCTGCTACCTCACCGGCGGCTGGGAGCCGGGGCTGGCCGGGCTCCAAGCGCTGCGTGAGAAGACCCTGGACGTCGATTTGCTGATGGTCGTCGCCGCTATCGGGGCGGCAGCTATCGGGCAGGTCATGGACGGCGGGCTACTGATCGTCATCTTCGCCACCTCCGGCGCGCTGGAAGCCCTCGCCACCGCCCGCACCGAAGACTCCGTGCGCGGCCTGCTGGACCTGGCCCCCGACACCGCGACCCGCCTCACCGCAGACGGTGACGAGCAGACCGTGCAGGCAACAGATCTCGAGGTCGGTGACGTGATCCTCGTCCGTCCCGGTGACCGCATCGCCGCCGACGGAGGCGTCGTGCATGGGGCAAGCGAGGTGGATCAGGCCACCATCACGGGTGAGCCGCTGCCGGCAGACAAGACGGTCGGGGACGAGGTATTCGCCGGAACCCTCAACGGCACCGGCGCGTTGCGGGTGCGCGTGGACCGCCGCGCCGAGGATTCGGTGGTGGCCCGCATCGCAGGCTTGGTCGAGGAGGCCAGCCGCACAAAGGCGAAGACGCAACTGTTCATCGAGAAGGTCGAACAGCGCTACTCCCTCGGCATGGTAGCCGCCACACTCGCGGTATTCGTAGTTCCGCTGCTGTTCGGCGATGCCTTGCGAACCGCGCTGCTGCGGGCGATGACGTTCATGATCGTCGCCTCACCGTGCGCGGTCGTTCTTGCCACGATGCCGCCGCTGCTGGCCGCAATCGCCAATGCGGGACGGCACGGGGTGCTCGTGAAGTCCGCTGTGGTGATGGAACAGCTCGGCACCACCACCCGGGTCGCATTCGACAAGACCGGCACCCTGACCCGAGGTACCCCCGAACTAGCCGACATTCTCTCGCTGCCCGGTAGCCCATTCACCGACGAGCAGATCCTGCGATTGGCCGCCGGCGCCGAACATCCCAGCGAGCACCCGCTGGCCGCCGCAGTGGTCCGTGCGGCCCGGCTGCGCAACCTGTCACTGCCGACTGCCGACGAATTCGCCACTCAACCCGGCCGAGGCGTCTCGGCACTGGTCGACGATCATTTCATTCAGGTCGGATCCCCTGCCGCGCTGCTGGATACGATGGCACAGCACACGACGGCCGTTGCCGCCGCCGAGACACTGCAGCAGAGCGGGCGGACCGCCGTGGTAGTGCTGTGCGAACAGCACCCCGTCGCGGTGCTCGGCATCGCCGATCAGGTGCGACCCGAAGCCGCTACGACAATTGCCGCTGTCGCCGAATTGACCGGTGCCACACCGGTATTGCTCACCGGCGACAATCGGGCCACCGCTCTCCGACTTGCCGAACAGGTCGGTATCACCGACGTGCGCGCCGGTCTGCTGCCTGACGGCAAAGTCACCGCGGTGCGCGAGCTGGAGTCTCAGGGGGCACGGGTGACGATGGTCGGTGACGGTATCAATGACGCACCCGCGCTGGCCGCCGCGCACACCGGAATCGCCATGGGCAGAGCCGGATCCGACCTCACCCTGCAGACCGCCGACGCGGTCGTGGTTCGAGACGACCTCGGCACCATTCCCGCTGTCATCGCGCTGTCGCGGCGAGCACGCCGCGTCGTGGTCGCCAACCTGGTCATCGCCGCGACATTCATCACCGTGCTCGTGACATGGGACCTCGTCGGCCATCTCCCACTGCCCCTGGGTGTGGCGGGCCACGAAGGATCTACTGTCATCGTCGGACTCAATGGCCTACGACTGCTTCGCAATTCCGCCTGGAAGCGGGCTGCCGCGACGACGCGTTGATGGTGCGGCGTCCGGCCTGAACGGTCAGAAATCGGAGTGAGGTGGCAAATATTGCCGAGTCGCACCGGTTTCTGACCGTGTAGGCCGGTCGCAGGCCCCCGATCAATGACCGGCGGCGGACTCCACTACTGCGGCTACCTCGATGGGGCGCGATACCAGGGAGGCGTGGGAGGCGTCGAGTTCGCTGGTGTGTGCGCCCATGCGGGAGGCCATGAAGCGCTGGGACGCGGGCGGGATCACGTGATCCTGCGCGGAGACGATGTACCAGCTCGGGGTGTTTGCCCAGGCGGGGGCCGCGGACGGTTCGATATTCGCGGTGACTGCGAGGGAATGCTGGTGCGCGATCATGTCGGCCGCTGTTGCGGGGCTGACGTCCTGCGCGAAGACCGAATTGAACAGGTCGGGGGCGACGTAGCCGTCGAGATTGTGGCCGGCGATGCCATTGGGGTCGTCGACGACGCGGAGTTGCAGTGCGGGAGGCAGCAACTGGCTACCGGGGAATCGAATGGGATCCAGGGCCTGGAAGGCGATCTCACCCTGTACGGGTGCGAAAGCGGCCACATAGACCAGTGATTCGACCTTCGGATCAT
Organism: Nocardia sp.; assembly: GCF_025465275.1. Lineage (GTDB taxonomy): Bacteria > Actinomycetota > Actinomycetes > Mycobacteriales > Mycobacteriaceae > Nocardia. Next base: position 69,637 of record NZ_JAODNK010000216.1, on the reverse strand, counting down.
GGATCTGGGTGATGACCGTGCCGCCGTAGGAGTGGCCGACCAGGACGACCGGGCCGGAGATGGTATCGAGGGTGCGCTGCACCGCGGCCGCATCGAAGGCCGGGCCGCGCAGCGGATTGTCCGGCACCACAACGGAATAGCCGTCATTGCGCAATTTCGCGGCCACCCCGTCCCAGCTGGTGGTGTCGGCGAATGCGCCGTGCACGAGAACTACCGTCGGCAGCGGGTCGGCCTGCGCCGGAGCCGCACCGACCGCGACGCCGAGCGCCAAGGCCAATACCGCGAGGACACCGCGTGCTCTACTTTGGAATTGCATGGACAGACCTGCCTTCCGTGAGAATGTCGAGCAGATACAGCGTCTCTGATTAGCTAAGCGATCGTATGCGGAACATGGTGTCCGGCAGGGGATCTGCCCATCGGGGTGGGGTGGCGTGGACGTGGTGGTGGAACCCCGCGCCCAGTGCCGCTCCGCGTGGCCGGTGACGGCCGGTGATGGGTGTGCTCATGCTGATCGTGCGCACGCTCTGGTTCCGGGTGGCCGCGCGAGGCAACCAGATCCGGTCCGTACAGGCGTGTCCCTCCGGACGCTGACCGCCACGACCGCAAGGTCGTGACGGGGAGGGAACCTCACGTCGCCGGGGCGTGAGGGGGGTGGTCCGACGCCGAGTAGGACCGGTTTTCGACCGATCCACTCGACAAGTCTTGGGGGTGGCCGTGATGACGGCCTGTTTTTCCATGGCCTGGACCACGCCCCGGATCGCCATGGCACCGCTGGCACGATCGCGGACGGTCTTGGTTTGGTGCGCGAGACCGCGCGCGGCGATGCGCTGCCACGCGCCTTGGTCGCGGTCACCCTGCCACCCGCAGTCGGGGTTTGGACACAACGCCCATTTCCAGCCGGGTGTGGTGGGCCGGTCCGGGGCTTTGCGATGCCGCAGCACGAGCAGGCAGCGCGGGCAGTGTTTGGAGGTGTCACGAGGCGGGACAGTGACCACCGCGATACCGACCTCGGCGGCGAGATGCCGTGTGTGGTCGGCGATTTGACCACGCACGGTCTGCGACAGACGCGTATTGTGGCTGCGGCCCATCCCTTTCGCTTCCATCGACCGCAGGTCTTCGAGGTAGATGACCGTCGCCCCGGCCGCCACAGTTCTTGGGCCATCCGCACGATCCGGTCATTGACCACCAACCCGCACGTGGTTTTCCAGCCCAGTCGCCGCAACGCCATCCACGCATTCGACGGCAGCGTCCTACCTTGGCCATCCACGCCGGAGGCCAGCACATTCACATCAGTGGTGTTCCAGTGTTCGCGCAGCAGCGTCGTGGACATCGTGGCCACCAACTCCGCACACCAACCCACCCGCTCGACCAGCACAGTGGCAGTGAGGGATTCCCCTGTCTTTTCGTCCACGCCCGACCTCACCGGGACGCGCGCGGACGCGGTGCGGGAGGTTTCCCCGACCGCAGGTGCCAGCCCCTGGCTCACGCGGCACCTGTGCCGAAAGCTCGCGCACGCACCGGTGAGACCCGGTGCATCACTGCATATTCGGTGCCGACCATGCGAGGAACACTAGCCGGGGACTCGAAACTGTGTTCGATTATGGTGTTGAATGGTCCGGAATCACCCGAATCCACCCGCGCCTCGGCAAGCCGTGACCGATCGCCCGCCAGGGTGTTTCGCCAGCTCCGACCCCCTGTTTTCGATCATTCCGGGGCAGGACCGGACGAGGTTCGAGCCGCGCTACTCGCTTCGAATACCGACCCGTAGCAGCAGCTGCAGCAGGGTGGCGCGTTCGGCTGCGGACAGGTCGGCGAAGGAGTCGGCGAGAACCTCGTCGGCGACCCGGTTTGCGGCTGCCAGGACCTGTTCACCGGTGACGGTGAGGCGGTGTTCGATGGTGCGGCCGTGGCCGGGGGCGCGGTCGATGAGGCCGCGCGTCACCAAACGGTTGGCGAGGGTACCGAAGGCCTGTTCACTCTGGAAGGTCTCTTCCGCCAGGGCGCGGGCGCTGGAGCCGGGGTCACGGGCTATGGCGCGCAAGGCATCCCATTGCGCCAGGGTCGCGCCGACACCGATCAGCGCGCGGTCCAGTGCGCGATGGTGGCGGTACTGGGCTTGTTTGACAGCCCGTCCCAGAGCTTGCAGGTCACCAGGCATGGACAGAACCATATCAGTATGACTAAGCTTGTTTATATCAACATGTTTAGTCACCGATCGAAGGCGCTTCCCATGACCTCTCTGACCATTACCGAATCAGGCAGCGGACCGGCCGTTCTCGTCCTGCACGGCGGCGCGGGGCCGTTCAGCGTGGCCGGCATCGCCGAACACTTCGCCCGCACCTCGCGGGTCCTGACTCCCACACTGCCGGGCTGGAACGGCACGACCAGGCCGGATGAGATCGACACCATCGCCGACCTCGCCGCCGCCTATCTGATCCTGCTGCGCGAGCGTGAGCTGCGCGAGGTGCTTGTCATCGGTTCCTCCGTCGGCGGGTGGATCGCCGCCGAGATGGCCGCACAGGATCGCGCGGGCACGGTGGGCGGCGTCGTCCTGATCGATGCCACCGGCGTGTGGATCGACGCGGCGCCGATTCCCGACTTCTTCGCCCTCGATGCCCGTGCGATCGCGGAGTACTCCTATCACGACCCGGACCGCTTCTATCAGGACCCGTCCGAGATTCCGGCCGCGCAACTCGCTGTGCGGCAAGCGAACATGGTCGCGCTGCGGCATTTCGCGGGCGAGCCCTACATGCACGACCCGACGCTGCTGCCGCGACTGGCCGACGTCACGATCCCCACCCTGCTGGTGTGGGGCGAGAGCGATCGCATCGTCACGCCGGCGTACGGCGCGGCCTATGCCGCGGCCTTCGGCAATGCCAAGCTCGAAATCATCAGCGAGGCAGGGCATCTGCCACATATGGAGCAGCCGGAGACGACCTTCGCCATTCTCGACGCCTATGCGAGTCAGGTCAGCGGAACTCCCGCACGGTAGGCCTCGACGGCCTCGCGGGTCTCCTCGTTCACCAGGTCGAAGTTGATCTGCGCACCGGCGGCGGCTCCGGCCGCCGCCGCAGCGCCCACCTGTGCGGAGAGATCGGTGACATTGCCCGCCACCCACACACCGGGCACATCGGTGCGGCCGGTGGGGTCGCACGGGATGTACTCACCCATCCCCGACACGTGCTCCTTGGGCAGGAGGCCCAGTGGCGCAAGGAAACTCGCGTCCGCCACCATGCGCGATCCGACCACCACCGCGTCGCGTTCGATGACCGTGCCATCGGAAAGTCGCAGTCCCGCAAGCCGATCGCCGGCGATCTCCACCGCGGTCACCTCGCCGGTCACCACGCGAATGCCGCGGGCAGCGAACTGTTCGGCCTGCTCCGCGGTCGGCGGTGCGGTGGTGTGGGTGAAGTAGGTGATATCGGGACTCCACTGCCGGAACAGCAGTGCCTGATGCACCGACATCGGGCCGGTGGCCAGCACGCCGATGGCCTGATCGCGGACCTCCCAGCCATGGCAGTACGGGCAGTGGATCACGTCGCGTCCCCAACGACTGTGCAGCCCAGGCACATTCGGCAATTCATCGACCAGGCCCGTAGTGACCAGCAGGCGGCGGGCACGCACAGTCCGCCCGTTGGTCAGCGTCACGGTGAATCCCGTGCCGTCCTGCACTGTGGTGGCCACCGTGCCCGCCACCACCTGACCGCCGTACTGCCGCACCTCGGCCCGCCCGCGCCCGACCAGTTCCACCGGGGACATTCCCTCGCGGGCCAGCAGCCCGTGCACACCGGCGGCGGGGGCATTACGCGGATGGCCCGCGTCGATCACCACCACCGACCGCCGGGCGCGGGCCAGCATCAGCGCTCCGTTCAATCCGGCCGCGCCGCCGCCGACCACCACCACGTCATAACCGTCTGCCAACTGATCCGTCATCAGTGACCACCTCCTTGTCACGACCATGCGAGAACACCCACAAATTCGGCAAGATAATTTGCCGATATGGCAATCTCGAAGCATGGACGACGAACTCGACCAAGCTCTCGACGCTGTGGGGCCACGGCTGCGTGACCTGCGACGACAACGCGAAACCACGCTGGCCGAGCTGTCGAAGACGACCGGCATCTCCGTCAGCACACTGTCGCGGCTGGAATCGGGCGTGCGACGGCCGACGCTGGAATTGCTGTTGCCGCTCGCCAAGGCGCACGGCGTCACACTCGATGAGCTCGTCGGTGCGCCGCCCACCGGCGATCCGCGGATTCATCTGCGCCCGGTCAGCCGGGGCGGTATGACCATGGTCCCGCTCACCCGCCGGGCCGGAGGCATCCAGGCCTTCAAGCTGGTGATTCCGGCGAACAGCCGCAACGAACCGGATCCGAGGACGCACGAGGGCTACGAGTGGCTCTACGTCCTCAATGGCCGGCTGCGAGTTGTGCTGGGCGAGCACGATTTTGTGATGAGTCCGGGCGAGGCAGCCGAATTCGACACCCGGGAGCCGCACTGGTTCGGCCCGGCGGACAAGGGCGAATCGGTCGAATTCCTCAGTCTCTTCGGCAAACAGGGTGAGCGCGCGCACCTGCGAGCCCGCCCGAAGACCGGCGCCTGAGCGGCCGTTAACCGACCAAGCACTTGCTTGTTTCGATGGAGTGGACTACCAATGAGGTTCGATCCACTTGTCCATACTCGTCGCGCCACCGGGCGCGGCCCGCACCGAAGGAAGTAGATGGACGACTTCGGTCATCGCACCGGAGCCGCACTGGTGCTCGGCGCCAGTGGCGGCTTGGGACTGGTTACGGCGCGCATGCTCATCGAACGCGGCAGCAATGTCGCGCTGACCTACTTCCGATCGGCTGGCAAACTCGATCCGCTGCTGGATCTGGCCAAGGCCGCAGGCCGGACCGCCGCGGCCTGGCAGCTCGACCTCACCGATGCGGCGCAGGCCGCCGAGGTCATCGCGCAGGCGGCCGCCGATTCCGGTGGCATCCACACGCTCGTCTATGCCGCCGGACCGCATATTCCGATGCGGCATTTGAGCCGAATTGCGCCGGAGGACTTCAAGTCTCAGATGATCGACGATGCGGTGGGCTTCTTCAATGCCGCACACGCCGCCCTCCCCCATCTGCGGGCCTGCGGGGGCAATATCGTCGCCATCACCACCGCGGCCACCACCCGCTTCCCGATTCGGGACGGACTCTCGAGCGCCCCCAAGGCGGCGGTCGAGGCATTGATCCGCGGTATCGCGGCCGAAGAGGGCCGCTTCGGAATTCGCGCCAATTGTGTCGGCCCGGGTATGACCACCGCCGGCATGGCCGATCGGCTCATCAAATCCGGCGACCTCGATCAGAACGCACTCGATATCACCCGGGCCAATATTCCGCTCCGCCGCTTCGGCGATGCCGAGGACATTGCCGAAGCGGTATGTTTCCTCGCCTCCGATCGCGCCGATTTCATCAGCGGCCAGAAATTGGATATCGACGGCGGATACGGCGTATAGGAGCCCACCGCAGCGGCGCGTCCCGGACCGATCCGGGTCCGAGTCATCCAAGATGACAAATGGATCGGTCCGGACGAGGTCGGAAGGCGGTGTTCGACGTGATCAGTGCGGCGTCGGAAGCAGTGACGGGAAATCCTGCTGCTTTCACCTGGGTTACCGCGTTGTCGATGCTGATCTTCTGCGCAATCCTGTGGCTGATAGTCGAATACATGCGGACGCACACCCGCGCCTCCATGTGGCTGTGGGGTTTGTCGCTGCTGACTTTTCCGCTCTGGATCTGGGGACCGGGCCGCGATATCGGGCTGATCAACTGGTTCTCGTGGGCGAAGATCCTTTCGGTGCTCATTCCGCTGACCGTGGTCGGAGCGATGCGTATCGCGGTGGCCGAGCAGCGGGAGGGTCGCGTGTGGGAACTACTGCGCAATCCGCGATTCCTGTGGTTCCCCTACGCGATTCTGTTCTTGAACATTGCCGAGGCCACACTCCGGGACTTCCAGCTCGACAATCTCTGGAATGCGGCGGTGGGGGTGGGACTGTGTCTCACCATTCCCTACAGCCCGCGCTTCTGGGCGGTGCTGCCAGGCCGTAATGCGGAGCTGGTCGCCTTCACCACGATGGCATGGAACTTCTTGTACACCACCTGGAATCTCTGCTTCACCTTCGGCGGTTATCCGCCGCAGGAGGAGCATTTCGCGGCCAGTATCTGCATTCTGGCGGTGGCCGAGATCTATCCGCTGGTCAAGGGGCGGCCGGAGCTCTACATCATGGCGCGCATCTACACGCTGCCGGTGCTGATGCTGACGATCGCCATCTACAACATCTTCCCGAAGGTCATGCCGTCCGACGGCTGGTTCAACAATGACGTGTGGCGGGTGTGGGGTGTGGTGAACTTCGTGCTCACCATCCCCTACTTGTTCTGGTACACATGGCAATTGGAGTCGGGCCGGGCATTCATCATGTTCCGGCGCGGCCCGGCCCGGCAAGAGTTTCTGCGTGACCACGGCGACGACATCAAACGCCTGATGGCGTTGAACTCCTCGCTCGACGCGGGCCGGGATACCAGCGGGAAGGCTTGATTCTCAGCAGCGAACGGCATAGGCCGTGTGCGGTGCCGGATGCAGATCGCAGTGGCTGCTGTAGTTCGGCTGATTGTCGGGCACGTTCGGACCGAGCGGTTCAATGTTTCCGGCGCCCGAGGGCCCAACACTCGAGAAGCCGTTGCTCAAGGGGCCGTTGCCGAAGGTATAGCCGTTGCGCGCGGGGCCGTTGCCGAAGGTGAAGCCATTGCTCGGGGCGCCGTTCCCGGAGGTATTGGACGAGGCATTCGCCAGGGCCGGCGCCAGCGTGGCCGGAAGGATCACGAAAGCGCCGGCAAGCGCGAAAGCAGCTGCGGTTGTGCGGGCATGGTTGAGCAACCTGTGTGCAGGCATGTTTTTTCCTTGTTGTTCGCCCAGTGGGCACGGGGATGATGTTCGGCGAGGAGCGCTGCGAGCGGCCTGCCTTGCCTTATCCGAACAACGAGTCAGCCTGCGGGCCAGTTCATTTCAGCAGTGTTTCGACTGAGCTTCCCAGCCGTTATCGAACCCGTGCCTCAGGCGTGGCCCTAGTCCTTGACCAGGATGCCGATCGCAGCGGCGAAGGTGGGAGCAAGATCGAGCAATTGCGTCGAAGTGATGGTCGCGCCTGCCAAAGCTTCGACGCCGTCGGAGACATTGAGGTAGCGCGCGCTGCGCAGATCCACCTTCTTCAGCTCGGCTTTGCGCATGGACAGCGCCTGCACCTCCGAGCCCGGGAAGCTGACGGCGGTCAACTTCGCCTCGCTGATATCGATATGGCGCAGTACGCAATCCACGAAGGACACATCGTTGAGATGCGCGCCACGCAGGTTCACCGAATCGAATTTGCAGTTGTAGAACCGGACCCGGCGCAGCCGCGCCCCGAACGCCTCGACACCCGAGAAGGCATTCATCACCAATTCGGTATCCAGCCAGGAACTATCGGACAGATCGGTGCGGATCCACTGGGTGCCGTGTATCCACACATCATTGAAGCGGGCGTGCCGCATCGTGCCTCCGGACACCGTGCCGGCCGTAATCGCGCATTCGGTGAATTGCGCACCGTGGGCCTGCACCTCATCCAGTTGCAGCCCGTCGAAGAGAGCGCAGTCGTACTCCCCCTCCATCGCTATCTCGTCGTGCTCCACCAGGTGGCGTGCGAACGACAGGTCGGCCAACTCCCGCGGCATCAGAAGTCCTCACATGATCGGTAATCGAAGCCGGTGACACACGCCCCGGCCTGTCGACCGTAGACGAGGGTTTCAGGATGATCGCGAGGCGGAGCGCCCTGCATCCGTCCGAACCGCCCGGTGATATACAGGCGTGAACCTTCGCACCGAACTGACGGAAACGACTGCTAGGAGCGAATTTGACGTCCATTCAGACCATTACCTCCGCACTGGCGGGGCTGGACGCGATCCGGGGCGATCTGGCCGATTTCTATCGCGATCTGCATGCGCATCCCGAATTGTCCGGGGTCGAGTTCCGTACGGCGGATCAGGTGGCGCGGCAGGCAACGGCACTCGGATATCAGGTGACCACCGAGGTCGGCGGCACCGGTGTGGTGGCGGTGCTGGCGAACGGCCCGGGCCCGACGGTATTGGTGCGGGCGGACTTCGACGCCCTGCCCATCCAGGAGGCGACCGGACTGCCGTACACCTCGCGCATCGACGGGGTCATGCACGCCTGCGGGCACGATATGCACGCCACCTGCCTGCTGGGTGCGCTGAAACTGCTCGGCGACGCCCGGGCGTCCTGGTCGGGAACGCTGCTGGCGGTATTCCAGCCGGCCGAGGAGACCGGCCGCGGCGCACAGGACATGATCGACGACGGCATCTTCAACCGCTTCGGCACCCCCGATATCGTGCTCGCACAGCACACCGCCCCGGTTCCGGTGGGTCTGGTCGGCGGGCACAGCGGTATTGCGGCGGCGGCCACCGACGCGCTGCGCATCGTGATGCACGGGCACGGCGGGCACGGCTCCCGGCCCGAGGCCACGGTCGATCCGGTGGTGATGGCGGCGGCCACGATCATGCGCTTGCAGACCATCGTGTCCCGCGAGATCGCGGCGGATGAAGCCGCGGTGGTCACGGTCGGGGCCGTCCAGGCCGGGACCAAGGACAACATCATTCCCGATGACGCTGAGCTGCAACTCAATATCCGTACGTTCACGCCCGAGGTGCGCGCACGGGTGCTCGCGGCCGTGGACCGGATCGTGCGGGCCGAGGCGGCGGCGGCCGGTGCGCAGTGGGCGCCGGACACCTCGGTCATCGATGCCTTCCCGGTCATGGTCAATGATGCCGATGCGATGGCGCGGACGCTGGGTGCGTTCGGAGCGGTATTCGGCAATGACAAGGTGTTCGATCCGGGCCGGATCACCGGTAGTGAGGATGCCGGAAACTTCGCGACCGCGGCCGGAGTTCCCCTGTGCTACTGGATGTTCGGCGTACTCGATCCGTCGGTGTTCGGCGGCTCGGATCCGGTGCAGATCCTGCACGACCTCATCGGCGGGAAGCTCGATCTGAAGACTGTTCCGGGTCCGCATACGGCGGGCTACGCTCCCGTCGTGGATCCGGCGATCACGATCGGCGTCACGGCCATGACAACAGCCGCTCTCACCTGGCTCGGAGAGGTTCGATCATGACGACCATCGGAGTCACCGGGGTCACCGGAAAGCTCGGATCGCTGGTGGCACAGCGACTCTCCGCCACAGGCGCGGATCTGCGATTGATCGCCCGCAGTCCCGGCAAGGAGCTGCCGGTTCCCGATGCGGCAAGCACACCGGCCACCTGCCGATCACGTTCGACCGGTATCTTACCGACCATCCCGAGATCCTCAGCAAGCTCACCACACCCGCTCCCTGAATCGAAAAATGCACCACCACAATCAATTAGGATCTGACATCGTCGATAGCCGACTGGAGCACGGCGAAAGGTTGATCATGCGGGTAGTCGCTGAAATTCTCGTCGGCCTATTGGCCGCACTGCACATCTACATCATGGTCATGGAAATGTTCCTCTGGACCACCCCCCGCGTCCGCGCCTCATTCGGCAGCACCGCCGAATTCGCCGAGCAGACAAAGGTTCTCGCAGCGAACCAGGGCCTCTACAACGGTTTCCTCGCCGCCGGCCTCATCTGGGGCCTGATCGCCTCGGACCCGGTAGGCCACGACGCCCAAATCTTCTTCACCGCCTGCGTTGTCGTCGCGGGCCTCTACGGCGGGGCAACAGCCAGCCGACGCATCCTGCTCGTCCAGGCGCTACCCGGTGCCATCGCCCTCGCCGCAGTACTGCTGAGCCGGTAGGCACCCCGAACTGTCCGGCACCTACCCGGACTGCGCCTCAGCCGATGGACAGTGCGAGGTGGAAGTCGACGCGGTCATTGAGCCCGGCGAGGCTGTGGCCGGTCAGTTGTTCTATGCGGCCTATGCGGTAGCGCAGGGTGTTGACGTGGACGTGCAGGTGGGCGGCACAGCGGCTCCAAGATCCGGAGGCGTCCAGGAATGCGGTGAGGGTGGCCACCAGATCGGCGCCGCGCTCGCGGTCGTAGTCTTCGAGGGGTCCGATCAGGCGCTGCCGGAACAGGATTCGCACATCGTCGGGGACCGAGGCGAGCAGTAGCAGGTGTGAGGACAATTCGGCGCTGGTCGCGGCGGAGAACCACTCCTTGGACAGCATTGCCGTGCGGTGGGCGTGGCGGGCCTCGTGCAGCGAACGACGCAGCGCCGCAATGCCGATCGCACTGTGCCCGATCCCCGCCACCACTCGGCCACTGCCGACGAGTGGGCGCAGCCGCTCGGCGGCCTGGCGCACCACATCGATCAATTGTGTTCCCGGCGTACCGGGTTCGACCGGAGTCAGGACGAGGTACCCGGCGTCGGTGGCGATCGGCTCCGTCGATCCCGGCCAGGTGCGCACGACATCGCCGAGCAGGACCGCGGCGAGATCGGCGCCGTACCGGGTCTCGCCGGAACTGGCCAGCACCGCGGCGATCGGGCGGTCCGGGTCGAGACCCAGACTGCGTAGCCGCGCCTCGGCTGCCCCTTCGTCACCGGTGCCCAGGAAGTTCAGCGACTCACGCAGGAACCGCTCCTCGACGATCCGGCGTTCCTGTCGTGCGGCTGCACTCATCGCCCACAGTGCGCACACCTGAGTGATCGCATCGACCACCCACGGTTCCCGGTCGCGATAGTCACCGGCGGTCACCAGGTACCCCACCGGCGGACGCCGTGCGATCGGTGACTGGACGGGATGAATCGACGCGGTTCCCGGACCCACCACCTGAACGCTCGGAAATGCCGCCTCCGCCAACGCATTCCGGAACGCACGGTCCAGGCGGCCGGCCTCGGGATCCGGCAGCTCGCCGCCCATGATCAGCCCGGTCGCCGAGAGCAGGGCGCAGTCGACCCGCGTCGCGCGTCGCAGGGCCGAGACCAGGCCCTCGGGCCCTTCTCCCGCGGCCAGACTTGCGAGCAGCTCACGATGCAGCCCGCTCCCGGGTGCGCCGGTGATCGCCGAATGGACGGCAGCGGTGATGGTGGCGTACGAGACATCGTCGCGGACGGTGCACAGGGTGAGGCGATGTCGTTGGGCCGCATCATGAATCGCCTGCGGGACGCGGCCGACAATCGCGGTGCCGACCACGAGCGCGGCCGAGCCCGCCCCGGCGAGCGCGGCGCAGAAGACCTCCGCATCGGATTCGGTGCGATACCAACCGGCGCTGGTCAGCACCAGTTCTCCGCCGGTGAGATAGCCGACCGGATCGGGCAGGTCGGTGGTGTAGACGCCACGCACGATGCGATCGGGCGGGCTGTGGCTCAGCAGCTCCAGACCGAGGTCGGGATGGTCGAGCAGGTCCGATACCAGCAGCGGCGGCATCTTCCTCACCTCCGGGCGGGATCGAGTGTTACGGCGACGTGCACACCGATGACTCGATGTTCGGAGGATTCTACAAACCCCGCGCTGTCGCGGCAGCACGAGTTCGTACAGCGGTGTGCTGATGAAAACCCCAGGCAGACGACTTGACTAAAGCAGTCGCTCGATCAATGCCGATCTCGCTCACCCCCTCGGAAACGCCGTACCGGCTGGAATCCGCCGCTCGTTGCTCGTAGGAGTCACCAATGTCCGCTGCCGATGAGGTCGTCACGACCGCACGGGAAAATCCCTACGGCATAGAAGTTCTCGGGGTCGAACCGATTCCGCCCGCGCTGCGGCACGGCGGCCCGCGGTCATTGTTCACGCTGTGGTTCGGCGCGAATACCCAGTTCGCCACGCTGTCAGTGGGCGCGTTGTCCACCGCGGTCTTCGGGCTGGATCTGGTACCCGCGGTGCTGGCCATCGTGCTGGGCACGCTGATCAGCTCGGTGCTGGTCGGGGTGCTGTCCACGCGCGGCCCGGCCACCGGACTGCCGCAATTGATTCAGACCCGGGGGCCGTTCGGCTGGTATGGGAACCTGCCCGCGGTCGTCTCCACGGCGGTGGGCGGTATCGGCTGGTACGTGGTCGATACCACGCTGGGGATCTTCATCCTGCGCAATCTGTTCGATATCGGCTTCACGCCGTCGCTGCTGATCATGGTGATCGCTCAGTTGATCGTGCCGCTCATCGGCTATCGCTTGATCCACGCCATGGAGAAGTGGCTCGCTTCGGGGCTGGTATGCGTTTTCGCCGTGGTCACCGCGTATGCGGTCGGCCAGGTCAGCCTGACCAGCGCGACTCATCCCTCGGGGAGCGTCGTCGGAGCATTCCTATTGACCGTTTCCGTCACCGGTGCGCGGGGATTGGGCTGGTCGGCGTACGCCTCCGACTACAGCCGGTATCTGCCCGCAGGCACCAGCAGTCGACGCGTATTCGCCGCTGCCGCAGGCGGTTCCATTGTCTCCGGAGTCTGGATCGGCGGGCTCGGTGCGGCGCTCGGCACCGTCGCCGAGGTCGCTGATCCGAGTTCCATGGTCCGGCAATTCCTGCCCTCGATCCTCGGCACCATCGTCCTGGTCTCGCTGCTGCTGTCCACCCTCGCGTCGACGGTGCTGGACCTGTATTCGGGTTCGATGGCCGCCCTCGCCGCCGGGCTGCGCATACCTCGCTGGTTATCGGTGGTGCTGGTGTGCCTGATCGGATCGGTGCTGGCCTGGTGGGCCGGGCAGCACGATTTTGTCACCACCTTCCAGAACTTTCTGCTGATCACCAGCTACTGGCTCGCGCCGTGGGCGGCGGTGACCGTGACCGCGTTCTTCCGGCGCCGCGGGACCGGCATCGCCACGCCGGCCGAATTGTCCGATCGCCGTCGCCGTTTCGGCTGGGGACTGCCCGCGACCGTGCTGGGCGTCGTGGCGTCGATCCCGTTCATGAGCCAGAGCGTGTACACCGGTCCGATCGCCGCCGCGCACCCCGATATCGCCGGGCTCGGGCATGTCATCGGCTGCACCGTCGCGGTTCTCGCTTACCTCGCCGCAACCGCGTCCGATACCGAAAGGGCCACCGCATGATCTCGCCTCGCACTCTGATTCGCAATGGCATCGTCATCCCCAGCGCCGGAGACAGAGCGGTGTTCGATCCCGGTTCGGTACTGATCGAGAACGGCCGCATCACCGCCGTCGGAACCGTCGCACAACTGGATGCGGCGGCCACCGATGCGATTGTCGTGGATGCCACCGGTCACGCCGTCATTCCCGGACTGCACAACTGCCACCTGCACTCCGGCCTGCTGCGCGGGACCGCCGAATCCAAGTCACTGTGGGATTGGTTGCGCGACTATGTCGATCCCGCACATCGCGCGCTGACGCCGGACATCGCCGAGGCGGCATCGCTGCTGTGCTACACCGAGGCGCTGCGCGGCGGCACCACCTCGGTAATGGATATGTGGCGCTATATGGAGGGTTCCGCGCACGCCGCCGAGGCAATCGGGCTCCGGGCCACGCTCGTCCCGTACGTCGCCGATCTGCCGGGATACGACTACTTCGAAACCCTCGCGAGCAATCGCAGACTGCTCGAAAACTACCGCACCTACGCCGATGACCGGGTTCGCGCCTGGGTCGGACTCGAGCACCTGTTCTATTGCAGCCCGGAGGCTTTCACCGCCGCGGCCGCCCTCGCCGACGAGTTCGACACCGGTCTGCATACGCATTCCTCGGAAACCACTTCCGAAGTCCAGGAATCGCTGCGCAGATTCGGCCGCCGGCCGATCGAGGAGTTCCTGCATCGCGGCATTCTCGGCCCACGCACCGTGGTGGCGCACTGCGTGTGGGTCGACGACCGGGAGATGGAGATCCTCGCGCAGACCGGAACCAGTGTGGCGCACTGCCCGTGCTCGAATATGAAGCTGTCCTCGGGACCCGCGCCGGTGATCGCCATGCGCAACAAGGGAATTACCGTCGGCCTGGGCAGTGACGGCGAGAAGGAGAACAATAATCTGGATCTGCTCGAGGAGATGAAATTCGGCTCGCTGCTGCAGAAGGTCACCACCCTCGATCCGACCACGGGCGACCCGTGGGACCTGCTGACCATGGCGACCATCGACGGCGCCCGCGCCCTGGGGCTCGACAGCGAGACCGGATCACTCGAACCCGGCAAGAAGGCCGATGTTGTGCTGGTGGATCTCCGTGGCCTGCACACGACGCCGCTGCTGCATGGCGACGACTTCAATGCTGTTGCGCACCTGGTGTTCTCGGCCTCGGCCGCGGATGTCGCCCAGGTGTATGTCGACGGGCGTCTGGTAGTCGATGCCGGGAAGGTGCTGACCGTCGATACCGAAGTGATCCGGGCACGAGCCCAGAGTGCCGCCGAAGAACTCTTCGCGCGGCGCGCCGACCTGACCCGAGAGAGGTCCTGAAAGATGAGCATCATGACAGCAAGTGCCCAGTCCAGTCCGAGCTCCCCCGGCAACTCGGAACTGCCGCCCGGTGATCTCGCCCGGCTGCGCGCGGCGATCGAAGAATCGGTTGCCTCTCGCGAGCGGGGGCGGCATCCCTTCGGCGCACTCGTGGCCGATGAGAACGGTGTGATTGTCGCGCAGCGGGGCAATAATTCCACGCCTCCGGAGGGCGACCCGACACAGCATGCCGAGCTCTCCGCCGCTGCGGAGGCCGTAAAGCACCTCACGGCAGACGAACTCGCGCGGGCGACGCTGTATACCAGCGCCGAACCCTGCGTCATGTGCGCCGGGGCGATTTACTGGACCGGCATCGGGCGAGTTGTATATGCCCTCTCCGAGGAGAAACTTCTCGCCCTCACCGGCGACAACCCCGAGAACCCCACATTCGCGCTCCCCTGCCGCGAAGTCTTCGCGCGCGGTCAGCGCAGCATCGAGGTGTACGGGCCGATGCTGGAGGACGAGGCCGCTGCCGCGCACGAAGGGTTCTGGCAATAGGCGCAACGCATTTCGTCGATCACATGCCGTTGCATTCGATGAGCGGGGCAGGGTAGTCGGGGGCGAGCAGGGGTGCTCGCCAGGGTTTGTGGATGTCAGCGCCGGGGAGATGGGCGAGCTCGGGAAGCCAGCGGCGGGCGTAATTGCCGTCGGGGTCGTAGCGGTCGGCTTGGCGGATGGGGTTCAGGACACGGTTGGGGCGGGTGTCGGTGCCGGTGCCGGCGGCCCACTGCCAGTTGAGCTGGTTATTGGCGACATCGCCGTCGACGAGCCAGCGCTGGAAATGGGCTGCGCCGATGCGCCAATCGATGCCGAGGGATTTGCTGAGGAAGCTTGCCGCGATCAGGCGGGCGCGGCCAGGCATCCAGCCTTCGGCCAGTAGTTGGCGCATGCCCGCGTCGATGACGGGATATCCGGTGCGGCCCGCGCACCAGGCGGCGACCGCGTGGGGATCATTACGCCAGGGGGCGGGGCGGGGGCGGTAGTCCTGGGTGGCGACCTCGGGCCGGGCGGCCAGGATCTGGTTGTTGAAGTCGCGCCAAGCCAATTGGCGGGCGAAGGCATAGCCGCCGGGAGTGGACAGGTCGGTGCGCCGGACCATTTCGGTGGGTGACAGGCAGCCGAAGTGCAGGTAGGAAGCCAGGCGGGAGGTGGCGTCAGCGGCCAGATCGTCGCTGGCGGAGGCGTATTCACCGACGGGGCCGGAAAGCCAGTCGCGCAAGAGCTTCCGGCCGGTGGTCTCGCCTCCCACGGCCAATTGCGGGGAGCTTTCCGCCGAACTGAGAGCGGTGAAGTCGGGCAGTTCCGCACCGGCGATATCCGGCACTGTCACGTCGCCGGGTCGTGCCACGGCACTACGCAGCGGGGTTTCCAGCCATCGGCGGAAGTACGGCGTGAAGACCGCGAAGTGATCCCGCCCGGTCGCCGGGCGCAGATCGGAAGGGTCGACGATGCTCACCGATCCCGAATGCACTGTCAGCCGACAATCGCTGTGTCCCAGTCGATCCCGTAGCCGCCGGGCTCGCGCAGTGCTGTACCCGCTCACATCCGAGGCGATATGCACCTCGGTCGCGCCGGTCTCGGCGACCACCTGTGCGACTTGCTCGGCGATATCCCCTCGCCGCACTACCAGTCGTCCGCCGACGGCCCGCAATTCCGTATCGAGCTCACCGAGCGCCGCCAGCAGGAATCGAATTCGATTCGCTGAGGGGGAGGCCCGCTCGAGGATTCTGTCGTCGACAACGAACAGGGGCACCACCGCACCGGCACGACAGGCCGCAGCCAGCACCGGATTGTCATGGACCCGCAGGTCCCTGGTGAACAGGGCAACGGCGACGCTCATCGGAGATCCACCCTAGGCATCCGGCCATCGTAGCTTCGCATCCAGCGGAACGTATCCAATACATCACACAACCAGATCGTTCCGTCGCATCCTGCTCTCAGTCCCATCTCTGCACGCAAATATCCCTTGCACCGGCAGTTTGACCAATCCGGACATGCGCAACGATTTCGCTGCGATGTTGGATAAATTCCACTCCCTGGACTATCCTCGGCGCAGGCGAAAACAGCGACCGACCCGAGGATGATGCGACGATGAGCCAGGCGTTCGACGCTTGGAAGCGGACCATTACGCGCGGGGCGAGTACCCGCGCTATTGCGGAACGCTTGGACAGCAATGGGCCGCGGATCAAGCGGCATCTGGAGGAATCGGATCCGCCGGTGGCGGACACCGTGATCGAACTGGCCCGGGCATACGGGGCGAATCCGGTGGAGGGACTGATCGCGGCCGGGCTGCTCACGCGCAGCGATGTCGACCATGCGGCCACCAAGGACGCGCTCAGCGCGGTGCCGATGCTGCAACTGCTCGAGGAGGCGGCGGCGCGCGAGCGGTTCGCCGTCGAGGGACGCCGGCGCACCGAGAAGGACGCGGAGCCTCCGGATGAGAAAGAGGACACGCACGGCCGAAGGATCAAGCGGCGCAAGATCGGAGAGGGGATGCTGTGATGGTGCCCGTCCTGCTGACGGTCGCGGGGGCAGCGGGGGCGGTCGCCGTCGGGCTGCGATTGACGCTGTGGCGCAGCCATCCGGGGTCGCGGCCGCTGACCGTCGCACTCGCCCTGCTCATGGTCGCGGCAATCCTCGATCAGCCGGCCATCATCAATAATGAATGGGTCGATCAGGCCACGCCCGAGCATGTGCGATTGGCCAATGTCAGCAATCTGATCGGCAATCTCATCACGCTCGCGGCAGCCGCCTGTCTGGTGCTGACCGTGGGGCAGGCGTGGGGGCACCGGCATCTGACCCGCTGGATCGGCGGGATCTTCGCGGCGAGCGCCGTGCTGTCGGTCGTGCTCTACGCCGTCTCCGAGGCGCACGTGACATCGACGATGTATGTCGGGAACCTGCGCGGTCTGGCGCTCGTCTACGTCTATGTGACCGCGGTGGCGTTGTTCGTGGCCAATGTCGCGGTCCTCGCCTCGCTCGCGTATTCATATCCGCATTCGACCCAGCAGACTCGAATCGCCCTGCTGCCCATGGCGATCGGCGCTGGCATCGGTACTGTGCTGATCGCACTGCTGATTGTGGAGAGCATCTGGCCCAACCGATTCGGCGACTGGTATGTCAGCTGGGCTTGGCCCACTGCGGCTGTGATGGTGGTCGCGTACGCGATCTCCGGAATCCTCGGCTATCGCATCCTGCGTGAGCGGCCGGCCGCAGCGGAATCGGATCGCCTGCAATAGATCAGCAGGCCAGCCGGACATCACCTGCACGTGCGGTGATGGCCCGATCGAGTTCACGGCTGACAGCGGCGGGTGAACCTGGGATGATCCGGACGTCCTGGTCGGAATGCATCAGATAGCGGCCGTCGCCCGCCACATCGATCCAGGCCATGAGCATGCAGGGGGCGGATTCTGCTGCAGCGGGGCCGCTTTCGATGCACAAGTGGCCCTCCGCGATTCGTGTCGCGCACAGCAGACGGCGGGCGAGATCGATATCTCCGGCGCCCAGCGCCGCTTCGACGGGCGCGCAACCCCGGCGCAGCTCTGCGGCCGGGACGGTGCACGGCTGTTCCCTGCCGCCGTGCACCAGTGGCAGCGCATAGGCGATCCGCCCGGCCAGCTGGGTACTGTCGCCGAACCAGATATGCACCGCCCCTGCGTGATCGGATGCGGCATTGCAGGTTTGCACAGCCAGCGCACCCGCACCGTTGCCGACACAGCCGAGCATGCGGACGGTGTGCGGGGAGTCGGGATGCTCGCCCTCGACGGTGATGCGTAGCTCCGGTTCGACGAGAACCCCTAGCGCCACGTCGAACTCGGGGTGGGCGAAGCGTCGTGCACTCGTCCGGTCCGCGGGGCGCCGGGTCTGCACCGAGAGTGGGTACGGGTAACTGTGGCTGTCGACAGTGGTCCAGCGATCGGCCAGTTCCTCCGGTGCGACGATCCAATCCATCTGTCTCTCAATTCCTTTCGGTGTTCGTAGGGGGGTGATCAGGGTGCGACCGCGAGGAAGACGAAGGCGGCGAACAGGGTCAGGTGCACCGCGCCCTGCAGTAGGGTCGCCCGGCCTGGGACCACGGTGAGCACACCGACCACGACAGTCAGGGCGAGCAGCACCATTTCGGTCGCGCCCAGTCCCAGCAGCAGGGGCGGATCCAGCCAGATCGAAGCCACCGCAATGGCGGGAATGGTGAGTCCGATACTCGCCATGGCTGATCCGAGGGCGAGGTTGAGGCTGATCTGCACTCTGCCGTCGCGGGCGGCGCGCAGTGCTGCCAATGCCTCGGGCAGCAGTACCAGCATGGCGATCACCACGCCGACGGCCGCACGCGGCAATCCGGCTGCGTCGACGCCGGATTCGATGGCCGGGGAGACCGTCTTGGCCAGGCCGACCACACCCACCAGGGCCATGATCAGCAGTCCGAGACTGGCCCAGGTCGCACGCTGGGACGGTGGCGTTTGGTCTGCGACCGCTACGCGCTCCGGTTCGACGGGCAGGAAGTCGTCGCGGTGCCGCAGGGTCTGCACGGCCACGAAGCTGCCGTAGAGCACCAGTGATGCGACCGCCGCGAAAGCGAGCTGGGCGGAGGAGAATCGAGGGCCCGGTTCACTGGTGGTGAAGGTCGGCAGCACCAGGGTCAGGGTCGCCAGCGCTGCCACCGTTGCCAGCGCCGCGCCCGTGCCCTCGGAGTTGAAGACCGCGACCCGGCGCCGGAGCGCGCCGACCAGCAGTGCGAGACCGAAGATGCCATTGCAGGTGATCATGACCGCCGCGAAGACGGTGTCCCGGGCCAGCGGTGCGGATTTGTCACCGCCCGAAACCATCAGGGTCAGAATCAATCCCACCTCGATCACCGTCACGGCGACCGCGAGCACCAGCGCACCGAACGGCTCCCCCACCCGGTGCGCCACCACCTCCGCGTGGTGAACCGCGGCCAGCACCGCACCGAGCAGCAGGACGACGATAGGGATATCGGCGAGCAGAGACAGTTCCCGGTCCCATACCCCGGCAAGGGCCAGAACTGCCACTATGGGGACCAAGACATTCCAGCGAATTCTCTTGTAAGGCAATGTTTCCTCGGTGTCGGGATGCGGGCGATCCAGGCACGTGGCGGTCATCGAGGTTCGAGATCGCCCGCCAGGTGGTCGTGCGCCGCGTGGCAGTGCAGTCGTACGCCGGTGACGAGGGTGTCGTCGTCGGCATAGAAGTGCGGATTGTGGTTGACGTACATGCCGCGGCCGCCGGGCGTCGGGACGGGTATCTGCTGTCCGGGGCTCAGCTCCGTATCCTGCACGCCGAGAAGGACATACAGACCGCCGTACTTATTGACGAACTCGGAGACGTCGTCGTAGCCCAGCCCGGGAAACGTCTCGATCACCTTGTTGTCGCCGGCGACTCGGCGCATGGTCGGCAGCCCGGCGGTCACCCACTCCTGCGTATTGTGCACGGCGGGCACATCCTGCAGGAATTCGACTGTGGCCGAACAGTTGTAAGCCTTGGAGGTCTGCTCGGCCAGCGTCCTGACGCGCTGCTGGACATCGCCCATATCGGATTCGACGGTGCAGCGGATGGTGCCCCACAGGGTGGCATGCCGGCCGATGATATTGAACCGGCCGACATCCTCGATATGCCCGATGGTGACGGTGATGGGGTCGAAAGCGCTGACCTGCCGGTAGATCTGGCCGATTCCGGTGAGAATCGCACCGGCGGCGGGCATGGGATCGATTCCGGCCCACGGCATGGAGCCGTGCACCTGCTGTCCATTGATGGTGATCTTCACCAGACAGGAGGCGGCGAACAGATTTCCGGCGCGATATCCGATGTAGCCCTTGGGATATGGGGCGACATGGAACCCGAAGGCCATGGTCGGGGGCGGATTGTCGAGCGCGCCCTCGGCGAGCATTTCGCGGGCGCCGCCGCGCTCGTCCGGCGGCGGGCCCTCCTCGGCGGGCTGGAAGACGAACAGCATTGTGCCCGAGAGCTTGTCGCGGATATCCGCGAGCACGGTGGCCGCGCCCATGAGCATGGCGGTGTGGCAGTCGTGGCCGCAGGCGTGCGAGACCGGGAAGGGTCCGCCAGGGTAGTTGTTGTCGATGACGTGCGAGGCGAAATCGACGCCGGAGAGGTCTTGGACCGGCAGGGCGTCGGTATCGGCGCGCAGCGCGATCACCCGGTCACCGCGCAGGCCGCCGTGCAGCACGCCGACAACGCCGTGCCCGGCAATGCCGGTGCGCACCTCGTCCAGTTTCAGCGCGCGCAGATGCTCGGCGATCAGTGTGGCGGTGGCGCCTTCCCGATTCGACAGTTCGGGGTGCCGGTGCAGGTGATGGCGCCATTTCACCACCTGGTTGGCGACGGCTGCCGCGCGGGTATCCAGTTCGTCGTAGATCGATGCGGTGCTCATGAAACCTCCTCGGGGAGAGTTGAATCGGTCAGTTGGCGGCCGGACGCCAGGTGGTGACGGCCCAGATGACGACCACGTCGAGCGCGATGATCAGCACCGCCCAGGCCGTCTCGTAGGGCAGCCACAGGAAGTTCGCGAGGATGGACAGCGCCGCGAGCGTGACCGCGGCCTCGCGGCCCCAGGTCCGCCCGGCCAGCAGTCCCGCGGCACAGAGGGCCAGCAGGACGCCGAGGGCGATGTGGATCCAGCCCCACGTGGTGGTGGTCAGCTCGTAGACGTAGTCGACGCCGACGATGAAGAGGTTGTCATCGGCCACGGCAGAGATGCCCTGCAGGATCGACAGCGCACCGACGAGGAACAGCAGTATTCCGGCGCCGAAACAGGTGCCTGCCGCGAGCTCGCGGCGCACCGGATGGGCCTTGGTCGGGTAGGTCATACCTTCGAAACTAGAGTGGTAATGTAACGTTGACAACTCATAATGCATCGTAAACATTGCATTTGATGTGATCTCCTGTGGCCGATCACCAGGTGAAAGCCGCTATTGAGATTCTCCTGTGACAGCAGCCACGGAGAACAGAATCGGCGCGGACTGGAGAAGAAGTACCGCCATGACCGCACCCGTGCGCACGGCCCCCGATGCCACCCGGGTGCTCGAACTGCTGCACGACCTCGCCGCCGCGCTGGTGTCGGGCAGTTACGAGGGCACCCTGGAAACCGAACATCAGCTCCGGCGCGCCGCACAGGCGTACGACCATCGCGCGCAGGCGATCGTGCTCGCCGAATCGGCATTCTTCATCCTCACACCCGGCTCGCACGGATTGCGCGGGCTCGAATCCTGGATAGGCGGCCAGGAGGTGCAGGGCATCGACGACTTCGCCTCCATGGTGTCGCTCATGGCCGCCATCGCCTTCGGTGTCCTCATCGCCGCCGCCCTCACCCCCTCGAATAGACCGCTACGCCAATAGCTATCGCTTTACCAGGGCACGTATCGAGGCGGCGATCGAACTCACCACTCTCGCCGCCGACAGCGTGATTGTCGATGCCGGCCCCATCCCCGCCGCGATCGCGATGACTGGTGCCCTGCAACTTGTTGCGGCGGTTGCCGAAGCACGTGCCGGTCGGCTGTGGGAAGCGCGGGACCGGCTGAGCATCGTCCATCCGATTGCGGCGCGGTCACAACAGGCAGGCAACGTCGGGCACACCATGTTCAGCCCGCTCAATGTCGAGCTTCACGCGATAGCGATCGAGCTCCAGGCGGGCGATGCGATCGAGGCGCTACGAATCGCCGATCAACTCGATCTCACCGAATGCCCCTCGGTGGAAAGATGTTTCACCTTCGCCCTCGACCTGGCTCGACACTCACTACGGTAGTGCTCGCGGCAGGTCTAGCCTTGCGCCACAACATATACCGGCCACGCCACTGTGTCGGAATCACCGTCGCCGACCTTCAAGCCCGGCTGGCGACCGACCGCATGTTCGTGCCAGTTGCCGGGCGGTGATGATCATGCTCGAAATCCCTACTGCCATCGGCTATTTGCGATCGGAT
This sequence comes from Nocardia sp., assembly GCF_025465275.1. Lineage (GTDB taxonomy): Bacteria > Actinomycetota > Actinomycetes > Mycobacteriales > Mycobacteriaceae > Nocardia. The sequence goes on along the minus strand of NZ_JAODNK010000216.1, from coordinate 47,273 downwards.
ATCTCGCGCTCGCGACCGCCGTGGGATGAGATTCAAATTCGCAGTCTTGCAAGACGACTCGGCTATGCGCTGGCGAAGACGATCGTATTCGGCGCGTATACCGATGATCCGACACAACGGGTGATCGATGTCGTTCGCGCCATCGATGCCGACGCGGTAGTCATCCCCGGTATTGATCATTTCGACGGGTATCTGCCTCCGGAGCTGATCGCGGTGGCCGATGTCATCACCGTCTCGCCCGAGCAGACCTTCGCGCGGTGGGTCATACCGCCCGACGCGCCCGCTGATATGAGTGCTCGTTGACAGCCGGCCAGACAAAAACGGGTGCGTTGCGGGGGTGGGGCGGTGTTGGATGGATGGATGACATTGCCACGTAAAGGAACTCGCGTGCTCGCCTTGAACGGTGAGCGGTATCGATGGGTCGTCTCGTCTGGTGATCTGCCCAATCTGCGGTTTGTGATCGAGGCCGAGGAGGTGAACGGGCAGCGGGTGGTGGTCGGAGTGGATGATGAATCCGTGATTACGCCGGGGCTGGTAGCCATGGCTGTGACGGAAGCTCTGCGCGCCGGGTGGACTCCGCAGGAGCGCGGGCCGCAACTCCACTTCCATCTCGATGGGGAACAACTGTTGCCGCACGGTGTGGGAGGCGGGTGGCCCGCTTCAAATCCTGTCGGCTGAGCCTGGGCACGAATGAGAATCCAGCGGTACCTGGGGGTTCGGCTCGAGGTGCGGGCAATACCTGACTGGGCGGGTCGGGGCGGCCACCATAGCGGGTATGACCCAGATCGCGCCCTCCCCGGATCAGGTGGTGGCTCAGCGCTACCGCGACCCCGCACCGACCGCGCCTGCGCTGTGGAATCCGGTGTTGCAGGTATTGCACGAGCATCGGTCGGTTCGCCGGTATCTGGCCGATCCGGTGCCGGATGCTGTGCTCCGGCTGCTCATCTCAGCGGCGCAGTCTGCGCCGACTTCCTCCAACCTTCAGGTGTGGAGTGTGATCGCGGTCCGTGATCCCGAGCGTAAGGCGCGACTCGCGGCACTCGCCGGGGATCAGGAACACATTCGGCAGGCGCCGGTATTGCTGGTGTGGACGGCCGATCTGGCGCGGCTGCGCGGGCTGGCCGCCGAGCGGTCGGTGCCGCTGGACGGGGCCGACTATCTGGAGTCGAGCTACGTGGCGTTCCTGGACGCGGCGCTGGCGGCACAGAATGCGGTGGTGGCGGCGGAATCGCTGGGGCTGGGCACCGTTTACATCGGCGCGATCCGTAACAACCCCGAGCAGGTAGCGGCCGAATTAGCCTTGCCGCCGGGGGTTTTCGCGGTGTTTGGTCTTGTTGTGGGCACTCCGGACCCGAGCGAGGACGCCCGCGTCAAGCCGCGGCTGCCGCAGGCCGCGGTGCTGCACGAGGAAACCTACGATGCGAGCGAGCAGAGCGCGCATGTGGCGGAGTACGAGACCCGCATCGCGGAGTTCTACGCCGAACAGCAGCTCGACCACTCCTGGACCGATCGTGTGCTGTCCCGGCTCGGCTCGGCCGCCGCCCTCAAGGGACGCGACCGACTGCGCGATCAGCTTGCGGCCCAGGGCTTTCCGCTGCACTGATCCAGTGGCCGCGGGGCGCCGCTGTCATCGACGCCCAGGCTGGCGAGCAGTCGCAGGTTGTCCTCATCGATGCTGCCCGGTTCGGGAGCCAGGGTGATCAGCTCCTGACCGGAACCGTCGGGCAGCATGAAGCGCTCCTGATGCAGCGTGATCACGCCGACCATGGGATGGCGAAAGCGCTGGGATCCGTGACCGCGGACGCTGACCTCGGCGGCGGCCCACAGTTCGCTGAACCGGCGGCTGCCGATGGACAGCTCGCCGATGAGGGCGGCCAACGCTGGGTCGTCTGGGAACTCACCCGCGGCGTGGCGCAGGTGGGCAACGCTTTCGGCGGTGCACGACGATCGATCGGCATACAGGTCGAAGCGGCCGGCGTCGAGAAAGATCATTCTGGCCAGATTGCGGTCGGCGACCGGCACCTGGTCCAGATCGCAGTACAGCAGACCAGCCAAGCGGTTGTACGCCAGCACGTCGATGCGGTGGTTCAGGATCAGCGCCGGATACTCCGACATGGTGTCGAGCAGCTGTCGCAGTTGCGGGCGAACCGTAGCCGGGTAGCTGGTCGGCTGCGGCCGGCGGTTGCGCTGTTTGACCAGCTTGTGCAGGTGCTCGCGAGCTACCTCGTCGAGTTGCAGCGCCCGCGACAGTGCGTCCAGTACCTGCTCCGACGGTTGTGTCGCGCGGCCCTGCTCGAGCCGGGTGTAGTAATCGACACTCACCCCCGCGAGCTGCGCCAGTTCCTCGCGGCGCAAACCGGTGACCCGGCGGCGGCCGACGATGGTGACGCCGACCGATTCCGGCGACACGTGCGCTCGACGCGACTGCAGGAACGCGCTGAGGTCGCCGAGATCATCCATGCATCCAGTATGCGCGTGGGCGGTCGTGCCAATGGTGGTCCTGTCAGTCCCAGGGAACCGGCGGCCGGTGGATAAGCAAGTCTCTGGTCGATGCCCGGCAGCGGCCGCAGGATCGGTGGCATGAACGTACTGATCGTCTACGCACACCCAGACCCGAACTCGCTGAGCGGCTCCCTCAAGGACCTCGCCGTCGACGCCCTGCGCGCGGACGGCCACGATGTCGTGGTCACCGACCTGTACGCCATGAAATGGCAAGCGGCAGCGGACTTCACCGACTTCGACGGCATCGCGGGTCCGGATTTCATGTATGCCTCCGGGGAGGCTTACCGATCCGGTGGACTTGTCGAGGACATTCGCGCCGAACAACAGAAGTTGCTCGACGCCGACCTGGTCATCCTGCAATTCCCGCTGTGGTGGTTCACCATGCCCGCGATCCTCAAGGGCTGGATCGACCGCGTGTTCACCTACGACTTCGCTTACGGCGCAAAGGTTTCGCGCTATGGCGCGGGTCCGTTCGCCGGCAAACGCGCCATGCTCGCCATCACCGCGGGCGGCAAGATCGGGCACTACACCGAGCGGGGAGTCAATGGCCCCATCGACGATCTGCTGTTCCCGATCAACCACGGTGTGTTGTCCTTCACCGGTTTCGATGTGCTCCCACCGTTTGTCGAGCACAGTGCCGTCCACCTGAACGACCAGGGCTACACCGAGATCGCCGACCGTTACCGGCAACAACTCGCGACCGCCTTTACCGCCGAACCGATTCCATACCGCTCGGAGTCCGGCGGCGATTACACCGGGGTGACATACCAGGACGGTTCAGAGCTGATGCCGGGCCGAGAATCACCCGGCGCCAACGGTTTCGCGCTGCACGTCGCCGGCACGGCTTGACCTATCCGGACGAGCCGCTAGCAATCGCCGGGACCCCAGAGATCGCCAGGACCCTTGCGACCGCCGTCATCACCGAGATGCCACGGATCATCGTTCCCCGGTTAGTCCGTCTGAGTGATGTAGAAGCGGTTTCCATCCGGGTCGCGGAACATGAACATTGGTGGTGCGGTTTCCCATTCGAGCAGGCTGCCGACGGTGAATCCGAGGTCAGCGAGGGCGGTATGGGCGGCGCGTGCGTCGGGCGTCGCCAATCGGATCCCGGTGTCGATACCGGCGGGCAGCTCCTCGGACGCTCGAACGAACGAGAGGGTCGTGTCGGTGCCGGGGATGCGCATCTCCAGCCATCGGAAGTCCGGCTGTAGCTCAGCATCCATATGAGTCTCGAACCCGAGTTGTTGCCACAGCGCCTTGGCGCGGTCCTGGTCGGTCACGGGAACAGCGACAGTCAGCACACCGGAGCAGGTCGTCTTGGTCATGAAGGAGAAGACGACTCGACCACGCCGAATTCATCGGTGGATGCCAGCGGATCATCAGGTGCTGAATTCAGGAATGGGTTTGGCACATAAAGGGGCACGAATCATCGATGTCGGCGGTTTGCGGCATCGATGGGTCGTAGCCGCCGGGGACAACCCGGGAGCCGGCCGCTATCAGCGGAAGAGGGCGTTGATGACCAAAACCACGCCGGCTCCGCCGCTGCCGCCGCCCACCGAGCCGGCGTTGGCGATCTGGCGGGTGCCGAGCACTATTTGCTGACCCGCGCCGGGGCCACTGCTGACGCCGAGCGTGCTGATGGCGTTCTGCCCTACAGGTGAGGTAACCCAATCGCCCGATACGACGCTTACCGATCCATCGGACCAGGCTATGGTCCCGCCGGCCGGATTGCCGCCCGCTCCGGTTCCGGATGAGCTGCCGGTGACGATATTGAACGGATAACTGATGTTCAGCATGCCGCCGGTGACGTCGGGCAGCTGAGCGCTGCCACAGTCAGTGAGTCCGCCGGTCACGTTGGTATTCATCCCGCCACTGCCGCTACCTGGAACGTTGGTGGTGGTGAGCTGGCCGCCGTAGCAACCGCCAACAACCCAATCGGCGGTTGCGGTGGCGGCCACACCTGTCAGCACCGGGAAAGCAAGAGTCGCACCGAATAAAACTGCCGTACAGCGTTGGAATCGCATGTTAGTACCTTTCGCCGCGATGCACCGTTGCATCTCGATCGCAGTACGAACGACAAATCCATCGTAGGCCTTTGTGCCGGGGGATGCGATCGAAGATATTCGTCCCGACAGGAATCCATATTCCAGCTACGAAACTGCACTACTGTAATTCGTGCGGAATTGCACTTCTCATGTGGATAGAGACACCGCGACCGGATTTCATAAGAACTACGTGACTGTTCCAATCCGGGTGATCAGCGGCAGTTTTGGGTTTTCATCCACGATCGGTGTGGAGTGGCGCCGACCAGGAACTGGTGGCGGAGCCTTCTCGATGTTTGCCGCCCTCAGTTCCTGGTCGGCATTGTTTCAGTTGCAGGAGAGGGGAATCCGGGGATCGAGCCTGGATGGTCGGGCCGGTTCTTACGGTAATCCTGCGTTGTGATCGGCAGGATTGTGTTGTCGGAAATTCCGTGGTCGGGCTGGTGATGTTTGGTCACACTGCTGTGGTGGTAGCGGGAGAGGTTGGGCGGGCGGCGATTCGGGCTCGGGCGGTCGGGTGGGGTTTGGTCTCGTGGGTGTTGTTCGCGAGTTCGGGGCCGTTGGCCGAGGCGGTGATGGTGGCGGGCTGGTCGCCGGGGGCGGTGAGCTCGGCGCGGATTTCGTTGGGCGCGGTGCTGCTGGGGTCGATGATCGCGGTATTGCGGCCGCGGGCGTTGTGGTTCGGCCGGGCCGATCTGTGGCTGTTGCTCGGCTACGGTGTGTTTGGTGTTGCGGGGGTGCAACTGTTGTTTTTTGTTGCGGTGGAACGGCTTCCGGTGGGGGTGGCGATGGTGCTGGTCAATCTTGCGCCCGCGCTGGTCGCGCTGTGGGTGCAGATCGTGCGGCGCGCTCGGCTGCCGGGGATGGTGTGGGTGGGGATCGGGCTCGCGGTGGCGGGAATGGCTGTGGTCGCGCAGATCTGGCAGGGCGGCGGGCTGGATCCGCTCGGCGTGGCCGCCGGTCTGGGCTCGGCGATCTGCTCTGCCGGGTACTTCCTGCTCGGCGAACATGGTGCGACCAGGTATGACCCGGTCGGGATGACGGCGGTCGGCTTGGCCATCGGCGCGGTGGTGGTGGCGGTGGTCGCTCCGCCGTGGACACTGCCCGCCGAGCTGCTCACGGCGCCGGCGGCGCTGGGCGGTGTACAGACACCGGTGTGGCCGGTGCTGCTGGTCCTGGCTGTGGCCGGTACGGTGCTGCCCTACCTGGCCGGGCTGCGAGCCTTGCGGGATCTGCCCTCGGCCCTGGCCAGCGTGCTGGCGGTGGTGGAACCACTGGTCGCCGCCGCGCTGGCCTGGCTGCTGCTCGGGCAGTCGCTCACGCTGACACAGATGGCCGGGGCGGTGATCATGCTGATCGGCGCGATGCTGGTGCAACTGACCATGCCGGAGACCGTGCGAACAAAGTCCTGAACCTGCAGGCGGTATCCCCCGGTCGTGACGCCGACCGGAGGATCTCGTGGAGGTGCTGGTCAGTTCGGGGTGGTGAGTCCGGCGAGGAGCGCGCGGAGTGGGGTGGGGGTTCGGGTGAGGAGATTGCCGAGAGTTGGGCCGGTGGTGGCGAATTCGCTGTTGCGGGAGGCGTGGAACATGCCGAGCAGCATGGTCGCCTGCGATGCGGGGATGCCGTGTTCGATCAAGCCGGCTGCCCATTCGTCGTCGTCGACGACAATCCGGTGGATGGGACGGCCGGTGAGGTCGGTGAGGATTCCGGCAATGTCCTCGAGGTCCAGGGCATCCGGGGCGGTCAGCGGCGGGGTGGGGCCGTCGAAGCGGGATTCCTCGGTGAGGATGCGGGCGGTAGCGGCGGCGAGGTCGTGGTGAGTGGTCCACGAGACCGGGCCGTCGGCGGGTGCGGCGAGTTGGCCTGTTTCGAGAGCGCGGCCCAGCAGCAGGGGGACGGTGCTGGCGTAGAAACCGTTGCGCAGCGAGGTGCAGGGGGTGCCGGATTCGGCCAGGTAGCGCTCGGTCGCGGCGTGGTCGGGCATGGGAGCGAAGAGCGAATCTGCCGCAGCGCCTTGGTGACTCGTGTAGAGGATGCGCGCTGCGCCGGCGGCGCGGGCGGCGTCGATCGCCGCGGTGTGCTGAGCGACCGCCGAACCTCCGGTCTCGTTCGACGAGACGATCAGGACCTGCGTAGCGCCCTCGAATGCCGACGCAAGGGAATCCGGGTCGGCGAAGTCGCCCTGCCGGACACGCACACCGCGCGCCGCGAGGTCTGCGGCGCGGGCCGGATCGCGAACGCTGACGCCGACGCGGTCCGCCGGAATTCGTTCGAGCAGCTGCTGGACTACCTGGGAGCCGAGAGTGCCCGTGGCACCGGTAACGATGATCATGCTCCGCCTTCTTTCGAGTGTTATCACTGGAACCGGATTCACGTTAGCACTGATAATTCACTGATAGCAACGATGCGTTATCGTTGATACATGCCGGACACCAAAGCGGTCGGTAGCACCAGGGACGAGACGCGGGCGCAGCTCGTGGAGGTCGCCGCGCAGCTGATTCGCGAGCACGGCGCGGTCGCCGTCACCACACGCGCCGTCGCCCAGGCCGCCGGTGTCCAGGCCCCGACGATCTATCGGCTGTTCGGGGACAAAGACGGACTGCTCGATGCCGTCACCGAGCACGTCTTCACCACCTATGTCGCCGGGAAGAAGCTCAGCGAGGACGACAGCGACCCGGTCGCGGCGCTGCGCGCGGGCTGGGACACGCATATCGGGTTCGGGCTTGCCAATGCGGCGCTGTTCGCACTCCTGACCGATCCTGGTCGCAGCGACGGGACGTCTGCGGCCTCGAACGCCGGTATGGCGGTGCTACGCACGCGCGTCCATCGAGTGGCCGTTGCTGGTCGGCTCCGGGTTCCCGAGCGCCGCGCGGTAGAGCTCATTCACGCCGCGGGCACGGGCGCGGTCCTCGCACTGCTGTCCCTGCCATCGCACGACCGGGATCTCGATCTCGCGGACGCGATGTTCGACGCGGTGATGCAAGCGATCCTCACCGATGCGCCCGCACTGGCCGAGGACAGTCCGACGGCGGCCGCCGTCGCGTTCCGAACCATCGTGCCGAAGCTGCCGATGCTCACCGATACCGAGCGCGCACTGATGTCCGAATGGCTGGACCGCGCCACCGCACCACCACAGATCCACTGACGGTGATTCAGGCCGGTTTCCGCTGCGCGCCGAGACCGGCCACAAATGCGGCAGCTTCCCGATGTGAGCGCACTCGAACGAATTCGATGTGTCGATAGGCCGGGTCAGCCTGCGCGCTCAGATATTGCGCGCGATTCTTGGCATGAGTTGTCCACGCCCACACGATGACCGACTGGTCGGGGTCGAGCGAGAACAGGTTGGTCCAGCGTTCCCGATTGCCGTTCCACAGTTCGCGTCCGGCCATCGCACGGCCCAGGGTCCGCTTGATGATCTGCGCCATCACCAGTGGCCGCGGCAGATCGAACCAGATCACGGTGTCCGCGCGACCCCAGACCAGGTAGCCGACTTTGCCGCGGTAGTTGCCGTCCGCCACCCAGGCGGGCTGCGCGATCAGCTCGGTGACGGCGGCCCGGAATTCCGCATCGGGCATCGGCGTCCAATCGGCCTGATGGTAGATCGCGTCGAGTTCGATATGCGGAATCCCCAGCTGCAGCGAAATCCGCTGCGCCAGTGAACTCTTCCCCGAACCGGAGGTACCCACCACCGAGATCCGCCGCGCGCTGCCCACCCGTGCATTATCCACACGGTGGTCCGGCCACGGATGGCCGCGGCCGTTCCGGCACGCTAGCCTCGTGCGCATGGGGCTGGCTGTGGCAACGCACGTACTCGCTGACGCGCTGAAGGGCGATGACGACCCCGAGCACCTCGATTATCTGCGCGACCAGTTCCGCGCGATCAATGAACTGCTTGCCGGGGAAGGACTTCCGGCCCACGCCGAGGCGACGGCGCGCGGGACCGCGAGCGAACGGAGTCGGCTGGGCGGTGTTCCCTACAGCTTCGTGCACTATCTGCGGCGCGCCTATGCGCGGGCGCGGCAGAAGCCCGATGAGGCGCTGACACCGGTCGCCGAGGATGAGAATCCCGCCGACGATCCGGCGGTCGATCAGCTCACCTACATGTTCGAGTCGCAACTGCTCTGCCACTCGGACTGCGAAGGTTATTACGTCCCGGTCGATTTCGAGGAAGTGCTGTTCCCGGACGATGATTCGGGGCTTCCCGGCGGCATGGTCGGATCGAGCAATGCGCTACTACGTGAACTCGTCTATGTCGCACCGTATCTCGGCATCACACTGGTCGACGGGCAGTTGACCGATGCCGAAATCGACAGGTTGTCCGAAGGATTCGACGACGATGCCGCGCTGTACCGCGAAAAGGAGACGTGGCTGCTCTTCTACGAGGCAGCCCGCGTCTCCGTCGAAAACCGCACCATCATCACCTTCTGCTGAGCGCGATTACCGTGGGCTGAGCCGGATCAGCCGGTACTCCCGATCGGTCTTGCCCTGGAACTTCGCATAGCGCGGCTGGGCGGCGGTGATGAGCTGCCAGGCCTGCTCCCGATCGGCGCCCTCGAGCCGGTCGTCCGCGCCGTCGGCGAACCAGGCCACCGGAGATTGCCGCTCCTGCCCCCTCCGGCGCCCACGGTGTGCAGGGATGAAGCCGCCTCACCGGGCACGGTCGCGCTGGTAGGTCCGGCATTGCTGATCGACCATGTCGGCGAAGGCACGCGCCAGGGGTGTGAGGGCGTCCCAGCGGCGGACGGCCCAGCCGACGGGCAGCGGGGGGATGTACGGCAGCGGCAGGAATCGCAGTGGGGTTGTCGAGGCGCCGGCGTACGGGAGGTCGGGGACAACCGCATGACCGACACCGAGTTCGGCGAGCAGCACGGCGGTATTCCAGTCGGTGACACCGGTTTCCGAGGTGAGGCGGACGCCCAGTCGAGTCAGCGCGGCGTCGAGATGGATGCGGGACACGGAATTGTCGGGAAGCCGGATGTGGCGGATATCGGCGAGGTCGGCGGGGGTGATCTGACATCGGTCGGCCAGCGGATCATCCTCGCGGACGGCCAGCACCCAGGGCAGATCCATGACAGGGCGCTGCTCGACGCCGCTGACCGATCCGTGAATCGTCACCCAGGCCAGGTCGACCGTGCCTTCGGTGAGCCAATCGAAACAGCTGCGACTGGAGATGATCGTGCGGAAATCCAGTGTCGCGCGCGGAAAGTGTTGCCGGAAGTCGATAATCGCGTCGGACATGAAGTGCCGGATCGTTGTCGCACCCGTGGTGACCCGCACCGATCCGGCCTCGCCACGGGCGGATTCGCCGATCCGCCGCAGGGCCGAGTCCAGGCCGGCGATCCCGTCGCTGGCCGCCGCACGCAGTACCAAACCCTCCGGCGTGGGCGTCACACCGTGTAATCCCCGTTCCAAAAGCTTTACCCCAGTGGCCTGTTCGAGCCGCTTCACATGCTGACTCACCGCGGACTGGGTGCAGGACAGCTCGCGCGCGACCGCGCTGAGGCTGCCCGCCTGGCAGACGGCCACGAACACCCGCAGATCATCGAAGGTCATGCGCACATCTGCCACCGTAGAGCCCGCCCCTCCCAAGCCCGATCTTGGGGAATGCCAAGCCAATCCGAGGATTGACCCGCGCACCGCCCGTCGCCGATGATCGATTCGGGCCCAGGGCGGCAACCCGTCCCCCTCTCCCCCACGTCCGGACGTCGGGCGGAGCGGTCGGGACGGGTGCCGACCCACCTTCCGAGAAGACTTGCACCCGTGCGTGATCGACGCTTCGAACGGAGTCGAAATGACTGCCACTCCCACCCCGTCGGTGCACGTCCGAGCCCTGATCAGCTGGCTGGCCATTTTCCCGATGGTCGCCTTGGGCATGACCGTGATGGCCCCGTTCAGCGCGACCTGGCCACCGGTGCTGCGGGCGCTGGCCTTGACCGCGGTCGTCGTTCCCAGCGCGGTCTATCTGGTGGTGCCCCGTCTATTGGCAGCGCACCACCGGATCACCCACGGGCACAGATGATTGTCAGGGCTTGGGTTGTTCGCCTTCGCGGGCGGCGATCCAGGCGTGGCCGCGGGCGATGGCCTGGTCGAGGGGGCCGAGCAGGACGGTGGTGGCGGGGATTATGTCGTGGGGGCCGAGTAGGTCGGTGATGCCGGTGCGTTGCAGGGCTTGGGCCAGGGCTGGGCGGACGCCGGTGAGGATGAGTTGGCCGCCCTCGTCGTGCAGCTGATTCGCGTAGCGGCGGAACAGTTTCAGCATGGCGGAGGACGGGATGTCGGGTGCCGCACGCAGGACCAGCACGAGCACCGCATTGCGCGCACCGGTGAAGTCGGGCAGCCCGGCTTCCAGGCGCGGAAGTTCGGCGAAGAAGCTGGAGCCGTCGTAATTGAGAACGGTCACCTCGCCGGAGGTCAGCTTGGCGGGCACCGGCGCGGTCGACCACACGCCGTCCGCCCCGCGCTGCAGTGCGGTGAGTTCGGTTCCGCGCGTGGCCTGTACGCAGAACAGCAGTAGCGACAGCACGGCGCCGATGACAATGGCCTGCTGCAGCGGCAGCTGGGTGGTCGCGGCGAAGGTGGCGAGCATGGCGGCGGTGGAGAGTTTCGAAGTGCGCCAGACCATCACGATATCGGCGCGCTTGCCCCAGATGAGCTCACCGCCGACCACCAGAATGAGTCCGCCGATCACCGGTACCGGAATGCGTTCCGCCAGCTTGGCACAGGTCAGCACGACCACGGCCAGGAAGACGCCGGAAATGACGCCCGCCCAACGGGTGCGCGCGCCGACACTGGAGGCGACGCCGGTGCGCGAGAGCGAACCACCGGACGGGAGCGCCTGGAACAGGCCGCCGCCGATATTGGCGACACCCTGGGAAATGAAGTCGCCGTTCATATTCGAGCGCGAACCATCGGGATTGGGCATCGAGGGTGCGACGCCGGCCGCCTGTGCCAGCGCGACCAGCGCGACCGATAAGGCGCCGGGCACCAGATGTGGCATCGCGTCCCAGTTCGGCAGCGACAGACCGGGCAGCGCCGCCGGAATCTCGGCAATCCCCCGCACCAGTTCGACATCCAGACTCAGCGCGGCGACCGCGACGCTGACCACCACCATGGCCACGAGCAATGCCAGGGATTCGAGTTTCGGTATCACCCGCGCGATCGCCCACACCGCCACGGTGGCGATCGCCACCCAGGTGGTCGTCGCCTGCCAGTGCGATATGCCGGTGAGCCAGTTCCACACCTGCACCAGCTTGTTGTGCCCGCCCGGCTTGTAATCGGTGGCGTCCTTGAACACCCCGGTGATGATCTGCAGCGCGATACCGGTGGAGAAGCCGATCATGACCGCATTGGAGACGAAGCTGAGCACCACGCCCAGCCGCAGCAGCCCCATGAGCAACATGATCAGGCCGACCATAATGGCCAGGGCCGCAACGTTTCCCGCACTGTGTGAATCGAGGCCGGCATCCGAAAGGACCGACTGCCCGGTCAGGGCGATGGCACTGGTGAGGGTGGTGACCATGAGCACCGTGGACGCGGTGAGCGAACCCAGGATCGGCGGCATCACACCGGCGTAGAGCCCCGCCACCGGACTGAATCCGGCGATCGAGGCGTACGCCATGCCCTCGGGAATGCTGAACAGTCCGGTCGCCATACCAGCGGTCACATCGGCGGTGGTGGGCTTGCCGATCTTGGCGCGGGCGCGGGAGAGCAGTACGCTCACCACAGTCCGTTCCCCAGCCCGCCGAGTAGCTGCGCAACCATGGTGCCTCCTATCGGCGTGGCTATGTCGATCACTGGTCGACCTTCCTCGACCGGCGGCGGTGTGTCTTCACACGCCACGGGTGAAGTCCGGGTCGATCAGAGCCAGCCCGAATGCCGGGCGCGATCGAGCGCTCCCAGCCTGGAATTGGCGTCGAGCTTCGAATAGATGCCGCGCAGATGAGTTTTCACGGTATTGATGGACACGCCCAGATCGGTCGCGATCTGCTGTGCGGTGCGACCGGAGGGCAACTGCTTCAACACGACCATCTCGGTATCGGTGAGCGGCGGATTCGAGGCCCGGCGCCGAGAATTGGGATGACGGCGAATCAGCTCGGCGAAGGCATCATAGTTGCCGAATCGTCCCGCATAGGTATCGAGCAGATCGACAGCATGCGGAATATCGAAGAAGGGGCGCACAATTCGCTCCGGCGCGGCCGCTCGCAGCGCCTTTTCGATACCACTGTGCACCTTTGTCGGCATGCTCGAATCCTGATGCGACAGGGCATACAGCAACCATCCGGTAATCGCGGTGACGGGGTGCAGCGCATGCGCGTTCGCGAGCAGCGGGTCAAGCAGGGCGCGAGTGGTGGTCGACCGGTTGACAGCCTGCGACAGGGCAGCCCGGGCCACCGTGATCTCAGGCGTATCGCCGATGGCGACGCGCGCTCGCTCGACCATCAGCCGGGCGCTGCGCGGCTCGTGCACCCGCAACATCACCCACACTGCGTGCGGGATCAGCCCGCTGCTGGTCACCGTAGCCGGATGCTTGGCCAGCAGTTCGAGCAGACAGTGCCGGACGGCCTCGGCAGCTGCGCCCTTGTCCTCGGCGCGCTCGAACTGCAGCAGCTGCCCGACCACTTGCGCATGCAGGCCCCCGGCCGGGCCGATCGAACCGTCACGGCGGGCATGACCGCTGAGCGCGGCGGCGATATAGGCCGGATCCGGTTCCTCACCATGCAGATACGCGCCGAGCGCGGCCATGGTCATGGCCTGCGTGGTGTCGGCGGTCTGCGGTACGGCATGGGCGGCGGCAATGGCGAGACTGCGTTCGGACCGCTCGCGCATGGTGGTCACCGCGCCGACAACACAGGCCGCGAGGGCCAGCCGGGTCACCGCGTGAATGGCCAGCAGCGGCCGCCCGGCGTGCTCGGCAAGAGCCAGACCGGATTTCAGCAGCCGCTCACCGCGCTCGACCTCACCGCGAGCGACCAGCGCGGTCGCGGTCTGGATGGCCGCATAACAATCGATATCCGCCTGGCCGGTGGACGGAATCGACTCGGGAATCTCGAAGTCGCCCAGGGCGATACCACCCGATACCGCGATATCGGCGGTGATGGCCAGGGTGAGCGAGGCGAGCCAGCACTCGGGCACAAACGATTCGCACTGCTCATCACGGGCCCGGGCGACCGCGAGATAGGCCGACGCATCGGCGGTATCGCCGGCGACCAGCGCGGTCACCACGCGCAGCAGCCAGACGAACGGATCGTCCGCGAGCGCGGGCTGGGACCGCTGCAGCTGTTCGAAGAGTTCGGCGCCGTCACCGTCGAGCACCATGGCCATGCCGGCGTCGGAGAGGAATTCGGTCAGCGCGCCGCGGTCGGGGACCTCGAGCAGCTGGCTCAGCGCCGGCGCCCGCAGACCCATGTCCCGGAACCAGTCGGCGGCCCGACTATGCAGCTCCGAGCGGTTCTCCCGGCCCAGCCGATACGCCTCGGCGCGAAAGTGGCAGCGCAGGATCGGGTGATATTCGAACCACAGCTGGCCATCGCGCAGCGTGCTGGTGAGCGGGAATTCGAGCCGCCCGAGCTCGTGCAGCGCATGCTCGGCGCCATCGCCGACCAGCGCATCGGCCAGCGATTCGGAGAAGGTGTCGAGAATGCTGGTGTAGGTCAGGAACATTCGCAGATGCACCGGAATATCGGTGATGAATTCGTCGGCCAGATAGTCGGAGACGGCATGCGGCCCGCGCGCCAGGGCGGTGAGCGCCGCGGCGTGCTCGTCCGGATGATCGGCGAGCTGGCTGGCGACGATGCGGACCAGCGCGGGCCAGCCCTCGGTCAGCTCCAGCACGGTCGCGAGTTCCGCATCGGTCAGACGGCAGCCGTGCTGCGCGCACAGCTCGGCGATCTGGCCGGTGGTCAGGGTGAGATCGCCGAAGCCGAGCCGGGTGAGGCCACCGCGCAGGTCCAGCGAGTGCCAGCGCAGTGGCGGCGCGACTCGGCCGGAGATGATCGTGGTGACGGTCAGCGGCGAATTCTGCAGGAAGTGTTCGAATCCCGCGAGCACCTGCGGATCGGTGAGCAGATGCGCGTCGTCGATCACCAGCACCGTCGGCATGGCATGACTCGCCAGCGCTGCGCCCAGCGCGACCGCATCGGAGATCTGCGTGGCGGGCATCATGCGGCGGGGCGCATCGGTGAGAGTGACGCCGAGCGCGTGGCGGACCGCCGCCCAGAAGGCCGCCCCCTCGTTCATCTCGTCGGTGACGGTGCACCAGGCCACGCCGGTGCGGGGATGCGGGCCGCCGTCGCGATGCTCCAGCCAGTCCGCCAGTAGTACCGTCTTGCCGCTACCGGCCGGCGCGCAAATCAGCAGCACACTCGTATTAGCCGTATCCACAGCACTATCCAGGCGCTTCTCCAGAGCCACTCTGGAAAGCGTTGGGAAAGCCGGAATCGGAACACCAGAGGGCCGAACCAACGGAATTGTCACCGTGCCTCCTGCACCGAGTGCCGATACTTCAACAACGCTGCTGCGTGGGCGAATTTACCGGATGGGAGTGCTCTGAGTGTGAACCCGTTTGATCTTGGTGTGTCCATGTCTACCAAATACTGCACGCCCGAGTCATCCGAAATGGGTGATGCCGACTACACACGCCGGGGCTATGTTTCCGGCATGGGCCCAGTAATCGGGAATCTGCTACCTCTTGCCGTCGGTGTGGCCATCTCACCGATCCCGATCGTCGCCCTCATTCTGATGTTGCTCTCGCGCAATGCGGGCGCCGCCAGCCTCGGATTCGCGGTTGGCTGGGTCGGCGGCATCGTGATCGCCACCGGAATCTTCGTACTGCTGGCCGGATCCATCGATACCGGCGGCCACACCGGTGCGCATGCGACGCTCTTCGGCTGGATTCGCATCGGGCTCGGCCTGCTGCTGATCGCGCTCGCGGGCAAGCAGTGGCGCGCCCGCACCGATACGTCGACTCCGAAGTGGATGTAGGCCATCGATGACGTCACCCTCCCGAAAGCCATCGGGCTCGGCGCGCTGCTGTCCGCCGTCAATCCGAAGAATCTGCTGCTGTGCGTTTCGGCCGGCGTGGCCATCGGCACCGGAACCCTGTCCGGCGGTGGCGAATTCATCGCCCTGATCATCTTCACGGTGCTCGCGGCGGCCACCGTGCTCATTCCGGTCCTCGGGTATCAGGTCGCCGCCGAGCGGATCCGGCCCACGCTGGATTCCCTGAAGAACTGGCTGCAGTCGAACAATCACATGGTGATGGCCATTCTGCTACTGGTCATGGGCAGCGTCGTGCTGGGCAAGGGCATCGAGGCGCTCTGACCGGAGCTACGAGGACACGCTGGCCGGGGTGCGCGAAATGCGGCCGCCCAAGCGCTCATTGACGGCGAAACCGTGCTGCCGGCACCAGCCCGCCAGCCGGGGAACGGCCGAATCGTCATCGCGGTAGGTGGGGACCAGCTGGCCGACGATATAGAGGTGATGGGCGTCGGCGGCGCGGCAGAGGTGCTGTAGCGTCGCGGTGCCCAGGCCGGTGCCGCGCAGTTCGGGATTGACGGTGATGTTGTCGAGTTTGATGGTGTCGGCGTACACATCGAACACCACGTCGACGAGATGGTCACTGCGGCGCAGCGTTTCGATATCCGACGGCAGTGGGCGCAGTACGCCGGGCAGGTGATCGGCCAGTCGCGTTCTCGCGCCGTCGTCGGGGGCGGCGCGGGTCACGGCGAGCAGCTGCTCGGTGAGATCCGAGACGGCGATACGGTCGCCGAGCGCGGCCAGTGGACGCGCGTCCGCACTCGATTCGGTGATCACTCGCAGTTGCCGCACCCAGTGCGGTGCGGTCGTCTCGTATTCGGCGGTGAGGTCGGCGAGGGTGAATTCCAGGCAGACCACGGCGTCGCGGCTGCGCAGGTAGCCGCCGGACAGCGCACCCCAGCGGCGATCGTCGGCGCCCACCCCGTGCTGGGCCAGTTCGCGCAGTAGCACATCGCGGCGACCCGACGCATTGGAGATCGGCGCACCCGGCAGCCGGTGCAACCAGCGCCGCCACCCGCCGAGATTGGCCCGGATCCGAGTGGCTGCGACATCACCACTGGCCGCCAGATAGTTGCACAGGGCTTGCTGGCGTCGGTCCAGTAACTCCTGTGCATGATCGGACCCCTGCGGATGGGGTAGCGAATTGCCGTCACTCATACCAACCAAGCTAGCGCTCAGTGCGCTACTAGCAGGCAACCGGCGCGCTCATGATTTTCCACACTGGATGGTCGCGGACCACGAGGAGTCAGCGCGGCATAGTTTGCTGATAGTTCCAGACGGGGTGCACAGGCGGCCGATAATCCGACAGCGCCGTGACCCGATCGATCAGATCACGCTCGAAACGACGAGCCTGCGGACGCCCCATCCGCATCGAATACCGAAGACCGGCACGGGCTCTACGCCGACTACGGCGGGTAAGCAGCTGCGCCAGTTGAGCTTCCGCGCCCAGCGGGCGGGCGATCGGGTGGGAAATGGTGGCGCGCAGCCATTTCCGCTCGGTGCCGAGCACCCAGCGGTAGGCCAGGCTGAAGATGATCAGATCGACGACGATCGGCAGCAATATCACCAGCCAGGCGGGACCGTTCGGCCGGGGCGCGTCGAAGATGGCGTGCATGGCGACGGCCAGACCGTAGAAGAGGGCGAAAACACCCACCCGCCAACCCCAGGAACGATCGGTCCGGATCAGCAGCAGGACAACGCCGACACCGGCAAGCGCCGACATCGCCCAGTGCGAGGTGAAGGCGGTGACCAGGCGCAGCACCGCCACGATGAGCACATCGCCCACCGGATTCTGCGGCGCGGCCAGCGCGGTCTGCGCGCTGTAGAGCACGTCCTCGGCGATCTGCGCACCCAGGCCCACGAAGCCACCGATCAGCAGACCGTGCATGGGACGGCTCAGCAGCGGGCGGAACAGCACGGCGACCACCGCGATACCGATGACCTTGATGAACTCCTCGTCGATGGGCGCGGCAATAGCGGACTGCCAGCTGATGGCGAACCGGTCCCCCGCCAGATTCGTGATCACGGCGGTCACATTGTCATTGGCCCACAGCGCCATCCCCGGCCAGACGGTGACACCCCAGAGGAACCCCATGACAATCGGTGCGACCAGCCTGCGGCGGGCCCGAAACGGGTCCAGCGCGAACAGGATCGCGCCGAAGACGAACAGGGTCAGCGCGGTGATCGGCAGCGCCACCAGCGCCGGCGTGCCACCGAACCAGAACAGGCCCGCCGCCTGGATCACGAACCACAGCGGCCCGAGGACCACCGCGCAGCAGTACACCCAGAACAGTGCCGACCGCGGCTGGAACCAACTCATGCCTGCACCGCCCGGCTCGATTCGAGCACGGCCTGGATGAGCGCGCGACCCGCCTCGGGGGTCGAACCACTGACGGTGATCGTCACCCCGACATCACCGCTATTGGCTACCGCGCACACCCCGCCCGTCACCTTGGGCAGTACGCACAGCAGTCCGCGGAAGGAACCCGCATCGACCGTGCCGCCGTCGAAATGCGCTTTCGGATCGCTCGCGCGTATCGGCAGCAGCATGCGCGGGCCCGCGGTATCGAAGTCGGTAATGCCGTAGACCGCGGAGATGCCGAGCCGCGTGTCACCGTCCTCGGAGCGGAACAGCGCCCTGGCCTCGTCACCGGTGGCAACGCGGCGCATTGCCTCCGGGACCGCGAAGGTGACGGCATTGGCCGGATCCGCGCCCGCGTCCAGCGAGCCGAATCCGGTAGCGGTCAGCGTGACGGTCGTGCCCGCGGCGACGGCGGTCTCCCGGGTCGGCACCACGGCGTTCAGCACCGCCGGGACGACCGCGATCGCGGCCAGCGCGCCGACAGCCGCAAGCGCCGGCACCACCGAATGAACAAGACGCACCATCAGTTCCAGCCTCCCGGTTCGTGCGGCACGCCGACCACAGCGGCACGCGCCCGAAGGGGATCGGTGGCCGGGCACGCCTCCGCCCTACGATTGTCGCGAGTTAACCACATACCGGGCAAACGACCGGGGATGCACGCCGGTGCCCACCCATGGATTCGGCTCCCGGAGCAGTTCTCCGAGAGCCGAATTCGCACCTAGAAGAGCTTCGCCAGACCCGACAGCGGCCCAGGTAGTGCCGCCACATGGTTCTTCACTCCGGTCAGCACCGGATTGGGGGTCGCGGCCCGCAGCCGATCGAGCTCGGTCTGCATGGTCGCGACCGTCTCCTCGTAGTAGCCCTCGACCAGATCCGCATCCTCCGGATCACCCGGCTGCGTCGACCAATTCAGCGCGGGCAGAAAGCTCACATCCACATGCGAGGGCAGCGGGATCTGCGGCAGAATCGGCGCCACCCCGAAGGGCAGGCCGACGGTGTACGGAAACACCTTGGCGCGCACCAGCTTGTCGAGCCCGAGCAGTTTGGCGGTGCGCTCCCCGCGGCTCAGTACGAAGATCGAATCGTGGCCGCCGTTGGCGACCGCCGGGATCACCGGCACGCCCATCTTGAGCGCCAGCCGGATGAAGCCCTTGCGGCCGGCGAAATCGACCTTGCCGCGATCGGTCCACGGGCGGCACGCTTCCCAGTCCCCGCCCGGGTAGATCATGACCGCGCCGCCGTCCTTGAGCCCGTTCGTGGCCGCCTCCTGCGAGGCCGGAATCACGCCGAACGTGCGCAGCGTCTCACCGAGACCCGGTGCGCGCAAAAGGATTTCGTGCGCCACACCGTAGGTGGGCTCATTCGGGCGGCGGTCCATGGCCGCCATGAAGGTGATCCACACCTCGGGCGCCCAATAGATCGACGAGTGATTGCCGATCACGAGCGCCGGGCCTGATGCCGGCAGATTCTCGATGCCGGTGACCTGCGGCGTGAAGTAACTGGTGTAGGCCCGTGCCACGGGAAGCAATGGGTGGTTCGGGTCCGGAAGTACCGTCGTATTACTCATGGGTGTGTTCCTGTCGTATTGCCTTGCCGAGACGGGCGGCACGCGACTACACACACCGACGCTGATCGAACTACGTCGAGCCGAATTTCATTGCCCCCGGCCACATCCCCATTGATAGTCCCCGACGGTCGCGTATAGCGGTCCGGTCTGGCAGTGCGTGTGCATCGCAACATTGCGACCTGTGCCCGTCACCGTCCTCCTGCCCTTTCGAGGTTATCAACCCAAGCAATTGCTTGTTAGGAAGTGTGCGAAACCCAACATCCCTGGCGTGAGTTGAGCGAAGGTGGGTACCTCAACCCTAAGATGCACATCCGGTCCGACTCGCCGCGTCACGGCGATGATCTTGGGGCGCAATGCAACTGGGCGCATATGCACCTGACGCGAGGGGCTCGTGGGGTTGACATGCGCCTAACTCATAGTTAGATGCGCATATCCGTGTAGACGAATATTGGAGAGACCCGGATGTCCCGGGCCCCTCCGATAAGTGCGGTCGCATCCCCCCGAATCAGTTGATTCCGCGGCGGCGATACAGCACGCCGGCGGCCAGGTAACCCGCGAGACCTATTCCGGCACACCAGATCAGCGCGGTCACGGCATTGTCACCGATCGGCGTGCCCATGAGCAGGCCGCGCACGGTCTCGGTAATCGAGGTGACGGGCTGATGTTCTGCGAAACCGCGCAACCAGGTCGGCAGCGTGTGCACCGGCACGAAAGCGCTACTGACATAGGGCAGGAACATGAAGCTGAAGGTAAATCCATTGGCCGCCTCCGGATTCGGCGCGAGCAACCCCAGTGCGGCCGCCAGCCAGGACAGCGCCAGAATGTACAGCGCGAGTATCCCGAGCACGGCGAGCCAGCGGAGCGGATCGGCGGTGGGGCGGAAGCCGAGCACCACCGCGACCACGATCACCAGACCGGTGGTGATCAGATTGCGCAGCACGCTCTCGACCACATGGCCGGTGAGGACCGCGGAGCGCGAGACCGCCATGGTGCGGAACCGATCGACAATGCCATTGTGCATATCGGTCGAGACGCCGACCGCCGTGGACGCGGAGCCGAAACCCGCGCACAGCAGGATGATTCCCGGCACCACATAGTCGATATACGCGCCGCTGACATTGATCGCGCCGCCGAAGACGTAGACGAACATCAGCAGGATCATCAGCGGGACCGCGAAGGTCATGATCATGGTGTCCGGACTGCGGAGCGTATGCCGGAGATTGCGGCCGTTCATGGTGGTCGAATCCTGGGCCGCGCGAACCAAAGTGCTCACAGCTGTGCGCCTTTCGAGGAATTGCCGGTCAACGCGAAGAAGACATCGTCGAGATCCGGTGTGTGAATGGCCAATCGGTCGATGGTGAGATCGTGATCGTCGAAACGATCGAGCAGCCTGCGAATATCGCCGACACTGCCGTCCGACGGCACCGCCAGCACCAGCTGTTCGACATCGACCTCCGCGGCCGGAACCGCCCGCGCGGCCGCCGCCAGACCCTGCTCATCGGCGAAGCTCAATCGAATGTGGCCGCCGGGAGCCAGCCGCTTCAATTCGCCGGCGGTGCCCTCGGCCACGATCCGGCCGTCGTCGAGCACCGCAATGCGGTCCGCCAACTGATCGGCCTCCTCCAGGTACTGGGTGGTGAGCAGGATGGTCACGCCCTCGCTGACCAGACCGCGGATGACCGACCACAATTCGCGGCGGCTGCGCGGGTCGAGCCCGGTGGTCGGCTCGTCGAGGAAGACGATGCTCGGCTCGCCCATGAGACTCATGGCCAGATCCAGACGGCGCACCATGCCGCCCGAATAGGAGCCGGTCCGCTTCTTGGCAGCATCGGCCAGATCGAACTGCTTCAGCAATCGTGTGGTGCGCTTCGCCGTTTCGGAGGCGCCGAGATGCAGCAGCCGGCCCACGAGTCGCAGGTTCTCCTCCCCCGTCAGGATCGGATCGACCGCGGAGGACTGCCCCGTCACCCCGATGATCGCGCGCACGGCATCGGGCTCGCGGACGGGATCGTGGCCGCCGACCCGCACCTGCCCCCCATCGGGCCGGCCGAGGGTGGCGAGAATCCGAAGCATGGTGGTCTTGCCCGCGCCGTTCGGGCCGAGCAGCGAAAAGACTGTTCCCGCAGGCACATTCAGATCGATGCCGCGCAGCACCGCGTGCGATCCGAAGGATTTGGTCAGCCCGGACACTTCGATGGCGGGCCGGACGCTGGAAGTGGTCATGAGTCCCCGATCAGAAACTGTGTATGGTCTACACTCTGTTTATAGGCTACACAGTTTCCGGCATGACGCAAGATATGTGGGGACAACGAGGACAGGAGGTCGCATGGAGACGCCCGATCGGCCGATCCTGCCCAAATACGTGAAGCTGCTGTGGGATCTCGATGATCCGGGCAGCCGTGGCCCAAAACGTGGCATGAGCCTGGACCAGATCCTCGAGGCCGCGATAGCCATCGCCGACGCCGAGGGCTTCGCCGCACTGTCGATGAGCCGAGTCGCCAAGCAACTGGGCTTCACCGCCATGTCCCTCTACCGCTACGTGGACAGCAGGGACACACTCATCGAGCTCCTCATGGACCGCATCGTCGGCGCACCCCCCACCCTGCCCGCCGATGCCGGCTGGCGAGCCGGCCTCGAAGCGTGGGCCTGGGGCGAATTCCATGCCATCCGAGTTCACCCCTGGTGGCTCGACATTCCCCTGAGCTCACCCCCGGTGGGCCCGAACAATATGGCCTGGCTCGAAGCCGGTCTCACCGCTATGACCGACGTCCCCATCCCGGAATCGCTCAAACTGCAACTGGTGACAAACCTTTCGTTCTATGTCATCGGCCGCGCCCGTTTCCTCCAAGACACCATCAAACAAGCGAAAGACGACAAGGACTACCCCGCGATCCTCGCCCAGGTCCTCGATCCCGCCCGCTTCCCCGCCATCACCAGCGCCCTCTCCCACCAAGCCTTCGACGATGACGACATGCAGTGGGAGGAAGCCGATTTCCGCTTCGCCCTGGACCGCCTCCTGGACGGCTACGAACACTTCATCACCAAATTCACCACCGAGACCCGCTGATCCGAGGCCACTAGCACGCGTCGGCACGAACGAAACTCTGTTCCGCAACTCGCCGATAAAGCGGCGATATCCTGACCACATCTGCGCGCTTGCTCGTTATCAGCCGAAAGCGCCCCGTACCGTGAGGACATGACCGCCGTGCATGAGTCACTCATGACGATCGAGGAGTTCGAGGAACTCGCCCGGGCGGCCGATCGTATTGCGGAGGGTGTGCGGCTCGAGTTCATAGACGGGAAGCTGGGGGCCAAGGCAGTGCCGGACGGGGACCACAGTCGAATCATCCAGTGGCTGATCCGCATCTTCCTCACCGCTCGCCCCGATCTATTTCTGACACCCGAGCAGGGCCTCCAGATCGACCGATACCGGAAAGGCCGCGCCCGACCTGACGGCGTGCTGGCCGACGCCGATGCCTTTGTAGGCCAAGGCGAATGGGCCGACCCCAGCCCGGTTCTCATGGCAGTCGAGGTGACCTCCGACTACCAGGACACCGAGCGTCGCGACCGGCAGGAGAACCCGCGGGCTTACGCGGACACCGGCATCCCCATCTATCTGCTGATCGACCGGGACACCTGCGAGATCATCGTCCACAGTGACCCCCGCGAATCCCGATATGCCCGAGTCCTCACCGTGCCGTTCGGCGCCACAGTGCAACTCCCGGACCCCGTGAACATCACGTTGAATACCGAACCGCTCAAAGACTGGGTGCGCTGATTCGGCCGGACACGCGCTGATCTCCATCGCCGACTCGGCGGCTTACTGCCCGACCTCGTACGGGTATGCGAAAGGCCCCCGGCGGTTCGCCGGGGGCCTTTCGGCAGGCATTGCCTACTTCTTGCGGTCGCGCTTCTCGCGGACGCGGACGTTCACCTGTACCGGCGAACCGTCGAAGTTGAATTCTTCGCGGAGCTTGCGCTCGATGAACCGGCGGTAGCCGGCCTCGAGGAAGCCCGTGGTGAAGAGCACAAACGTCGGCGGCCGCGTGGAGGCCTGGGTGGCGAACATGACTCGGGGCAGACGACCGCCGCGCATCGGGGGCGGGGTGGCGGCCACTACCTCCTTGAGCCAGTTGTTCAGACGGCCGGTGGAGATGCGCTTGTCCCAGGAATCCAGTGCGGTTTCCATTGCGGGAACAAGCTTTTGGACAGCACGGCCGGTACTGGCCGAGATGTTCACCCGCTGCGCCCAGCGGACCTGCACCATTTCACGATCGATTTCGCGTTCCAGCTGCTCGCGGCGATCCTCGTCTACCAGATCCCACTTGTTGTAGGCGATCACGAGCGCCCGGCCGGTCTCCGCGATCATGGTGATGACGCGCAGATCCTGCTCGGTGATCGGCTGCGAGGCATCGATCAGCATGACCGCGACCTCGGCGGCCTCGATGGCCGACTTGGTGCGCAGCGAGGCGTAGAACTCGGTGCCGCTGGCATTGCCGACCTTGCGCCGCAGACCGGCGGTGTCGACGAAACGCCAAGGCTTGCCGCCCAATTGGACCAGCGAGTCGACCGGGTCGACGGTGGTGCCGGCCACATCGTGCACGACCGACCGCTCCACGCCCGAAAGCTTGTTGATCAGACTGGATTTGCCGACATTCGGCTTACCGACCAGCGACACCCGACGCGGGCCGCCGACCAGACCGGTACCCTCACGCGGAGTTTCGGGCAGCTTGACGAGAATCTCGTCGAGCAGATCACCGGTGCCGCGACCATGCGTGGCCGAAACCAGCTTGGGCTCACCCAAACCCAGCGACCACAGCGCCGCCGCATCCGACTCGAGCTTCCCGTTGTCGACCTTGTTGGCGACCAGGATGACCGGAGTCTTGCTGCGCCGCAACACCTTCGCCACCGCTTCATCGGTGGTGGTGGAGCCGACGGTGGCATCCACGACCAGCACGATGGCGTCGGCGGTCTGCATGGCGATCTCGGCCTGCCGGGCCACCGCCTGCATGAGGCCCTTGGCATCGGGCTCCCAGCCACCGGTGTCCTGCACCAGGAAACGGCGTCCGGCCCAGTTGGCCTCGTACGAAATACGGTCCCGGGTCACGCCCGGGACATCCTCGACCACCGCTTCACGGCGGCCCAGAATGCGGTTCACCAGAGTCGATTTGCCCACGTTCGGCCGGCCGACAATGGCCAGCGTCGGCATGGGCAGATGTTCTGCGTTCTGTTCGCCCTCGAGTTCGGCAATTTCCCAATCGGCTTCTTCCGACCAGATACCGTCACCGGCGAAGGTGTCCTGCGTCACTGCGCGCCTCCTGCCGAAATCTGCTGCCGCACAACGCGATACAGCTCGTCGATGACCTCGTCCATATTCAGCTCGCTGGTGTCGACCAGTACCGCGTCCTCGGCGGGACGCAGCGGCGACACCTTGCGGGTGGAGTCGAGGTTGTCACGGCGCTGCACATCGGCGAGCACCGCCTGGAAATCGTCGCCACGGCCTTCGGCAATGTTCTGCACATTGCGGCGCGTGGCCCGCGCCTCGGCGGACGCGGTCAAATAGATCTTCACATCGGCGTCGGTCAGCACCACGGTGCCGATATCGCGGCCCTCCACCACAATGCGGCCCGCGGTTGTCGCGATGCCGCGCTGCAGCGCGACCAACTGGTCACGCACCTCGGACACGGCCGAGACCGCGGACACGGCCTTGGTCACCGCATTGCCGCGAATCTCCGCCGACACATCCTCACCGTCGAGCAGGATCAGCTCCCGGCTCGGATCGGTGCCGATGGTCAAGGGCAACTCCTTGACCGCCGCCACAATGGCCTCGGCATCGTCCAGATCGACGCCGCTGCGCAGTACGCGCAGCGTCGCGACCCGGTACATGGCGCCGGTATCGAGGTAAGCGGCCTCGAGTCGAGTGGCCAGCTTCCGCGAGACACTCGACTTGCCGGTACCGGACGGGCCGTCCATGGCAACAACAAGCGACGAGGAACCGGTGAGCCCGGCAAGCCGATCTTTCACACTTCCCACACCGTTCACAACGACACCGCCTCGTAGAGCTTCCCGATTTCGTCACGGCCCAGCACACGCAGAGCACCCGGCCGCTGATCGCCCAGGGCGACCGGACCGACGTGGGTACGCACCAGCGCGGTCACCGGATAGCCGACCTCGGCCAGCAGTCGACGCACAATGTGCTTGCGACCCTCGTGCAGCACGAGCTTGACCAGCGACTTGCCCTGGCCGACCTCGAGCACCTGGAACTTGTCGACCTTGGCCGGACCGTCGTCGAGTTCGACGCCGTCACGCAGCAGCTTGGCGACATTGCGGTTGTTGATCTCGCCGTTGACCGTGGCGAGGTAGGTCTTGGAGACCTCGAAGGACGGGTGCATCAGGCGGTGCGCCAGATCGCCGTCATTGGTGAGCAGCAGCAGGCCCTCGGTATCGGCGTCCAGACGGCCGACATGGAAGAGCCGCTGACCGGCCGCGATCCGCTCGGAAACAATATCGCCGACACACGGGCGGCCCATCTCGTCGGACATGGTGGACTGCCAGCCCTTCGGCTTGTTCAGCGCGAGGTACACCTGCTCGTCGCGGACGACAACACGCACACCATCAACACGAACTACCGCGTTCTCCGGATCGATCCGCAGACCCTGCTCTTTCACGATCTTGCCGTCGACCTCGATACGACCCGCATCGATCATGTCCTCGGCCACGCGCCGCGAGGCGACACCGGCCTTGGCCAGCACCTTCTGCAGACGCTCACCCTCACCCCACGGCAACTTCTTCGGACCCTCGGTTTCGGAGGCCTCGACATGCTGATGCCGCGCGGGCTTGGCATTGCTGAGCATGACCGGCAGCGCCGGCGAAGGACGATGAACCTTGACCTTCTTGGGCGCCGCAGCAGCGCTCGGCGCCATCGGGCGTCCGCCACGGGGAGCCGCGCCGCCACGCGAGTCGGAACGCGAATCTCCGCGCGAGCCTTGGTAACCCGAGCCACCCCGCGAATCGGACGAACCACCACGCGAACCCTGATAACCGGCCCCGCCACGCGAATCGGACGAGCCGGTGCGCGAACCCTGGTAACCGGAGCCGCCACGCGAGTCGCCGCTCCCGAAGGAACGCGAATCTCCGCGCGAGCCTTGGTAACCCGAACCACCGCGCGAGTCAGACGAACCACTGCGCGAACCCTGATAACCCGAACCGCCACGCGAATCGGACGAACCACCACGCGAACCCTGATAACCCGAACCACCACGCGAATCAGACGAACCACTGCGCGAACCCTGATAACCCGAACCACCACGCGAATCGGACGAACCACCACGCGAACCCTGGTAACCCGAACCACCACGCGAATCAGACGAACCACTGCGCGAACCCTGGTAACCCGAACCACCACGCGAGTCAGACGAGCCACCGCGCGAGTCGTACGAACCGGAGCCGCCGCGCGAGCCCTCATACGATCCGGAGCCGCCGCGGGATCCCCCGCGCGGGCTGTCCGAGGATCCTCCGCGAGACGAGCCGCCACCCCACGACTGCGAGTCTCCGCGTGATCCGGTGCGCGGGGCTGAGCTGCCACCGCCACGGGTACTGCCACTTCCATATGAATCGCCGCCCCGCGATTGCGCGGACCGGTCGGTCCGGCCTCGGGCGGCCTGCGAATCGCCCCTGGGCGATTCGAATCCACGTTTACTACGTTCCGGTGTGCCATCTCGGCGAGCGGGAGTATTCACGTTGTCCTAATTTCAGTCTTCGGAGCCGAGGTCGATATCCGCCTCGGCCGGTTTTTTCAGCCTGGTGTACCGGGGGTCGGTGTCCAGGCTCTCGTTGATCTCATCGATCAGGTCGACGCCCGGGAGCAGCGGCGCCAACGCCGGCAGATCCGACAGGGACGCGAGACCGATCCGTTCCAGGAACAGTTCGGTGGTGACGTACAGGGTGCCGTTCGTCTCCGCGTCCGTTCCGGCCTCCGTGAGCAGTCCCCGCGCCAGCAGGGTTCTGATCACGCCGTCGATATTCACTCCGCGCACCGCACTCACTCGGGCCCGGGTAACCGGTTGACGATAGGCGATCACCGCCAAGGTTTCCAAAGCAGCGCGAGTGAGCTTCGTGCGTGCGCCGTCCAACAGCATACGTTCCACGTAGGGTGCGAACTCCGTCCGCGTGTAATAACGCCACCCGTCGCCCACAAATCTGAGATCCATGCCACTGCGGCGGGCGCTCAATTCGGCCGACATCTCGCGCAATGCCCGCTCGACCCGCACAGGTGTGTCGTTCACCGCACTTGCGAGCAGATCGACCGGCGCAGGCGCGTCGACCACCAGCAGCATGGCCTCGAGCGCCGAACGGAACTCGTCCTCATCCAGCGCACCCGGATCGAATTCCTCGACCACATCCCCGATATCCAGCTGCGTCTGCCCGAACTCCGCCTCGAGCGAATCGGCCGTTGCGCCGAGGTCGGCCGTCTCGCCCACGCTGGTTGCGATATCGGACACAACCCCGCCCGGCTCGACTTGCTCTGCCTCGGTCACCCGTAGTCCTCCTCGATGGTTACCGGTTCCGCCGGTTGGTCGGCGACCTCGCCGATCCAGCTCACGCGGAGCGGGCCGAGCGGGTCGGGCTGGTCGAACTCGATCGTTTTGCCGCGATAGAGCTCCAGGAGCGCCAGGAAGCGGGCGACGATCTGCACCGCCACCTCGCAGTCGGCGCAGATTTCCCCGAAGGTCGTCCAGCCGCCGACACCACGGCTTTTCAGCATCTCCAGCACCAGCGCGGCCTGTTCGGCGACCGAAATGGCGTGATTGTGCAGGTGATCCAGGCCCACCGTGGGGATCGGGCGCGGGGTGAACGCCGCCGCGGCGACCTCCGCGAATCCCGCGGCATCCACTCCCAGCGTAACGTCCGGCAGCAGTGCCAGGAAGCGCTCCTCGAGCGAAACCGCGCGCGGATACCGTTGCAGCGCAGCCGCCTCGAGCTCGCCGAGCAGCTCCGCCACCTGCTTGAACGCGCGATACTGCAGCAGCCGCGCGAAAAGCAGGTCGCGCGCCGAGAGCAATTCCAGATCGTCCTCGTCGGTGACCTCGCCGGACGGCAGCAATCGCGCGGCTTTCAGATCCAGCAGTGTCGCGGCGACAACCAGGAATTCGGTGGTCTGGTCGAGGATCTTGTCCGCGCGCAGGCCCGTCTCCTCGGACATGCTCGCGGTCAAAGCCTTGGTGTAGGCGATGAATTCATCGGTGACCTTGTGCAGCGCCACCTCGGTGACGTCCAGCCGCCGGGAGCTGATGAGCTGCAACAACAGGTCGAAGGGCCCCTGAAAGTTGCTCAGCTGCAGATGAAATCCGACCTTTTTGTCAGGTTCAGCGGCGGCAGGTTCAGCGGTGACAACGGGCAAGGGAGTATCCACGTCCGCCGGGGAGTGCGCGGTCGTTCGGTCGGGCGAATCGTTCAACGGCCCGACCGGTGAATGACTTCCCGCGCCATAGCCCGATACGCCTCCGCACCACCGGATTTCGGTGCCCAGGTAGTAATGGGCTCACCCGCGACACTGGCATCCGGAAAACGCACGGTCCGCGAAATCACCGTGTCGTACACCAGATCACCGAACACTTCGACCACACGCGTCATGACCTGACGCGAATGCAGCAGCCGGGCATCGAACATGGTGACCACGATGCCGTACAGGGTGAGCGCCGGATTCAATCGGTCCCGGACCTTCTCCACCGTGTCATTGAGCAACGCGAGCCCGCGTAGCGAAAAGTATTCGCACTCCATGGGAATGATCACACCGTCCGCGCAGGCGAGCGCGTTCACCGTGAGCAGGCCCAGCGACGGCTGGCAGTCGATGAGGATGTAGTCGTAGCGATTGCGCAGCGGCGCCAGGGCGCGGCCGAGCGTGTGCTCGCGGCCGACCTCGTTGACGAGCTGTATTTCCGCCGCCGACAGATCGATATTGCTGGGCAGCAGATCCATACCCTCGACCTTGGTGTTCATCAGCACCCGATCGACACTGACCTTGCCCGGCCCGACCAGCAGGTTGTGCACGGTCATATCGAGATCATGATGCGCCACACCGAGTCCCGCGGACAGCGCGCCCTGCGGATCGAGATCCACCAGCAGCACCTTGCGCCCGTGTTCGGCCAGTGCCGCACCGAGATTGATGGTGGAGGTGGTCTTGCCGACGCCGCCCTTCTGATTGCACATGGCGACGATCAGAGCGTCGCCAGTGTGATCGACCTGGGTCGGATCGGGGATATCGCGCAGCGGTCGCCCAGTGGGACCGAGTTCCGCGCCGGCGTCCACATCGGGCGCCTCCCACAGGGTTTGCGCGGCGGTCTCGATCCGCTGGCCCGCACCACCGGCTTTCGTCACGTCCGCTACTCCTTCGACGTTCCTGCCCTTGCTCCGCCCGACCCGAGATGCCGGTGGACGGCGCGCCCGGCCGCGTGTGCGGCCGGTTCACTGATAGACGCTACCGTCTGCCAGTACCAGACCCACGCTCGGACACGCACCCTAAACCTGCACTTCAGGCTGGCTAGCGGGCACGCGGATGGGCTGTTGCCCATACCTCGTGCAACGTGCCGACGGTCACCAGAGTGTAGATCTGCGTGGTGGTTACCGAGGCATGACCGAGTAACTCCTGCACCACACGTACATCCGCGCCACCGTCCAGCAGATGCGTGGCGAACGAATGTCGCAGCGTATGAGGGGAAACGTGCGCCGCGATTCCGGCCCGCTCGGCGGCGGTGTGCAGCACCTGCCAGGCCGACTGACGAGACAACCGGCCCCCGCGATGATTGAGGAACAGCGCACTGTTTCCCTTGCCGCGCACCGAAAGTGCGGGACGACCGCGCACTAGATAGGTGTCGACGGCGGCGAGCGCGGGACGGCCGATGGGCACCATGCGCTGCTTTCCGCCCTTGCCGTGCAACACCACAGCGCGCTCGGGGGTATCGATATCGTCGACATCCAGGCCGATGATCTCGGAGATGCGGGCGCCGGTGGAATAGAGCAATTCCAGCAGTGCGTGATCACGCAGCCCGCGCGGGCCGTCGGCGGCTTGGCCGCCCGCCGCCTCGAGTAGTCGTGAAATCTGGTCGTACGGGAGAGCTTTGGGTAATCGCCGGGCCGGGCTGGGCGGTTTCACCGGATGGGCGACATCGGCATCGGTAATGCCCTCGGCCGCGGAGAATTTGTGCAGGCCACGCACCGCGACCAAGGCCCGCGAGGCCGAACTGGCCGCCAGCGCGGGATGATCGGCGTCGCCGGCGCGCAGGGACACCATGAAATCGGAAATATCGGTCTCGGAAACCCGTGCCAGGGTGTCGATCCCCCGGCCGTCCAGGAAACCGCGATACCGGCTCAGATCACGCCGGTAGGCGCTCAGCGTATTCCGTGCCGACCCACGCTCCACCGTCAAATGATCCAGGTAGACGTCGATCTGACGGGTCAGCACGTGCACATCATGGCAGCAGTCACCGACAGGCAACCGCTACCGCGAATCCCGCGCGTCCGATTCACGCAGGCCCCTCGTCATCCCCGCATGTTTTCGGCCGGGATCTCGCAGCGGGGGTGGATCCCGGCCAAAAGCGCGCCGGGGTGGACGAGATCAGTCGCGGCCGGGGTGGACGAGATCAGTCGCGCTGGGCCGCTTTGCGTTCCAGGAAGGCGGTAGGCATGCCCGGCCAGGGCGCGTCTGCCGGGCGCAGCTCTGCGCCACTCGCGCGCGCGGCGATCAGCGCTGTCACACCTGCGACCGCTGTCGCATTGGTGATCTCGCCGGCGAGCGCGGCCCGCATCGCTTCGGCGAGCGGCACCCGCAGCACCTGCAGGTCGGCCTCTTCCAATTCCGGCTCGGGCTGCTCGGTTTCGTAGATTCCGGAGGCCAGGTAGATGCGCAGCGCCTCATCGGTGAAGCCCGGGGACAGTGCGATATCGACCAGCACCGACCATTCGCGGGCGGCGAGGCCGGTCTCCTCGGCCAGCTCACGCTTGGCGGCCTCGAGCGGGTCCTCCCCCAGTTTGTCCAGCAATCCGGCGGGCAGCTCGAGTAGTCGCCGCCCGATCGGATGCCGGTACTGGTTGATGAGCACCACATTGTCGTCCTCGTCCACCGCCGCGACGGCAACCGCGGCATGGTGTTCGATCACCTCGCGTTCGGCGACCTTGCCGCCGGGCATGACCACCTGATCCAGCCGCAAGGCCAGGATCGCACCCGAATACACGGTGCGACTCGAGACGGTGTCGAATTCATGCGTTCCGGGCGCCGATTCAGCCATGCGCCAACCATAGCTTTCCCGCCTCGCTCTCCCGCCTCCCCGGAACTTTAGCGCCCAGTGAAGAGCCGTCAGCCGTACCATTCGCGTGCCGGCGGTTAGGTGCTGGAACCATTGTGGGAGTACCCCGGGAGTTACCCCAACCGAACGAAATCAGTAGTCACCTTGTGAAACACGAGAAACCGGAACTCTCGCGGAGCGAGAGTTCCGGCGAGACAGCCTCGCGGGTTAGCTCACTTTCTCGCTTTCAGTAGCCTCGGCCGGGAGATCCACCGGAAGCTGTTCGGCCAGCTTGTATTTCAGGGCGGCCGAAACCAGCGCCGCGAACAGCGGATGCGGACGGGTCGGCCGCGACTTGAGCTCCGGATGCGCCTGGGTGGCGACGAAGAACGGATGCTTGTCCTGCGGCAACTCCACGAATTCGACCAGCTTGCCGTCCGGGGAGGTACCGCTGAACTTCAGACCACTCTTGGCGATCTTGTCGCGGTAGGTGTTGTTGACCTCGTAGCGATGCCGGTGCCGCTCGGACACCTCGGTCTCGCCGTAGGCCTGCGCCACCACCGAACCCGCGTCCAGGATCGCCGGATAGGCGCCCAGTCGCATGGTGCCGCCGAGATCGGCCTCACCGGCCACGGCCTGCTGCTGATCGGCCATGGTCGAGATGACCGGATACTTGACGTCCGGCTCGAATTCGGTCGAGTTGGCATCGGTGAGACCCACCGAACGCGCCGCCTCGATCACCATGCACTGCATGCCCAGGCACAGACCCAGCAGCGGAATGCCGTGAGTGCGTGCGTATTTGATCGCGCCGACCTTGCCCTCGATGCCGCGGATGCCGAAGCCGCCGGGCACCAGTACCGCGTGCACATCGTGCAGATGCGCCCGCGCACCGGCCTCGGTCTCACACTCGTCGGACTGCACCCAGCGGATATTGACCTTGGAATGCGAGGCGAAACCGCCCGCACGCAGCGCCTCGGTGACCGAGAGGTAGGCGTCCGGCAGATCGACGTACTTGCCGACCAGCGCGACGGTGACGTGCTCGCGCGGGTTGTGCACCCGATCCAGCAGGCCGCCCCACACCGTCCAGTCCACGTCGCGGAAAGGCAGGCCCAAACGGCGCACCACGTACGCGTCCAGGCCCTCGCGGTGCAGCACCTTCGGAATGTCGTAGATCGACGGCGCGTCGGGAGTCGAGATGCAGGCATCCACCTCCACGTCGCACATGAGCGCGATCTTGTTCTTGAGCGGCTGCGGCACCTCACGGTCGCAACGCAGAATCAGCGCATCGGGCTGGATACCGATATTGCGCAGCGCCGCCACCGAATGCTGGGTCGGCTTCGTCTTGAGCTCGCCCGAGGGACCCAGGTAGGGCACCAGCGAGACGTGCAGGAAGAAGCAATTGTCGCGACCCACGTCGTGCCGAATCTGCCGCGCCGCCTCGAGGAAAGGCTGCGACTCGATATCGCCGACGGTGCCACCGATTTCGGTGATGACCACATCCGGGACCTGCCCGTGCAGATCCGGCCCGGCCATGGCCTGGATGCGATTCTTGATCTCATCGGTGATGTGCGGGATGACCTGCACTGTGTCACCGAGGTACTCGCCGCGACGTTCCTTGGCGATCACCGTCGAATAGATCTGGCCGGTGGTGACATTCGCGATCCCCGAGAGATCGCGATCGAGGAACCGTTCGTAATGACCCACGTCGAGATCCGTCTCCGCGCCGTCCTCGGTCACGAACACCTCACCGTGCTGGAAAGGGTTCATGGTGCCGGGATCGACGTTCAGGTACGGATCCAACTTCTGCATCGTGACACGCAAACCGCGTGACGTGAGCAGCTGACCGAGGCTGGAGGCGGTCAGACCCTTGCCGAGTGAAGAGGCGACACCACCGCTGACGAAGATGTGTTTCGTGGCCGCGCGCGCCGGAATCCGTGATTGACCCACGGGACTTCACGTTAACACGGATTCGAGATGCCGATCGAATGCCACGCGAGTCCGGGCGCATCCGCCGAGCCGAAATTGCCCGTGATTGGCTCGATGGGTCAGTGCGGCATGGCGGCGACTGTGAGCGAGGTCGCCTTGTCGCCCGTGCCGTATCGCCCGGTACCACCGTTCAGCTGCTCAGTGAGGCCGAGCACGGTGGTGATGCGGCCGATCTCATGGTCCACATTGTCCACGGTGGTGATCGTTGCCAGCGGCGCTTCCGAACGCGCCACCGCGATCGGACCGGGCCCCGCGGCAGCCCCGTAGCGACCCGCCAGCACCACCCCGGCACTGTGCGTGCGCAATGCCGCGGCGAACCTGGCGATGATGGTGCCGCGATTGTTCTCGCCGGCCCGCGCGCCGTCACCGGCCACCACGACGGCCAGCTGCGCCGGCTGTACATCGGCGAAAGTCAGGAACCCGCCGCCACGCAACGTCTCCAGCGCCAAGCCGCGTTCCTGCTCGGTGCCGCGCGGCTGATTGGTGGCCGGATCGGTGAGCAGCACCTGACCCAGCAGATCACCGGCCAGGCTGCCCTGGTCGGCGGCATCGATCTTGAGCTGCGCGCCCGCCGGGACGACATTGGTCAGCGCGGTGCGCAGCCGATCGCTCTCCGAGGAATCGGTGAAGGCGCCGGTCAGCGCGACCCGCCCGGTGACCGCCGCGCCCGCCGTGGTGAGCGCCGCGGTGACGGCGTCGGCATCGGCGCTGTCGGAATCGGGAGTGGTGAACAGCAGCACGCTCTTGGTGGCGAGGCTGTTGGCGAGCACCCGGCCCGCCGCATCGGACAGGAAGGCGTCGGCGGCCTTCAATTGTTCGGTGAGCCTGCTGTTCTCAGCGGTCAGCGAGTCGACCTGCTGACGATTCCCCGTGCCCGGAAACAACCCGTCGCTGTGCGTACGGGTGCCGAGCACCACGCCGACCGCGAGGGCCAGGAAGATGGCGGCGATCGAAACGGCGTGGTGGCGAAAAGAAATCACTTGTCCCCTACCTGTGCTGATCGAGCTGAACCTGTATCCAGTGCGAGCCGCGATGCCAGGTTTCGGTCATCCAGGTCGCGGCTTCACCACCCATATTCGTAGCCAGCAGCACCACGATCATGGCCACCAGCGCAGCCATCACCACCATCGCGACCGCCCAGCCGGAACCGCGGTGCCGGTACAGCGCCGCAACGGCATTCGCGTCCATGAGCTTGGTGCCCATTTTCAAACGGGTCAGGAAGGTGGCCGGATTGGAATCGCGGCGGCCGCGGTCGAAGAAGTCGTCCAGCGAGGCGGCGGCGCCCACGGTGACGATCAGCGTCGCACCGTGATGATCAGCCAGCAGCAGCGCCAGATCGGCGGGCGCGCCCGAGGACGGGAAGGTGGTCGCGCCGATGCCCAGATCCTGGATGCGCTCCAAACCCTTTGCGTGCCCGTCGGTATCGGCCGGCAGGATCACCTCCGCACCACATTTGAGCGTGGTGGCGGTGATCTCCTCCGGATCGCCGACGATCAGGTCGGGGCGATATCCGTGGCGGGTCAGGGTATCCGCGCCGCGGCCCACACCGATGAGGATCGGCGCGTACTCCTTGATGAACGGCTTGATGCGCTTGAGGTCATCCACGTGCTCGGGACCGTCTGCGACAACCACGACATGCCGCTTCTTCATATCGATCGCGACTTCCGGCACCCCGATTCCGTCGATGAGCAACGAACTTTCGGTGCGGATGAACTCGATGGTGTTGCCCGCGAACGCTTCCAGATGATCGGCCAGCCCGTTACGGGCCTCGATCATGCGCTCGGCAATGCTCGATTCGGTGAGCTCGATGCCTTCGACGAGGGCGTCCGGATCCTTCTTCGTCAGCTTGTCGGCATAGATGACACTGCCGTCGATGCGGACCTTGGTGCCGTCCTTGATCTTCTTGAAAACATCGGAGCTGAGCGTGTCCAGCAGCAGAATTCCATTGGCCACCAGCACTTCCGGCCCCAGGTTCGGGTAGCGGCCGGAGATGGACGGCGAGGCGTTCACGACCGCGGCCACGCCGGCCTCGACGAGCCGGTCGGCGGTGAGCCGATCCAGGTCCATTTCGTCCAGGACGACCACATCACCCGGTCCCACGCGCTGCAGCAGACGCCTGGTGTTGCGGTCGACCCGGGCCATCCCGACGATTCCGGGGAGCGTTTCGGTGCTACGCGACAGCAGGGCCAGCATCTTCATAACGATCGATCTTTACCGCAAAGTCTCAACCATTGGTGGAGGCGCGCCGACCGTTCGGCATTCGTCACAGTGATGCGAGCGGCGGAATGTCCCAGACGGGACTGTCTTCTTACCCGGCGGTAACGATAAGCTCCGAGCCACGGTTCGAGAGGAGACCCACCGTTATGGCCAGCACCACCGTCGATACAGTCCTGTCCGCCCCGCGCGATGTCGTCTACAAGCTTTTCACCGACCGAGACGCCCTCAGCTCGTTTCTGCCGGTTCAGATTTCGCTCATCAAGCCGGGCGTAAGCAGCCAGTCCGGGGTCGGCGCCCAGTACAAGATCGGCCTCGCCGGTCT
Source organism: Nocardia sp. (assembly GCF_025465275.1). GTDB lineage: Bacteria > Actinomycetota > Actinomycetes > Mycobacteriales > Mycobacteriaceae > Nocardia. The sequence goes on along the minus strand of NZ_JAODNK010000216.1, from coordinate 10,957 downwards.
GGGTATCACCGAGGAGACCATGGAACTGGTCCCCGGTGAGCGCATGGTCTACCGCATCATCAAGGGCGCGCCCGTCAAGCGCCACGTCGGCACCATCACCTTCGCCGACGCACCCGGCGGCACCCGGGTGGTCTACACCATGGAGTCCGAGCCCAGCCTGCCCATTCCGGCCAAGGCCCTCGAGGTCGGGCTCAAGGGTCTGATCAACGCATTCCTCGCCGGCGCCCGCAAGGCCGTCAAGTAGGTCTCACCAACACCACCGCACCCCCGGATCCGGTCCGGGGGTGCGTTGTTTTGCCGGGGATCGATGGTTACTTCGGCTGGACCCACCAGGCGCCCGGACCGCCGACGCAGTCGTAATCATTCCACTCGTCGTTCTCCATGCCCCGATTACCGCGGCCGAGGCATTCGGCCTGCTGAACGAACGGCCCCAAGGGTTCCGGCTCCGCCGCCCGCACGATGCCGATCGACGGGGTGGCCGAGGCGCCGGCCGCGACACCGGTGACAAGCGCGCCCACGAAAATCGCGGCTGTCACAAGACGACCGATACGAATCATGTTCGTTCTCTTCCTGTTCGACGAGCCGGTGCGAATCACTGGGCCGGTGCGAGTTGCTGGACGATGGCGGCGACATCCAGCCAGACGTTCTCGCGGCTCATCTTGCCGTCGCGGAATTCGCACACGTGCAGGATGCGGAAATCCACCGGGCGATTGCCGCCCGGGATCCCCAGGAAGGTTCCGGGAACCCTTCCGTACCAATGGGATTCGTCGACCATGAAGTCGTCCCCGTAGTACCGCTTCAGCGTTTCGAATTTGTCCTCGTCGAGCGATTCGAACAGTGCGCGGTAGCGCTGCCCGATGGCCTCTCGCTCGTGCAGCACGCCGGCCGGATCGCCGACGATATCGTGTTCGATGTCGACAGCGAGCGTGTCCAGCAGCGTTTCGACATCCTTCCCCGCCTCCGCGGCGGCATGGCGATCGAAAATCGCTTCCATCTCATCCTGAGTCATCACGGGCCCCTCTCCCTAGTTTCGTGCGACTCTGCTATCTTCGTGATATGAGTGTCTCACGTCAAGAGAAATTTCTCACGAGTGGAAGACAGAATCAGAAAACCCGGACCCGGGAGGCGCTGCTGGAGGCCGCGATCGCCCTCGCGAAGGACGGCCGCTCCCCCTCGATCCCCGAGGTCGCCGAGGCAGCCCGGGTTTCTCCGGCCACCGCCTACCGCTACTTCCCCAATCCGCAATCGCTCTGGGCCGAACTGGCCACCCGCGAACAAACCCTGCGCGGCGATTTCCTCAAGGTTGTCGACAACCTCACCGGTGATGCCGAGCAGCGCATCGAAACCGTCATCCGCTCCACCGCCGCCATGCAATTCGCCGACGAGTTCCTCTGGCGCACCGTTTTGCGCGCCATTCTCGACCGCTGGTTCGAACAGGCGGAGCTCCCCGAATCCGACCGTGTGCCCACCCGCGGCACCACTCGCCTGCGTATGGCCCGTGCCGCGTTGGAGCCCCTGTCCGAGCGCCTGACACCCGCCCAGCTCGACCGGCTGATCGATGCGGCCGCGCTGGTTTTCGGAATCGAGCCGCTGGTCAGTACCCAGGACGTGCTGGGCCTCAGCCCGGAGGCCGCGACCGATCTCATGGTGTGGTCGGCCCGCGCTCTGGTCCGTGCCGCCCTCGCCGAAGCCGAAGCCCCCCAAGCGGATTGATCCGGACCGGGGCGGGTCAGCTGGCGGCGGTCACCTTTTCGGCGTCCGCCGTGGTCAGCAGCTCCCAGGCGTGTGCACGGCCGGTTTCGGTGTCGTCGAGACCGGCCAGCATGCGGGCCAATTCGACTACCCGCTCGTCACGGGTGAGAGACCGGACGCCGGAATTGACCCCCTTGCCGTCATCCACCTTGTCGACCACCAGGTGGGTGTCGGCGAAGGCGGCCACCTGCGGCAGGTGGGTGACCACGATGACCTGATGGGTGCGCGCCAATCTGGCCAGGCGGCGGCCGATTTCGACGGCCGCGCGGCCACCGACACCGGCGTCCACCTCATCGAAAACCATGGTGGTGCCGTGTTCGGAGCTGGCCAGCACCACTTCCAGGGCCAGCATGATGCGGGAGAGCTCACCGCCGGAAGCGCTCTTGCTCAAGGGAAGTGGCTGCGCACCGGAATGCGCGGCGAGCCGGAACTCGGCCTCGTCCACACCGGTGGAACCGGCGTGCAATTCCTTGCCGTCGATGCTGAGCGGAGCGGAATCCTGCAGTCCCGCAGGCACCGGCTGCACTATGACCTCGAGCCGCGCCCGGCCCATGGCCAGACCGCCGAGCTCGGTGCTGACGGCGGTGGCCAGCTTGCCCGCCGCCTTGGCACGGGCGGCGGTGAGTTTGCGGGCGGCCTCGCGAACCTTCACCGCCGCGGTTTCGACCTCCGCGGCCAGCGCGGCCAGCGCCTCCTCGGAAACATCGAGAGAGGCCAGACGCAGGCGGGATTCATCGGCCCACTTGATGACGCCGTCGATATCCGGCGCGTACTTCCTCGTCAGTGTCTTCAGTTCAGCCTGACGCGTGAGCATGGAATCGAGTGCGCCCGGATCCGAAGGCAGGTCCGACAGGTAGGAGCTGAGTTCGGTGGTCAGGTCCACCACCACCGAAATGGCCTCGCCCAGACGGGGAGCCAGACCTACCAGGGCCGGATCATCGGCGGCTTCCATACGCGCGCGGGCCGTGCCGAGCAGATCCAGCGCACCCGAACCTTCGCCGGGCGTGTCGGAGGGACCGGCGAGCGCATCGTGCGCCGCCGAGGCCGCCTCGCGCAGCGAATCCAGGTCCGACAGCCGGTGTACCTCGGCGACAAGACGCTCGTCCTCACCGGGTTCCGGTGCGACGGCATCGATTTCGTTCAATGACTGGGTGAGGTGATCGGCCTCGAGGGCCAATTCCCGGCTGCGGGCGGTGCGCTCGACCAGCTGATTGCGCGCGTCCAGCCAGACGCGGCGGACCTTCTGGTACTTCTTCAGCAGTCCGGCAACCGAATCCGAGGCGAACTGATCCAGTGCGTGCAGCTGCTGATCCGGTCGCTGCAGGCGCAGCTGATCGTTCTGACCGTGCACCGTCAGCAGCGGTGTCGTGAAATCCGAGAGCACCGAGGCGGGAACGCCGCGGCCACCCAGATGCGCGCGGGAACGACCGTCGCTGCCCACCGTGCGGACTGCGATAATGCTGCCGTCGTCGTCACGTTCGGCGCCGGAGGATTCGAGCACCTCCTCGACCTCGGCAATGGCACCCTCGTGCACATCGTCGACGGTGAAGCGGCCTTCGACCACCGCGCGGGAGGCGCCCAGACGCACCCGCCCCGGATCGGCGCGAGCCCCGCTGAGCAGGTGCAGGCTCGTCACCACCATCGTCTTGCCCGCACCGGTCTCACCGGTCAATACGGTCAAACCCTCATGGAATTGCGCGGTGGCGGTGGAAATTACGCCCAGCCCGTCAATCCTGATCTCTGTCAGCACTCGTGCTCTCCGTTCGGCGGTTATCAATCTCGCCTGCACTCGGGCGCTCCGTGGTTACGCGGGGAAGCGCGGGGTGACGGAGCGACGCCTCCGCGCCTGACCGCGCAGACGGGCGGCCTCGCCAGCCTGTCACGGGCAACTGGAACTTGCGCACCATCCGGTCTGCGAACGGTGCGGAATCCAACCGCACGTATCGCACCGGCTCGGCCCCGCGGACCGCCTCGACCCGGCCGCCCTGCGGCAGTGCGAGGGTGCGTCGACCATCGAGGAAAACTATGGCATCGTGGCCGGTGGCAACGGTTTCCACCGCGATTCGCGACGCCGGGCTGGTGACCAGCGGACGCGCGAACAGGGCATGGGCATTGCTCGGGATCACCAGCAGCGCTTCGAGTTCCGGCCACACCACCGGACCGCCGGCGGAGAAAGCATATGCCGTCGAACCGGTCGGCGTGGCGATCAGCACTCCGTCGCAGCCGAAGGCCGACACCGGACGACCGTCCACCTCCAGCACCAATTCGAGAACGCCCATGCGCGCGGCGTTTTCGATACTGGCCTCGTTCAGTGCCCAGCCGCGCTCGACGATCACATCGTCCACCCGCACACTGACATCGATGGTCATGCGCTGCTCGAGCGTGTAATCGCGCCGGACCACCTGTGACAGCGCCTCATCCAAATGCTCGGCCTCGGCCTCGGTGAGAAAACCGATGCGGCCCAGATTGATTCCCAGCACCGGCACCGACGCGTCACGCGCCAATTCGGCGGCGCGCAGGAAAGTGCCGTCACCACCGAGCGCGAGCACCATCTCACAACCGACACCCGCCTCCGGGCCGTGCGGCATGACCCGCACGGGATAGCCGACGGCCTCGCTCGGTGTGTCGAGATCGAAACGGGTGCTGTACGCCTCGTCCTCGAGGACCCGCAGGCCGATGCCCGCCTCGTCGAAGATCTTGGCCACCCGATGCGCGGTTTCGGTGATCTCGGACCGTCCCGGATGCGCGACCAGCAGGATTTCCCGTCCGGTGCTCCGCGAATTCACTGTGGTCCCTCCTCCACCGCCCGCTCGATCAATGCCGCTACCCGAGCCTGCTCCTCCGCACTGTAAACGGACGATGCAGAGCTCGCAGCGGACACCGTATCGCTCGGGTCCGACACTCCATCCTTACGCAACCACAGGAAGTACTCGACATTCCCGGACGGACCCGGCAGTGGGCTCGCCACCACACCGCAGGTCCGCAAACCCAGCTTCGCTGCGGCAGCGGCAACCTCACGCACCGTCTCGGCCCGCAGCTCCGGATCCCGCACCACGCCACCGGATCCGAGGCGATCCTTACCGACCTCGAACTGCGGTTTCACCATGGGCAGCAGATCCGCGCCCGGCGCGCAGCACGCGGCCAGCGCGGGCAGCACCAGGGCCAGGGAGATGAACGACAGGTCGGCGACCACCAATTCGACTGTGCCGCCGATGAGTTCGGGGGTCAGCGCGCGCACATTGGTGCGATCGTGCACCAGCACGCGGTCATCGTTCTGCAGGCGCCAGATCAGCTGCCCGTAGCCGACATCCGCGGCCACCACTTCCTTCGCACCCTTGGACAGCAGCACATCGGTGAAGCCGCCGGTGGACGCGCCCGCGTCCAGGCAGCGTTTGTTCTCGACCGACACACCGTGCGCTTCGAACGCCGTCAGCGCGCCCAGCAGCTTGTGCGCGCCGCGCGAGGCCCACTGCACTTCGTTCGGCTCGTCCCGCACCAGAAGCGGCGCGCCGGTTTCCACGCCGGTGGCGGGTTTGGTGGCAACAGTTCCATTGATGAGGACACGGCCCGCATCGATCAGCTCGACCGCGTGTTCTCGCGACCGCGCCAACCCGCGGCGAACCAGTTCGGCGTCCACCCGTGCGCGTCTGGCCACCCTAGATCTTGTCCACCGTTGCCAGGGCCTGCACCAGCACCTCGTGCGCCTGCTCGAGAATGCGAGCGCGGCGCACCATATCTGTGCCGTCCGAGGCCGAATCCCGCGCGCCCGCCGACAATTCGGTCAGCAGTGCATCAACATCCGCGCGGACGCGCGCCGGATCGGCAAACTCCTGGTTCGCACCCGGCACATGCTGCCCCGGCAGCGGCATCCCCGGACGGGGTCCCGGGGCGGGAAACGGCGGGTGGGGCGTGGGCGCACTCATGGTGCCGACAACGCTACCCGAACTTGCATTCGAACAGTATCCAGGCCACGAAGGTTCAACGCGTGTGTCCGATCGACACCGGCGCGGGCCGTCGCACGGTTCGAAAATCCGCTGTACAGCGCTGGCAGAATCGGGCAAATGGATCGCAACTTCGAAGACCTGGTGGACGAGGCCGACACCGTCTCGGTGGCCGGCTGGGACTTCTCCTGGTTGGAGGGGCGAGCCGTCGAACAGCGGCCGTCGTGGGGGTATCAGCGGCAGCAGGCACAGCGACTGGCGGGCGCCCGGGCAGCGCTGGATATTCAGACCGGCGGCGGTGAGGTACTGGCCGAGGCCGGGCACTTCCCGCCGACCATGGTCGCTACCGAGTCCTGGCCGCCGAATCTGGCCAAGGCCACCCGGCTGCTGCACCCGCGCGGCGCGGTGGTGGTCGCCGATCCGGACGAACCGCCACTCCCCTTCGCGGACGCGGCCTTCGACCTGGTCACCAGCCGCCATCCGGCAACCATCTGGTGGACCGAGATCGCACGCGTCCTGCAACCGGGCGGGACCTACTTCGCCCAGCATGTAGGACCGGCCAGCGTCTTCGAGCTCGTCGAATATTTCCTCGGGCCGCAGCCCGAGGCTCGCAAGGGCCGCGACCCCTCGACCGAGTCCGCCGCCGCCCGCACCGCAGGCCTGGAAATCGTCCAATGCCATACCGAACGACTCCCCATGCGCTTCAACGACATCGGTGCGGTCGTCTACTTCCTTCGTAAAGTCATCTGGATGGTCCCCGGCTTCACCGTCGCGGAATATCGCGACCGCCTGCACGATCTCCATCGGCAAATCACTACCGAGGGACCGTTCGCCGCTCACTCGTCGCGGACGCTCTTCGAGGCGCGGAAGCCCGAGTAGGACTTCACAATCCGAGGGTGAAGTGATGTGCGGTGATGGCCAGGTGGTGACGCATGTACAGGCGGTGCGCCGGGGCTCGGTCCAGGGCTACCCCGGAATCCAGTTGTACCGCTTCGCATTCGGAGTTGACGGCCTCATTCCGGATCCAATGCATGAGGGTGTCACCGTGCCCACGGCCGCGGGCCTGCGGCAGGGTGCTGAGATCGTCGACGTATAGATGGCGGCCCCAGGCTGTCGAATACGCGACCCGGAAACCGATGACCGCGACCGCGGTATCGGAAGCACCGTCGAAGACGCCGACCAATCGATAACCGGCCGGGCGGAGACGGGTATCGATCAGATCGACAATGGCGTCAGCGGTTTCCCATCGGGGGCGCAATGCCAGCATGGCGGAGGCGGCCAGCTTTGTCTGACCTACCGGGATTTCGCGTACTTCGGTCATTACATCGACGGTAGTGAATTCCCGGTTATGACTACAGAGCCACTTACCGGAAAGTCCGGCAGACCAATTTCGCTGGAATGCCGGACCTCGGCAATCAATCCCGAGAGGCGGGCGGGGCTGCGACGGCGATTGCGCGGCCGGGATGCTTTTGCAGAAATGCACCGATCACATCGGCGATATCGCCGTCGGCGGGAGTGATGGGGGCGGTATCGGCGACCGGATAATTCAGGGCGTCAAGGGATTCCGCAATATAGGTGGGAAGGCGACCGGGGGGCTGGGTGCGGAGATCCGCCAGGGTGCTGACGCCGGTGAGGACCAGGAAGGATTCGAGGCCGACACAGTGGGCGCCGTCGATATCGGTGTCGAGGCGGTCACCGACCACCAGGGCATCACGGGTGCCGACGCGGGCGATGGCGTCCTCGAGCAGGGGCGCGTAGGGCTTGCCCGCCACAATGGGCTCGAGGTCGGAGGCGGTGCGCAGGGCAGCGACCATGGAACCGTTGCCGGGGGCCAGACCGCGCTCGTTCGGGAGGGTCGCATCGGTATTCGCGGCCACCCAGAGCGCGCCGGCACGCAATGCGTACGCGGCTTCGGCGAGGTCCGGCCAGGCCGTCTCCGGAGAATGGCCCTGCACCACGGCTGCGGGAGCCACACCGTTGAAACGTCGAATCGGCTGCAGGCCAACCGCGGTCACCTCGGCGGCCAGATCATCGGTGCCGACCACGAGTACCGCCGCACCCGGCTCGAGCCGGGCCGCGAGCAGATGGGCGGCGGCCTGAGCGCTGGTGACAACATCGTCTTCGCCTGCGGTGAAACCGATTTCGCGCAAATGCACCACCACGGCGGCGGCGGAGCGACTGGCATTATTGGTGACATACGCCAGGCGCTGCTCGGGTGCGCCCGAAAGCGCTTCCGGCGCACCGGGTATCACCTCGTGCCCGCGATACAGGGTGCCGTCCAGATCCAGCAGCAGTGCGCCGAACCGATCCCGTAGCCGCATTACGACGCCCCTCTCACACTTCTTCGCCCGAAACCGGTCGGCTGGCCGCCCCATTCAGGGACGGCCAGCCTACTAGGTCGATGCCACGGCCATCACTTCGCGTGCGGCCGATTACTTCTTGCTGTCGCCGTCCTCGGCCTTGTCTCCGGCCTCGGTGTCGGCAGTACTCGCTTCGCCGGATTCGGCGACCGGCTCAGCGCTGTCGGACTTTTCGGCCTCGTCTGCGGTGGCGGACTCGTCGGTTGAGGCGTCGGCGTCCGACACTTCGTCCGAGTCGTCATCCTCGTCGTCGAAGTCGTCTTCTTCCACGAAGTCGTCCTCGTCGTCTTCAGCGTCCGCGTCTTCGTCGTCCTCGGTGCCGTCGTTCACGGCGGCAGTCCAGTCCGACTCATCGTCTTCGTCGGATTCGGTGCCGTCGGCTACTGCACCGGTCCACTCCGACTTGCCGGATCCACCCTCGGCCAGGTCCGCGGCGCGGTCCTCGGCGTCGGTCTCACCCTCGGTATCAGCGGACGCGGCGTTCATGAACCAGGTCAGCGATTCCGCTGCCCGACCGGCGGCCAGCAGGGCCTCGGCGTAGGCGTAGAACAGGCGCGCGGACGCCGACCCCGTCTTGGCCGGATCCAATTCCGCGGTCTGCAGGCTGACCACGGCCTGGTCGTACTGGCCGAGATCCATGCGGGCGCCGGCGACCACAATGCGCAGTTCGGTGGCCTCGTCGCCCTTCAGCAGACGGGCTTCATCGCTGCGGCCCAGTTCGATGGCGCGCTCGGGACGGCCGAGGCCGCGCTCGCAATCCGCCATGACCGCGAGCAGTCCGGCGCCGCCGGACATGCGCCGCGCGGTACGCAGCTCGGACAGCGCCTCCGCCCATTCGCCGGCGTGGTAGGCCGCGACACCATTGGTCTCGCGGACCACCGCAATACGACCGGCACGCTGACGGGCCGCACGCGCATGCTCGAGAGCGAGCTCCGGATCCTCATCCAGCAGTTGCGCCACCATGATCAGGTGGCGGGCCACCGAATCGGCATTGGTCTTGTCCAGGCTCAGCAGATCGCGGCGAACCGCAGGCTCGAGATCTGCGGCCTGCACCTCCTCCGGCAACTCCGGCTCGTCCGGGCGACCCGTACGACGTTCGCCGCCACGGGAATCGCCGCCGAAGCGCGCACCCTCGCCGCCACGACGACGGTCGGAGTCGTCACGACCGGCGAAGGACGAACGCTCCGGACGATCCGACCTTTCGGCACGATCACGGTCGGAACGCTCCGGGCGATCCGTGCGAGCGGGACGCTCGCTGCGGTCGCGTTCGGGACGCGCCGCATCATCACGGGCGGGACGCTCGGAACGGTCACGAGCGGGACGGTCGGCGCGGTCACGGTCCGGGCGGTCGGCACGGTCGCGATTGAAACCGCCACCCGAGCTCGGCCGGTCGCCACCACCGAAACCACTGCCGCCGAAGCTCTTTCGCTCACCGCGATCGCCTTCACGACGGTCGCCACCACGGTTGAACCCACCGCGCTCACCGCTACTGCTGTCGCGGTTGAACCCACCACGGCTGTCACCGCCGCGGCTATCGCTACCGCGACTGTCGCTGCTGCGGTTGTCGCTGCTGCGGTTGAACCCACCACCACTATTGCTACCGCGGTTGAACCCACCACGGCTGTCGCCACCGCGGCTATCGCCACCACGATTGAAGCCGCCACGATCGCCTTCACCACGGTTGAATCCACCGCGGTCACCTTCACGACGGTCGCCACCACGATTGAAACCGCCACGATCGCCACCACGGCTATCGCCTCGGCTGTCACTGCCACGGCTATCGCCGCCACGGTTGAAACCGCCACCGCGGCTATCGCTACCGCGACTGTCGCTGCTGCGATTGAAACCGCCACCGGTCGAGCCACCACGGTTGAATCCACCGCGCTCACTGTCACGGCCTTCACTGCGGTTGAATCCACCACGCTCGCCACCACGGCTGTCGCCACGGTTATCGCTGCTGCGGTTGAACCCACCACCACTATTGCTATCGCGGTTGAACCCACCACGGCTGTCACTGCCACGGCTATCGCCACCACGGTTGAAACCGCCACGGTCATTGTCACGGCCTTCGCCGGACCGGTTGAATCCGCCACGGCTATCGCCACGATTGTCTCCGCCGCGGCTGTCGCTGCTGCGATTGAAACCGCCACCGGTCGACCCGCCGCGGTTGAATCCACCGCGGTCACCGCTACTGCTGTCACGGTTGAAACCGCCACGGCTGTCGCCACCTCGGCTGTCACTGCCACGGTTGTCGCTGCTGCGGCTATCGCTGCCACGGTTGAAACCGCCGCGACTGCCGGTATTGCTGTCTCGACTCTCACCACGACCGAAGCCGCTGCGGCCGCCGTCGCGACCCTGGTTCTCACGATTGGAGCCGCCACGGCCGAAGCCGGCGCTGCCGCTGTCACGGGTTCCCGCGTTATCGCGGCCGCCCTCTCGGTTGAAGCTGCCGCCTCGGCTGCCTTCACTCCGATTGGAGCCACCACGGTCGCTGTCACCGCGACTCGTATTGCCACGACCGGCGTCGCGCCCGCCGTCACGATTGAAACCACCGCCGCCGCTGCTGCTTCGATTGAAGCCCGACTTGCCCTGGTCACGCCGATCGCCCGAACTACTGTCGCGCGCCGGCCGGCTGCTGCCGCCCTCACCGGATCCGCCGCTACGGCGGAAAGGTTTACGGTCGTCGCTCTGCTCCGCCACGGTGATCCCTCTCTATAGTTTGCCTGCGGTACCCGGCCCGCGGCGCTGGCGCGCGTGAGCGTTGGCGGCACAGCCCGCCACCACAAATTCAATCACGCGCCGCTGAGCGTCCAGGCGGCACCGGGTCTAAAACGACGAAAGGGGACCCAACATGTGGGTCCCCTTTCGTGAAGGATGTTCCGGCGGTGTCCTACTCTCCCACAC
>NZ_JAODNK010000199.1 GCF_025465275.1 Nocardia sp. | reverse complement strand
ATGCGGATGAGCAGCGCGACAATCATGTAGTTGGCCAGCAGCGACGAACCGCCGTAGGACATGAACGGCGTGGTCAGACCGGTCAGCGGAATCAGTTTGGTGACACCGCCCACCACCACGAACAGCTGCCAGCCGATGGAGAAGGACAGCCCGCCGCCGAGCAGCTTTCCGAAGGCGTCGCGGGTGTTGAGCGCGGCGGAGAAGCCACGCACGGTGAGTATCAGGAAGACCAGAATCACGGCGGTCAATCCGACCAGGCCGAGCTCCTCGCCGATGGTGGAGATAATGAAGTCGGTCTTCGCGAACGGCACCTCCTGCGGCCGGCCCGCACCGATACCGGTGCCCAGCAGACCACCGGTGGCCATGCCGAACAGCGCCTGCGAAATCTGGTATCCCGTCGTGTAATACGTCGCGAACGGGTCGTGCCACACCTCCACGCGCACCCGCACGTGCGGGAAAAGCTGGTAGGCGAGGGTCGCGCCGATCGCGAACATGGTGAATCCGATGATCAGCCACGACACCCGATCGGTGGCGATGTAGATCATGGCCAGCACGGTGCCGAACACCAGCAGTGAGAAGCCCAGATTCTTCTCGTACATGAGCACCAGCACCGCGGCGACGGTGACCAGCAGCAATGGACCCAGATCCCGCAGCCGGGGGAAGGTCATGCCGAGGAAGCGGTGGCCCGCCGAGGTGAACAGATCGCGGTTGGCCACCAGGAACGAGGCGACGAAGATCAGCAGCAGTACCTTGGCGAATTCGCCGGGCTGAATCGAGAAGCCGTGCAGCAGAATCCAGCTCTTACCGCCGTTGACCTCGCTGAATCGGGAGGGCAGCAGGGCCGGGATGAGCAGTGCGCCCAGACCGGCCAGCCCGCAGGTGTAGCCGAATTTCGCGGGGGCGGTGTGATCACGCACCACGGCGAGGACGAGGGCGAAGAGCCCGATGCCGATTCCGGTCCAGATCAATTGGTGCGCGGCATCGGAGGACTGGGTGCTCCCGTTCGAGAGCGGATTCTCGTGATCGAGGCGCTCGATGAGCACCAGGCCCAGGCCGTTGAGCAGCACCACGCAGGGCAGCAGCACCGGATCGGCGCTGGGCGCCCACCGCCGGACCACCAGATGCGCGGCCAGCGTGAGCACTGCGAATACCCCCAGTGACCGCATGGTGGACACGCCGGTGCCCGCGCCGTCGGCGGCTGACAAGATCATCGCCGCGAATGCCGTGACTGCCAGCGCACCCACGCACAACACCAGCTCAGCGCCACGATAGGTGCGTCCGGGCGACCCGGCCGCGTGCGAACTGTGCCGAAACCTGTTCACGCCCAACAGTAACGCGGGTGGCGAGGTGTGCGCAGCCGAGGCGTTTATCCGGTGGCCGCCACGCGCTTACCGATGCGGTCCGGCGGCGGCCCGGGCGCGATACCGGATGAGCAGGTACAGCAGCAGCGCCTCCGCCAGCGCGGTGAACACGGTCAGGAACTGACTGAAATAACTGGCCAGCACATTCACCACGGTCAGGGAGATGACGCTGGACCAGATGCCCAGCCGCACCGCGATCTCCTCGCGCCCGCGCAGCCACAGCGTCGCCGCGGCCGCACACCCGATGCCGACCAGCACCTCGGCAGCAGCGGCGATCGCCAGTCCGGCCAAGGACTTCCAGCCGTGATGCTGGCTCACATCCAGCAGATGATCGAGCGAGGCGTTGGGCATGTGCCGCCCGGAAATAATGATGACGGCGAGCACCAGATGCACCACCGTCCACACGGCATGGCCGATCAGCACCACGATGAGCCCGATGCGCAGCGCGGGCAGGGGCAGCAAGGTCCGTTCGAGCCGTTCCAGCCGCCGTTCCCGCCGCACCAGCAGCGCGGGCCGGGTGTCCGCGTGCACGGTATTCAAATAGCTGGTCAGCGCATCGCAGAGTTCGCGCTCGTCCGGTCCGAAATCGCTGCGGTCCAGAGCATTCAGCTCGGCGAGCAGGGTGGCGCGTTCGTCGGGGCGCATGCGGGTGCCGGTGAGCTGCCCGACCGCCACGGTCACCTCGCCCAGTGCCAGCAGTGGCGGGCGGACGCGGTGGCGGTCCGCGAAGAGCGCGACCGCGACTATGCACAGGAAGGCCAGATAGATGATGGGCGCGGCGAGCGGGAAGAAGTAATTGTTGTCCGTCGTGATGAACTTGCCCACCTCGTCGATGAACAGGCCCAAGCCGATTCCGGCCAGCACCGCCGTGCCGGTGAGCGCATGGCGCGCCGAGGACAGCAGCGCCACCAGAGCGGCGATGACCAGCAGCAATCCACCGAACAGCGCGTGCGCGATGTGATAGGTGCTGCCACCGATTTTCGGATACCCGGACGCCATCAGATACAGGCGGGTGATGACCACCGTCAGTCCGAAGCAGACCGCCATGACGGTCACCAGTCGTCCCGCTTCGGGGCGCCATCTCATCTTTGCCACGCGGGTGCCGAACATCCGAACAACGATGGCACAGAACCAGGTTCGATGGGTCAGCGTCGGCGGAAGCGCTCACTCAATTGCGGGTCGTTCTCCCACCACAGGGCGGTGGTCTGCGGCTGCGCGGCCGCGGGCTCGGCCGAACCGGCAGCGGCCGCAACCGGTTTCGTCGCGGGCGCGGCGGCGGCCGCATCCAATTCGGCATCGACCTGTCGCGCCTTACGCCGCTCGTCATCGGCCCAGGAACGCATGACCATGAGCGCGAACGGAATACCGAGCACATCGCCGAGCAACCACAGAATGCCCGCACCGGCGGTCTGATCCATCCGCAGGCTCGGCCCCCAGGTGCGCCCCACCTCCTGGTAGTAGTCGGTGAACATCACCGGACCCAGCCACACCACAATGCCCAGCACGCCGTCGGCCAGCGACTCCACAACCGTGATCAGCAACGAAATCGACTGGGGGTAGCGCCGCGGTGTCGGATCGGCCTGCAGGCGCGAATAGAAGTACACGAAACCGATGACCACGAACGCCACCCGCGACACCGCGTCAACCGTGCCGTTCCGCAGCATCGACTCGTACCAGGGCGTGAAGTACACCAGCCACGGCGTGAGCAACATTGCCGCCGAGGGCACCAGCGGGAAGGTCAGCCCGGTGACGAAGCGGCTGTTCAGAATTCGATCCAGCCGCTCCTGCCCACCCGCCCCGAGCGCCGCCCGCAACACGGTGAACGGCATCCCCGCCGCCAGCCCGAACGCCACCAAATACAGCAGCAACAGGGTCTGCAACGCCCGCACCCAGAACAGCGTGTCCGAGTAAACCCCGACTGCCCCGATCCCGGTATAAAGCCACACCGCCAGCCCAACCAGCCCAAAACACGCAGCCCGCCCGGGAGACGGAAGATCCGCCCCCCGCCTCCGCGCCACGAACCAGGCAAGGCCATAACCCAACCCGATGACCAGCGTGATCACGACGGTCGGGATGTCCGCCCGCCAGGACGTCAACAACGAGCCCATAGCCAGCGGAGTGTCGATCCAGTTCACGCCAGCCAGTATGCGCTGCCCCGTCTCGCCCCGATTTCGGGCCAGGCTCGCGCCGGACGGCGGTCAGATATCCAGATCCACGACACCCTTGACCTCACAGCGGCCGGCAGTCAGACGCCCTCGTCGTCCCGGCATGAGCAACTCCGTCATCCCGGCATGCTTTCGGCCGGGATCCACACAGGCCGCGCCGCAGCGGGTTTCCGTGGATCCCGGCCGAAAGCGCGCTGGGATGACGAGGCGACTTCAAGTTCGATCGGCTATCCCAAAATGAGGTGTGCGTATCGGCGCGCGGTCAGTGTTCCTACGACCGGGCGGCAGTATGCGATGACTGGGTCGCTTTGTGCGAGGGGCCGTGCGAGTCCTCGCAGTGGGGATCGGCGTCGCGGCCGAGGGTGAGGACGTCCGATTGCGCGTGGTCGACCTGGAGGGTGGCGTGGTCGATGTGATGGTCGTGGGCGAGGAAGTGGGCGAGGTCCTCGCGGACGGCGTGGCAGTCGTAGCCGGGTTCGACCAGGACGTGCGCGGAGAGGGCGGGGGAGCCGGAGGTGATTTCCCAGATGTGCAGGTCGTGCACCTCGACCACGTGATCGCGGCCCGCCATGGCGGCGCCGATCACGGCCGGGTCCAGGTTCTCCGGCGCGGCTTCCAGGAAGATGCGGCTCGAGGCGCGCACCAGGCTGATTCCGGCCTTCACCATGAGCGCGACCACGATCAGGGTGGCGATCACGTCGGCCTGTACGAATCCGGTGAACATGATGACCGCGCCGGCGACGGCCGTGGCGATGAAGCCGTACATATCGGTGAGGATGTGCTGATACGCGCCTTCGACATTGAGGCTGGTCCGATTGGCGCGGCTGATCATGAGCGTCGCGATGAGGTTGATCACGACACCGACGAGCGCGGTGATCAGCACCAGTCCGCCGGTAACCTCCGGCGGATCGAATAGTCGGCGCACCGCCTCGAAGGTCAGCCAGGCCGCCAGCACCAGCAGCGTCGCGCCATTGGCCATGGCGGAGAGGATCTCCACGCGCTTCCAGCCGAACGTCATCCGTCCCGCGGCGGGCCGGGCGGCGAGTCGAATCGCCCAGAGCGCGAGCACGATCGAGGCCGCATCGGTGAGCATGTGCGCCGCATCCGAGAGCAGTGCCAGCGATCCGGACACCACGGCGACCACGACCTCGCCGATCATGTACGCCACGATCAGCGCCAGTGCACCCGCCAGCCAGCGCTTATCGCTGTCGGCCGAAGCTCCGTGCGAATGCCCGTGACCGTGATCATGGCTGTGCGCGTGTCCTGCACCCACGTCGTTCTCCTCTCAATGCCGACCGCAGGCGATCATATGCACACATCGCTATGTATGCAAGGTTGAGGACGTGTCATCCAGGTCCAACTGTGTGTTCCCAGCGGCGTGTTCCCGCGTCGAAAGGGCACCGGGTGCGGCAGTGCACGAGCTGCCACCGGCGCTCGTTCGGCCAGGTCATCCCGCCGCCGGTTCGGCGTAGGCCTCCGGAGCGTGGGGAAGTTGCAGGACCGTCCAGGACTGTTCAACGGTGTAGGCGGGATGGTGTGAGGCGTCCGGATCAGCGGCCAGACCTTCGACGCGAGTCCAGTGATCGGGGCCGGACGGGATGGTCTCGGTGTATCGGAAGTGCAGATGGCCGTGGAAGTGCAGGGCAGGCCGCAGCTGTTCGACAACGCGCTGGATGCGGTCCTGGTTCGGGAAGCACTCCGGCTTGTTCTTGCGATTGAATTTCGGCGCCGAGGCGCGTGGTTTGTCGTGCGTGAGCAGAATGTCCACCGGTGAATCCTGTTCGGCGAGCAGGGTTTCCAGCTCGTCGTCGGTCATCTCCTCCTCCGGGAACCACAGCATTCCGGCGGTTGTCGGATGTCGTCCGGAGCCGTATCGCCGCCGCTGCGCCGCCTGCTCCTGCTTGCGTGCCTCGCGGGCCAGTCGCCAGCCCTTATCGGTGGACCGGGCCCCGCCGAAGGCCGCGAAGGTGGTGTCGTCCCAAGTCCAGCGGTGTCCGCGCGGCGCGAACCGCAGCTGCTTGCGGCAGATGAGGAAGCCCTCCTCATCACGCCGGCCGTCGTAGAGCTCGTGCAGCAGCGAGGATTTGTCGTGATTGCCGTCGAGGAAGTACACGGTGACCTCGGCCCGCCGCGCCGCTTTGCTGACCACATCGAAGTACCGCCGCCCCGATTGCATGTGCTCCCACGCGCCGAAATCCCCCACCGCGAACACCCGCGAGCAGTCGTTATCCGCCGCGACCTGCACCAACTTCAGCGCATGCGCGGTGTTCCCGTGCACATCACCCGCGATCAACACATTCCCCATCGGGACATGGTCGCAGCCACGCGCGTGCCCGGCATCACCTATTTGCCCCGGCGCGTCCGGAACGCCCGACCTAGGCTGGCCGTCATGAACTCTGTGTTGGTAACGGGCGCCGCCCGCGGGATCGGTAAGGCCGTCAGCGTGCGCCTGGCGCAGCAGGGCTGGCAGGTCTACGCCGGTGTCCGCAAACTGTCCGACGGGGACGCGCTCGTCGAACTGGACTCCCGCATCACCCCGGTGCTGCTGGACGTCACGAACAGCGACCACATCGCCGCCCTCGACACCGTGCTCCCCGCCGACCTGACCGCCGTGGTCAACAATGCCGGCGTCGTCGCCGACGGCCCCGTCGAACTCCTCGAACTCGATGCCCTGCGCAATGAATTCGAGATCAATGTCTTCGGCACCCTCGCGGTCACCCAGGCCGTCCTCCCGCGCCTGCGCACCACCCGCGGCCGCATCGTCTTCATCTCCTCCCTCAGCGGCCGCATCTCCACCCCCGGCACCGGCGCCTACAACTCCTCCAAATTCGCGCTCGAGGGCCTGGTCGACGCCCTCCGAATCGAGTTGCGCCCCTGGCGAATCCACACCTCCCTCATCGAACCCGGCCCCATAGCCACCGACATGTGGGCGGACGCGGTCACCATGGTCGACACCACCACCGCCAAACTCACCCCCGCCCAACTGGACCTCTACGGCCCCCACATGGCCGGCATGCGCAAAATGGCCCAGCAGGTCCAGCGCATAGCCGCCTCCCCCGACACCGTCGTAGCCGAAGTGGAAAAAGCCCTCACCGCCCGAAACCCCAAGTCCCGCTACGTAGTAGGCCTAGCCGGCAAAGCCCAGCTGATCGCCACCCAACTAACCCCCACCCCCATCCTCGACACCCTCCTGGCCCTTGCCGCAGGCATCAAAGGCAAGCGCTGAGCAATCAGCGGGCGCAGCATGAAGGCCGCCCCCCGGATATTTCGGGGACGGCCTGTGCGTAAACCGTCGGCCACTCACGCCACCCGATCGACGAACGCGACTTCCAATTCCTCACCCTTGAACGACAACTGCAGTTCCGCCTCCAAGGCGATCGACAAACGGTGCAGCAGTGGCAGCGTCGGCGTGACATCGCCGCCTTCGAGCCGACTCACCTGAGGTTGGGTCATGCTCGCACGCCGAGCCAATTCTGTCTGGGTGATGCCGAGGGCGGTTCGCCTGTTGTAAACAGCCTGAGCCAGGGCGAAAGCGTCTGCTGCAGCGATATATTCCGGATCCGCGCGGTGCTCGTCGGGGATCTTCCACCGACTGTGGTGCGAGCGATTCACGACTGCTCCTCCTCGAAGACTCTGTCGTAGGTATGAGTGGCCGGGTCGTGCTCGGACTCGCACTCCTTCTGTGCCCGGACGACTCTGTCGACCTCGAGCTTTTCGCGCATTCGGGTCTTGTGGAAGACCGTCAAGAGAATCAGTCGTCTGCCCGGAGCCAGCCAATATCCGATCCGCACCGAGGCGTCGTTCAACCGGAAACGTAGTTCGCGCACCGGGCCGTCGAGATGGCGAGTCCACGGCTCGCCGAGCGTTGTGGGTTGGTCGGCAAGTCTGTCGACCTTGAGCTCAACCGCTCTGTATTCGGCCTTGGTGAGCGTGTCGAACCAGGCGCGGACCTCGGGTTCCAGTTCGATCGCGTAGGGCTCCTCCATGCATTGAACTGTATATACCATGCAGTGTATAACGCCTGGTTTCGGCAGTCGAGGGTCCGGGAAACACGAAGGCCGCCACCGGGCGAGAGGTTCCGGGGACGGCCTTGTGCGCGGGCGGTACGGGTACCGGCCCACGACGGATCCGAGGTCGTTCGGATCCGCTGGTGCACGGCCGATCGTGTCGGGCCGCGCAACTCGGGGGCGCTGCGGATCGGGATCCGTAGCGCTGAGGGGGGAGGGTCAGGCGGTGGCGGACTCGGAGTCGGTCACGCGGTAGGTGGCGAGGGCGTCGATGCGGGCGATCGCGTCGGTGATGATGCGATCGATGAGCGCCTCGACTGTGGGGAGGTCGTCGATGATGCCGGCGACCTGACCGGAGGCGAGCACACCCGCGTGGGTATTGCCTTCCACCAGACCGGCTTTCAGCAGCATGGGGGTATTGGCGGCCATGATCACCTGGGACCAGGCGAGGTCCTTGTGCTTGCGCATGGCGATGCCGTCCTTGACCAGGGTCGACCACTTCATGCCGGTCATGCCCTTGAACCTGAGGGCATTCGCGGCAGCGGCTGCGAATCCGCGGTAGCGGCCGGAGTTCTCCAGCTTCAGCACCAGCTCGGTATTGAGCACCCGGTGCGGCATGCCGTCGACCTTGGTGGAGACGATGGTGTCCTGCAGCCCGCGCTGCAGGTACTCCTGCTTGACCGCTTCCGGCACACTGCTCTCCTGCGTGAGCAGGAAGCGGGTACCCATGGCGACACCGGCCGCGCCGTAGGACAGCGCGGCGGCGAGACCACGGCCGTCGAAGAAACCACCGCCGGCGATGACCGGAATATCCACCGCGTCCAGCACGGACGGCAGCAGCAGTGTGGTGGCCACGGAGCCGGTATGGCCGCCGCCCTCACCGCCCTGCACGATCACCGCGTCGGCGCCCCACGAGGCGACCTTCACCGCGTGCTTGGCCGCACCGATGGACGGAACCACCACTACGCCATTGTCTTTCAGCCGCGCGATGAGTTCCTTCTTGGGCGCGAGCGCGAAGGAGGCGACCTTCACCTGCTCGCGGATCAGCAGTTCGATGCGCTCGGGAGCGTCGAAACCGTCGGCGCGGATATTCACGCCGAACGGCTTGTCGGTCTGCGACTTGGTCTTGGCGATGGCCACTTCGAGTTCTTCGAAGGTCATGGTCGCCGAGGCCAGAATGCCGAGGCCGCCCGCATTCGCGGTGGCCGCGACCAGTCCGGGTCCGGCGACCCAGCCCATACCGGTCTGCACGATCGGATGCTCGATGCCGACCAGTTCGGTCAGCGGAGTCTTCAGCCGAGCGGTCATGCTGATTCCTTTCCGGCAGGAACGGGGCCCTGCGTGGTTACGCTGCGCTGCCGCCTCCGGGCCTGACCGTTCATGCCGGCACTTCCTTTTCGCGGAAGCCCTTGGGGTCGAGGACAGTACGGATGATCCGCAGCTCTTCCTCGGTGGGCACACGGGTCTCGCCGGCATCGGCGAGACCAGCGACCTCGAACGTGGTGTTCTCGGCGACCTCATCGGCGGTCACACCCGGGTGCAGCGACAGCGCGCGCAGGGTGTGGTCCGGACCGTTGAAGTCGAAGACGCCCAGGTTCGACACCACCCGGTGCAGGTGGTGGAACCGGTACGCCGGGTTCTCGGGATCGATCTTGTCGTAACCGATTCCGGAGACGATATCGACGGTTTCGACGAACACCCGCTTATTGTGCTTGGGCACGAAGTAGCTGGTGGCGTGGTTGATGGTATTGCCCGGCGCACCGCGCACCCCGAACATCTGCCGCGACGGCTGCTGCAGCGGGCCGAAGGCGGACAGGTTCTGATTGCCGAACCGGTCGATCTGGTTGGCGCCCATGACCACATGGCGACGCCCGGAGGCGACCACGTCGAATACTCGGGAGAACGGAATCCAGCCTTCGACGGGAGCCTTGCCACCGATGGGCGGCACCTCGGCGAACAGCAGCGCCTCACCGTCGGACAGCAGCAGATCCGGCTCGAAGGTGAGCCGCGCCAGCCGGGCGCCGATGGTGGTGATGGTGGACATCGGGCTGGCCATGATCTCGCCCGCGCCGCGGAAGATCTCCGCCGCTGCGACAACGCAGACCTCGGCCCGAGTGATGGTGGTGGTCTCAGTCATTACTTCTGCTCCTCGGCGAAAGCGCGGACGGCAGCCTGGTATTCGTCCTCGGAGACGTCCAGGAAGCGGGCCTTGAACTCGGCCCAGGACTCGGGGGTCTTGGCGGCCTCCACATAGTGGCGCTGGAACTTCTCGTCGCGGCCGTAGCTGCCGGAGAAGGTGAAGTGCGCGCCGCCGGGGGCCTCGACCACACCGTCGACCATCATGCGGTTGAGGATGATCGCCTGCTGCGGAACGGCTTTCACCAGTTCGTCGGTGTCGACGAGGCGGTCCACCGACAGGTAGCGGCGCTCGGCCGCCAGGCTGTACAGGTCGTCGAAGTACGGGTCGACGCCGGTGTAGGCGGCATTACCGTGCTTATCGCCCAGATCCAGGTGCACAAACGAGGCATCCAGGTTCAAAGCTGGCATGGCGATGAGGGTTTCGCTGCGGCCGTCGGCATCCGCGTAAGGGGACTGAACAGTTTTCAGCTCGCCCTCCCAGAAGTTCACGACATCCGAGCCGAGTCCGGCGCGGATCGGCAGGAACGGCAGTCGCGCGGCAGCGGCCTGCAGACCACACTTGACCATGCCCTCGTCCATTTCGCGGACGGTGATCTCACCATTGGTGCGCGCCTTGGAGAACCACGGATCGTAGAACGGCGCGGAGTCCAGGGAGACGAAGCCGTAGTACGCCTTCTTGACCTTGCCCGCCGAGCACAGCAGACCGAGATCCGGTCCGCCGTAGGTGACGACCGTCAAATCCTTGATGTCCGAACGCAGCATTGCGCGGACGAAGGCCAGCGGCTTGCGCCGCGAACCCCAGCCGCCGATACCGATGGTCATGCCGCTGCGCAGTTCGCCCACCACGTCGTCGAGGCTCATTCGTTTGTCGCGCATGGCTTCTATTTCCCCTTCTTCTGCGCGGCCAGGTCATCATCGAACCGCGCGCGAATCTCATCGGCCACCCCGGCGAGGTTGAGCTCCATGGTGAAGCCCTGCTCGAACCGGTAGGACTTGTGCACGTCCTGCACGTCGATGCCGTTGAGCGCCTTCTTGGCGGCGCGAATGACGCGGCCGTCCTTATTGGCGATATTCTTGGCGACTTCCATTGCGGCAGCGTCGAGTTCGGCCCGTGGCACGACCTTGAACACCGAACCGTAGTGATGCAACTGCTGCGCGGTGAGGGTGCCCGCGGTGTAGAACATGGTCCGCATGAGGTGCTGGGGGACCAGACGGGACAGGTGGGTGGCCGCACCGAGCGCGCCGCGGTCGACCTCGGGGAGGCCGAAGGTCGCGTCGTCGGAGGCGATGATGACATCGGAGTTGCCGACCAGGCCGATGCCGCCGCCGAGGCAGAAGCCGTTCACGGCGGTGACGACCGGTACTTCACAGTCGTAGACGGCGGCGAACGCGGCGAAGCAACCGTGGTTGGCGCGAATGAGGGCGGTATGCCCTGTGTCCGCGTTCATTTCCTTGATATCCACACCGGCGTTGAAGCCCCGGCCCTCGGCGCGCAGCACGACGACCTTGGTTTCCGGGTTGCGGCCGGCCGCGGTCACGGCATCGGCGAGCGCGAACCATCCGTCGGAGGGCAGTGCATTGACCGGCGGGTAGTCGACAGTGACGACTTCCACGCCTTCGGTTTCGGTGTGACGGATGATTCCCATCGCGCCTCCTTTGAGTTGTAGCTGCCCATCGTTGGCAAAACAAGCAAGTGCTTGGTAGGTTAGCACGGTGGCAATCGAAGTGAACCTCTCCGGCTCGGTCGTCCTGGTCACCGGCGGCGTCCGCGGAGTCGGGGCCGGTATCAGCCGGGTATTCCTGGACGCCGGTGCGACCGTGGTGGCCTGTGCCCGCCGGCCCGCCGACACCCCCGTCGAGAGCAATGGGCGGGGTATCGACTTCCTGCCCTGCGATGTGCGCGACCCGGATTCGGTGCGCGAACTCATCGATGCGATCGTGGCGAAGTACGGGCGGCTCGACACCGTCGTCAATAACGCGGGCGGTGCACCGTTCGCGCTGGCCGCGGATGCCAGCCCGAACTTCCACTCCAAGATCATCCAGTTGAATCTGCTCGCCCCGCTGCTGGTCTCGCAGGTCGCCAATGACGTCATGCAGAAGCAGGACGGCGGCGGCTCGATCGTGATGATCTCCAGCGTCTCGGGCCACCGCGCCTCGCCCGGCACCGCCGCCTATGGTGCCGCGAAAGCCGGTGTGGACAGTCTGGTTTCCTCACTTTCGGTGGAATGGGCGCCCAAGGTCCGGCTCAACTCGGTCATCGTCGGCCTGGTCAATACCGAGTCCTCGCACCTGCACTACGGCGACGACGACGGCATTGCCGCGGTGAGCAGCACGGTTCCCATGCAGCGCATGGCCGCTCCCGAGGACATCGGCCGCACCGCGGTCTTCCTTGCTTCTCCGCTGGCCTCCTACATCACCGGCGGCTCGCTGCTGGTGCACGGCGGCGGCGAGAAGCCGGCCTTCCTGCAAGCCTCCACCGCCGACGTCCCCGCCGTCTCCGGCCACTAGACGGACCCCTTCCCCCTTCTCACTCACCCAGCGAGGTAATCGATATGACCGACAACAAGATCTGCGACGGCCGCGTCGTCATCGTGACCGGCGCGGGCCAGGGCATCGGCCGCGCGCACGCGCTGGCGTTCGCCGCCGCCGGGGCGAAGGTCGTGGTGAACGACCTGGGCGCCGAGCTCAACGGCGCACCCAGCGCCGACTCCGGCGCCGCCCGGGTGGTCGAGGAGATCCGCGCCGCCGGCGGCGAAGCCGTCGTGAACGGTGACGACGTCTCCGACTGGGAGGGCGCGCGCCGCCTCGTCGCCACCGCGATCGAGACCTTCGGCCGGCTGGACGTGCTGGTCAACAATGCCGGTATCGTCCGCGACCGCATGCTGGTCAACCTCGCCGAGGACGAGTGGGACGCCGTGATCAAGGTGCACCTGAAGGGCCACTTCGCCCCTATGCGCCACGCCGCCGACTACTGGCGCAACGAGTCCAAGGCCGGCCGTCAGCCCGAGGCCCGCATTATCAACACCAGCTCCGGCGCGGGCCTGCTCGGCTCGGTCGGCCAGGGCAACTACTCCGCCGCCAAGTCCGGCATCGCGGGCCTGACCCTTACCGCCTCGGCCGAATTCGCGCGCTACGGCATCACCGTGAACGCCATCGCTCCCGCGGCCCGCACCCGCATGACCGAAACGGTCTTCGCCGACATGATGGCGGCCCCCGAGGACGGCTTCGACGCCATGGCCCCGGAAAACGTCTCACCCCTCGTGGTCTGGCTGGGCAGCGCCGATTCGGCCGGTGTCACCGGCCGCATGTTCGAGGTCGAGGGCGGCAAGGTGACGGTCGCCGACGGCTGGCGCCACGGCGTCTCCACCGACCGCGGCGCCCGCTGGGAGCCGGCCGAGCTGGGCCCCGTGGTCCGCGACCTTCTCTCCAAAGCCACCACCCCGGAGCCGGTTTACGGAGCCTGATCCACCCGCAGCGCCTTCGACTGCACCGAAATAACAACCGAAGTAGATATCGCCGGTACTCCTGATGGAGTGCCGGCGATCGTCGTTCGGCGAGGCGCAGTTCCGCCTCTCCGGGAATTCGAGCCAGACCCAGGTGGGGGCGACAGTTGCGTCGGCCGCCGGCGGTGAGATGGGAGCAGGTTGGCTCGTACCCCACGAGTTACCCCCGGTCGGCACGAAATCAGTTGTCGCCTACCGGCGATGTTTGTTTGCCCAGTTTTCTGCTACTGCTGCGCGATCGTCGCTCGAGTGCCGGTCGGAGGTGGTGGCGAAAAGTGCCGGGCAGGTAGCTGTCTGGTTGGTCTGAAATGTCGCTGTTGGGTGGCTGGGGGTGGCTCCCCAGGGGGCTTGCGCCGGGGGTGAGGCGGGGATCGAGGGTTGGCAGAGTCTGCCAAATATGCTGGGCCACTTGCTGGTATTCGGTACAGTGGCTATAGGGCAGGCGTACGGTTTGTTGGATCCCCTAATGGCATACGGAGTTGTGCGGGGTGACGTGGTGGCCGGTACGATGACCGCGTTCCGCAAAGGTCCGGCAATCGGGGCAGCCGGGACCGATGTGAATCGCTCCACACTGTGGGAGCACGCAGATTGCGCAGTATCGATGAGGGGATGGCTGTCGCATGATCATTGGTCGTGCATTGCGCTTGGCGGCGGTTGTCGGCGCCGTCACCGGCTCCGCGCTGCTCGGGCCGATTCCCGCCCAGGCACAGACGGGCATCGATCTCGACCCCGCGCCGGGCACCGGCGCGCAGCCCGCAGTCGGCGTTCCCGCACCTCTCGCCGTGACCGCTCCGGCGAATCCAGTTGCCGGTCCGCCTGATGTACTGGCCGCGATTCTCGGTCTCGGCACCGGTTCGGCAGCCGTCGGCTCCGCAGGCGTCGGTTCCGCCGCAGTCGGCTCGGCCGGAGCCGGAGCGACCGGCCTCGGCATATTGCTCGGCGGTACCGGATCGGCCGCACTGGGTACCGGATCCGCCGCGGTCGGCTCGGCCGGAGCGGGCACCGGTTCCGTGGTGGTCGGCACCGGTTCGGCCGGACTCGCCACCGGCTCCGCAGCCCTCGGAACAGGTTCCGCGGCAGTCGGTTCCGCAGGCGTCGGCGCCGGCTCCGCACTCGGTCTCGGTTCCGCGGCGGTAGGTTCCGCCGGAGTCGGGACCGGCGCGACCTTGCTCGCCACTCTGCTCGGAACAGGCTCGGCCGCAGTCGGTTCGGCAGCCGTGGGTTCCGCCGCCGTCGGTTCCGCCGGTCTGGGCGCGCTCTGCACCGGTTCCGCCGCTGTCGGTTCCGCCGGAATCGGTTCGGCCGCACTGGGCTCCACGGTCGGTGGCAGTTCCGGGGCCGGTTCCGCCGGCGCGGGTTCTGCGGGTGCCGGTTCGGTAGGCGCCGGATCGGCCGGAATAGGTTCCGCCGCTGCCGGTTCCGCGGGGGCCGGTTCGGTCGGCGTCGGTTCGGCGGGCTCAGGGTCCGCCGCTGCCGGTTCTGCCGCAGCGGGTTCCGCGGCGGTCGGTTCGGCCGCGGTCGGCTCCGCCGGTATCTGTGCCTCACCGCTGCTGCTTCTGCTGATTCCGCCGCCGAGCCCGGCCGCCCCCGCGGTGCCGCCGGTTCCGCTGCAGATTCCATCCGTTCCGGATGTGCCGCTGCCCGCCATCGCTCCGGTGGTCGCGCCCGCGCCGCCCGCGCCCGAGGCGCCACCGGCTCCCGCGCCGCCACCGCCACCGCCGGCCCCGGCACCCGTACTGGCACAACCGAATCCGGAAGTGCGGCCTACTTCGGCCAATACGCCGCTGCCACCGGTGCAATTGCTTTCGGTGATCGGCGGATTGATCGCGCTCACCCTGGCGGGCGCGGGTTCCGGCGCGGTGAGCTTCCAAGGCGCTTCGGCGGCACAGGCGCGGGTCGATGCCGCGCGCGCCTTGTTCTTCGGACCGAGGGTATGAGGGGACCGAGATGACGGAGAGCCGGGCACATAGCATCGGGTCCTACCGGCGGGTGGCGGCGGCGGTGGACGCGGTGTGTGCGGTGGCCGCCGATTTCGACGCCACCAGCCTCGACGAGGTGGTACTCGCCATTTCCGCAGAGCGCCGCCGGATGATCGAGATCGCCAGCGCCCAATTGGGTCCCGGCGTCTGCGGTCAGCGCCGCTCCTATCCGGACAAGGATGTGATCGTGCTGGCCTCCGCGCTGCCGAGCCGCGATCACACCCTCGCACACGAGTTGGGGCACATCGTTTTCGACCATCCGGGCGAGGCGGCGACCGAGGTGGTGCTCGAAGCCAGTGACGATCTCATCGCCTACATGCTCAGTCAGCGTGCGCACCAGGCGGTTGATCTCGGCGAGGACGAGCAGTGCGAATGGGAGGCGGAGACCTTCGCCAGCATGCTCATGACCCGCCTGCGCGTATTCAACAGCCGGGGCGCAGGCGTCTCGGTACTTCGATTCGATGAGGCACTCGGATGACCGAGTCAGGGCCCGGAGGCGGCAGCTTGCGTAACCACGTAGGGCCCCTCGGGCATCCGCGAGGGCACAGCATGACCGAGTCAGGGCCCGGAGGCGGCAGCTTGCGTAACCACGTAGGGCCCCTCGGGCATTCGCGAGGGGGTACCGCATGACTTTCTGGCTGACTGCCCTGTTGATCTGGATGGCCGCCGGCGCCCGAGTCGGCCGGGTGCTGGTGAAGCCGGCGACCACCTCCCGCGTCGCGATCGTGATCGCCGTCGCCTCGGTCGCGCTCGCCGCCACCGTCTGCATTCCGGAAGTCGCTGTGGCAGTGGATCATCTGCTGCCGAACGGGGTGCACGGCGACTGGTTCTCCGATCGCCTCACCACCGCTTCGTGGATTCTGTTCGGTAATTCCACCTCGGTGGTCGCGGCCGCCGCCTGGCCGGTGGTGTCGCGCCGGAATCTGCGCCATGTCGCCTGGGCGATCTATGCCGTCGGCGCGCTCGCCATGGCGCCCACCCTGCTGTGGTCGATCACCTTCGGCTGGGTCGCGGTGGCACTGGAATGCCTGTTCATCGTGATCACCGGTGTGCGGAACCTGGATTGGACCGCACTCGGCCGCGGTATCGCGCTCTACAGCGCCGGCACCCTGGTGGTCGGCGTACTCGCCGCGCTGTCGGCGTATCGCGGATTCCGGCACGAAGCGATGGCGAAGCCGGATGCGGGGGACTGGTTCTGGCCGATCTGGCAGATCGCGAGCCTGCTGGTGGCAGTCGGCGCGGTCTGGATCGTGATCGAGCTGTGGGCGCGAGCTCGACTGCTGCTCAAGCAGATTCGCACTTTGCACCGGGTCCTGATCGCACGTTTTCCGGAGGTGGTGGCGAAGGATCAGACCGGAACCGCCACGCAGCTCAAGGCTTCCGATCAGGTCGCCCAGATCATGGATGCGCTGTATCTGCAGTCCGGCGGCGGTATGGAGCTGCCCGGCGCCGGTACGCCGCCGAATGTGGTGGCCGAACGCGCGGGCAAGGTGGCCGAGTGGGCCCGAAATCCCTTCGGCGACGTACTGATCGACGGCCGCTGGATCGCACCGCCGCCGGGAGTCGGCCCGCGCGGCTGGGTCCAGGCCATTGCCCGCGCCTTCGATGCCGGCGCCGCGAAGGCCGCAGCGGTCGCCGATCGCAGCGCCGCACAGCGCTAACCGGGCTGAATGCCGCGCTAGTCGAAGTTCACACAGTCCGGGCGAGAAGTTCACCCGGTGCTGGCCAGGAGTACCGCAGAGCGTCGGCCGGAGTACACGCAGCGCGCTAATCGGAGTTTCCCGCATTGTGATCAGGCCCATGCGATCGCTGGGCACACGGCTTAGCTGAGCCAATGTCTTATTTGTGCCCATAAGAAGATTACTTGGGCTGGACTTTACTTTGGCATGCCTTAGTTGGACGCAATGTCATGACTGCCGACAGAATGCCGCGACCGATTTGTGCGCTTCTTGTGCACTCGACACAACTAACTTTGTGCACACGACCATATTTATTGTGCACACAGCACAATAGGACACTTGTCGCAGATGGTGCATTGAGGGCGAAACGCTCACATCACACAAAACGACATACTGCACATAACAACGCGATCAAGTTCCCCGAGAGACCCGGGTCGAGTAACGCCAGGTTTGTGCATAATGCACCAGCGCAGGGGTCTACGCCACATGGCCTCAGCATGCTGAGACCGGTGCAACACTCTTCATCCGAGCCGTATGGCTCAGCAGTGAGTGGCGCTGCCCTGCAAGCAGCGCCGTTCACCACACCGGGTCAGGTACCTGCAGTACCTGGTCAGGCAGGGATCAGTCCTGAGACGAACCAGCACGATGCGACCTCCGAGTCGGCCGCACCGTGTTGCTTCGGCTCAGGACCTATTCCGTGCCGTCAGGAGGAATTTCGGGCAGCCCTTCGCTGGCCCGCAACTTTTCCGCCATGGAGGTGAGGAGGTTCTGAGATTCCTCGGAGAGATCGAACGCCCTACTCGACAGACGACGCAGTCCATAGCCCTGCAGCTGGGACAACAGCTCGAGATCATGATCGATCTTGGCTGCATAGATGTCGTTGAAGAAGTAGTCCGGTTTGACCTTGAAGAACTTCGCCAGCGCAGCCACCGTCTCATCTGAGGGGTTCGTGCGCTGTCCCGACCGCAACTGCGAGAGATACGGTTTCGAGATCGGATGGCCGGAGGCCGTCAATGCGGCCGCCACCTCTGCGTTGGTGTGCGGCTTTCGCCCCGGGGGATGCACGGTTTCGAACAGCTTGTTCAGCCGCGCCGCGAAATCAGCCATTGTGAGCCGCCCAATTCCCTTCGCTGTACTAACAGTCGTTATCTCGGATACGTATCATTGATATTAGCGGCTCAGTAACTGAAAACCTACGCCTGATCCGCGATTTCCTTGAAGCTTCTAGGCGGTGATCCGGTGAACCGGCCGTGGCTTGGGTGTTTGCGGGCCAGCGCCACCGTTCTTGCGGAGGGCTTAAGAGTCCCGGTTCTGGCCCGTCGCGAAGGTCTTCCACGACGGGCCGTCGGTAACCCTAAGATAGCTGACGTCTCATCTTCTTGTCTGTAGCGAAGTTTGTGTGGCGTACGCCACGTTTCACGACAAGTGGGATGAACGTTCAACCTAGGCCGAAAATGATTGAAGTGACCTAGATTCGCTCGATGATGGTGCCCGTTGCGAGTGCACCACCGCAGCACATGAGGATCATCGCGGTCTGCTTGCCGGACCTTTCGAGCTCGTGCAAAGCCGTTGTGATGAGCCGGGTTCCGGTGCTGCCCACCGGATGTCCGATGGCAATCGCGCCGCCGTTGACGTTCACGCGATCCAGATCGGGCTTGTGCACCGACGCCCACGACAGCACCACGGACGCGAAAGCTTCATTGATCTCGAACAAGTCGATATCGCCGATGCTCATCCCGCTGCGCTCCAGCAGCCGCTGGCAGGCCTGAACCGGGCCGTCCAGGTGGAATTCGGGCTCACCGCCGACCAGGCACTGCGCCACGATGCGGGCGCGCGGGCGCAAACCCTCACGCTGCGCGGCCTTTTCGTCCATGAGCAGCACGGCCGAGGCGCCGTCGGAAATCTGCGAGGAGGTGCCGGCGGTGTGAATTCCGCCCTCCAGCACCGGCTTCAGCTTCAGCAGGCCCTCGCGGGTGGTCGCGCGCAGGCCCTGATCGCGGCTGATGTCCGCGACCTCGCCGGTGAGATTGCCTTCCTTGTCGACCTGCGGGGCGCTCTTGATGGTCAGCACCTCGCGGTCGAACCGGCCCTGCTCCCACGCCTGTGCGGCCAGCCGCTGCGAGCGCTCGCCCCACTCGTCGACATCGTCACGAGTAATGCCGCGCCGCTTGGCAATTCGCTCGGCCGCCTCGAACTGG
Source organism: Nocardia sp. (assembly GCF_025465275.1). Lineage (GTDB taxonomy): Bacteria > Actinomycetota > Actinomycetes > Mycobacteriales > Mycobacteriaceae > Nocardia. The sequence goes on along the minus strand of NZ_JAODNK010000199.1, from coordinate 56,940 downwards.
TTGGGCATATCGATATCCCAGGACGCCGGGCGGCGCGGCCCGGCGTGCGTTCCGACGTTGGCGCCCAACGGAACATGGCTCATGGACTCCAGGCCGCAGGCCAGTCCGGCCTCGATGGCGCCGGTCGAAATGAGGCCCGCGACCAGACCTGCGGCCTCCTGCGCCGAACCGCACTGGTTGTCGATGGTGACCGCACCGGTCTGCCACGGCAGCCCGGCGTGCAGCCACGCGGTGCGGGTGACGTTGTTGGACTGCTCGCCGACCTGCATCACACAGCCGCCGATGACCTGCTCGACCAGAATCGGATCCAGCGGGGTCCGCGCGAGCAGTCCCTTCTGTGCTTCGCCCAGGAGCTCCGCGGCGTGCAGGCCGGCCAGCCAGCCGTTGCGCTTGCCGATGGGGGTGCGTGCGGCTTCGACGATGACGGGGGTACCCACTATGTCATTCCTTCCGGATCAGAACTGGAACAAGTTCTCTACAGTTAATGTAAGACAATTTTGGTTCCTTACATACACCTACCTTTTGTCTTACCCCCTGTGCTTGAATATAGGTAGAACGTGTTTCAGTTAGTCAAAGGAGACAGCTGGTGGTTGCAGTGAACATCGAAGACGCCCAAGCCCGGCCGAACGTGCCGGAAGGCTTCGACGTCACGGACCCGGAGATGTGGCAGCAGCGGGTGCCGGAGGCCGAGCTCGCAGAACTGCGCGCTACCACGCCGGTCTGGTGGAATGCCAAGTCTCCCGAGACAGGTGGCTTCCAGGACGACGGCTTCTGGGTGATCACCAAGCACGCCGACGTGAAGACCGTCTCGCGGCGTGACGACGTGTTCTCCGTCTGGGAGAACACCGCCATCCCGCGTTTCAATGACGACATCACTCGCGAGCAGATCGAACTGCAGCGCTTCGTCATGTTGAACAAGGACGCTCCCGAGCACACCAAGCTGCGCAAGGTCATCGCCAAGGGGTTCACCCCGCGCGTCATCAACGGCCTGCGTGCCGAACTGACCGCCCGGGCCGAAGCCATCGTGCAGGCGGCAGCGCAGACCGGATCCGGCGATTTCGTCGAGCAGGTGGCCGCTGAGCTGCCGCTGCAGGCGATCGCGGAATTGATCGGCGTGCCGCAGGACGACCGCATGAAGCTCTTCAAGTGGTCCAACGATATGACCAGCTACGACGACCCGGACAGCGATGCCGACCCGGTCGTCGCCTCCACCGAGATCCTCGGCTACGCGTACCAGATGGCCGAGGCCCGCCGTGCCTGCCCGGCAGACGATATCGTCACCGAGTTGATCAACGCCGACGTCGACGGTGAATCGCTGCTGCCCGAGGAATTCGGCTTCTTCGTCATGGTGCTGGCCGTGGCCGGCAACGAGACCACCCGCAATGCCACCACGCACGGCATGATCGCGTTCCTGGAAAACCCGGACCAGTGGGAGCTTTTCAAGGCGCAGCGGCCCCGTACCGCCGTAGACGAGATCATCCGCTGGGCGACTCCGGTCAGTAGCTTCCAGCGCACCGCGCTCGAGGATGTCGAAGTCGGTGGCGTACAGATCAAGAAGGGGCAGCGTGTGGTGCTGTCCTACCGATCGGCCAACTTCGACGAGGACGTGTTCGAGGAGCCGCAGACCTTCGATATTCTGCGCGATCCGAACCCGCACCTGTCCTTCGGCGGCACCGGCGCGCACTACTGCGTCGGCGCGAATCTGGCCCGGCTCGAAGTCGAGATCATCTTCAATGCCATTGCCGACTACCTGCCCGACATCACCCGCCTCGGTGACCCGAAGCGGCTGCGCTCGGGTTGGTTGAACGGTGTGAAGGAATTCCAGGTCGACTACGGCACCAAGGGTGGCGGCTGCCCCGTGCAGCACTGATCTGTGCCGCCTCTCCGGAACTTCGGCGCACGGCTGAGAGCCGTTGACCGTTGGGGACGCGTGGAGGCGGTGGGGAGCCACACCGATTTTGGGGGTACCCGGTGAGTTACCCCGACCTTACGAAATCAGTTGTCGCCCCTGGCGACAAGAAGAGCGGGAGACTGGAATCCAGTCTCCCGCTCCCTTTTTGTTCGGTGGCTAAGCGGGTTTCATTGTCCCCATGGCGCGTTCGACTTCCCAGAAGGCACGCAGCGCGAGAATCTCACCGCTCTCGTTGACCTTGTAGGTGAACACGCCCTCGGCATCGATGATCTGGCCACCCATGGTGGTGCGAATGCGGCCCGGATAGACCACCTCACTGCCACAGGCGAACGAGTCGTCGAAGAGGAATTCGATGGAGTCGGTCTGCGCTATCGCCTTGTCCCAGAACGCCGCAATGGCTTCCGCGCCGTGGTGACCCTTACCTTCCGGATCGAAGAAGGACGGCCCGACGGGATCCTCCACGACGCCGTCGGCGGCGAACAGTGCCACCCACGCGTCTTTGTCCTTGGCCCGTACCGCGGCCTGTGAGGCGCGCCCGGCTACGCGTGCCGGATGATCGTCGTTCACGGCTGCTCACTCCCTACGACCCACATCGAGAAGTACTGCGAGCCACCGCCGTACGCGTGGCCGAAGGCCTTGCGCGCATTCTCCACCTGGTAGTCGCCGGCCCGGCCCATGACCTGCTTGGCGGCCTCGGCGAAACGGATCATGCCCGAGGCGCCGATCGGATTGGAGGACAGCACACCACCCGAAGGATTGACGGGAAGCTTTCCGCCGATGGCGGTTTCGCCCGCATCGGTGAGCTTCCAGCCCTCGCCCTCCGGCATGAAACCGAGGTTCTCCAGCCACATGGGCTCGAACCACGAGAAGGGGACGTAGATTTCGGCCGCGTCGATCTCCTCCAGCGGATTGGTGATCCCGGCCTGCTTCCACAGTGCGGCGGCAGCCGCCTGTCCGGCCTTGGGATTCACCTGATCACGCCCGGCGTAGGCGAGCGGTTCGGTGCGCATGGCGGTGCCGTGGATCCAGGCGACCTTCTTACCGGTCGCCTCCACGGCCTTCGCCGAGGCTTCGTCACCGATCACGATGGCGCACGCGCCGTCCGAGGACGGGCAGGTCTCGTCGAAACGAATGGGGTCCCACAGCATTTGGGACGCCATCACCGATTCCATGGTGATATCGGCCTGCTTGAGATGCGCATAAGGGTTGCGCGCGCCATTGCGGCGATCCTTCACCGCGACCATGGCCCCGATGTGCAGGGGTGCGTTGGCGCGGCGGATGTAGGCGCGCACGTGCGGGGCGAAATAGCCGCCCGCGCCCGCGCCGACCGGCATGGTGAACGGCACCGGATTCGACAGCGCCCACATGGCGTTCGACTCGGACTGCTTCTCCCACGAGATGGCGAGCACCTTGCCGTGCACGCCGGCCTGCACATGGCTGGCGGCGACCACGGCGGTGGAGCCGCCCACCGAACCGGCCGTATGCACGCGCAGCAGCGGCTTTCCGGTGGCGCCCAACGCATCCGCGAGGAACAGCTCCGGCATCATGGAGCCCTCGAAGAAGTCGGGCGCCTTGCCGATCACCACGGCGTCGATATCGGCCATGGTCAGACCGGAGTCGATGAGCGCGCGGTCGATGGCCTCGCGGCACATGCCCGCCATCGATACATCGGACCGTTTGGTCACGTGATGAGTCTGACCGGTGCCGAGTACGGCGGCAGGGTTAGTCATGAGCGTGCCTCCAGGGTGGCGACCAGGTTCTGCTGCAGCGCGGGACCGCTACTGGCATGCGCCAGTGCACGATTCGCGGTGCCGTTGATGATTTCGGTGGCGGCGAAGCCGATGCGCTCCAGCCCGGCCGCGAACATGGGATTGCCGGACAGCGGGCCGCCCGACGAGTTGATCCGGGTGGAACCGTTCAGGCCCAGCGCCTGCGCGAGAATCAGCTCTTCATGGCTGAACTGCGCATGCAGTTCGGCGAGATCGAAATCGCCTGTGTTGCTGCCGATCGCGGCCTTGGCGGCCCGCTCGGCGGACTGCGAGACGGTGAGATCGCGCGCACCCAGGATCGGGGTGTCGATGTAGTGGGCGATGCCGGTGAGCCAGGCCGGACGCTCGCACAGTTCGCGCGCCCGGTCGCCGACGGCCAGCACGATCGCCGCCGCGCCATCGGTGATGGGCGCGATGTCATGGGCACGGAACGGATCGGCCACATACTCTGCGGCCAGCAGCTTTTCGATATCCGACTCAGTGCGCGCGGTGGCGCTGCCACCACGGGCGGCGGCATTGGCGGCGCTGCGCGCGGCGACCTCGGCCATATCCCGCTCGGTCCAGCGACCGGCGTCCAGACCGGCACGAGCCTGCAGGCCCGCCATGGACACCGAGTCCGGGCCCAGCGGCGCGACCAGGTATGGATCGGTCTGCAGGGTCAGCACCTGGCGCAGCACACCGGCCGACGCCTTGCCGAAGCCGTAGACCAGCGCGGTCTCGGCCTGTCCGGAGCGCAGTTTGACCCACGCCTCGTACAGCGCCCAGGCCGCGTCCATCTCCACGTGCGATTCGTTGATCGGCGGCACCGCGCCGATGGCGTCGATCGCCGAGATGAACGAGAAAGCGCGTCCGGCAAGGTAATCGGAGGAGCCCGAGCACCAGAAGTCGATATCGGTCTGCTTGATGCCGAGCTTGTCGTACAGCTCGTGGAAGCACGGCGCGAGCATTTCGACGCCGTTGGTGGTGCCGAAGGTCTCCGGCACGTGCGGCGCGTGGGCGAAACCCACCACCGCGATATCAGTTGCGTTGTTGTCGCTCAACGTTGTCAGCCTTTACAGGTGGTGCGAGAAGGACTCGTACGTGGCGTCGGGCTCGCCGGTGGGCTCGAAGTGGTCGATATTGGCCAGGCCCAGACCCCACTCCTCACGCGGCTTCCATACGGCCTTCACCTTCATGCCCATGCGCACCTCGCTCGCCTCCACACCCAGCACCAGGTGCAGGAACGGAATATCGGTGCCGTCCAGCAGCACGTACGCGGCGACGTACGGGGGCTTGAGACGCTGACCCAGGAACGGCACGTTCACGATGCAGAAGGTGGTGACGATGCCGTTATCGGCGACCTCGACGTAATCCTCGGTCGGCGAACCGTCGCGCGGATCGGCGCCACGCGGCGGGAAGTACACCTTCCCATCGGATTCGGCGCGCGCACCCAGCAGCTTGCCCTCCAGGATCGCCTTCAGGAATTGGGTCTCCTGCGGTGAGGCGGTGTGCTTGAAGGACAGGTCGATGGGCGTCACGATGCCGGTCACCGGTGCGCCCGAATCCTCGGAATCGGCAGGGGCGGCGGATGTTTCGCCCGGCTCGAAGCAGGCGATGTCGTGGATGTCGCCGTTGCGCTCGGCGGCCCAGCGGACACGCACCCGCAGGCCGGTGGAGATATCGGCCGGCGAGGCCACATCCACGGCGTGCAGCAGTGCGGTGTCCGCGCCGTCGAGCTTGATGAGCGCGTAGGCGAACGGGCGGTCGAAGGGCTGACCGGACAGCGGTTCGGCCACCCAGCTCCACGACTGCACGGTGCCCACATCGGCCACGTCGACGAATTCGGTCAGCGGTTCCGCGGTGATCGGATCGAATTCCGCGGGCGGCACGATGACGCGCCCATCGGAACCCCGCACTCCGACGACCCGCCCGGAACGCAGTCCGGTGAGGAAGCGTCCGATGGTCGGTCCGGTGGAGCGGGTGTAGTCGAACTGCATCCGCAGCGGTGCGGCGAGTACTTCGGTGTTCCCCAGAGTCACGAGATCGAGTAGAACAGGTTCTAAAGAAGGGTGCAAGAGCCCACTTGGGAAGGGAACCGAACATGCGCTTTGGGTTGCAACTCGGATACTGGGGCGCGCAGCCGCCCACGAACCACGCAGAGTTGGTTGCCGCCGCCGAAGAAGCCGGATTCGACGCGGTCTTCACCGCCGAATCATGGGGTTCCGATGCCTACACACCGCTGGCCTGGCTGGGGTCGAGCACCAGCCGGGTCCGGCTGGGCACCTCGGTGGTACAGATGTCGGCACGCACACCGACCGCCACCGCCATGGCGGCGCTGACGCTGGATCACCTCAGCGGCGGGCGGCACATTCTCGGCCTCGGCGTGTCCGGGCCGCAGGTGGTCGAGGGCTGGTACGGGCAGTCGTTTGCCAAGCCATTGCAGCGCACCCGCGAATACGTGTCGGTGATCCGGCAGGTGCTGGCCCGCGAAGGCAAGGTCCAGAACGACGGACCGCACTTCCCGCTGCCGTTCAACGGGCCCACCGCTACGGGATTCGGCAAGCCACTCAAGTCGATCACCCATCCGCTGCGGTCGGATCTGCCGATCTGGCTGGGCGCGGAGGGCCCGAAGAACGTGGCGCTCACCGCCGAGATCGCCGACGGCTGGCTGGCCATCTACTACACCCCGCGGCTCGCGGATATGTACAACCAGTGGCTCGACGAGGGCTTCGCGCGGGCCGGTGCCCGGCGTTCGCGGGCGGACTTCGAAATCGCCGCGACCGCGCAGGTGATCCTGACCGATGACACCCGGGCCGAGCTCGATCGCCTGCGGCCCTTCATGGCCCTCTACATCGGCGGTATGGGCGCGGAGGACATGAACTTCCATGCCGAGGTGTACCGCCGCATGGGCTACGGCGAGCAGGTCGACGAGATCACCCGGCTGTTCCGGTCCGGCCGCAAGGACGAGGCCGCTGCCGCGGTGCCCGACGAGCTGATCCTGGACACCACGATCATCGGCGACGAGGCGCATGTGCGGGAGCAGTTGACGGTGTGGGAGAAGGCCGGCGTGACCATGCTGCTGGTCGGCGTGCGCGATGTGCGGCAGTTCGAGCGGCTGAAGCCCCTCATTCAGTCGTAGAACCTGTTTCAGAATCGGACCCGCTCGGCATGGCCGGGCGGGTCCGTTCCGTCGCTGTCCAGGTGAGCGTTCCGGGCATTCCGGGCGTAGTGTGTGGCGGGGGCCACACCGCATTGTCCGGTGAGCGGGAACTCGCACCTTGCGATAAGCGAGAACACGTTCTATTTTCGACCTGTGAGCTACAACATAGCGGACCTTGTCGAGCACGCCATCGATCTGATGCCGGAGCGCGTAGCTCTGGTGGACGACACCCGTTCCTTCACCTACGCGGAGTTCGAGAAGCGGGCCAACCGGTTGGCCCATTACCTGCAGGAACAGGGCGTGCAGCCCGGTGACAAGGTAGGCATCTACGCGCGCAACACCATCGAGGCCGTCGAGGCCATGGTCGCGATCTTCAAGATTCGCGCGGTGGTGATCAACGTGAACTACCGGTACGTCGAGAACGAGTTGCAGTACATCTTCGAGAACTCGGACCTGGTCGCGATCATTGCCGAGCGGCGCTACAGCGACCGCATCGCCAATGTGCTGCCCAAGGTGCCGACCATCAAGACCGTGCTGACGATCGAGGACGGCACCGATCTTCCGAAGCCTCCCGGCGCCACCGAGTACGAGGCGGCCCTCGCGGGCAGCTCCGATGTGCGCGACTTCGAAGAGCGTTCGGCCGACGACATCTTCATGCTCTACACCGGCGGCACCACCGGCCTGCCCAAGGGCGTCATGTGGCGGCACGAGGACTGGTGGCGCGTGCTCGGCGGCGGCATCAACTTCGTCACCGGAGTCCGCATCGAGGACGAATGGCAGCAGGCCAAGGTCGGCGCCGGCAATGGTCAGCTGGTGCGCTACCCGATCCCGCCGCTGATCCACGGCGGCTCGCAGACCGCGGTGTTCCACAGCCTCTTCGACGGCGGCAAGGCGATCATGCTGCCCGAGTTCAGCGGGCACGGCGTCTGGCAGGCCATCGACAAGCACAACATCAACCTGATCTTCATCACCGGCGACGCCATGGCGCGGCCGATGCTGGACGCGCTCAAGACCGGCAACCCGGAAACCGGTGAGCCGTACCAGCATGCGCAACTCTGGGCGATGGCCTCCAGCGCCGCGCTGTTCTCGCCCACGCTCAAGGACGAGTTCATCGAGCTGCTCACCACCACCATGATCACCGACTCCATCGGCTCCTCGGAGACCGGTTTCGGCGGCCTGTCCATCGCGTCCAAGGGCGCCACCCACACCGGCGGCCCGCGCGTGAAGATCGACGCCTCCACCAAGGTGATCGACGACGAGGGCAATGAGATCGAGGCGGGCTCCGGCAAGACCGGCCTGATCGCCCGCACCGGCCACATCCCGCTCGGCTACTACAACGACCCGGTCAAGACCGCGGCGACGTTCAAGGAGTTCAACGGGATTCGCTACTCCATCCCGGGCGACTTCGCCCGCGTGGAGGAGGACGGCAGCGTCACCATGCTCGGCCGCGGCAGCGTCAGCATCAACTCCGGCGGCGAGAAGATCTACCCCGAAGAGGTCGAGGGCGCGCTCAAGGCGCACCCGCAGATCTTCGATGCGCTCGTGGTCGGCGTGCCGGACGAGCGCTGGGGACAGCGGGTGGTCGCCGTGGTGCAGTGCCGCAGCGAGAACCGCCCGACCCTGGACGAGTTGCGCCCCACCCTGGTTCAGGAGATCTCCTCCTACAAGATGCCCCGCAGCATCTGGTACGTGGACGAGATCAAGCGGTCGCCCGCCGGCAAGCCCGACTACAAGTGGGCGCAGGCGCAGACCGAGGCCCGCGAGGCCGACAACCACTCCCACGCTCCGACCACCAAGTAACGCCTGAACGCCCCAGTGCACGTGCCCGCCTGCTGCGACAGGTGGGCACGGTCGTTCGGGGTAATTGCCAACGTGACAACTGATTTCCGTATGGTCCGGTAACTCGTCGGGGACGTCCAGAACTCAGCCCCGTCGGCAACCGCCGGTCCGCGACGAAACTGGTGGCCCGCTCAGTGCTCGGCAAAAGTTTCGGGGAGGCGGAGGAGCCTATTTCTTGTCGGTGGGCTGTGCGAGAGTGTTTTGTATGAGCGAGACAGGCAGCAGGTCCACCACCATCACGGATGACGTGTTGCGGTCTTTCGAGGGGCATCGGCGCGAGCTGTGCGCCTACGCGTACCGAATGCTGGGTTCCTCGTTCGAGGCCGAGGACGCGGTGCAGGAGACGTTCACGCGGGCGTGGAAGTCGTACGACTCGTTCGAGGGTCGCTCCAGCGTCCGGTCGTGGCTGTACAAGATCGCCACCAATGTCTGCCTGGACATGCTCGACGGTCCGCAGCGGCGAGCCAGGCCGATGGATCTGTCGGGGCCTTCCACCCCGGATTCGCCGCTGCCCGCGCCGGAGCCGGATTACGTATGGGTGGAACCGATTCCGAACGCACTCGCCTTCGGCGCCGACCCGGCCGAGGCGGCCAGTGCCAAGGACACGCTGCGGCTGGCCTTCGTCTCCGCGGTGCAGCACCTGCCCGCCACCCAGCGCGCCATTCTGATCATGCGCGAGGTTTTGCGCTTCTCGGCCAATGAGACCGCCGAAATGCTCAATGTCTCACCGGCTTCGGTGAACAGCGCGCTGCAGCGCGCCCGCGCCACCATGACCAAGGCGCAGGAGGTGGCGACCGTCTCCGATGCCTACGACGAAAGCAATGAGCAGCAGCGCAAACTCATCGACGATTTTGTCGCCGCCTTCGAGTCCTACGATATGAACGCGCTCACCCAGCTGTTGAAAGCCGATGTGGCGCTGTCCATGCCGCCGTTCTCGCTGTGGATCTCCGGTCCGGAGAATGTCGCCGAGTTCATGCTCGGCACCGGTCAGGCGTGCCGCGATTCCCGCATGGTGCCCCTCGCGGGCGCGAACGGCCTGCCTGCCTTCGGGCACTACAAGCCGAGCGGCGAACCCGGCCTGTGGACCCCGTGGTCGATCACCGTGCTCGAGCTCGACGGTGACCAGGTCGCGGGCCTCAATTTCTTCCTGGATACCGACCGCCTGTTCCCGCTTTTCGGACTTCCGCTGGAACTGCGGTAGAACTGGACTCCGTCGTCGCGTAGGTGGCTTCGTCCACCGCAAGATCTACCGCCGGGGTGGTCCGGCGCAGCGCGGCGACATGCGTGAACAGCCCGCTGGGATACGTCCCGGCGGGCCGTTCGCATCCTTGTGTTCACATGCCGATAGCCCGCTGAATCATCAGCGGTGCGGGTGGTTTTCGAATTCAGTTGGCGCCGGGGTACTCCATGTGGAAGGGCTCCCACTGGTGGCCGTCCGGATCGATGAAGGTGCGGCCGTGCATGCCGACCGCGGCCTCCTGCGCGCGCTTGTTGGCATTGACCTCCTCGGTGCCGCCGGCCGCGAGCGCGGCGTCGACGAGCGTGTCCACTTCCGTGGCGCTGGCAAGAGACACGGAGTAGAGGCTGCTCACGGTGGTCCTGCTGTCGCCGATGGTGCGGTCGGTGAAGGAGGTGAAGAAATCCTTGGTCAGCAGCATGAGGCAGATGTTGTCGTCGACGACGATGCAGGCCGCGTTGTTGTCGGTGAACACCTGATTCACCTTCCAGCCCAGCGCCTCGTAGAAACTCTTCGAGCGCTCCAGCTCGGCGACGGGAAGGTTGATGAAGATCATCTTGCTGGCCATGGCGTTTCGTCCTCTCATCCGCAAACTCTTTGCGTGTCCGTGGGTGTCATAGGTGAGGACGGACCTGCCCCGGGAAACTCATCGGTGCGTGGACGCGCGACCGCTGACCGTGACAGAGTGGCGGGGGAGGAGGTGCCCGATGAAGTACAGCTACCTGGTCGCCCTCACCGGCAGCGGCGGGACCGTGCCGCCGGAGCTGGGCGTGGTGCGCAGGCTCGTCGACCGTGGGCACCGGGTCACCGTGCTCGCCGAGGAGTCCCTGGCCGCGGAGGTGACAGCGACGGGGGCGCGGCTGCGCTCGCGGGCCGGGGCGGGATATGCCCGTGATACCGTCGCCGAAATCGACGGGGAGCGACCGGATCTGGTGCTCGCCTCCTACTTCGCCTTCGGCGCCATGGTGGCCGCGCAGGCGCGCGAGCTGCCGTTCATGGTGCTGATTCCGGGCATCTACCCGCTGCCGGTCGAGGGCGGTCCGCCGCCCGGCACCGGATTCGGCCGTGCGGACGGCCCGGTCGGCCGCTGGCGGGACCGGGTCGTGGGTTCCATGGTGCAGCGGCGCTGGGATCAGGAACTGCTGCCGCAACTCAATGCCCTGCGCGCGGATTTCGGTCTGGAACGGCTGGCGCACTATCAGGATCAGGTGCAGCTGGCGCACCGGCAGCTCGTACTGTCCAGCGAGGCTTTCGATTTCCCGGCCCAGCGGCCGGACGGAGTGCGCTGTGTCGGCCCCATCCTGGACGATCCGTTCTGGACCAGGAATGCGGAATGGGCGCTGCCCGAGGGCGGCGATCCGCTGGTGCTGGTATCGCTGTCCACCACCGCACAGCGCCAGACCGAATGCCTGCAGCGGATCACCGATGCGCTCGGCCAGCTCCCGGTGCGTGCCATTGTGACAACCGGGCCCGCCGTCGATCCCGCCGATATCACCGCACCGGTGAATGTGGAGGTGCTGGCCGCCGCGCCGCATCAGGAGCTCATGCGGCACGCCAGCCTGGTGGTCACGCACGGCGGGCACGGCACCCTGGTCAAGGCCTTCGCCGCCGATCTGCCCGTGGTGCTGCTGCCACACGGGCGGGACCACGCCGACAATGCCGCCCGGGTGCGGGCGCACCATGCCGGAATCACGCTGTCGCGCACCGCGTCCCCGCAGCAGATCACCGCCGCGGTCCGGCGCGTGCTGCGCACGCCCGCCTACTATCGCGCCGCCGCCGAGCTGGGCCGGGTGCTGCGCCGCGATGCCATGAGCGATCTGCTCATGAATGAATTGGAGCCCTCACCCGATCACCCGGACCCGGTGTTCGAGCGCATCTTCCCGGTTCGCGAAATGGAATCCTGATTTTCCGGGAACACGCAGGTGTTCGTGCCTCGGCGTGTGCTCCGGGTCTGTCCGGTTTACCGTGACAGGCATGGATTACCTGGCTCTGCTCTGCGCGAAGCTGACCGCCTTCGGCGATCTCATCACCGTGGACACCGATCTCGGGGCGCCGGTACCGTCCTGCGCCGAATGGACCTTCTACGACCTCGCCGACCACGTCGGCAACGGGAATCTGTGGGTGGTGACCGCGGTGAGCGAGCTGCGCGGTGACCGGCAGGTCGAGGCTGCTCCGAAAGAGGCTGCCGCGCTGCGTGAGTGGTACGAAGAGACCGCCGACGCGATGGTCGCGGTGTTGTCCGGCGAGCCGGATCAGGAAGCGTGGACCTTCTCCAGCACCATGCCGCGCACCGTCGCCTTCTGGCGCCGCCGCCGCGCGCACGAGACCCTCATGCACCTGTGGGACGGCCAGCACACGTTCGGCGCCGCCGACCCGTTCGACACCGACCTGGCCGTCGATGGCATCACCGAGGTCTTCGAACTCTTCGCCCCGCGCATGATCAAGCGCGGCCTGGCCACCGAACCGGAGGTGGCATTGCACGTCCGCGCCACCGATATCGCCGAGAGCTGGGTCTACGGCCCCGGCGAGCCGGTCGCCGAAATCGCCGGAGCCGCATCGGATCTGCTGCTCGCCCTCTGGCAGCGCAAGCCCGCCGGCGATCCGTCCCTCACCTGGGGCGGCGACCGGACCGCCGGTGAGCGCGTGCTGGCCGGCCCCCTGGTGCCCTGAGCCGCCCTGTGATGAGGGTCTGAGCCGGCCCGTCGGGCCGAGGTGAAAACCCTCGTCATCCCGGCACGCTTGTGGCCGGGATGAACCGGAACCAGCTGAGCCGTCGTGGATCCCGGCCACAAGCACGCCGGGATGACGGGGCGGGGTCCTCGATGACGGGGCGGATTTGCCACATATTCTTACCGGCCGCGGAGAAATTCCGCGCGCGGAAGGAAATGCGGGCAGCTTTTTCCCGCTGCCGAATGTCCGCGCGCGGAATTCATTTCCGGCCGCTGACGGGCGGTGACCATTGCCGCCGAGTGCAAATCGGCCACTGTCGCAGGGGAATTGGGAGCTCCGATCTGCGCTCGGCCGGTGGTGCATCGAATCGAACCGGGCAGGGCCGATGACGTGATCGGCGTGGCGGCCGCACCCGCAACAAGGGCGGCGGCACCGAATGGTGCTGCCGCCCTTGGTTATTCGTAGCTGTGGTGCGCTCGCCGGGTCAGTTGGCGGCGAGCAGGCCACCGAGTGCGCGCAGGTGGTCGTGTGCGCCGCCGAGGGCGAATTCATTGTGCTTGGCGGCGGTGAAGTACTGGTTGACGATGTGATCGCGGTCGATGCCGACGCCACCGTGCACGTGCACGACGGTGTGGGCGACGCGGTGACCGGCGTCGGCGGCCCAGAACTTGGCGGTGTGGACTTCCGCGGTGGCGGGCAGACCCTCCGACAGCAGCCAGGCGGCCTGCTGGACGGCCAGGCGCACACCCTGCACGTCGATGTAGGCGTCGGCGAGGCGCTGGGCCACGGCCTGGAAGCTGCCGATCTTCTTGCTGAACTGCTCGCGCTCGCGGGCGTAGTCGGCGACCAGCTCGAGGCCCTTTTCGAGGGTGCCGAGCTGGGTGGCGGCCAGGCCGAGCCAGGCCCGCTCGAGCAGCCAGTTCAGGACTTCGGCGCCCTGCTCCAGGGTGCCGACCAATTCGGCGGGGGTACCGGCGAATTCGATCTCGGCCTCGGGGGTGCGGTCGGTGACGATCTGGTCCTCGATGCGCACCGAGGTGTGCGACGGGTCGACCAGGAAGACGGCGGGGGAGCCGTCGACGCTGGCGGACACCAGGATTCGTGCCGCCTGCCGGGCGAACGGCACGGTGGTCTTGAGCCCGGTGAGCTGCCAGCCGCCATTGTCGGCGGCGGTGGTGACGGGCTTGGCCGGTTCCCAATTGCGCTCTTCGCTCAGCGCGGCGGTGAGGACGGTCTCGCCGGTCCCGGCCTGCGCGGCCAGTTTGCGCTGGTCCTCGGAGCCGAACTGCGCCAGCGCGCCTGCGCCGAGCACGATGGACCACAGGTAGGGCACGGGTGCGACGGACTTGCCGAGTTCCCGCAGGATCGACGTCTGCTCCAGCACGCCGAAGCCGCTGCCGTCCACCGTTTCCGGCAGCGCCGCGGCCAGCACGCCGGTCTCGGCGAGCGAGCTCCACAGCGATTCGTCGAAGCGCAGCGTGGTGTTCCCGGACGCGTCCGTGTTCTTGTCCAGCTCACGCAGCCGATCGGCGGTGACGAGCTTGCCGGTCACCTCGGCGGTGAGCCGGGCCAGATCTTGCTGCGCTTCGGTAAGAGTGAAATCCATGATGGTTACCTCGATTTCAGGATGGTCAGCGCGCTGAGGCCGGCTGCTTGAGGGCGGTCATGGCGATGATGTCGCGCTGCACCTCATTGGTGCCGCCGCCGAAGGTGAGGATCAGGCAGGCGCGGTGCATGCGCTCCATGCGGCCACGCAGCTGCGCTCCGGCGGAGTCCTGGCGCAGGTAACCCTGCGGCCCGAGCACCTCCATGAGGGCGCGGTACACCTCGGTGGAGAGTTCGGTGCCGTACACCTTGCAGGTGGAGGCGTTCCACGGGCGCGGCGCGGCACCCGCGTCGGCCCCGGAGGCGAGCTCCCAGTTCATCAGCTTCAGGTATTCGACCTTGGCGTGCGCGCGGGCCAGGAGGATCTGCACCCATTCCTGGTCGATGACGCGGGAACCATTGGAGTTCTTGGTGTTCCGCGCCCACTCGGTGACCTGATCGACCGCGAACGTCAGCGGTGCGGCGGAGGTCAGCGCGACGCGCTCGTGGTTGAGCTGATTGGTGATCAGCGACCAGCCGCCGTTTTCCGGCCCGACCATGTCCGAGTGCTTGACCCGCACATCCTGGTAATAGGTGGCGCTGGTGTCCGGACCGGCCATGGTGTGCACCGGCGTCCAGGAGAAACCCTCCGCCGTGGTCGGCAGGATGAACATCGAAATGCCCTTGTGCTTCTTGGCATTCGGATCCGTACGGGCGGCGAGCCAGATGTAATCGGCGTAGGCGATGAGGGAGGTCCACATCTTCTGGCCGTTGATGATCCACTCGTCGCCGTCCCGGACCGCACCGGTGCGCAGCGACGCGAGGTCGGTGCCCGCACTCGGCTCGGAGTAGCCGATGGCGAAGTGCAGCTTGCCCGCGGCGATCTTCGGCAGGAAGAACTGCTTCTGCTCCTCGGTGCCGTAATGCATGATGGTCGGCGCGACGGAGTTGATGGTCAGGAACGGCACCGGGGCGCCGGCGATGGCGGCCTCGTCGGTGAAGATCAGCTGATCCATGGTGGGCCGGTCCTGGCCGCCGTACTCCTTCGGCCAGCCGAGGGCCAGCCAGCCGTCGCGGCCCATCTCCTCGACGACCTCGCGGTAGACATTGCCCTCGCCGTACTCGCCGGTCTGGGCCGACAGCGCCGCCCGGCGTTCCGGAGTGATCAGACGGGCGAAATACTCACGCAGCTCAGCACGCAGCTGTTCCTGTTGCGGCGTGTATGCGATCCGCATAGCTGTTTCCTTTCTGCCGCGCCTGCGGCGCGGCGGGTTCGCGGCCCTGGAGGTCTCGTTCTTCCCTCCCTCCGCTCCTCCGCTTCGCTCCTCCGCTTCGCTCCCCCGCTCCACTCAGTCCAGAACGAGACGGGCCACGAACCTTTGGGCTGGTCCGATCATTGCATATGGACTGAAACATGTTCCAGTATCTGACCCTGTAAGGCCGCGCTTGCTATCCCTGTGGGGCTGGTGTTGTTAGGCTCGGCCCACTGTTGTGGCAAAGGAGTTGGCTATGAAGGTCACTGTTGATCTCGACCAGTGCGAGGCGAACGGAATCTGTGTCGGAATCGCTCCCGACGTGTTCGAACTCGATGATGACGACGTCCTGCACATCATTGGCGCCGAGGTGGCCCCGGGCGATGAGGAAGATGTGAAGACGGCAGTGGCGCAGTGCCCCAAGGCGGCCTTGAAGCTGGTCTGAACCCAGTCTTGCTCGCCGGGTGTAACACGTTCTAGAGTCGGCCCGGTGAGCGAAACTGATGTGAGTCTTGCCGGCCGAGTGGCCATCGTCACCGGCGCTGGTGCCGGGCTGGGCCGGGCCGAAGCCCTCGAGCTGGCCCGGGCCGGTGCTTCGGTCATTGTGAACGACCTTGCCGAGAACGACGCGGTCAGCGCAACCCTCGCCGACATTCGCGCGCTCGGCGCCAAGGCCGAATTCGTCGCGGGCAGCATTGCCGAGCGGTCCACCGCCGACGCCCTGCTGCAGACCGCCGAGGAAACCTTCGGCGGACTGGACATCATCGTCAACAATGCCGGTATCACCCGGGACAAGATGCTGTTCAACATGTCCGACGAGGATTTCGACGCCGTCATCGCGGTGCATCTGCGCGGGCACTTCCTGCTCACCCGCAATGCGGGCGCGTACTGGCGGGCCAAGTCGAAGGAAGCGGGCGCGCCGGTCTACGGCCGCATCGTCAACACCTCGTCCGAGGCCGGACTGCTCGGCCCCGCGGGCCAGGCCAATTACGGCGCCGCCAAGGCGGGTATCACCGCACTGACGCTGTCGGCATCGCGTGCGCTGTCGGCCTTCGGTGTCACCGCCAATGCGATCGCGCCGCGCGCCCGGACCTCGATGACCGAAAAGGTCTTCTCGGCAGCCCCCGAAGAGGGTCCGGATCCGCTCTCCCCTGATCACGTGGCACGCCTGGTGGCCTTCCTGGCCTCCCCGGCCGCCGCGGCCGTCAGTGGACAGCTGTTCGTCGTGTACGGCCCCATGGTGGCGCTCATGGCCGCACCCGTGGTGGAACAGCGTTTCGACGCCGAGGGCGAGTGGACCCGCGAGGGTCTGGCAGCCTCCCTCGGCGGGTATTTCGCCGAACGTCCTTCGGGCGCCACATTTTCGGCGTCGGCGCTGATGGATCTCGGCTAGTTCAACCTCATGTGCCGGTCGCGGGGGGTTTCACCCCCGCGCCCAGGTTGATCACGCGATCAATCATTGGTAGGAATGGGGATCATCTATGTGTGGCGCCTCACAAAGGCGGCACAGCTGTGGTAGTCCTCACGGGGTGAACACGTTCTCGAAACTGGACAGCAGTTCAGAAAGATGACCTGTTCAAAACCGTCGAAGCCTTCCCGGAGGGCACTGGAACGTGTTCTAATCTTCGGGCGGGACCGAGATCACATTCAGATCTCGGAAGCTATAGCTAGGCAGGGTCAGGAGGAATCGCGGGAATGAATGACGTCCTCGCTGTACCGCTACGGGCGGTCGGGGGGTTCTTCGAACTCGCCGGCGCTGTCGCCCGGGCCTCGGTGCGGCGCCCGTTTCAGCGACGGGAATTCATCGATCAGTCCTGGTTCATTGCTCGGGTGTCCCTAGTCCCGACTCTGTTGGTGGCAATTCCGTTCACCGTGCTGGTGATCTTCACCCTCAATATTCTGCTTCGAGAGATCGGCGCGGCCGATCTGTCCGGAGCCGCTGCGGCGTTCGGCTCGGTCACCCAGGTCGGCCCCATGGTCACAGTCCTCATCGTCGCTGGAGCTGGAGCCACCGCCGTCTGCGCCGATCTCGGTGCACGCACCATCCGCGAAGAGATCGATGCGATGAAGGTGCTCGGTATCGATCCGATTCAACGCCTGGTAGTACCCCGTGTGCTTGCTTCCATGATGGTGGCGTTTCTGCTCAACGGCCTGGTCTCAACGATCGGTATTCTCGGCGGGTTCGTATTCTCGGTGTACCTGCAGGGCGTCAATCCCGGCGCCTTCGTCAACGGCATCACGCTGCTGACGCATCTGCCGGAGCTGGTCATCTCCGAAGTGAAGGCCACGTTGTTCGGCCTGGTGGCCGGTCTGGTCGCGTGCTACCTGGGGCTAAACGTCAAGGGCGGACCCAAGAGTGTGGGCGAAGCAGTGAACCAGACCGTCGTCTTCGCCTTCATGGCGCTGTTCGTTATCAACGTGGTCGTAACCGCCGTTGGCATCAAGTTCACGGCGCGGTGATCAGATGGCGTTCGTGATTCAATCTCGTTTTCCGAAGGTGACCAAACGCTTTCGGCGCTTTACCGAGGGACTCGATTCGGTCGGCCACCATGCGGTGTTCTACGGACGATCCATCGCCTCGGTCCCGAAGGCTCTGATTCACTACCGTACCGAGACAATCCGCCTGATTGCCGAGATCGCCATGGGCACCGGCGCTTTGGCCGTCATCGGCGGCACCGTCGTGATCGTCGGGTTCCTCACCCTGGCCGCCGGTGGCACTATCGCCGTGCAGGGTTACAGCTCACTCGGCAATATCGGTGTCGAGGCCCTGACCGGCTTCTTCGCTGCGTTCATCAACGTTCGTGTTGCGGCGCCGGTTATTTCGGGCATCGGCCTGGCGGCGACGCTGGGAGCGGGCACCACCGCACAATTGGGAGCCATGCGCGTCTCTGAAGAGATCGACGCCCTGGAGGTGATGGCCATACGGCCCATCCCCTTCCTGGTGGGCACCCGAATGCTGGCGGGCATCATCGCGATCATCCCGCTGTACTCGCTGGCTGTCATTTGCTCGTTCCTCGCGAGTCGCTTTGCGACCGTGGTGATCTACGGGCAGTCGGCTGGTGTGTACGACCACTACTTCGATACTTTCCTCATCCCCAGCGATATCCTCTGGTCCTTCGCGCAGGCGATCTTCATGGCCATAGCGGTCATGCTGATCCACACCTATTACGGCTATCACGCCGCGGGCGGGCCGGTCGGTGTGGGCGTGGCGGTAGGTAATGCGGTGCGGGCCTCGCTGATCTCGGTAGTCATGGTGACACTGCTGATCTCGCTGGCCATCTACGGCACCTCCGGCAATTTCCATCTCTCCGGGTAGGGCGGGACATCGTGCAACCACATGGAGGAACGACGAGCCCGATCGGCTCACCGTCCGTCGAGAAACGAAGCTCCAAGCGGTACCTCGAACAGGGGTGGTTCATCCGACTGGCCGGAGCCGGGCTCGTGCTCGGCATCGTCGCAGTGATCACCCTCTGCATGGTGAGCTTCGCGGGCGGATTCACGAACACCGTCAAGGTGACCGTCGCAGCCCCGCGTGCGGGTCTGGTTATGGACAAGGACGCCAAGGTCAAGATCCGCGGCGTCGAAATCGGCCATGTCCAAGGTATTACCGACGCCGCCGATGGCGCTCGCATCGAATTGGCCATCGACCCGGACAAATTGAAGATGGTTCCGGCCAATGCCGCCGTGGACATCAACTCCACGACCGTGTTCGGTGCGAAGTACATCAACTTCACCGAGCCGCAGAACCCCTCAGCCGATTCCTTGAAGCCTGGTTCAGTCGTGCAGGCCGGCTCGGTGACGGTCGAATTCAATACGCTCTTCCAGCATCTCACCGACGTGCTCGACAAGGTCGAGCCCGAGAAGCTGAACGCGACACTGACCGCGCTCGGCCAGGCGTTGGAGGGCAGGGGCGACAAGATCGGGCAGTTGCTGGTCAACAGCGATCAGTATCTGAAGGACATCAACCCGAGCCTGCCCGACCTGAAACGTGATCTGCAGACCTCGGTCGGAGTGACGAACCTGTATGCCGACACAGTGCCGGATCTGCTGCGCACCACCGGGAATATGACTGTCACAGGTGGCACCATCGTCGATGAGAAGTCGAACGTCGATCGGGTGCTGCTGAATCTCATCGGACTGGCCAACGACACCGGGGGCGTGTTGAAGGACAACGCGACGCCTTTGGTCACAGCACTGGATCTGCTGCGCCCCACCACTGAACTGCTCAACGAATACAACCCGGCGCTGTACTGCCTGGTCGTCGGATCAGCCGATGCGCTTCCGGTCGGTAACCGCATCTTCGGTGGTGACGCACCGTGGGTGGCACTGAATGCCAGCCTCCAGGGTGGTGGCACGCCGTACGAGTACCCGAAGGATCTGCCGAAGGTGAATGCCACGGGAGGCCCGCACTGCGAGAACGTTCTCGACCGAGTGCCGGGTAGTCACTCCAATTACCTCGTTACCGATACCTCCGAGGGCGAGGTGTGGACACCTTCGATGTCGACTCATCTCAACGGCCCGAAGGTTTTCCAGATGTTGTTTGCAGGACTGCCGGGGGTGCCCAACCCATGAGGATCAAACTGCACGCGAGCAGCGTAAAACTGGCGATCTTCACACTGGTCATGGTGGTGGTTCTCGCCGGGCTGGGAGTGATCTTCAGCCAGATGCGCTTCGCCCGCTCGACCGGATATCACGCGGTGTTCACCAGTTCGTCCGGAATCCTGCCGGGCTCCAAGGTACGCATAGCCGGTGTACCGGTGGGTTCGGTATCGCGGGTGTCCGTGGGCAAGGATCACCTCGCCCACGTCGACTTCGATATCGACCACGAGTACCAGGTCTACTCCAGCACCCAGGCCGCGATTCGCTACGAAAACCTCGTCGGCGACCGTTACCTGGAGCTGCTGGATGGACCGGGTAGCGCGCAGGCTCTGAAAAAGGGCGCGACAATCCACGTCGAACAGACCAAACCCGCGCTCGACCTGGACATGCTGCTGGGCGGATTCAAGCCCTTGCTGCGAGGCCTGAACCCGGAGCAGGTGAACGACCTGACGGGCGCGTTGCTGCAGGTATTCCAGGGGCAGGGCGGAACCCTGGTCTCGCTGCTGAACAGCGGTGGCTCCTTCGCCAAGACCCTCGCGGACCGGGATGCCCTGATCGGCAGCGTGATCGAGAATCTGAAGACGGTGCTGGCCACCATCGATCAACACGACCAGGACTTCTCGACCACACTGACCGAATTGCAGCGTCTGGTCAGCGGTCTCGCGGCGGACAAGGATCCGATCGGTGATGCGCTGCCCCGATTGGCCGGGGCCACTGGTGATCTCACGACCCTGCTGCAGCAGGTGCGCCCGGATCTGAAGGCGAACGTCGAACAGCTCGGTCGTCTGTCGGGCAACTTGGACGACAAGAAGGATGATGTGCAGTACGTGCTGAATCTGCTGCCCGATACCTATAAGAAGCTGATCCGGATCGGGTCCTACGGCTCATTCCTGAACATGTTCGTCTGTGGTGCGAACTTCCTCATCGACGGACCGGACGGCAAGACGCAGCAGCTCAACTTCGTCGGTGCGCAGCACACGGGAAGGTGTGCCGCCCAATGAACGGACAGCGCTCTCCTCTGATCAATGCCGGCATCGTCGGCATCGTACTCGCGGTGACCATCGCCCTGGCATCGCTGCAGTTCGACCGGCTGCCCCTAGTGCGGTCCGGCGCCGAGCTGAACGCCTACTTCGCCGACGCGGGCGGACTGCTGCCCGGGGATCCCGTGCAGGTGGCCGGTGTCCGCTCCGGCCGGGTCGAGGCCGTGAAGCTCGACGGCGCCAAGGTGAAGGTGCATTTCACGCTGGATGAGTCCATCGTGCTGGGCGGCAAGACTTCTGCGGCCATCAAGACCAACACCATGCTGGGTCGCAAGTCTCTCGAAGTGACGCCGTCCGGGGACGGCGCGATGCGCGGGAACGACACAATTCCGCTGGATCGCACCACCTCGCCGTACTCGCTCACCGATGCCCTCGGCGATTTGGCCACCACGGTCAAGGGGCTCGACACCGACCAGGTCAACAAGACCCTGGACGCGCTGTCGGATGCGTTCACCGATACACCCGGGCCGCTGCGGTCGGCGCTGGACGGCATCACCCAGCTCTCGCGCAGCCTGAACACCCGTGACAAGGCGCTCACCGAGTTGCTCTCGCATGCCCAGAATGTCACCAAGGTGCTGGGTGATCGTGCGACGCAGATCAATTCGCTGCTCGTCGACGGCAATAGCCTGCTCGGTGAGCTCGACGCCCGCCGTGCCGCGCTGAGTCAACTGATCGTGTACGTGAACGGACTGGCCCAACAGCTCTCCGGTTTCGTCAATGACAACGAGGCGCAGTTGAAACCGACTCTGGACAAACTGAATTCGGTGCTGACGTTGCTCCAGAACAACAAAGACAATATCGGCAAGGCGCTCACCGAACTCGGACCGTTCGAAGCCGCGCTCGGTGAGCAGGTCGGCAGCGGGCCGTACTTCCAGGCCTACCTGTCCAATGTCGATTCGCCGATGCTCCAGGTGTTGACCGACGCGATGGTCTGGCCGCAGCATCTGCCCGACGCGCTGAAGGCCTATCTCGATCCGCTGCCGTCACTCCAGCCCGCCACCCAGGAGCCGCCGCGATGAACGCAATACGCAGGGTGCCGCGCACGGCGCGCCTGGTCGCCGCCGCGCTCGTGGTCGTGGTCGCCGCATGGCTGGTCTACGGCCTGGTCTCCGATATCGGTAAGAAGCACATCACCGCCTACTTCCCGTCGACCAACGGCTTGTACGCCGGTGACGAGGTGCGGGTGCTGGGCGTGAAGGTCGGCAAGATCGACTCGATCGATCCGGGCAAGGACCGGGCGACGGTGAAGCTCACCGTCGATCGCGGCATCGATCTGCCGACCGACGCCAAGGCCGTGATTATCTCTCCCTCGCTGGTTTCGGCGCGCTTCATCCAGCTCGCGCCCGCCTACACCGGTGGGCCGAAGATGGGCGACAACGCCTCGATTCCGTTGGAGCACACTGCGGTTCCCGTGGAGTGGGACGACATCAAAGCGGAGTTGACCAAGCTGTCCAAGGCGCTCGGCCCGATCGGTGAGGATAAGCAGGGCTCTTTCGGCCGCGCCATCAACACCGCCGCCGACAACCTCGGCGGCGGCAACGCACAGGCCTTCCGTGACACCCTCAAAGAGCTGTCCAGCACCTTGAACACGCTCTCCGACGGCCGGACGGATCTGTTCGGCACCATTCGCAATCTGCAGCAGTTCGTCGATGTGCTGTCCAAGTCCAACGATCAGATCGTGCAGTTCGGTGGTCGGCTGGCGTCGGTATCGTCCGTGCTCGCGAACGTGTCCACTGATCTGGGCAGCGGGCTGGACAATCTCGATACCGCGGTCGGGGACGTGAAGCGGTTTCTGGACGAACGAAGCGGCGCCCTGACCGAAAGCGTGCAGCGATTGGCCGACGCGACACAGGTGCTGGCCGATAAGAAACCGGAGCTGGAGAAGATCATGCACTCCGGCCCGACCGCACTGGCGAACTTCTATCAGCTCTACAAGCCCGCCCAGGGCACGCTGACCGGAGCTCTGTCCGCCCCGAACTTCGCCAACCCGATCGCCTTTCTGTGTGGTGCGGTCGAGGCGGTAGGCGCCAATGATTCCGACAAGAGCGCCGCCGCGTGCAAGCAGTATCTGGGACCGGTTCTCAACTCGTTGACGATGAACTACCCGGCGCTGCTGGTGAATCCCTTGACCCAGCAGAACGCTTTCCCCCAGCAGCTCACCTACAGCACGCCCGATCTGGCGAACCAGGTCCCGGGGCCGGGCGAGCCGCTGTCCGCGCCGTCTCCCAAGTCCCTGACCGACCTGTTCATCCCTGGAGGTGGACGATGATGAGCCGCAGACGAATTCGAGTCGCAGGTGTGGCAGTCGGCCTGGTCGCGCTGCTCGGTGTGAGCGGATGCGAATGGGACGGACTCAACTCTGTTTCGATGCCCGGTGCGATCGGCACGGGGAACGGCTCCCTGAAGGTCCGCATCGAGATGCCGAATGTCACGATGCTCACCCGCAATTCACCGGTCAAGGTGAACGACGTGACCGTCGGCACCGTCACCGGTATCCAGGTCGAGGGCTGGCATGCGCTGGTCACCGTCGGCCTCGACAAGGGAGTCGTGCTGCCTGCCAACGCCATCGCGCGTATCGGACAGACAAGTCTGCTGGGCAGTAATCATCTGGAACTGGCTGCACCGAAAGACGAGCCGGCGCAGGGCAATCTAAAGGACGGGGACCTGATCCCGCTGGCGCGGGCGGGCGCCTATCCGACCACCGAACAGACGCTTTCCTCGTTGTCGGTGGTGCTCAATGGTGGCGGTATATCCCAGTTGGAGACCATCACCCGGGAGCTGGACACCACCTTCAAAGGCCGCACGGATTCCATTCGGGATCTGTTGCCGCAGTTGAACACTCTGACCACCACGCTCGATCAGCAAACGGGCGACATCATCGCGGCCATGGGTGGGCTCGACCGGTTCGCCGGAGTGCTGGCGCGGCAGAAGGACGACCTCACGTCCGCCATCACGACCATCCACCCGGCCCTGACCGTGCTCGCCGACCGTCGCGAGAACATCACCAAAGCCATTACCTCTCTGGGTGATCTGAGCAATGTGGTGCAGCAGATCCTCGATCAGGGCGGCGACAACCTGAAGGCCGACCTCGCCAATCTCGAGCCGGCCCTGAAGTCTCTGGCCGATACCGGTGGAAAGCTGGCCGACTCGCTGCAATGGCTGCTGACCTTCCCGTTCCCGATCAAAAACATCGACAAGGTCATCAAGGGTGACTACATGAATCTGTGGATGACGGTGGACCTCACCGGTTCCCGGCTCGATTCGAACTTCCTGACCGGTACGCCACTGGGCGGTTCCCTCGGTGGCGCTCAGGCCACACTCGGGTACGGGATACCCCAGACTGCGGTGGGCAAGGGTGATCCGTTGTCCGATCCGCTGAATCCGGCGCCCGCGCCCGCGACGCCGGGACCGGTGCCGAGTGTTCCCGGGTTGCCGCCGATTCCGGGTCTGCCCGCGATTCCCGGACTCACAGTGCCCAACGTGCAGCAGGGCGGTGGGGGTCGATGAAACTTACGAAATTCGTCAAGATTCAGCTGGCCATTTTCTCGGTGTTGACCGTGATCGGCCTGGCCGTCATGGGCGGCCAGTATGTGAAGCTGCCCGCCATGTTCGGCATCGGACGATACGGCGTGACCGTCCAATTGCCGGCGACCGGTGGTCTCTATCAGTTCTCGAACGTGACCTACCGCGGCACCAATGTCGGCAAGGTGGAGGCGGTCAACCTCACCCCCGCCGGAGTCGACGCCAAGCTGTCCATCGAGAGCGATTTCAAGATCCCCGGCGATGTCGAAGCGTACGTGAAGAGCGTTTCGGCGATCGGCGAGCAGTACGTCGACCTGGTGCCGGCCGATTCACCGAAAGGCGGGAATCTGCGCGATGGTTCGGTGATCCCGGTGGGCCGTACCAAACTGCCGCAGGACGTCGGCGACATGCTCGATCAGGCCGACCGGCTGTTGTCGACCGTCGCCGACACCAAGCTGGCCGAGGTCATCAACTCAGCCTTCGTGGCGTTCAATGGCGCCGGACCGGATTTGCAGCGGCTCCTCGACTCGGCCTCCCTGCTGGTGCAGGAGGCCAAGGACACCACCGAGCCGACCAAGGATCTGCTGAACAAGATCGGTCCGCTGCTCGATACCCAGAACCAGTCCGCGGACGATATTCGAAGCTGGACCAAGGATCTCGCCACGGTCACCGACCAACTGCGCCAACATGATCCGGCGCTGCGGTCGCTCCTGGAGCACGGGCCGTCCGCGATCCAGCGGGTGAACCAGACCTTCCAGGACCTGAAACCGACACTGCCGATCCTGCTCGCCAATATGATCAGTGTCGGGCAGGTCGGGGTCACGTATCACGCTGGGCTCGAACAGATTCTTGTCATTTACCCGCCGCTGCTGTCCGCGCTACTGACTTCGATTCGCGGGCCCGTCCAATACGGGGCCATGGTCGACTTCATGCTCGGGTTGAATGATCCGCCGGGCTGCACCACCGGCTTCCTGCCCGCCGACCAGCGACGGTCACCGGCCGATCTCAGCCAGGCCGATACCCCCGACAACCTGTACTGCAAGGTGGCACAGAACGCCAAGGAAGCCGTGCGCGGTATCCGCAACACCCCGTGTGCAGACGTACCGGGCAAGCGGGCGCCGAGCCCGGACCTGTGTCACGATCCGGAGGGTTACGTGCCCGAGGGCGACAATCCGCCGTCCGGTATGCCGCATCCGGTAGACAAGAACGGTCAGCCAATCGATAAGCTGTTGGGTAACCAGCAGGCCCCCTTTATCGCGCATGAGGATCCGAGCAGCGGCACATTCCTCGGACCTGATGGGCGCGTGTACCGTCAGGGAGGCATCAATGCAGATGGCTCCAGTAAGGTGCCGTCAAGTTGGCAGGAATTGCTTCAGGAGCCACCGCGATGAGCGAAACACCAGCAAACCGAAGCCGTGCTCGGCGGCGTGTCGTCCGGCGGGCGGGACCGCCCGTCGAGGGTGACAGCGCGAGCATCGAGGTACAGGAATCGGGTACCGGCGCCGTGCGTCCGGAACCGGCTGCGATCGAGGTCGCCGAGCCGGGTTCGGTTGCGGGCGCAGCGTCCGCCGCGGCCACCGATGCCGAGCCCGTCGCGGCCGGTAGCGCTGGTGCAACTCCGGCCGCAGAAGATTCCGATGTCCCGTCTGAACCCTCGAATGAGCCTGTGGCAGAAGACAAAGAAGCGTCCGCGGTCGCGGTCGACGCCGACGCCGTGGCTGATTCCGAGACGGAGTCGAAGTCGAGGGTCCGCAGGATCGTCGGCTCGCTCGGTCGGATGGGCACCGTCGCCGCGGTGGTCGCGCTGGTGTCGATGCTGGTACTGCTCGGCTCGACCGGCGTGTACTTCTACCACGGGCACCGGGCGGACGAGCTGAGCCAACGTCGTGCCGAATACATTCAGGTCGCCAAGCAGGCATATATCGACATGTCCACTGTCAAGGACTCGACCGCGGATCAGGACATCGATCGGCTGCTCTCGGTCGCGGGTGGTGGTCTCAAGGACGAGTACTCGCAGAATCGCGACGCGTACAAGAAGGTCTTCGAGCAGATGAAGGTGCAATCCACGGGCACCATCATCTCGGCCGCGATCGAGAGCGACGACGCCGATTCGGCCAGCGTGCTCCTGCTGGCACAGCAGACGGTCTCCAATGTCTCCACCAATGGGCCGATGCAGAGGGACTACCGCGTCCGCGTGCACGTGACCCGGACCGCCAATACCGTGACTGCTTCAGGTCTGGAGTTCGTGCCGTGAAATTCGACAAGCGTCACCTACTGGTAGCCGGCGCTGCAGTACTTTTCGTCGCGGCCACGGTCGTCGCATCGCTGACCGGATACCGATTCTGGTCCGATCGCCAAGCTGAGCAGAACCGGACCTCCTCCGTCACCGTCGCGTCGGACACTGTCGAGGGGCTGTTCTCCTACGACTTCAATACCGCCGAGAAAGCCCTGCCGAAGGCAGCCGAAAAGCTGACCAGCGGCTACCGGGATTCCTACATGAAGGTGATCAAGGACCAGGCCATTCCCACGGCCAAGGAGAAGAAGCTCTCGGTCCAGACCACCGTTCAGGCGACCGGTGTGATCTCGACATCCCGCGACCATGCCACGGTCCTTGTCGTGGCCAATCAGCGGTTCTCGAGCACCGATTCGCCCCAGGACACGCTCATGAGCGATCGCCTGCAGGTGGAACTCACCAAGCAGGACGATCACTGGCTCGTCTCCGACATCAAGCCGATCTGACCAGATCCTCTTCGGTACCGAAAACACGCGCGGCACTCGCCGCGCGTGTTTTTTTTGTGCGTGCCACCGTCGAGGTCGATCTCTACCGCAGCGCTGCCCACCTAGGACTCCCCGCCCGGCACCGGTGATCCGTTCGTATGCAACACATCCGGAGCTTGCTCATGCCACACACACGCTCCTGGATCGTGGATGTTCCTGCCGCGCAGAGCTTTCGGTGCGGAACGACGAACGATGTCGACCGATCATCAAGCGCGCCAGTGTGTTCGTGGATCGAGATGCTGGTGTCGCGTCAGTTAATGGGGGTAGACGTGGCGCCGATGCCGCGACTGGACCGCGGATGCCGCCGACGGCTCTCATCGGCGGTGATGATCAGCTTGAAGCGCACTGACGATACGGCAGGTCTCGGAGTACGTTGAGTTACAGGCACTTTCAATAGATCTTCCTTGACAGCAACTGGAACTCGTTCTAGCTTTGTGGTGCGTCCCTAAATGGACGGGGCGTTGGCACGTAATAGATGCGCAATGAGGCTGGGGGCTTCTTTCACGGCAGGACTGCAGAAGGTATTCCTTCTGCGTTCTTTTGGGCTGCTTCCATTCGGAAGCTCATGCGTATGAGTGGGAACTGCTCGGCGACCGAATTCTCAACGGTTGGCAGGGGGAACTTTCGCTACCCTTCGCTAGCCGGCAAGTACCGCGACCAGGAGGGGCGTTGACTCATAAAAAATTCTGAGGCTTTGTCCTCGCACCGGCTCCGTCAATCTGCTTCTCTTCCTCGGAGTTAATATAGTGACTACATCCTATTTACTTGGTGGGCAGATCCCACTTACTGCCGCGTCCTGCCAAGAATTTCATGATCGGTACCCCGAAATTCGGAGCTCGTATGAACAGGCTTCCGAGTGGACGGGATTTTCCGTATCGGAACTTCTGGCGGGAAGTCAGCACGAAGAACGTGAAGTCGTGCATAGTTTCAGCGCATTGCGTCAGGCGGCGCTTGTCCTTGGAATTCATGATGTTCTGGCAGGACGGGGGATCTACCCGGACGCCGTCGGCGGACTGAGCCTCGGCGGACTGATCAGTGCTTGTCTGACAGGTGCTGTCGAGCGCCAGGAGCTGTTCGGGTTGTTGCACTATCACCGCCTTGTCCCGGCATCGCCTGATCCGCGGGCGCAGGGGATGGCCGTGGCGGCATTGCCGATCGACGATGATCCGGAGAGCTTTTACGGAGAGCGGTGCCCGGGGGTGTACCTCGCCGCAGACTATGAAGCGGCATACGGCGGCAATATGCACGTAATAGTGCTGTCGGGATACGTTGACGCTTTGGAGAAACTGGTGGCCGAGCATCCTCGCAAGATGCAAATGCTGTATCAGTATGCAGGCGCTTATCACAGCCCGCTCGTGCAGTATGTGTCGGACTTCATGGAACCTCGTATTTCTGAAATGACATTTCGGGATCCGAAGATAACGATGTTCTCATCGCATAGTGCGGGCACGGTGACGACAGCCGAAGCGACAAGAGATTACTTCCTGCACAACCATGTCCGAGGTGTGGGTATCAAACCGCTGATGACGGAAGTCGAGCGTATCGGCACCGATATTCTGGTCGGGCTCGGACCGGGCTTGCCGGAGAGTCTCGTTGTCGAGCGTTTGACGATGGCATTGGTTATCACGCCCGCCGGACTGGACGAAGCTTCGGAGGCATTGAGATGACGTCGGCCAGTCAACGAAATGCCCTATTCATCGAACCCAGCCGTGATGAACTGGTGGAAATCGGCCGGCGGCATGTTGCCGGAATGGAAGTCACCGACGCCGCCGAGGTGTGGATCAGCTCGGATATGGAGTTTCTTCTCCTGCACACGATCGGTCGCAGGAGTGGGCAGACCCGCAAGGCGGCATTACCGTTCTGGTATGACAGCGCCGGGTGCCGGGTCATCGTCGCTTCCCTGGTCGGGGCACCGCAACACCCGGCGTGGTACCTGAACCTCACCGCCGCCGATGTGAACCCAAAGGTGCTGGTGCGCTTGCGCAGCGGACAGTATTGGGCCGAGCCGCAGATTCTGGAAGGCGTCGAGTATCAACAGCTCTGGGATGAGTTGACCGCGGATCGCGAGTTCTATCGTGACTATCAATCCAGATGCGCGCGCCGGATTCCGCTGATTCGGCTGCCCGCTGTCGCAGAGGACTCGTGAGTTGAAAAAGTCGCTGTACGAGCTCGGTGAGCTCCCGCCGGTCGGGTTTATCCCGAGGAAGATGCTGGCATCGGTCATTCGCCCCGACCGGTACGGCGACCCGATCGACGCATTTCAAGACGAAATTGTCGATGTTCCACAAATCAGTCCGAACGAAGTGCTCATTTATGTGATGGCGGCCGGCATCAATTTCAACAATGTCTGGGCGGCGCGAGGTACGCCGCTGGACGTGATCGCGGCACGCCGAAAGCGAGGTTCCAGCGAGGACTTTCACATCGGTGGATCCGAAGGCTCGGGGATCGTCTGGGCAGTGGGCGACCGGGTGGATAACGTTGATGTCGGTGATTCAGTCGTTTTGTCTTCATGTATCTGGAACGAATCGGCCAACGATATCAGGATGGGCGCCGACCCGATGACGTCATCGAGTCAAAGTGTCTGGGGTTACGAAGAGAACTATGGTTCTTTTGCTCAATTCACGGTCGTTCAAGATTATCAATGCCACCCTAAGCCGGACAGACTTTCCTGGGCCGAAGCCGCCGCATATATTTTGACCGGGGCCACCGCGTACCGCCAGCTGCTGGGTTGGTATCCGAACGTGGTACAGCCTGGTGATCCGGTGTTGATCTGGGGCGGTGCTGGTGGGCTCGGTTCCATGGCGATACAGATCGCAAGGACATACGGTGGTCGGCCCGTAGCGGTCGTGTCCAGCGCGGAGCGTGAAAAGCACTGTGAAAGCTTGGGCGCCGTCGGTGTTGTCAACCGTCGGGAATTCTCCCATTGGGGCCGGCTGCCGGATATCGGTAATGAGCCCGACATGGCGAAATGGCTCACCGAGGTGCGGCGATTCGGCACCAGGTACTGGGAAGCGCTCGGTGCGAAACGCGCTCCGAAGATAGTGATCGAGCACGCCGGTGAGGACACGATACCGACGTCGATCTATATGTGCGACAACGCGGGCATGGTCGTCATTTGCGGCGGTACGACCGGGTATAACGCGGATGTCGATCTCCGGTACCTGTGGATGCGGCAAAAACGACTTCAAGGGTCGCATTTCGCGAACCTGCAGCAGTGCCGGGCCATTACCGAGCTGGTTTCGATCGGTGATGTGGATCCGTGCTTGTCGTATGTCGGTGCCTTTGCGGAAATTGGAAGAGTCCATCAGTTGATGTGCGATAACCAGCAGCCTCCCGGAAATATGGCGGTGCTGGTCAACGCGCAGTCCGACTGTTGACGAAATCTATCTCTAACCATTTGGGGGGCAGTCGTGGCAGATCGTGTTCTCTCCGATGACCTGATCGTGGTCGTCGGTATGGCGTGTCGCTTCCCTGGCGGCATCGATTCACCAGAGTCATTGTGGCGCTTTCTGATCGAAGGTCGACACACCTCCGGCGGGTTCCCGGCCGATCGGTCGAGGGTGGAACCGGCGGATACCGCGCCGATGGGTGGGTTCATCGACGGGGTGGGCGAATTCGATCCGGAATTCTTCGGAATCAGCCCGCACGAAGCCGAGGCCATGGACCCGCAGCAGCGGATGGTGCTCGAAACAAGCTGGCAGGCACTGGAATCCGCGGGAATCGACCCGACAGTGTTGCGCGAGAGCGACACGGGTGTCTACATCGGTGCCACGGGAGGGGACTACACATACCTGATCCCGGGCCGGTCGGATCTCGATCCAGGAGATGTGGCCATGGGTGTGAACCAGAGTGCGCTGGCCGGCCGGGTGTCCTACGTACTGGGTCTGCAAGGCCCAACCATGAGCATCGACACCGCCGGCTCGTCCTCGCTCGTCGCCACGCATCTCGCCGCCCAGGCCCTCGCCGCCGGTGAAAGTTCACTCGCCCTCGTCGGTGGTGTCTCGATCGTGTCCACGCGCACCGGGTTCCGCACACTCGGCCGGCACGATGCCATCTCCGACGCCGGTCGTAGCAAGCCATATTCGGCTGATGCTGACGGGCTCTGTATGTCCGAGGGTGTCGGATTGCTGGTGCTGGAGCGATTGTCCGATGCTCGCCGCAACGGCCACGAGGTGCTCGCCGTTCTGCGCGGCGCCGCCGTCAACCAAGACGGCGCCTCGGCGGGCTTTACCGTGCCGAGCGCTTCGGCGCAGCAGAAGCTGATCCGCGCCGCTCTGGCCGACGCCGATCTCACGGTTGCCGATATCGATGTCGTGGAAGGGCACGGAACCGGCGCGCCGGTGAGCGATGCCATCGAATTGGAGGCGCTGTTCAACACCTACGGCCGCGGCCGTTCCGCCACGGAGCCGCTAATGCTCGGTTCCATCAAGGGGAACTTCGGCCACGCCCAGGCTGCCGCAGGCATCGCGAGCGTGATCAAGATGGTTCAGGCCATGCGATACGGCTTCGTGCCGCCCACCATGAATGTCACCGAGCCGACCCGGGATGTGGACTGGTCCGCTGAGACGGTCGATCTGATCACCGCGACCGCCCCGTGGCCGGACCGCGACCGGCCGCGCCGGGCCGCGGTGTCCTCGTTCGGGATCAGCGGTACCAATGCCCACGTCATCCTCGAGCAGGCGCCACCGGCGCAATCGGCCACGCTTGTCGATCCCGGTCAGCGTGTGCCACTCGCCGTGTGGCCGATCTCCGGCAAGACGCCCGAGGCGCTGGCCGAGCAGGCCGCGCGACTGGCGGACCATGTCAGGGCCCATCCGGAATTCAGCTCACGCGAGGTGGGCCACGCACTGACCACGACTCGCGCCACGTTCGACCATCGCGCGGTGGTGCTTGGCCGCAACCGCGTCGACCTGCTTGCCGGCCTGGCTGCTGTGGCGGCCGGCCGGCCGGCCGGACCGATCCGTGGCCAGGCCACCGTGCGCCGGGTGGTTTTCGTCTTCCCCGGTCAGGGTGCGCAGTACGCGGGTATGGCAGCGCAGTTGATGGCCGAGTCGCCGGTATTCGCCGCGAAGATCGCCGAGTGCGAGGCGGTGCTGTCGGAGTTCGTCGACTGGTCACTGACCGATGTGCTGAACGAGACCCAGGGCGCACCATCGTTCGAGCGCGTCGACGTGGTGCAGCCCGCACTCTTCGCGACGATGGTTTCGCTTGCGGCACTGTGGCGTTCGTTCGGCATCGAGCCCGCCGCGGTGCTCGCGCACTCGCAGGGTGAGGTGGCCGCCGCGTATGTTGCCGGCGCGCTGTCGCTTTCCGATGCCGCGAGGATTGTGGCGCTGCGCAGTAAGCTGCTGCGCGAACTGGACGGTACAGGTGGCATGGCGTCGATCAATGCCTCGGTTGCGCGTGTGCGCGAACTGATGGCCGGGATCGACGATCTACACATCGCTGCCGTCAATTCTCCGTCGAGCACCGTCGTCGCGGGTGGGCCGGAAGGCGTGGCTCGAATCCTCGCGGTGTGTGAACGAGAAGCCGTGCGGGCGCGGCAGATTCCGGCCAGCTGCGCCGGGCACACCGCGCATGTCGATGTCTTGCGCGAGCGGCTCGACGCCGCGGTGGCCCCGATTACCGCGCGGGCCACCGGCATCACCTTCTTCTCCACGGTCACCGGTGGTGCGTTGGCCACCGAGAATCTGGGCCCGCACTACTGGTTCCGCAATCTGCGCGAAGCGGTGAACTTCGAGGAGGGCTGCCGGACCGCATTCCAGTCCGGATATAACGCCTTCCTCGAGATGAGCGCGAATCCGCTGCTGACTGCCGCGATGCACGAATCCCTGGGTGCCGCAGTCGATTCCTGCCTCATCGTCGGCTCACTCAAACGTGATGACGCCGGTATTCGGCGCTTGCTGACCTCCGTGTCCGAAGCCCATGTACAGGGTGTGTCGCCGCAGTGGTCGACGATCTACCCTGTCGGCTCCGCGCGGCCGGTCCCATTGCCCACCTACGCCTTCCAGCGCCAGCGATACTGGCTGGACGGCGCGTCCGGTGCGGGTGGCGATCGGCCCAGCGGTCTCGGGCTGGCTGTGGCCGGGCACCCTCTGCTCGGCGCGGTGGTCGAACTGCCCAGCGCGGACCGCTTCCAGTTCATTACCCACATTTCGCAGGCAACCCATGCCTGGATCGCCGATTACACCCTGGACGGCACCGTGGTGCTGCCCGGTGCGACGCTGCTGGAGCTGGTCTTGCACGCCGGCGACACCCTCGGCGTTCCGCAGGTCGAGAGGCTGACCATGTATACCCCGGTCATGCTGCCCACAGCGGGCGCCATCGACCTACAGGTCGTGGTCGGCGAATTCCTTGGGGCCGGTCGGCGCACGGTGGCCATCTACTCGCGCCCTGAAGACAAAGGCGGCGCACTCGGTGAGAGCCGGTGGAGCCTGCACGCGGATGGGCTGCTCACTTCGATGCCCAGGACCTCGGACCCCGACAGCCACGGGCTTAGCCTTTGGCCTCCCGTCGGTGCGGTACGGGCGATGGAGCCCGGCCCCGTGTACGAGACCCTCGCGGCTCTGGGCTACCAGCACGGCCTGGTCTTCCGAGGCATGAAGAGGGTTTGGCAGCGCGGCGACGAGATCTTCGCCGAGGTCGCCTTGCCCGACACCGTGGACGACGCGGATAAGTACGGATTGCATCCGGCGCTGCTGGACGCCGCCCTGCAGCCCGTATCCGCGGCCGCCGTGCCGGTGCCGTCGGAGGCGGGTTCGATCCGGCTCCCGTTCGTGTGGGAACACGTCGAACTGCGCGTGGTGGGCGCGACGGCCCTGCGGGTTCGGCTGACACCTGCGGGCACAGATCGTTTTCGCTGGGTGCTCGGCGACAGCACCGGCCGGATCGTCGCTGTCGGCGCCGTGCAGGTGGGCACCGTATCGAGGGACGAGCTTGCCACCCGTGAATGGTCGGGCCGGCAGGATTCGCTTTTCAGCGTCGACTGGATGAGCGTTCCCGCGTGGCCGGCGCGCTACTCCGCGCGCCGGGGCGAGTGGGCCGTTGTCGGCAGTCAGCCGCTCGGGTTGAGCGGTGATGTCGGGCTCACCACCTATTCGGATCTTGAATCCCTCTACGCGGCAGTGGATTCCGGATCCGATGTCCCCAAGGTTGTGGTGTTGTCCCGGGTCGCCTCCGCAGCCGGAGGCGAGCCGGGCGCCCATCCGACCGAAACAGTGCGCGACGAGCTCACGG
Source organism: Nocardia sp. (assembly GCF_025465275.1). Taxonomy (GTDB): domain Bacteria; phylum Actinomycetota; class Actinomycetes; order Mycobacteriales; family Mycobacteriaceae; genus Nocardia. Next base: position 22,362 of record NZ_JAODNK010000199.1, on the reverse strand, counting down.
AGATGCTGCAGCAGATCCAGACCTGGTTGACCGCAGCGCGATTCGCCGAGACCAAGCTTGTCATCCTCGCTAGTGGCGTGCAGGCGGTCGAGGCCGGCGAGGACGTCTCGGATCTGGCGGGTGCCACCGTGTGGGCACTGGTGCGCAGCGCGCAGTCGGAGTATCAGGACCGGATCGTGCAACTCGATCTCGACGAGGCCGGAATCAGCCTCGATCAGCTCGCGACCGGACTGCGGCTCGGCGAGTCCGAACTGGCGCTGCGGCGCGGCGAATTCTTCGGCCCGCGACTGCGTTCCGGCCTCGATGCGGCGGCCACCGTCGGTGCACGGCTGTCCGGGGCCTGGCGGCTCGACCTTCCGGCATCGGGCGATCGCGCGGACGCGGCGCTGACCGAGGCCGCGCGTGAATCCGCTCGTACCGAACTCGCGCCCGGCACCGTGCTGGTCGAACAGCGTGCTGCGGGCGTCTCGTTCCCGGACGCGTCGACCGATGTCGCCGCCGGAACCGGGACACCGGCACGGCGGGTACACGAGGCCGCCGGTGTCGTGCTCGCGGTCGGCCCGGACGTGACCGAATTCGCCACAGGTGACCGGGTATTCGGGTTGTTCGACGAGATCGCCGCGACCGCGACCGCTGACCACCGTCTGCTCGCGGCGGTTCCTTCGGCCTGGTCGTTCGCGCAGGCCGCGGCAGCGCCGGTGGCGTATCTGACCGCCCTGCACGCCCTTCGCGATGTCGCGGCGGCACAGCCGGGTCAGACGCTGCTCGTCCACGCCGCGACGAGTGGAGTCGGCACGGCCGCAGTGAATCTGGCGCGGCAGCTCGGCTTGGATGTGTTCGCGACCGCGAGCAAGCCAAAGTGGGATGCACTGCGCCGCATGGGTTTCGCCGAGGATCGCATCGCGGATTCGAGGTCGGCGGAGTTCGCGACGCGGTTTGTGAGCGAGCGCGGCATCGATATCGTGCTGAACCAGTTGCCCGACGCCTTCACCCGAGACTCGCTCGGTCTGCTTTCCGCTACGGGCCGATTCGTCGAGATCGCCAGGGATGTGGTGCGTGAGCCGGACGCCGTCCGCGACGAGCACGGTGTGTCCTACGCCTCGTTCGCGCTCGGCGCGCTCGATCCGAATGTGCTGGGCGGCTTGCTTACCGAGCTGTCGGCGCTTTTCGCGAGCGGTGCTCTCGCTGCGCTGCCGCTCACCCGCTTCGATGTACGGCATGCGGCCGCTGCCCTGCGTTACCTCGGCGAAGCCCGGCATGTCGGGCGGGTGGTGCTCACCTGGCCGTCCGCGTTCGATCCGAACAGCACCGTATTGATCACCGGCGGTACCGGCAAGATCGGCGGGATCATCGCCCGGCATCTCGTCTCCGCCTACGGCGCCGAGCATCTGCTGCTCACCAGCCGCAGCGGCGCCGCGGCGGCCGGAATCGCCGAACTGGTCGCGGAATTGGGCGATGCTGGTGCCGAAGTGACAGTGGTGGCCTGTGACGCGGGTGATCGCGACGCGCTGGCCGGGGTGATCGCTGGCGTGCCGGCGGCGCATCCGGTCGGTGCGGTCGTCCATCTCGCGGCCACGCTCGCCGACGCGACCTTCACGGTCCTCACCACCGAACATCTGGACGCCGTGCTGCCCGCCAAGGCCAATGGCGCGTGGTATCTGCACGAGCTCACTCAGCATCTGGATCTGTCGATGTTCGTGCTGTTCTCCTCTACGGCAGGCGTATTCGCCTGGCCCGGCCAGGCCAACTACGGTGCGGCCAACGTTTTCCTCGACAGTCTGGCTCGGCATCGGTACCACCGCGGTCTGCCCGCTACCGCCATGGCCTGGGGGTGGTGGGCCGAGGACACCTCCAATACCGGTGGACTCGAGGACAAAGACCGTGCTCGACTCGGCCGTATCGGCCTTACACCCATTCCGACCGCCGAGGCTCTGGGCCTGTTCGATGCCGCATTGCGCACCGGGCACCCATATGTACTGCCGATCGGGATGGATCTGTCGCTGGTGCGCGCGGCCCAGCCGACGGCCGAACTGCCTCCGTTCTTCCGTGCGCTGCCGCACGCCAAGCCGCAGGCCGCCCAGCAGGTGGATGACCCGACGGAGCTGGCCGCGCGGCTGGCGGGGCTCAGCCCCGCCGAGCGGCACGAGGCGGCGATCGAACTGCTCAAGGCACCGGTCTCGATGGTTCTCGGCTACGCCACACCCGATGTGGTGCAACCGGACCGGCAGTTCGCCGAGATGGGCCTCGACTCGCTCAGCTCGATCGAACTCGGAGCCCGCCTGCGGGCGATGACCGGTGTCAAGCTGGGCAATTCGGTGATCTACCAGTACCCGACGGTCAGGCTGCTGGCCCGGCACGTACTGGACCAGATCACTCCGCAGGCCGCCGAGCTGGCAGGCCCGATCATCGCCGAAGTCGAGATGCTGTTCGAGCGCCTGTCCGCGATTCACGATGGTGCGCCGGTGCCTGAGGAGCTCGTAGCCCGCCTGGCCGACTCCATGGGACGACTGCGCGGGACCGAGATCGCAGCGGCGGCGGTCCTTTCGTGAGTTCCCCACTGGCGACGAACGGTTCGCACACGTCGAGCAGGAGAATCGGATGACCACACCTTCGGGCGAGCCCGTCGCGATCGTCGGTATGTCGGGTCGCTTTCCCGGCGCCGGGGACATCGACGCGCTCTGGGAGCTGTTGAATGCCGGCGGCGATGCCATTCGCCCGGTGCCCCCGCAACGGTGGGATGCCGCCGCACCGCTGGACCGTGACAAGCGGGTTCAGGCGGTCGGCGGTTTCCTCGAGGGTGTCGACGGATTCGATGCGGCGTTCTTCGGTGTGTCACCGCGCGAGGCCGCCGATATCGATCCGCAGCAGCGAATCATGCTCGAAATGGCCTGGCGCGCACTGGAAGACGGTCGTGTGCCATGGGATACGCTGCGCGGCACGCGAGCCGGGGTCTATATTGGGGCGTCCTGGCACGATTACGAGACCCTGCGCAAGCAGCGGGGTCTGGGTGCGAGCCAGCACAGTTCGGTCGGTACCGCACTGGACGTCATCGCCTCGCGGGTGTCCTACACCCTGGGCTTGACCGGGCCCAGCCTGACCGTCGAGACCGGTTGCTCTTCAGCGCTGGTCGGACTCGACCTGGCGGTCCGTGCGATCCGGTCGGGGGATATCGATTCGGCACTGGTCGGTGGGGTCAGTCTGATTCTCGCACCGGATGTTTCGATCGGGCTCACGCATTTCGGCGGCCTGTCCGAGGACGGGCGGTGCGCGGCGTTCGGTGCTGGTGCGAACGGCTTCGTCCGAGGTGAGGGCGTGGTCGCCATCTACCTCAAACCGCTGGCAGCCGCGGTGCGTGACGGCGACCGGGTGCGGGCAATCATCGTGGAGACCGTCGTGAACAACGATGGCGGTGGTGAGAGCCTGGTGACGCCCAGCACCGACGGCCAGCGTGATCTCCTGCAGCGCGCGTACCTGGTACCCGCACTGGATATCGACAAGCTCGCCTATGTCGAAGCGCACGGAACCGGTACGCGCCGAGGTGATCCCACCGAGGCGAGAGCGCTGGGAGAGATCCTCGGAACCGCGCGTAGCGCTGCCGGTGGACCGCTGTTGATCGGTTCGATCAAGACCAATATCGGTCATCTCGAGGCGGCGGCGGGCATCGCGGGATTGGTCAAAGCCGTGCTGTGCCTCGAACACGGCATGGTGCCGCCCAGTCTGCACTCCGAAGTGCCGAATCCGGATATCGCCTTCGATGAGCTGAACCTGCGAATCGTGCGGGAGCACACCGCGCTTCCCGCAGGGGCTGATGTCCATATCGGCGTGAACTCGTTCGGGTGGGGCGGCACCAACGCGCATGTGGTGCTGCGCGGCGCGGATACCGCTGCGGGGCCGACCGCGGCGGCACCCGAGGCGCTGGGTTTCGTGCCGGTGTCGGCGCATACCGCTGAGGCGCTGCGGCAGCGCTGCCGCGATATCGCGGATCTGGTGGACGCCGAACCCGCACGGTTGGACGTAATCACCTCGGCGCTGGGTCTGCGTGCACCCGCACTGCCGCTACGCAGCGCGGCACTGGGGAACACACCGCACGAACTGGCGGCGACTCTGCGCCACCACGCCGATGATCCGGCGGCCGAACTGCCGTCGATGCTGTCCGGCCGGGCTCGTGAAATCGGCCGCACCGCGTTCGTCTTCCCCGGCCAGGGCAGTCAATGGCATGGTCTCAGCGGCGCGCTCTACGGGCAGGATCCGGCGTTCACCGAGGCGGTCGACGCGTGCGCCGCAGCGCTGCGGCCATATGTCGTCTGGGATCCGGTCGCGGTGCTCTCCGGTGCCGCCGGGCCGGGTTGGCTCGAACATGTCGATCAGGTGCAGCCGGTGCTCTGGGCACTGTCGCTGGGCATCGTGGCGAGCTGGCGGCGTGCAGGGATCGTTCCCGATGTCGTTATCGGCCACAGCCAGGGCGAAATCGCGGCGGCCACCGTGGCCGGGCTGCTCAGCATCGACGATGCCGCGCTAGTCGTGGCCCGGCGCAGTGCCCTGCTGCGCTCGGTCGCGGGGACCGGCCGCATGCTGGCCGTCGAGCTGCCCATCGCCGACATTCCCGATGCCATAGCCGGATTCGAGGATCTGGTAGCGCTCGCGGTACACAATGGGCCGACGTCATGTGTGCTCTCCGGCGAGGTCGACGCCGTCGAGGCGCTGAGTGAGATTCTGGCGGCCGACGGCATCTTCTGCCGCATGGTGAATGTGGACTACGCCTCGCACAGTCCACAGATGGCACTGGTGCGCATCCCGCTACAGGCCGAGCTCGCTGGTGTCGAGCCGTTGCCGGGCATCGTGGAGATGATGTCGACGGTTCGGGTGAACACTGTGGTGGCATCCGACCTCATCGGCGACTACTGGGTGGAAAACCTGTGCAGTCCAGTATTTTTCGCTGATGCGATGACCGAGCTCTTCGATGCCGGTGTTACGCACGTCATCGAGATCAGCTCACATCCGGTGCTGTTGCCGGCCGTGGAACAGCTGGCTGCCGAGCGCACCGACCCGCCGGTGGTGCTGCCGTCGTTCTACCGCGACTGCGATCCCATCGGCGAGATGAACCGCAGTCGCGCCCGCGCATTCATCGCCGGACTGCGGCCCTTCGGGGCAGCCGCCGCGTCGGCGATAGTGCTGCCGCCGTATCCACTGCGGCCACAATCGCATTGGCTACCGGACACCGGGCCCGGCGCCTCGATCGACTCGGGAGCGGGCACGCTGCGAGTTCCGGTGTACCCCAGTGTCATCGAATCCGGAGCCTGGCAGGCGACCCTCCAGATCGATCTGGACACCATGCCGTGGTTGTCCGGTCACAAGGTCGGTGCCGTGGTGGTGCCTCCGGGGGCGATGATGGCGACGCTGGCCATCGCGGTGACTCGTACCCACCTCGGAACTCTCCCGGCGGGGCTCTCCGGGTTGCGGTTCGTCGAAATGCTCACTCTCGGTGACGCGCCGGTTCGGCTCGAAGTCACACTGCGCCAGGACTTCTCGGCCGGTCTCAGCTTCGAGATCGCAGCACTGAACGGCGATACGAACAGCTGGACGGTGCATGCGCGTGGACGTGCCCTGCACACGATCGAGCACGCGACCGCGCCGATGCCCTTCCCCTTCGGTCCCGGCGAGCCGTCGGTGGACACCCTCGGGTCCGCGGCCGATTTCTACGCGGCCTGCACACGCCGTGGAGTGAACTACGGCCCGGACTTCCAAGGCCTACGTGAACTTCGGTACTGGCGCGATGGCACGGAGTCGTTCGCACTGGCCCGGATCGTCCTCAGTGAACGCTGCCGCGCGAATACGCATCCGGGTGAATTGCATGCCACGCTCGTGGACTGTGCCATGCAAACAGCGCTGGCCCTGTTCGACGGCGAACGCACCATCCTGCCCGCCGGAATCGATGAACTGCTCCTGGATGCCGATCCGGCAGGATACGTCGATGCCGCCTGGGCATACGCGGTCCGGCGCTCGGACACCTCGGCCGATATTCATCTCTTCGATGACCAGCGCGCGCCACTGGCCCGCATCATGGGTCTCGAGCTCATCTCGATCGACGACGAACACACCGACGGCCGACCGTACGGCCGCGAATTCGTGCTCAACTGGCGTTCGGCCGCACGCGATGAAACGAACAGCTCCGCAGGCTCATTCGCCTTGGCAGGCTCCGTCGATCCGGTCGCCGGCCTGGCCGAGGCCCTGCAGCGCAGTGGTACCTCGGTCGTAGTCGTGGACACCACGGACGGTGCCGATCAGGTCGGCACCGTTGTTTATGTCGCGCCCTCGGCCCGAGAGGGCCTGGACGCACAGCGTCGGGGCCTCCTCAGCCTCGGCGAACTCGTGCGTGCGTGCGTTCGATCGACCTCGGTGACACCGCGTCTGGTCGTGGTGACCACGGAAGCCCAAGCGGTCGACTCGTCCGAGCGGCCTGACCCGGGCGGCGCACTGTTCTGGGGATTCGTTCGGGTCTTGCGCCGCGAACACCCCGAATTATCCGCCGAGATCATCGATCTCGGGGCAGCGCATTGCACCGGTACCGACGAGCGGGATCGGCGGTTCGACGACTGTGCCGCCGAACTCCTCGCGCGGACCGGTGAGGACCAGGTCGTACTGCGCCTCGGACAGCGCCACGTCGGACGGATCGAACAGGGCGAGCAGCCGGAAACAGTTGCGGCAGCGCGCCCGTGGCGCACGCCGGCACAGCCGTTCCGGCTCGGCGCAACACCCGGTCGTTTCTGGGAGGGCCTGCGATACCGGCCGCTGGATGTGCGCCGACCCGAATCGGGCGAGGTTTTGATCGAAATCGAAGCGGCGGCACTGAATTTCATCGATGCCATGAAAGCGGCGGGGACGTATCCCGACGACACGGCGGGACACGACCTGTTCGGTCTCGAATGTGCGGGCGTGATTTGCGCGGTCGGCCCCGATGTGATCGACCGCGCCGTGGGCGATCGTGTGGTGGGCTGTGGCTTCGGCGCGCTGGCATCGCACCTGACGGTGCGCGCCGATCACACCCAACCGATACCACATGCCATGACTACCGATACCGCCGCGGGATTGCCCATGGTGACCACTACGGCCTGGTATGCGCTCGTCACACTGGCACGGCTGACACCGGGGGAGACGGTGCTGATCCATTCCGGCGCCGGCGGCCTGGGACTGGCAGCAATCGGTGTCGCGCGCAGCATCGGGGCGCGGATCATCGCTACTGCGGGCACCGCGGAACGGCGGGCTTACCTGCGCCGCGAGCACGATATCGAGCACGTCTTCGATTCTCGGACGCTGAGCTGGGCGGACGAGGTGCGGGCGGTGACCGGTACGCATGGTGTCGACGTCGTGCTCAACTCGCTCAGCGGCACCGCGATCGATCTCGGTATCGACGTGCTCGCCGAGGACGGTCGCTTCATCGAGGTCGGCAAGAAGGATATCTATGCCGATCGCAGGGTCGGGCTGCAGCCGTTTACGAAGGGGATCAGCTTCACGGCAGTCGATCTCACCGGATTGATGGCGCGTCGTCCCGAGCGTTTCGCCCTGGCCCTGCGCGAGGCGTGGCAGCAGATCAACGCGGGCCGACTTACTCCCGGGCCGACAACCGTGCATGACTTCGCCGCTGTCGCTTCCGTGCTGCGGGATATGACTCGGGGCGAGCATATCGGCAAGATCGTGCTGGCCGGTCCGCGGACGGTGGTTGATATCGTGCCGGATCCCCTGCCGGAGGGGCATTTCCGAGCAAACGGCACCTATGTCATAACCGGTGGGCATGGTGCGCTGGGCCGCAGTCTGGCTGACCATCTACTCGCCCACGGTGCGGGTGCGGTGGCATTGGTGGGCCGCAGCGCGCCGGACTCGGCGGATTCCACGGCGGTGCGCAGCTATCAGGCCGACGTCGCGGATGCGGAATCACTTGCCGGCGTGCTGGATTCGATCCGGTCGGAGATGCCGCCGCTGCGTGGGATATTCCATGCCGCCGGCGTCCTCGACGATGCCACCATCCTCGGCCTCGACGCGGACCAGGTGGAGCGGGTGCTGCGGCCGAAGATCGACGGCGCCCGGCATCTGGACGCGCTCACTGCCGATGATCCATTGGATCTCTTCGTGCTGTTCTCCTCGGCCGCCGCGCTGATCGGCAATCCCGGACAGTCCGCGTACGCGGCGGCGAACGCCTACCTCGACGCGCTGGCGGTGGCCCGTCGCTACGCGGGACGGCCCGGGTTGAGCATCCAGTGGGGATTCTTCGCCGAGGTCGGGCTTGCGGCGGCACAGGACAATCGGGGTGCGCGGCTGATCGAACACGGCATAACGAGCTTCTCCACCGATGAGGCGTGGACCGCATTGGCCACTTTCCTCACCGAGGAGCGCAGCGTGGTGGGGTACCTGTCGTTCGATCAACGCCAGTGGTTCGACGCCTATCCCGACACCGCCGCACAGGCAAGCTGGCAAATGTTGCGGCAGAGCGCCGCGACCGGGCAGCCGGGCCGGGGCGGCGGCGAATTCCATATCGCGCTGGCGGACGCGACCGCTGCCGATCGGCAGGTCCTGGTGCAGGACAAGATCACGGAAGTGGCCGCGCGCGTATTGCGTATGCCACCGGCCGACCTCGATTCCAGAACGCCCTTCAAGGCGCTCGGGCTCGATTCGCTCATGAGCCTGGAAATGCGAAATCGGCTGGAATCGGCTTTCGCACTGCGGTTTTCAACCACGCTGCTGTGGACCTACGGAACTGCCGAGACCTTGGCGGGCGCGATCGGCGAACGACTCACCGACTCGATATCCGCGGTCGACGTGACCACCGGCTGACCTGACATCAGGAGATACTCCCATGGACGAATCGAGCTCGAGCGACGCCGGAGGCGCGGCCCTGCGGCGCGCCACCCAGACCATCAAGCAGCTGCGTGCGCAATTGGCGCAGCAGCATGACAGCGGGCCCATCGCGGTCGTCGGCGTGGGCCTGCGGCTCGCCGATGGCATCAATGATCTGGACGGCTATTGGGCGGCGCTGGTCGCGGGCCGCAGCCTGATCGCCGATATGCCCCGTCATCGACGCTGGCCCTTTGAGGACGAATGGGATTTCCTGCCGACGCATGGCAGCTTCATCGACGACGCCCTCTATTTCGATCCCGATTTCTTCGGTATCAGCCCGCGGGCGGCGCAGGCCATCGACCCGCACCACCGCATGCTCCTGGAGGTGACCTGGGAAGCGCTGGCACACGCCGGCATTCCACCGGGCGCGGAGCTCTCGCAGTCGGTGAGCACCTTCGTGGGTGTCAACGGCAGCCGCGGCTATGCCGAATGGGGGCCGCAGCAGATCGACCCACACTGGGCGCTGGGTATCGGCCACGGTTTCGCGGCAGGCCGCATCGCGTATCACTTCGGATTGACGGGTGCCGCGGTCGCACTCGACAGCGCGTGCTCCTCATCGCTGGTGGCGATCCATCACGCGGTCGGTGCGCTGCGGCGCGGTGAATCCGAGGTCGCGGTGGCGGGCGGGGTGAATCTGATATTGGCACCCGGCTCCACCGAGGTGATCGTCCAGACCGGAGCCCTCGCCCCCGACGGGCTGTGCAAAACCTTCGACGCGCGCGCCAATGGCTATGTCCGGGGAGAAGGCTGCGCCATGATCGTCCTGAAGCGACTGGCCGACGCCGAACGCGATAACGACCGAGTGCTCGGTGTCATTCACGGCACCGCCGTCAATCAGGACGGCCGCTCCTCGGGTTTCACCGCACCGAACGCCGACGCCCAACGCCGGGTGATCGAGGCAGCCCTGACCGATGCTGGGTGCAAACCCGAACAGATCGGACTGCTGGAAGCGCACGGCACCGGCACCTCTCTCGGTGATCCCATCGAGGTGAGTGCAATCGTCGCCGCGCTGGGCGCCCGAAACGGTGGCAAGCCACTGCATGTGGGGTCGGTGAAGGCCAACCTCGGTCATCTCGAGGCCGCCTCGGGTGTGGTCGGGCTAATCAAGGCCCTGTTGTGCATTCGCGAACGCACGGTGCCGCCGTTGGCGCACTTCCAAACCTTGAATCCACGAATCGATCTGGAAGACACCGCCGTTCGGATCTCCGGGCACACTGCCGACTGGAAGCTGGAAGATTCGGGCCAGCTCGCCGGGGTGAGTTCGTTCGGCGTCATCGGCACCAACGCGCATGCGATCGTCGGGCCCGCGCCGGCGCCCACGGCCGCGATCCCGCCGGGTGGCGAAATTCCACCGCCCGCGTGGAATCGAGTCGTCTGCGTACCGGCATTCCTCGGCGATCCTCCCTCGCCATCCTGAAACATCGTCTAATTCAACAGATCTCAAGGCAATGGGGGTTATGCGCAGTGGTTGCATTCTTCAATATGGTCGATGGCTGCTATGTCGCGACCGACCTGGCGGCCAGCCCGTGGGCGCCGTCGCAGGTGAGCGGGACCGCGTTGTGCGGACTCCTGGCACGTGAGGCTGAAACACGCAGTCCTGGAGCGGCATTCATTCCCGGTCGATTCACCGTAGATCTCTTCAGGCCGGTACTCGCCGAACCGATCCAGCTCCGCAGCGAGGTGGTCCGTGATGGCACGCGCGTCCGTGTGGTCGATGTCTCGATCGTGCAGCACGATCAGGTGCGGGCACGCGCGACATTGATGTACCTGGCCGTCGCGGAGCGATCGCCGGGACAGGTGTGGCAGCCGGTCCGGCAGTTGCCGGCACCGGAGCGGACGGCCGAGTGGAACCCACTGCTGTTCAAGTCGGGAAGCCAGAATTGGACCGGTGATTTCGGCTCAGGTCAGAACGATGAGCGGAAATGCGTGTGGCACGACGTATTACCCCTGGTCGAAGGTGAGCCCAATTCGCCGTTCCAGTTGGCCGCCTATGTCGCCGACACCACCAGCATGGTGTGCAACTGGGGAACCGAAGGAATCGGCTACATCAACTGCGATGTGACCGTGACGTTGTCGCGGCTGCCCGAGGGGCCCGAGGTGGGATTGCAGGCCCTGGAACAGGTCTCGGCCGATGGCGTCGCCATTGCCGCGGCCACCATGTACGACCGGACCGGGCCGCTCGGCGTGAGTGTCGCAACCGGCGTCTCGAATGTGCGCAGGCGGGTGGATCCGGCCGTCTTCGCTGCCGAGCTGTCATCCTCGGCGGCACAGCCGCAGTGAAGCCCTGACGCGATCGACTTCAACCCCAGATCAGAGACGAGAGGTACCGTCATGCGGATTGCGTACACGCCGCAACAAGAGGAACTACGCGCCGAGCTGCGTGACTATTTCGCGCGCTTGATGACCCCCGAGCGGCGCGAGGCGCTCGCCGCGCCGACCGGCGAGTACGGCGAGGGCGATGTCTACCGCGAGGTGATCGCGGAAATGGGCCGGGACGGCTGGCTCGCGCTGTGCTGGCCGAAGGAGTACGGCGGCCGGGGTGGCTCGGTCATGGATCAGCTGATCTTCACCGACGAGGCCGCCATGGCCACCGCTCCGGTGCCGTTCCTGACCATCAATACGGTGGCGCCGACCATCATGCACTACGGCACCGAGGAGCAGAAGGAGTTCTTCCTGCCCAAGATCGCCGCCGGTGAATTGCACTTTTCCATCGGCTATTCCGAGCCGGGCGCGGGCACCGACCTGGCTTCGCTGCGTACCGCGGCGATGCGCGACGGCGACGAGTGGACCATCAACGGGCAGAAGATGTGGACCTCCCTCATCAGCTACGCCGACTACGTGTGGCTGGCCGCGCGCACCGATCCGAATGCCGAAAAGCACAGTGGCATATCGATGTTCATCGTGCCGACCGCTGCTGAGGGCTTCTCGTCGACTCCGGTGCACACCATGGCCGGGCCGGACACTTCCGCCACCTACTACCAGGACGTGCGGGTCAAGCACACCGATATGGTGGGCCCGGAGAACGGTGGCTGGGGTCTGATCGTCAACCAGCTCAATTTCGAGCGCGTCGCGCTGAGTGGGGCCGGACATCTGGTCATGGCTCTCCAGTACACCGTCGAATGGGCACGGAACACCAAGAACGCCAGTGGTATTCGTGTCATCGACAGCGAATGGGTCCAGCTGAACCTGGCCCGTGTGCATGCCAAGATCGAATACCTGAAGTTGCTGAACTACGAGATCGCCGCGCGTGTCGACGCGGGCAATAGCGCGCCGCGCCCGTGGGACGCTTCCGCCTGCAAGGTCTACGGCTCAGAGTTGGCCACCGAGGCATACCGGCTGCTGATGGAGGTGCTGGGACCGCAGGCGCACCTGTGTCAGGACTCGGCAGGTGTACAGCTCTCCGGTGTCCTCGAGCGGTTGCATCGGGCCAGTCTCATCATGACTTTCGGTGGCGGCACCAACGAGGTGCAGCGCGACATCATCGCCATGTTCGCACTGAAACTGCCGCCTGCTGCGCGCTGACACAATCCGAAAGCTGGGTACTCATCATGGACTTCACTCCAACCGAAGCGCAGCAAGACCTCGCCAGCCTGGCCAGCGAAGTGTGCGGCAAGCTGGTCACGCCCGATCGTCTACGCGAACTCGACAAGAACACCGGCACCAACGGCGAGCGCATCGTGCGCTTCGACCGGCAGCTGTGGAATTCACTCGCCGAAACCGGTGTGCTGGCAGCCGCGCTGCCGGAAGCTGTGGGCGGCAGCGACTTCGGCATGCTGGAGCAGGCTGCTATTCTGCGTGAGCTGGGCAGGGCCGTTGCGGCCGTGCCGTACCTGTGGTCGATCGTGCTGGGCGCGGGTGCGCTCGCCGAATTCGGTTCTGGCGAACAGCAGGAGGTCGCCGCACAGGCCGCGTCCGGCGAGATCGTCCTGACCGCGGCCCTGAGCGAAGCGCAGAACTGGGAGCCGGACAAGCCGGTCACCACCGCGACCAACAGTAATGGCTGGAAGCTGAACGGCGCCAAGACCACTGTGCCTTTCGCACGCCAGGCAGCCCTCATTCTGGTACCTGCCGATGTATCTGGAACGCCAGCGCTGTTTCTGGTGAACCCGTCCGCCTATGGTGTGGTCGTCACGGAGCAGATCACCACCGACCACAGTCCCGAATACGTGGTGGAATTCGATTCCGCTCCAGCCGAATTGCTGGGCACCGTGCAAGAGGGCGCCGAGATCTTGAACTGGCTGCTGACTCGCGCCTGGCTGGGACTGGCCGCGCAGCAGCTGGGCACCCTCGAGCAGGGCCTGGAGCTGGTGTCGAGTTATGCCCGTGAGCGCGAACAGTTCTCCCGCAAGATAGGTAGCTTCCAAGCGGTCGCACAGCGACTGGCAGACAGCTACATCGATGTGCAGGGTGTCCGGCTAGCGGTGACGCAGGCGGCGTGGCGGCTGGCCGAGCGGCTGCCGGCCAACGAAGCGGTGCACACCGCGAAGTACTGGGCCGCAGAGGCGGGACACCGGGTCGCGCACACCGTCGTGCACGTGCACGGTGGTGTCGGCATAGACCGGGACCACATCGTGAACCAGTACTTCACCGCCGCCAAGCACAACGAGTTCGCGCTCGGTGGTGCGACCGATCACCTGCGTGCAATCGGTGCGGCGATGGCTGCCGCCCTGTAGTCCGCCGGCCAGCGTGATCTCGGCACTCGTGCTCACACCGGTCTCATCCTCGCGAATCAGGTGAGTACCATTGTCGCTAATGCGGGATCCTGCATACTGTCGAAGTCATTGTCGCACAGCCGAATTACCGGCCCGGGCAATGAGGCTCGCGCCGTAGCGGCGGGCTTCGCTCTCGATCTGTTCAGGACTAGCCTCACTGGCCAATGCGATTCTCGCTCCGCTCACCAGTGCTGCTCCTATCTCGGTCAGGACATGTGGATCACTCAGCGCACCAGCGCAATACAATGTGTCTCGGTAGTCGATACCGGTAGTGGGCACCGCGGCGTAGGCGCGGACGGCCCACTGCCGATTCGTGATCCGTTCGACTGTCGGCGTAGACGTCGCGAAGGTGACTGCGAGGAACGCGACCTCGTCGGCGGTGCCGGGATTCGGGCGGTACCAGTCGGGGAGCCGTACAGCACTCGTATCTACGGCATCCAGATCTACTTCGTTGTCGGCCAGCAGTTTCGGGGTGTTGCGCACTTCGTCGTCACCGAGCGTCAGCAGTCGGTAATCGTGCTCGCCGACCCGGTCGATATCCGCCGGACCTGCGACAACTGTGCCGGTGCCGGTGAGATTCACAGCGGCGGAAAGATTCTCGTCCCCGGGCAGCAGCACCGCCACCGCGCCGAGTCGCGACAGTGCGGCGACGGCGATCAGGGCGCCGGGCCGCATCCCCATAACCACACCCACCCGTTCGGCCGGCTCGACGCCTACGGCGATGAGAGTCCGCACCACCGCGTCGATGCGGGCGTTCACTCCGGCCTCGGTGCGCATCCGGCCCGCGTAGAGCAGGCAGTCGCGCGAGGATGTGCGCGCACTCCAGGCCAGTCCCGGCGAAATTCTGGTGTCCGGCAGGATCTTTCCCGGCCGCGCGGGACGAGGCGGGGCGAACAGCATCCGCTTGGTGCGGGTCTGCGGCCGCGGCGATCGTGCCGTCGCCTCGGGCATGTCGACGATCTGCTCCGGACGTGGTCCGTCGCTGCCGTGCCAGTGCAGCCAGCCGGCGATGACAGGCCAGGTCGTCCGGACGGCGGTGCTTCCGGCGACCATCTTGTAGTGCCCGGTGTCGACGCTGACCTCGTACACGGGCGCGCTGCGTGCCGCACTCCTGATGCCGCGAACCGACGCACCGGGCGCGAGCTGATCCCGGCGTCCGACTATCCCGAGTATCGGACAGGTCAGCTCGCCCATGCTGTGTACCCGGTCTCCGACGACAAAGCCACCGTTCAGGAGACGGTTCCCTATTGCGAACTGCCGCAACAGATCCGATGCGGCCGGACCCGGATACCCGATGCGGCCCTCGCCTGCCATGAACTGGCGGCGGCGTACCTCGGCGGGGGAGAGTGCCGGTGCGGATCGATTGCGCAGGGTCCGCACACGATTGCGCACCGTATTTACCGGATCGACCAGATCCCACCAGGTCTTCAGAATGGTGTCGGTGATCTGGGCGCCCTCGCGCACAGTCTCCGCGAGGTGGTTGGCGACCCGCGGGCCGAACGGGAGCCCGGCGGCTGTCCAGTCCACCATGCTGCCGATCGCAACAATGCTCGCAACCCCTTCGCCACTACGGTGGGTCGCGGCCAGATAGCCGAACATCCCGCCCTGGCAGTAGCCGACCAGATTCACCTCGCGGCCGGTGCTCTTGCCAACGGTGTCGATGACGGCGGACACGGCCAATACGTGATCGTCCAGCGTGCGCTCCCAGCCATTCTCTTCCGTTGCAGGAGAACCGAAGTCGAGCACCCAGGGATCGATTCCCGCCCGGTGCAGCATTGCGACCGCCCCGTCCTCGACATCGAGATCGAAGACCTCCGCGGTCATCATCAGCGGTGGCACCAGCAGGGCGGCGGGGCCGTCCGCCGGATGCTCCGGGAAGTAGCGCCGCAGCCGGTACATCGGCCGGCCTTCGATGACGGCGAACGGGCTAGAGACGGGATCCATCGCACTCCCCAGTGGATCGGCCGGCGCACATCGCATTCGGTGATACGCGCTGACGGCATAAGTAGAACGAGTTCTAGTCAAATATCGACAGGAGGTCCATATGGCGTTGGTCACAACAGATTTCTGCTGAGAGTCTCTGAAACTCGATATAGAACACGTTACAGTCAATTCGAATTGAGTATGCGTGGTGGGGTTCGGAAGCGGCGAAATCTGTTGAGCCGCAACGATTTTGCGCAATGAAGCGCTTCGGTCATGAAACGGATTGGTGGAGTGGCGTATTCACGCACTCCGTGAGTGGGAGGGCTTGATGGAGAAGTTGCAGTGTCCTATGCACCAATACCCCTCGGAGACAACGAGATCCTTGGGTCTGGATCCGGTCATGGACGAGGTTCGGGGATCCGGCGGCGTCGCGCGGGTGCAGTACCCTTACGGCGATGCGGCCTGGCTGGTCACCGGGTACGAAGATGTGCGAACCGTCTATTCGAAGAAGGCATTCAGCCGCACCGGCATGTCGAAGGAATCGGCGCCGCGACTCACCGCCGGACTGCTCCTGCAGGGTGGAATCGGCAGCCTGGACGACAGCATTCACACCAAACTGCGCCGGGTCATCGGCCGGGAACTGACCGGTGCTCGGATGGCCACGCTGCGCACCGCCACCCAGGCGATCATGGCCCGCCGACTGGCCGAGCTCGACCGATCGGCGGAGAGTGACTACGTATCCGTTGTCGCCAAACCATTTTCGCTCAATGTGCTCGGTGAGCTGGTCGGCATTTCCGAAGCCGATCAACCCGCTGTGGGGGACTGGGTGAGCGGGCTGCTCACGGATGCTTCCGAGTCGGACGCCGGGGCGCGTGGCGCCGAGGCCGCGCTGCAGGATCTGGGCAAGTACGTCCTGCGACTGATCGCTGAACGGAAGGCCGCGCCCACAGGGGATTTCGTGTCCGATCTGATGCAGCATGGCGACGATCTGGAGAAGTGGGAGCTGGTGACCGTCGTCTTCGCCCTTATCGTGGGCGGATACGAATCCTCGGCGCACATGCTGAGCAAGATCGTCCTGCGACTACTGCTCAGCCCTGGACTGTGGGACATGCTGCGGGAGCATCCGGATCGAATTCCAGGAGTCGTCGACGAATTGCTGCGCACCATCTCCCTGGCCGGTGGTGAGGGACTGCCGTGGCGGGTACGCGAAGCGGTGCGGGTCGGTGGGGTGGATATGCAGCCCGGCGACTTCGTAGTCCCCGCCATCGGCGCCGCCAATCTGGACCCGAGTGTCTTCGCCGACCCGGAGCGCATCGACAGCGAGCGCATGGCGAAACCGCATATGGCCTTCGGCTACGGCACCCGCTACTGCCTGGGCTCCCAGATCGCCCGCATGGAACTGGAAGTGGGCGTCGAGACGCTGCTGCGTGAGTATCCGCACGCGCGGCTCGCGGTCGCCGCCGAGGAGATCCGGTGGAACAGTGGGTCCGCCGTGTGGCAGTTGGCCGAACTGCCGATCAACCTGTGGGAGAAGGAATCGGCATGACGCGGCGGGGGCACACCTGATGGCCGTGGGAATTGTACGGACCGGCGCGTACCTGCCGCTGGACGTGGTGGACAACGACCGCATTGCGGAGTGGACGGGAACCACGACGAACTGGGTGCGCGAGCGCACGGGAATCAACACCCGTCGCTACGCGAACAGCGCGGAGTTGACCTCCGACCTCGCCTACGCGGCCGTCATCGACCTGCTGGGGCCGGACCGGGAGAATTGGCCGCGGATCGGCGGCATCATCGTGGCCACGTCGACCGGAGATCAGCCGCAGCCCGCGACAGCCGCTGCATTGCAACACAAATTGGGCCTGAACGGAATACCGGCCTTCGATCTCAACTCGGTCTGCGTCGGATACCTCTTCGCTTTGGTGGTCGCCGCCGGACTACTCGAACGCGGTGATGAGCGCGACGGCGTGGCGCTCGTCGTCGGGGCCGATATCTATTCGCGGATCATGAATCGTGCCGACCGCAAGACCGTGAGCCTGTTCGGCGATGGTGCGGGCGCGACGCTGGTCGGCCCGGTGCCGCACGGGTACGGGCTGCACGCGAGCCGTCTCGTCACCGATGGCGGATTGCGTTCTCTCGTAGAGGTTCCCGCAGGCGGTCAGCTATTCCGGATGGACGGCCGGGCGGTTCGTGACTACGTGCTTACGACCCTTCCCAAGCTTATCGCCGAGGCACTGGGCGAATCCGGCTTCGCGCTCGCCGATATGGACCGGATCATCCTGCACCAAGCGAATACCCGGCTGCTCGAAACCTGTATCCGGGAACTAGGTATGGACCCCACGCGGGTTCCGCTCACGGCACCCCGATACGGGAACACCGGTGCGGCATCCATTCCCATCACTCTGCACAGCTCGCACCTCGAACGCCCGCTCCAGCGCGGCGAGCGGATTCTCTTGGCCGGGGTCGGCGGCGGAATGAGCGCCGCGGCGGCGGTCCTGACGTGGTATTGACCGGAACAAATTCGGAAGGCTCGTAATGCGGCTCGAAGGAAAGACCGCCGTCGTCACCGGTGGCACCCGGGGGCTCGGCTTCGCAATCGCGAAAGAGTTTCTGGCGGAAGGTGCGTCGGTCATGTGCTCGGCGCGCATGGCCGGGGATTTTCAGCTCCTGAAAGAGGAGTATCCCGATCGCTGCCTGTTCCATCCGGCCGATGTCGGCGATCCGAAATCGGTCGAGCAGTTGATGGCGGTGGCAGTGGAATCACTGCACGGACTGGATGTAGTGGTCGCCAATGCCGGGGTGAACCGGGACGGGCGGGTCGAGCATCTCGCTCCGGACGACTGGAACACCATGGTCACCACCAATCTGACCGGCACTTTTCTGTGCACCCGCGCGGCTGTGCCGCACATGCGGGAGCGGGGTGGCGCGATCATCAATATGTCCTCGTCCATGTCGAGCCGGATAGCGGTCGGCGCGGCCGGGTACAGCGCAACCAAGGCTGCCATCGAAATGTTCACCAAGACCAGCGCTATCGAACTGGGCCAGTATCGGATTCGGGTCAATGCCCTGTCGCCGGGAATTCTCGACGCGGGTATGGGCGCGCGGCTGGCCGAGAACGACCGGGTCTGGGCCGCCTACCGCAAACGGTTCGCGCTGGGCCGGGCTGGGCAGGTCAGCGAGGCTGCGCGTGCGGCCGTATTCCTCGCCTCCGATGACGCTTCCTACGTCAACGGGGCGATTCTCGAGGTCAATGGAGGTTTGATGTGGGCCTGACCGATCAACGTAACAATCCGTTCACCGAGCCCGAGCAGCAGAAACTCATTGCACTCGGACGCAAGCATGTGATTGGCATGGAGTACACCGATGCGGAGGAGGTGTGGGTCAGCTCGGGGATGGAGCATCTGCTCCTGCAGACCGTCGGCCGAAAGAGCGGAAAGGTGCACAAGGTGGCCCTGCCGTTCTGGGTCGACGAGGCGGGACATCGCATTGTCGTGGCCTCCTTCGTGGGAGCGCCGCAGCATCCGGCCTGGTACTGGAACCTCACCGATGCCGGGGTGAATGCCGAGGTGCGGGTGAAGCTGCGGTCGGCAGAGTATCGGGCACGCCCGGAAATAGTCGATGGCCCGGAGTATCAACAGCTTTGGGCGGCATTGACTGCTGACCGTGAGTTCTATCGCGACTATCAATCCAGGACAGAGCGCCGCATTCCTATGGTACGGCTGCGTGAACTGTGAACAAGACGAATATTGACGGACTGGAAGGTGTTCCGGTTACCGCGCTGTGGACCCTGTGGAGCCGGGCGGCCGAATCCGCGCGGACCGATTCGGAATTCAGCGATACGCTCGCCGAACAGCTGTGCCGGTCGATCGACTTCGACTACCAGAACTTCGGCAGTCCCAGCCAGTCGCAGGCCCTGCGAGCCCACACCATCGACGCGGAAATCCAGCGCTTCCAAAGGAACTCGCCCGGCGGCACCGTGGTGGCACTCGGCGAAGGTCTGCAGACCACCTACTGGCGGCTCGGCGTACCGGAGCTGAACTGGTTATCGGTGGACCTGCCGGAGATGATCACCCTCCGCGAGCAACTGCTACCGGCCGAACCACGGGTCCGCACGGTCGCCATGTCGGCACTGGACCGTTCCTGGTTCGACCTCGTCGGGACCGAGGACGTGCTCGTCACCGCCGAGGGCCTGTTCATGTACCTGCAACCGGACGACGTGTACGCGCTGATCGGTGATATGGCACAAAGGTTTCCGGGTGCCGGCGTGGTCTTCGACATCTTGCCGCCGGCGGTCACCGAGCGCACGGCCAAGGGCACGATGCTGGCACGCAACTCGGACTATGTGATACCCCATATGCCCTTCGGCCTGACGGTTGCGGAGGCTCGGGCACTGCCGCAACGAGTTCCAGGAGTCTCCGGCTACCAGGAGCTTCCGATGATTCCAGGACGCGGCTGGTGTGGTCCCCTGGCACTCGGAGCGCAACGCAGGCTGCCGCTGATCAGGAACCACAGGCATCTCATCGCACGACTGGCATTCGAGTAGGACTCGAATGTGGCCCAGTTCTTCACGGTGAAAGGTCGGGCCACAGGGTTGTTTTGGTGACGTGCCCCCGAACGGGTCCGCGGCTCAATTCATGGGCGAAGGGTAGGACGATGCGAACGCGCCATCGTAGTGTGCGACGATCCCGGTCCCAGCGCTTTGCGTGGAGCCGAGCAGTTCCGCGATAGGCGTTCCCGGAGTTGTTGTCGTGCGGCCGCACCACGATCGCCCGGTCGCTGTATTCGATACGACCGATCTGTTTCCCGTCGAGCGAACAATACTGGCACACAAGGGTTCCCGCGATCAGACCACCGGGACCAGGTAGGTCCGGATCACCTGAGGTGAGTCCCGTGAGGCTCATCGGGCGATAGCCCTCGCTCGACTCATGGCTACCACGGCACGACACTCGGCCGCTGGGTTCTGGCCAGGGCATGTGCAGGGTCCGTGGGAGATTGGGCTGGCTGAAACGGCTTCTGCTGAAAATGACTGTGGCCCAACTCTTCACGATGAAGGGCTGGGCCACAGTTTAGGGGTGGTCAGTGGTTTATATCCGGGTCCACATCGTCGTCGGACAGCAGGGCGCTGCCGGCCACCCGGTCCTGGGCCAGGGCGTCGAGGAAGGCGCGGGCCCAGCGGTCGACGTCGTGGGTGAGGACCTGCCTGCGCAGGGAGCGCATGCGGCGGCGGCGGGTGTCGCGGTCGTCTTCGATGGCGGAGATGATGGCGTCCTTGACGCTGTCCAGGTCGTGCGGGTTGCACAGGTATGCCTGTCGCAATTCCGCTGCCGCACCGGTGAATTCGCTCAGCACCAGCGCGCCGCTGAGGCCGCCCTGGCAGGCCACGTACTCCTTGGCCACCAGGTTCATGCCGTCGCGCAGCGGGGTCACCAGCATGACGTCGGCGGCCACGAAGAACGAGAGCAGTTCCTCGCGGGGGATCGGCCGGTGCAGGTAGTGCACCACCGGATAGCCGACGCGGGCGTACTCGCCGTTGATGCGGCCGACCTGGCGTTCGATATCGCCGCGCATCTGGATGTAGGACTCCACCCGCTCGCGGCTCGGGGTGGCCAGCTGCACCACCACCGTGTCGGCGGGGTCTATCCGGCCCTCGGACAGCAGTTCCTCGAGCGCGGCCAGTCGGATATCGATGCCCTTGGTGTAGTCCAGACGGTCCACACCCAGCAGGATGGTCTTCGGATTGCCCAGTTCCGCACGGATTTTCGAGGCCCGCTCGCGGACGCTGCGGCGGCGCGACATCTCGTCCAGTTCGGTGGAGGTGATGGAAATGGGGAACGCGCCCACCCGCACGGTGCGGAAACCTACCTGCACCACACCGAGTTTCGAGCGCACACCCACGCTGCCGCGTGAAGTCGGTTGCCCGGCAAGCCTTCTCGCCAGGTAGAGGAAGTTCTGCGCGCCCCCGGGAAGGTGGAAGCCGATCAGGTCGGCGCCCAGCAGGCCTTCGACGATCTCTGTGCGCCAAGGCATTTGCATGAACAGCTCGACCGGCGGGAACGGAATGTGCAGGAAGAAGCCGATGGTCAGATCCGGGCGCAGCATGCGCAGCATCTTCGGCACCAGCTGCAGCTGGTAGTCCTGTACCCAGACGGTGGCGCCCTCGGCGGCGACCTTCGCGGTGTGTTCGGCGAAACGGCGGTTCACCTGCACGTATGCCTGCCACCACTTGCGGTCGTAGACCGGGCGCACGATCACATCGTGATACAGCGGCCACAGGGTGCCATTGGAGAAACCCTCGTAGTAGTCGGCGACCTCATCGGCCGAGAGCGGTACCGGATGCAATTCCAGCCCGTCTTCGACGATCGGGTCCATCTCGACATCGGGGACGCCCGCCCAGCCCACCCAGGCGCCCTTGTTATTGCGCAGCACCGGTTCCAGAGCGGTTACCAGGCCGCCGGGACTGCGTTTCCAGCGTGTGGTGCCGTCGGGAAGTTTCTCGAGGTCGACCGGAAGCCGGTTGGCGACGACGACGAAACCTGAACCGGCGCTATCCGGGTTCACAGGCTCATTCGCCTCGCGTGGCGGGAGCGATGCCGAGCATCGACAGGAGCATGCGGCATTCGTCTGCGTCGGTGGCGTATGCGGCCACTACGCGCTGGGCCTGGCGTGCGGTTTCGTCGGCGAGTGGTTCCAGATCGTCGTCCGCGATGTCTTTGGCGCTGCTGTTCGCGGCCATCATCATGTCCTCTCGGGGATGTCTGCTCAGCTTACGAGGAACCCATCCTATCTGGATGCTTCACAGGAACTGGTCCCTCGGTGGACAGCGAGCTCGAAACGCAAT